>DATASQ010000052.1:0-157903 GCA_036269135.1 Acidobacteriaceae bacterium
GTCGATGCGGTTGAGGAACTCGGGATTGAAGGTTCGCTTCACCTCGTTCTTCACCAGATCTTCGATCTTCTCCATGACGAGGTCTTCGCGGTCGCTCTGGAAGCCCAGTCCCTGCTTGCGCTGGAGATGGCGAGCGCCGATGTTGGATGTCATGATGATGATCGTGTTCTTGAAGTCGACCGTATTGCCGAGGCCGTCGGTGAGCTGACCGTCTTCAAACACCTGCAGCAGGATGTTGAAGACATCGGCGTGCGCCTTCTCGATCTCGTCCAGCAGGACCACCGAGTACGGCGAGCGCTTGACGCGTTCCGTCAGCTGGCCGCCTTCCTCGTAGCCCACGTACCCCGGAGGCGAACCGATCAGCTTCGAGACCGAGTGCTTCTCCATGAACTCCGACATATCGAAGCGGATCAGCGATTTCTCGCTGCCGAAGAGGAACTGCGCCAGGGTGCGCGCCATTTCCGTCTTGCCCACGCCCGTCGGTCCCAGGAACAGGAACGAACCGATGGGCCGATTGGGCGACTTGAGCCCTGCCCGCGAGCGGCGAATCGCCCGGGCCAATGCCGAGATCGATTTGTCCTGGGAGATGACCCGCTTGTGCAGCTCCTCTTCCACGCGGAGCAGCTTCTGCGTTTCCTCTTCCTTGATCGACGTGACCGGCACGCCCGTCCAGCGGCTCACCACATCCTCGATATCCTCGCGGCCGACAATGCCTGCCGTGGAGTCGTCGGGGTGGTACTTGTCGCGCAGGGCGCGCAGATTGTCGCGCTCCTTGCGCTCCTCGTCGGAGTAGAAGCGCGCCTTCTCGAACTCATGGTTCGCAATGGCGTTCTCCATGCGGTGCACGATGAACTTGATCCGCTTCTGCACCTCGGTGATCTCTTCCGGCAGGGAAGTCTGGCGCAGTTTCACGCGAGCCCCCGCCTCGTCGATCAGGTCGATGGCCTTGTCCGGCAGGAAGCGGTCGGAGATGTAGCGGTTCGAATGCGAGACCGCGAAGTTGATCGCGTCATCGGTGTAGCTGACGGCGTGAAACTTCTCGTAGCGGTCCTTGATGCCCATGATGATCCTGATCGCGTCCTCTTCATTGGGCGGCGGGACCTTCACGGCCTGGAAGCGGCGCTCCAGCGAGCGGTCCTTCTCGATCGACTTGCGATATTCCGCCGGAGTCGTCGCGCCGATGCACTGAATTTCCCCGCGCGACAGAGCCGGTTTGAGGATGTTGGCCGCGTCCAGCGAGCCTTCCGCCGAGCCGGCGCCGACCAGCGTGTGCAGCTCATCGATAAAGATGATGGAGTTCTGATTCTCCATCAGCTCTTTCATGATGGTCTTCAGGCGCTCCTCAAACTGCCCGCGGTATTTGGTGCCGGCGACGATCAGCGAGAGATCGAGCGCCAGCACGCGCTTGTCCGCAAGGAAGCTCGGCACATCGCCATCGGAGATGCGCTGGGCCAGGCCTTCGACGATTGCGGTCTTGCCCACGCCCGGCTCGCCAATGAGCACGGGGTTGTTCTTGGTGCGGCGGCAGAGGATCTGGACGACCCGCTCCAGCTCCTGATCGCGGCCCACCAGCGGATCCAGCTGCGCATCCATCGCGGCCTGGGTCAGGTCGCGGGAGAACTCCGACAGCAGGCTGGACTCGCGATTGCGCTGCTGCGTCGGCGCCTTTTCCTGCGTGGCGCGCGCCAGCTCTTCGCGCACGGCGAGCAGTTTCAGTCCGCGCTCGTGCAGGATCTCCGACGCGAAGCACTTCTCTTCGCGCAGCAGGCCCAGCAATAAGTGCTCGGTTCCGATGTGCTTGTGCGACAGCCGCTCCGCCTCTTCGGCGGCATAGGCCAGCACGCGCTTGCACTCGTTCGAGAGCGGGAGATCCACCGACGTGGAGACCTTCTCGCGGATGGTGGTGTGTCCCTCAATCTGCTTGCGGATGGATTCAACCGAGGCGTGCGAGCGAAGAAAGCGATTGGTGAGTGCCTTGTCTTCGCGCAACAAGCCCAGCAGCAGGTGCTCCGTTTCGATATACGGAGAGCCAAACTGGCTGGCCTCATACCGGGCGAAGAAGATGACGCGCCGCGCTTTTTCTGTATAGCGTTCGAACATGTTCCCTCTGAGAGGCTCCGTTCGGCCCCTGGGATGCCAGTCATGAATGCCGGCAGCCCAAAAGCAGGACGGTCCCTTTCGTTCGACTGAGCCGGAAAAGGAACTTCAGGCTCATCCGGCCGCCCAGCCAGCAAACCAGGGCAATCTGGGGCGGCCCCTGAGGGTGGTGCGCTGGTTTGCATCCCACCCGAATGGACAGAAGCGTCGAACCATCCTTACTGCATCGGCGCCTCTGCTTCTTACAAACCCAACTTCCGGCCATCCGCTTCAGACTGCCAGCGGAGAGACCTCGTCCACGCGGCCCTTTTCCAGCCGCAAAACCCGTGTACATCGGCGAGCCAGCCCGAGATTGTGGGTCACAATCACCGAAGTCAGGCGATGCTGCCGGTGCAGGCGCTGGATCAGGCCGAAGACCATCTCCGCCGTTAGACTGTCCAGATCTCCGGTCGGCTCATCCGCCAGGAGCACTTTGGGCTGCGTCACCAGAGCCCGGGCCAGCGAAACCCGCTGCTGTTCGCCGCCGGACAGCTCGCCCGCGCGATGGGTCACCCGGTCACCGAGTTCGACTTCGTTCAACCACTGCTCCGCGCTTCTGAAAGCGTGTGCCTTCGAGTCGCCCCTGGCCAGCAGGGGCATTGCGACATTCTCCAGGGCCGTAAATTCGGGCAGGAGATAGTGAAATTGCCAGACATACCCGGTCGCGCGATTGCGAAACGTGGCTGCCTGTCCGGGCCTCAGCGATTGCAAATGAGTTGAGGCGCAGTATACGTCACCCTCCGAGGGGGTATCAAGCGCGCCCAGCATGTGCAAAAGCGTGCTCTTGCCGGCGCCCGACTGGCCCACGATGGCCAGCATCTCGCCCTCGAAAATATCGAAGGCCAGGTTCTCGAAGAGCACCAGCCGGCCCCGGCCGGTCAGATACTCCTTGCGCAGGTCCCTCACGCTGATGACGATTGGATGACTGAGATCCCCGGAAGGACGCAGAGGCGGCGGAAGCCCGTGTGCCGCAGTGAGTTGGGAGGTGGGGACCGTATCCATACCTACCTCTACCACTCCCTTCCCGAAAAAGGAAGATGGGAGTTACTCCTTTGGACGCGCAATGGAGGAAAAGCGGTACAGGAGTACTGCCGTAGTCATTACGGAGTGGCCATTGGCGCATGATTTCGCGCTTCTGACGGGCAACGCGGTTCGCGCAGCTCAACCGGAATCGATGGATGTGTGCGGCTGCAGGATCGAATTGATTTCGCCGCCGACCAGGAGGGCGATTCCAGCCATATACATCCACAGCATCAGGATGATGATGGCGGCGAGGCTGCCGTAGGTCGCGCTGTAATTGCCGAATTTCGAGACGTAGACGCGAAAGGCGACCGAGGCCAGGGCGATCAGAACGGCCGCGGCCGCATTGCCGGGCGAGAGATACCGGAACCTGGGTTTTCCGTCGGGACCGAACCGGTAGGCCACGGCGAGCGCCAGCAGCAAAGCGGCCGCAAGGATGATCCAGCGAAGAGTCGCGAAGAAGACGCGTAACGCCTGGCTCCAGCCGACCATCGAGGCCAGCCACGACTGCACCACGCCGCCAAGAATCACCAGCCCCAGCGATCCGATTCCCAACAGAGCGAAGAACAACATCAGCAGAATCGAGGTCCCGCGCGCCTTCCAGAAAGGCCGGCGATCGCGGATATCGCCAACCGCGTTCAGCTGCTCCATGACCGCGTAGACGCCGCTGGAGCCGGACCACAGGGTGACGATGAGGCCGAAGGTCAACAGCCCCTTTCTTTCGGACGCGACGTAGCGGATGGGCGCCTCGAAAAAGTTGGCGGACTGGTCCGGCAGAACCTGGTGGAGCAGATCGAGCATGGCCTGCTGCAGGTGGGGAATGGAAAGGGTGGGGAGCAGCGAAAGGACAAAGATGGCGGCCGGGAAAACAGCCAGCAGGAAGAAGAAGGCCAGAACGGCCGCACCGTCGAGGATGCAGTCGTCGAAAATCTCACGCCATAAATCCTTTGCGAAATGGACCCACCGCCTGTAGTCGGGCAAGTTCGTGTTGGAAAAGCTCCTTTCCGCCCTGCCGCAGTGCCTGGTTCAGCGGTTTGTCCAGCCGTGTTTCTTGTGATGTTGATTCGGGTCTATCCGGCGGTGCATTCCTGGGCTCATCCTGAGCCCGGGGGATCGCGGGGAGATTATTTCGATGGTTTTCGATGGTCAACCGTTTTGTAAGTTGCCTGCTTTCTCGCGGTTGCACGGACGGGAGGAAGCGCAGGGCGCAGGGCGCAGGGCACAGGGCACAGGGCACAGGGGACGGGCACTGATGCCCGGGGCTGGGGGCTTGCGGGGAGCTTTTAGGAACGCGTCAGAGGTTCAGTCTCGGGCGTCTGGCATTCACTCTGGCGTCGGCGATACGGCGCGCGCGGGGCCGGTTCTGCGCTGCTGCCCATTGCTGGCCCGACAGACTTAGCGGGAGGAAAGCAAGAATCGGCGCGAGGAAAACAGACAGCAGGGCACGACTTGTCGTGCCCTGACACGAGGCGGGGCTCTTCTTAGCCCACTCAAGCCAAAAGAGGGCCTGAATGGGGACCCCGGCGCTAATGGGCCTTTTGCTCGGCCATCAGATGGGCGAAGCCGGCGGTCTTGCGGAGATTGGCGAAGACGGTGTCCTGCATCAGGCGGTTGCGATCGTGGAAGCCTTCATCGAAGGCCCGGCGCAGGTAATCGATGGCGCTCTCTTCCATGCCGGACTGGGCAAAGAGCTCGGCGAGGCAGTAGTCCTGCTGAGCGCGCTCGGCTGGCTGGGTTGCGCCGCGAACGGTCACCGAGGGGTCGGAGAAGACGGTGGGGTCGAGGCCGAACGCTGTCCGGTAGGCGACAATGCCGGGTTTGTATTTGCCGCGGGCAAAATACGCCGTGCCGAGGTTGGCCGCGATCACGGCAGAGGAAGGCATAAGCTGCAGGGCGTGGCGATAGAGCTTGATGGCCTTCTTGTAATTCTTCTGCTCGAAGTAGGCCGCGCCGAGATTGTTGATGGCCTCGGGATAGTTGGGGCGAATCAGCAGGGCGCGCTCGTAATCGCGCTTGGCCTCATCGACGGCGGAAAGATGGTGCCACGCGATGCCGAGCTTGTTCCAGACGATGGCGCTCATCGGCGATACCTGCCGATAGGCATCCACTGCCTCTAGATACTGGCCGCGGGCCATGTACAGGTCGCCGCGCATTTCCGGCGGCATGGATTCAAGCGCGATGGTTTCAGCATTCTGGGGAACGGCTTCAGCGAGTACACGCTGCACCGGACCCGCACAAAAGAACGCGGCAGCCAGGGTCATGGACCCTGCGATCCACCGTTGCATCCTCATATCGCACCTCCGGGGGGAAAGGCGATGGTATGAGTGTGGGGCAGAAAGGCTGGCAGTTGCCATAGCCACTCTGGCGGAATTCATCATAACCAGTTCGCGAGGACCGGAAGCCTCTGCCAGCCGGTCAGAGCGCCAGAATCAGGCGCAGATGCCGGACGGCGGCGGCCATGTGCTCCTCCGGAGTATTGGCGTAGCCGAGGAGGAAGCCCTGCTGGCCGGGGCTTGCGGTATAGCAGAGGGAAAGCGGCCACAGCCAGAGCTTCTCCTGGGCGGCGCGGGTGGCCATCTCGACGTCGCGAAAGCCCGGAGGCAGAGTGACGGTCAGGTGCATGCCGGCTTCCGAGCCGTTGATTTGCAGGAGGTCGCCGAATTCCTTACGCAGGCAATCCACCAGCGCGGTGCGGCGGGCTTTGTAGAGCGCGCGCATGCGGCGGATGTGGCGGCCGAAGTGGCCGGCGCGCATAAAGTCGGTCAGCACCTCCTGAAAGAGGTAGGGCGGGAAGATGTCCATGGCGTGCCGGACGGCCGTGAAGCGCTCCACCAGATCGAGAGGGATGACGATGTAGCCGAGGCGGAGAGAAGGCCGGAGCACTTTGCTGAAGGTGCCGATGTAGATCACGCGAGCGTCGGGATCGAGGCCCTGCAGCGAGGGAATGGGCATGCTCTCGAAACGGTATTCGCTGTCGTAGTCGTCTTCGACGATCCAGGAGGAGGTTTGCCGAGCCCATTCCAGCAGCTGAAATCGACGCGAGGCGCTCATGGTGACGCCGAGAGCGTAGTGGTGCGACGGGGTGACGAAGGCGACGTGGGCGTCGGGACCGAGGCGGGTTCCGGCCTGGACATCCAGACCTTCGGCATCGACGGGCACGGGAACCGGGCGGCATCCGGACCCGAGCAGGAGAGCGCGGACCAGGGGGTAGCAGGGCTCTTCGATCCAGACGGCGTCGCCGGGATCGAGAAGGACGCGGGTGGTGATGTCGAGCGCCTGCTGAGAGCCGGCCACCACCATGATCTGGCCAGGTTCGCAACGAACCGCTCGCGCGGTGCGGAGGTAGGAGCAGAGGGCCTCGCGGAACGTCGGCAATCCGAGAGGATCGATGCGCTGGACGACGTTGATGCGCGGGTCGCGAGCGTGGCGGGCGACCAGCCTCGACCAGATTTCGAAAGGGAACTGATCGATGGCCGGCTGATGCACACCGAAGGAGCCCCAGCCATTGCGCCAGGGCACGGGCTCCCGGGACGGGTAGAGGAGAGAGCGCCGCGAGGTGGGACGGGGAGTCAGGGACGGAGGCGCGGTGTTGAGGGGCGGACGCCGCTGCGCGGGGATGGTGGCCGAGACAAAGGTGCCGGCGCCGACACGCGTCTCGAAGTAGCCCTCGGCGAGGAGCTGGGCATAGGCGTCGAGGACAGGGAAGCGGGAGATCTCGAGCTCCGCGGCGAGTGAACGGCTGGAGGGCACCTGCTGGCCCGCCGCCAGATCGCCGCGCAGGATGGCATTGCGGAAGCCTGCGTAGACCTGGCGATGGAGGGGCGCGTCGGCCGCGCGGTCGATGGGGATGACGGGAAGAATGCCTGAAGACATTTCACCCATTTGGACGGATGGTAGTGGCTATGGTGATTCGAGCGCAAGTGGTTCTGACGAGATGCCAGTTTTGGGTGAAAAGTGGCTATGGTCAGGAGGCCTGGGGCGGTTTGGGCCTGACCAGTGAGGGCCACTGGGGTGGGCGCTTTTCCAGAAAGGCATGAATGCCCTCGCGGAAGTCGTCGGTAGTACGGGACTGGACACTCGCCTGGATGGCCGCTTCAATGTCGTCGGACAAAGAGCGGTCGGCAAACTTGCCGAGGAGGCGTTTGGTGGCTTCCATAGCGGCGGGGCTGTTGCGCTGGAGGCGAGCGGCGAGCGCGCGGGCTTCGGGCATGAGCTCGGGCTCGGGCACGATACGGGTGACGAGGCCAAGAGCCTGAGCTTCCACCGCGGAGAGGAGACGGCCGGTGAGGAGGAGATCGCGGCTGCGCTTGTCGCCAATCTGCGTGCGCAGAAAGGCGGAGACAATGGCGGGGATAAAGCCGATGCGGACCTCGGTGTAGCCGAATTTGGCCTCGGGAACGGCGAGGGTGAAGTCGCAGAGGGTGGCAATGCCCATGCCTCCGGCGATGGCGGGACCGTTGACGGCGGCGATGGTGGGCACCGGCAGGGCATAGAGGGTACGCAGCAGGGTGGCGATGCGCTGGGCGTCCGCCTGGTAATCGTCGGCAAAGGAAGGCTGGCCGGATTTTTCGGCCATGGCGCGCAGGTGCTCGAGATCGAGGCCGGCGCAAAACGACGAACCGGCGCCGGTGATGATGACAACGCGGCAGAGGGGATCGGCGGCGAGGGACTCGAGCGCGTGCGTCAGGTCTTCCATCAACTGGTGGGTGAGGGCGTTGCGCTTTTCGGGACGGTTCAGAAGGATGGTTTGGGTGCAGCCTTCGTTGCGGATATGGAGGGTGGCATAGTGCGTCATAACGTTCCCCTGGGCGACATTGCATAGTAGAGCATTGGCGGCGAGGCGTGCAGGGGCAAGTGCGCCGGGTGAGACTGGACGTTGGCTTTATGAAAATTGCGCCGGGGTTGCGCTGAGGATCGGAGCGCGGTGGCCGGGGGCTCGGAGCTTGCTCAGGGCAGGGGCTGCTCGGGCTAAACCGCGGTGGTTTCCAGCTCGCGAGCGCCGTAGTGAGTGCGAACCCGTTCGGCGCGCCCTCGCTGTGGCTCGGAGCTTGCTCAGGGCAGGCTCCGTTCGCACTAAACCGCGGTGGTTTCGAGCTCGCGAGCCCTGTAGTGAGTGCGAACGTACTCGTCGAGGATTTTTTGGAAGTCCTGGACGATGGTGTCGCCGCGGAGGGTGGTCATGAGGCGGCCGTCCACGTAGACGGGAGCTTTGGGCTCTTCAAAGGTGCCGGGCAGGGAGATGCCGATGTTGGCGTGTTTCGACTCGCCGGGGCCGTTGACGACGCAGCCCATGACGGCCAGCTTGAGCTCTTCGACGCCGGGGTACTGGGCGCGCCACGCGGGCATGGAGGTGCGGAGGTAATCCTGGATCTGCTGGGCCAGCTCCTGGAAGAAGGTGCTGGTGGTGCGTCCGCAACCGGGGCAGGCCGTGACCTGCGGGGTGAAGCCGCGGATGCTGAGGGACTGCAGGATCTGCTGCGCCGTTAAGACTTCTTCAGTGCGGCTGGCGCCGGGCTTCGGGGTGAGGGAGACGCGGATGGTGTCGCCGATGCCTTGCAGCAGGAGGGGCGCCAGGCCGGCGGTGGAGGCGACGATGCCTTTCATGCCCATGCCGGCTTCGGTGAGGCCGAGGTGCAACGGATAGTCGCAGCGGGCGGCGAGCCTTTGGTAGACGTCGATGAGGTCGCGGACGCCGGAGACTTTGCCGCTGATGATGATCTGATCGTGGCGCAGGCCGTAACGCTCGGCGGCGGCGGCGGAATCGAGGGCGGAGCGGCACATGGCCTCGAGCATCACGTCGCGCGCGGGCGCGGGACTGGAGCGCTTCGAGTTCTCGTCCATCATGCGGGTGAGCAGGGCCTGGTCGAGCGAGCCCCAGTTGACGCCGATACGGACGGGCTTCTGGTTCTCGACGGCGCACTCGATCATGGTGCGGAAATTGTCGTCGTCTTTGCGGCCAATGGAGACGTTGCCGGGGTTGATGCGGTATTTGGCCAGGGCCTGGGCGCAGGCGGGGTACTTCTTCAGCAGCTGATGGCCGTTGTAGTGGAAGTCGCCGATGATGGGCACCTGGATGCCGCGCCTGGCAAGACCTTCGACGATGTGCGGGACGGCCTGGGCGGCGGCGTCATTGTTGACGGTGACGCGGACGAGCTCGGAGCCGGCCTCGACCAGCTCTGCGACCTGCTGGATGGTCGAGGCGGCATCGGCGGTGTCGGTGTTGGTCATCGACTGGACGACGACGGGGGCTTCCGAGCCGACGCGGACCTGGCCAATTTTCACCGTGACGGTCTTACGGCGCTGGGTTTCCGGCATGGGGACCTCAACATCAGTTTACAGGGGACAGGTTACAGGGCACAGGGTACCAGGTCCTGGGGCTAGCCGAGCCACTGATCGCTGAGCACGTCGAGAGCTTCCTTGTTCAGGTAGTCGGCAGCGGCGTTGATGCGTTCTACATCGCGACGATGCATCGCGCGAACTCGCTCCCGCCCTTCCTGACCGGTTTCGTTCGGGCGCGACTCCTTCGATTGGGCAATCGCCGCTTTCCCGATTTTGGACGTACGCTTCATCGTTCTGACTCTGCCGCTTGTCTCTTCTAGTTTACGTGCTCACCTCACCGCAGCGGACCCAGGTTGCGGCGGAGTTCGCGCAGCGGATAGAAGGTGCCGCGCCAGACCACACCGCCCTGGTGGACGGTGAGGATCATGGAGCGGAGCATGGCGTAGAGAACCAGGGCCAATGCGAAGGGGAAGGTGACGACCCAGGCGGGGTTGATCCGGTTGTAGAAGCGGGAGGCTTGCTGGTAGAGGAGGGCGATCATCAGCAGGGAGAGGAGGCTGATGATGCGGATGAGAGCGGATGGGGCGATGAGCCCGGCAAAAGGAACGCCGCAGAAGATGAGGAGGCCGAGCCATCCGCCCAGGAACAGGATGGGGCGAAAGCGGAACGTGGCGTAGATGTTCTTGGTGAGGTTGTTGACCATGCCGATGGCTCCGGCGGCCCAGTGCAGGCGGATGAGATCGCGGCCGAACACCATGTGCTGGCGATAGCCCTGGTGCTTAATTTCACGGCCGAGGCGGAGGTCTTCGAGGATCTCCATGGGGAATTTCTCAAAGCCGCCGGTGGCCTGGTAGACCTCGGAACGGACCAGGTTGAAGGCGCCCATGCCGACGGATTCCCGACGAGCCTTGGGGTCGGCAATCTTCCAGGGACGCCAGACGAGCAGAGTGAGCGACTGGAAGATGGACGTCATGATTTTTTCGCCGGGCGTTGTCTGGATCAGGGTGGGGAGCAGGACGACGTGGTCCGCGGCGGAATCGTCGGCAAAGCGCAGGGCGCGCGCCAGGGTGTCGGGGCGGAAGAGGACGTCGCCATCGGTAAACAGGAGCCAGGGCGTGGCGGACTGGCGCGCGGCGAGAGCCATGGCGTGGTTTTTGCCCATCCAGCCGGGCGGCAGGGAAGTGACGTGAATGACGGAGAGGAACTTGCCGGTGGGCAAAGGACCGGCCGCGACCTGGTCCATGAGGGCGCCGGTGGCGTCGGTGGAGCGGTCATCGACGGCCAGGATTTCGAGAGGGAGGGTCTGCGCCAGCAGTGAGCGCAGCGTGGCTTCGATCGCAGCGGCCTCGTTGCGGGCGGGAACGACGACGGTGATCCGCGGGCGGTCCGACGTCGAATGGGACGGCGGGGCAGCGTAGCGGGCGTCGAGCAGATTCGGAATGCGCGGCAGGTGGCGCTGGGCGCCGACCGCGCGCTCGGTCCAGACGGCGAGGATCAGGCTGCTGAAGGTGGTCGCGATGAGAAAGGGCCAGTGCATCGGGTCAATGCGAGGCGGGTGCGGAGCCGGGTTCGAGGTCCGGCAGGTGGGGCGCGAACCCCGATCCGGCCAGCAGGATGATCCCCGAGAGGGCCAGGGCAAAGAGCGTGGAGCCGAGGCCGACGCGGAGGTTGGTGGCGTCGGAGATGCGTCCGATGAGGCCGGGGGAGAAGGCGTCGCCCAGGAAATGAATGGTGAAGAGATTGACGGAGATGGCGGTGGAGCGGATCGGGGCGGCAACGGAATTGACGATGGCGGCGTTTAACGGGCCGGTGTTGAGAAAGATGAAGAATTCGGCGGCATACGCCCCGGGCACGAGCCAGCGGACGGGTCCGAAGAAGACGACGGCGGCAAAGGGAATGGCGAGGAGCGCGCCCCAGGCGGAGACCAGGTAGAGCGCGCGGTGATTGCGCCTGAGCCACATCTGGGCGAGCCAGCCGCCGGCGATGGTGGCCAGCAGGCCGTCAATGGCGGTGATCTCACCGGCGGTCAGGCCGGCGCCGGCGACGGAGTATCCGGCAAAGCGGCGCAGAAAGGTGGGCAGCCAGGTGGAGATGCCGCCGACGGCAAAGGTCCACATGGCCATACCCAGGGTGGCGGTCCAGTAGGCGGGATTGCGGAAGAGGCCGCGAAAGCTGGAGCGCGCGGCGGTGACCGTCAACGTATCGGCACTGCCGCGCTGGGGCTCGCGCACGAAGAGCCAGAAGGCGAGAGCAATCAGCACGCCGGGAGCGGCGGCGACGTAGAACGGAACGCGCCAGCCGAAGTGTCCTCCCAACTCGCCGCCGAGGAGATAGCCGAGAGCGCCGCCCACCGGGATGGTGATGTAGAAGATGCTGAGAACGCGGTTGCGTTCCTCTTCCGGGTAAAAATCCGCGAGGAGCGCGGGCGCAAAGATGCTGAAGGTGGCTTCGCCAATGCCGACGGCGGCGTGGCGGAGAAGCAGGGTGTCGTAGCTGTGGACCATGGCGGTGAGCAGCGTGGCGGCGCTCCAGATGAGCGCGCCGGCCACGATGAGCGGCTTGCGGGGAAACCGGTCGCCGAGCCAGCCGGTGAGGGGCGCAATGCACATGTAGGTGAAGAAGAAGGCTGAGGTGAGCAGGCCGGCCTGCGCGTCATTGATGCGGAAATCGTGCTGGATGAGGGGCTGGACGCCGGGCAGCACGTAGCGGTCGATGAAGTTAAACAGGTTCAGGCTGGTGAGAAGAAAGAGGGCGATGCCGGCCGTCCGTGCGGCGTGCGTGCGGGAGCGGGAAGACGCGGAGGCAGCGGGCATCGAGTCGAGGATAGCAGGGGAGCGGATCGGAGCCGGACAGCGAGCGCAGACGGGGGAAGAAGAAGCTGAGGGGCTTCGGCGCAGCTCTAAAAAATGCGCGGGTCGTGCAAGTCCGATTGCGGTCCCGGATCTTCGAAGCGCTCGTCGAGGGCTTCCTGGCGGACGGAACTGAGGGCGACGGTCATCTCACGAATGTAGTAGAGGACGCCGGCGAGCAGAGCGACCATGGCGACAACAAAGACAGCGGCGGCGGCAGGAGCGGCGGGTTTCCAGTAGAGGCCGAAGCCGAGCAGCAGGCAGGAGAGCAGGGTGCCGACGAGGGCAATCAGGCTTAGCAGAAAAGTACGGCGGATCATCTCCGCCCGCTGTTCCATGGAACGGATCTGGGCGGTGCAGGCTTCGGCTTCCACGGCATGGCCGTTCTTTACGGCGTCGTGCCGGGCCCGGACGTATTGACGCAGCCGGCTGACGATGCCCATGAGGCGCACATTGATGGAGAGGATGAAGAGAGCTGTAGCGGAAAAGAAAATGGCGGGCGCCACGAATGCCTGGAACAATCGGCTGATGTCGTTCATCAGGGTCAGGCTAGCGCGGGTGGGGTCGAGATCCAGTGATGGTTGCCACACATCCGGTGGAGTCTACCCACTGGCGGGAAGAGTTCCGAAGGAGTGAAGGGCATCCCTCAGCGGCTACGGCCGCCCTTGATTTGGGACGGTTACAGCACGGCTAGAGCCGTGCCCCTTCAAAACAGCGAGTCTTTCCACGAGCTGTAGAAGCTGTCCCTTTCAACGCGAGTCCTTTTTCCGCAGGCCGTTACGCCGTTACGCTGTGGGGTCAGCCCTTCAGCTTGTCCAGATGGCGGAAGCCGTCGGTTTGCACAAGCAGCCCGGTGAAGAGCGTGAGGTTGTAGCAGGCGTGCACCACAACGCCGGCCGCGACGGAATCGGTGAGCAGACGGATGACGCAGAGGATGACACTGACCATGCCGATCAGGAGCAGCGGTCCCCAGGAGCCGGAGACCTGCTGGGCGTGCACCATGGCAAACGGGATGGAGGTGAGCAGGATGGCAACGGGGATGCCCACGGTGCGGGCGGAACTCTCGCTCATGGCGCCGCGGCGCGCGAGCCAGCGGAAGACGTTGACCAGGCTGGGCAGCAGAAAGCCGCGGAACGCCAGCTCCTCGGTGAGGGGGGCGAGCGTAATGCCGAAGGCCATGAGCATCCAGGCGCCCACGGTGGAATTGGTGAGGTCCTTCAAAATGGGGGGCGCTTTGGGCATAGGCAGGAAGTTGCCGGCCAGGGTGATGACGAGCCCGGTGGCGACACCCAGGAGGGCCAGGCGCAACAGGAAGCGTCCCGCAGCGGCGATATTCCAGTGGACGCCGCGCGCCAGCGAGCGACCCCACCACAGGGAGAAGACCAGGGCGGCCAGAGCCCACTGGATGCCGTAAGCGACGGCCTGGGCGGTGATCGCGTAACGGACTTCATGGCCGACGCGAAGGATGACGGCCTGGGTCGCGGCTGGGTGGAGAGCCACACGCAGAACGGCGAAGGTGAGGAGCCATCCGCCGATGAAAGAGGGCACGAGGAGGGCGAAAAAGACCAGACAATGGCCGAAATTGGGGATCAGTCTGGGCGGCGGTGGTGGGAGCGCGGCTTCGACGGGGGAAGGCGGCGGCTCGATGGGATGCCACAGGTAGCCGGCGCCGTCAGCAGGCGCGGCGGGCGGCTCGGGAGAAAGGGATTCCGGTTCTGAACCGGCGGGCGGCTGTTGACTGGGGTCGGCGTCGTTCATTGCACCGTCTCTTTTTTCCTTTCGGCGGTTCGTGGGCGCCGGCGGCGATTTCCGTTGGCAGGAGCTGGCTCGCTGATCGGTGGGGCCGTGGCTCCAGCATAGAAGGGCCGGAGAAATTGGCCAGTATACGAATGGGGGATGCCGGCCACCAGTTCCGGCGGACCCTCGGCTACGATGCGGCCGCCGCCCTCGCCGCCTTCGGGACCGAGGTCGATGATCCAGTCGGCGTTGCGGATGACGTCGAGATTGTGCTCGATGATGATGATGGTGTTGCCCAGATCGGTGAGCCGGTGGAGGACTTCGAGGAGCTTGCGGACATCGTCGAAGTGAAGGCCGGTGGTGGGCTCGTCGAGCAAATAGAGGGTGCGGCCGGTCTGGCGCTTGGAGAGCTCGCGGGCCAGCTTCATGCGCTGGGCTTCACCGCCGCTCAGAGTGGTGGCCGCCTGGCCGAGGTGGATGTAGCCAAGGCCGACGTCGACCAGGGTTTCGAGTTTTTGCCGGGCCTGCGGGATGTCGCCGAGGACCGGCAGGGCGTCCTCGATGGTGAGATCGAGGATATCGGCGATGGAATAGCCGTTGAATTTGACTGCCAGCGTTTCCTGATTGTAACGGCGTCCGTTACAGACCTCGCACTGGACGTAGACGTCCGGGAGGAAGTTCATTTCGATGCGGCGCTGGCCTTCGCCCTGGCAGGCTTCGCAGCGGCCGCCCTGGACGTTAAAGGAAAAGCGGCCGGCTTTGTAACCGCGCTCGCGGGATTCCGGAAGCATCGCGAACAGATCGCGAATGGCCGTGAAGACGCCGGTATAGGTGGCGGGGTTCGACCGGGGCGTGCGGCCGATGGGCGACTGGTCAATCCGGATGGCTTTGTCGAGCTGGTCGAAGCCGCGGATGCTCTTGTGCTCGCCGGGCTTTTCGCGGGAGCCATAGAGTTCTTTGGCCAGCGCGCGGTAGAGGATGTCATTGACCAGGGTGCTTTTGCCGGATCCGGAGACGCCGGTGACGACGGTCATGATGCCGATGGGGAATTTGACGGTGAGATTCTGCAGATTGTGGCTGCGGGCGCCTTCGACGGTGATCGACTTGCCGGTGGTAGCCCGCGGAACGAGACGCTGCAGGGTCGAGATTTCACCGGCGAGGTAGCGCCCGGTGAGTGACGCGGGGGCGTGCATGATGTCGGCGGGCGTGCCTTCCGCGACGACCTGACCGCCGAGGCGGCCGGCGCCGGGTCCGAGGTCGAGGACGTAGTCGGCGTGGCGGATGGTTTCTTCGTCGTGCTCCACGACAAGGACGGTGTTGCCGAGGTCGCGGAGGGCTTCGAGCGCATGGATCAGCCGCTGGTTATCGCGCTGGTGCAGGCCAATGGAGGGCTCATCGAGAACATAGAGGACGCCGCGCAGGCGAGAGCCGATCTGGGTGGCGAGGCGAATGCGCTGGCCTTCGCCGCCGGACAGAGTGGCGGAGTTGCGGTCGAGAGAGAGATAGCTGAGACCGACGGCGTTGAGGAACTGCAAACGTTCGACGATCTCCTTGCGCAGGCGCTCGGCAATCAGGGCCTCGCGGGCGGTAAAACTGATCACGCGAGCACGATCCAGGGCTCGCTCAATCGGCAAAGCGGTGAAGTCGGCGATCGACATGCTGTCGATCTTGACGGCGAGGGACTCCGGGCGCAGGCGTCGCCCGTGGCAGGCCGGGCACTCCGATGCCGACATGTACTGCATCATCCACTCGCGATAGGAATCGGAGCGGGCTTCTTCGAGCGAGTCGCGGAGCCACGCCAGAATGCCATGGAAACCCGTGCGCGGCGCTTCCGCCTGGGGGGGGCCATGGAGCAGGAGATCCTGATGCTTTTGCGGCAATTGCTCGAAGGGCCTTTTCAGGTCGATCTTGTAGCGTTCCGCCGCAATGCGGACCAGGCGGTGCAGGTACTGCGAGGCAGAGCCGGGTCCCAGCGCCCCATCGAGCAGCGGCTTGGACCAGTCGTTGATGATCTTCGCCGGATCGAAGTCATAGATGCTGCCGAGGCCGTGGCACTCAGGACATGCGCCGTAGGTGCTGTTGAAGGAGAAACTGCGGGGTTCCAGCTTCGGTACGTCGAGGCCGCAGTCCGGGCACGCCATCGAGGAGGAGTACAGCTGCTCATCCTTCTGGGTGGCGACAAGGACCAGGCCGTTCGCCATTTGCAGGGCTTTCTCGACCGACGCAGCAAGAGCCTTTTCAATTCCCGGTTTAAGGACGGCTCGGTAGACGACTGCTTCAATGGTGTGGTTCTTACGCTTCTCCAGATCGGGGGGCTCGGCCAGATCGCGAATTTCGCCATCGACGCGGGCGCGGAAGCCCTGCTGGTCGAGCTTGTCGAGGAGGTCCTTGAATTCACCTTTGCGGCCGCGAACCACGGGAGCGTAGATGGTGACACGTTCGCCGGGCGCCAGGGCGAGGATGCGCTCGACGATCTGCTCGGCAGACTGGCGTGAGATCTGCCGGCCGCAGCTGGGGCAGTGGGGCACGCCGACCGAGGCGTAGAGCAGGCGGAGATAGTCGTAGATCTCGGTGATGGTGCCGACGGTTGACCGGGGACTGCGGCTGGTCGTCTTCTGCTCGATGGAGATGGCGGGGCTGAGGCCTTCGATGGAGTCGACGTCAGGGCGCTCGATCTGGTCGAGGAACTGGCGCGCATAGGCGGAGAGCGTTTCGACATAGCGGCGCTGGCCTTCGGCATAGATGGTGTCGAAGGCGAGAGAGGATTTGCCCGACCCGGAGAGTCCGGTAACGACCGTCAGCGCATTACGGGGAATCTGAACGCTGATATCGCGGAGGTTGTGTTGACGGGCGCCGCGGACGGAAATTTGTGTGATGGCCATGGAGGATGGAGGTGACTTTGGTAGTAACCAGCGCGCGAAAGTTGCAGCCAACCGGGTCGTTTACCAGTTGCAAAACGGAACGCCGCGTCTAAAATCGGGAAAGATAGTCCTTTCCGTATCTTATTCGGCAACAGAAAAGCGGGTCAACGTGTGGCCTTTTCTGTTAAGAATGACATCGGAACGATCATCGCCGGGTTCGCGCAATGCGCCGGCGCATCTTAGTGTGGGGGCTCCGGGGATCCGGGTACGTTTTTAATATGCAGGACGCTATCAATTTGCTGATGCTGGTCTGTGCAACATTCGCCTCACTGGCCTTTGGAGTTCTTCTGGCATACGGCATTTGCCGCGGGGCATTCGCGATGTTGCGGCAGCACGCAGGGCTGGTCGCTGAGGAACGCGCGAAAGCCAAGATGGCTCCCGTGTCACAGCAGTAACTTTTGCTTCTCATTTCTGCGCCAGCTCCGGCGCGCATTTCTTTGCTGACAATCAAATCTGGCGGACAGCCTTGTCTCCCGTAGGCCCTCACTCGGTCCGAAGTGCCTCCACGGGATCGACGCTGGCGGCACGGCGGGCAGGGAAGTAGCTGGCGGCGACTCCGCAGAAGCTCAGAGCCAGGACCACCAGGACGATGGTGGCCCAGTCGTAGCCGGCGGCTCCATACAGATACGAACGCATGACGCCGCGGGCAATCCACGCCATGACCAGGCCAATCGCGGTCCCCAGCCCGAGCAGGACCAGGGCGTGGCTCAGGATGAGCCAGACAATATTGCCGCGTTGGGCGCCGAGCGCCATGCGAACGCCGAGTTCCCGGGTACGCTGGCTGACGGAATATGCCAGCAATCCGTAGATTCCGGCGACGGCGATCAGGAGCGCCGCGAGGCCGAAGATTCCGAGCAGGCGCGCCGCCAGGGTCTCGCCGCCAAGAGAATCGTCGACGATCTGCTGCATGGGCTCCAGATCCTCGACCGCGGTTTCGGGCGAGAGATCGTGGACATCGCGGCGGATGGTGTTCTCGATGGCTTTCGGCGCCAGGCGGGCGCGAACGGCCAGGTCCATGTGGAAGGTCACCAGCATGGGGTAGAACGGATCGATGGGCCGAAGCTGCTCGAGGTTGAGGTCCATTTCCGGTATGGAGGGCTGACCGGCCGAGTCCTGCCTCACATTGGACACAACCCCAACGATGGTGCCCCACTGGCGCGGCTTGTCCTTGTCGCCCACCTCGAGCTGCTGGCCGAGGGGGTTCTGGCGCGGGAACTGCGCCTGGACCAGGGCCTGGTTGACGATGATGGCGATGGGCGCGTCGGGGCCGTCCGCGTCGCTGAAGAAGCGGCCGGCGAGCAGATGCATGCCGAGGGCATGGTAATAGCCGTCGGTGGCGGCACGCACCTGCGCGTGAACCGCCTGGGCCGGCAGAGGTTCGGGGTGGCCTTTCACGTGAAGGCTGTCGTTGAAATTGAAATTCTGATTCAGCGGCCGCACCGAGCCAAACCCGGCGGCAACGACTCCGGGGATGTGGAGGAGTTTCTGCCCCAGCGGATCGTAGAGGGTCTGGACCATGCTGGCGGCGTTCGGCTCGCCATGAAAGGTCAGGGCCATGCCGTGGGTTGGCGGATAAAGCGCGCCGTTGATGACATTGCCGGTGACGAAGCCGAGGTCGGCGCGGCGCAGACTCAGGAGAGTGCGCATCATCAGGCCGGCGGCGATCAGCAGTGCCAGGGTGAGGGATATCTCGGCGACCACCAGGCCGTCGCGCAACAGCGCCTGGCGGCGGCTGGTCCCGGCGGCAGCCGTACCTTCGCGCAGGCCCTCCTGAGCGGGGATGCCGGAGGCATGCCAGGCGGGCGCGAGACCGAAAAGCAAAGCCGAAAGGCACGCGGCGGCCAGAAGGAAGGCGATGACGCCGACATTCACGTGAATGTCCTGCCCAAAGAGGACGTTATCCGCGAGGTAGTGCCGCAGGAGGTGCAGAGCGAGCGCGGCAATCCCCAGTCCGAGAGCGGAGCCTGCCAGAGCGATGAGGAGGCTTTCGGTGAGGAACTGCTGGGTAATGCGTCCGCGGGGAGCGCCCAGGGCGCCGCGAATGGCAATCTCACGGCGACGGCTGTTGGTGCGGGTGAGCATCAGCCCGGCCACATTGGCACAGGCGATCAGCCACACCGCGAGAACGGACCAGTCAAGGGCAAAGAGCGCGCCGCGCGAATGCTGCGTGATCGACGTGTGGTAATCGACCACGCGGATGGAATCGGCATCCTCATCTTTGGGATAGTCATGCTTCAACTGCGCGTGAATCGCGTTGAGCTCCCGCTGTGCCTGGGCCGCAGACACCCCGGGACGCAGCACAGCGAGAGGCAGGAGCATGGCGCTGCCGCGGTCCTGAAAGCTCTTGTCGTCCAGGTTGAGCGGACTGATGATTTCCTCGCCCTGCACCCCCATAGGGAAGTAAATGTGGGGCGGCAGCACACCGATGACCGTATAGGGGTCGCCGTCGATGGGAACCGTACGGCCGATGATGGAGGGATCGGCATGATAGAACTTCTTCCACACCGAGTCGCTGAGGATGAGAACGCTGGTGTGGCCGGATTTGCTGTCTTCGGGGATGAATCCGCGGCCCAGGCGCGTATGGATGCCCAGGACTTCGAAGAGATTGGGAGTGACCATCATCTCCGGAACCAGCTGCGGGTTCCCGGTGCCGCCCAGGGTGGGAAGCTGAAAGCTGAAGGCGCCGATCCCGGCAATGGAATGGCTGCGCGCCGCATAATCCTGGAGATCGGGCAGGGAAAAAGAGCTGTTGACGCTGCCGCCGCCGTCCAGCGGAATTTTCTCCAGGGCCACGAGCCGGTCCTGGTTGGCATACGGGAGCGGGCGCAGGATCACCTGCTCGACCACCGAGAACATGGCGGCGTTGACGCCGATGCCGAGCCCGAGCGTGACGATGGCGGTAACGGCAAAGAGCGGCGTCTTGCGGAGCTGCCGCAGCGCGAAGCGGACGTCCTGAGCCCATGAACCCATGCCGTCGATTCTCCCTTAGAAACCGGCAAATTGTATAGCGGTAATGGAATTTGCAGCGACGATCGGGCGCGGCCGGCATCGTCATTCGAACGGAGACTGCAGCGAGTCGATCTGTCAGGAATGAAAAGGGCTGAACGCTTTGGGTGCGTGTCCGCTGCCTGTTTCGACTTCATACTGGAGGAATGATGGTCAAGACGGGTGAGTCGCCACTGAGTCGCCGGAACTTCCTTCGCTTAGCGGCCGCCCAGTCGGCAGCCGCATTGGTAACGGCGGCGTACGGCTCAACCCTGGAAGCGCTTCATCCGATTGCGGCGGTTGATAAGGACGCCAACGCTTACGCCGATCTGCTTCATAGCTGGTGCGACGGGCTGCTCAGGCATCAGGTCGCGCTGGACAATCCCGGTGCGTTGGGAGGATTTCTTTGCCCGTCGTGCGTGCTGATCCATGGCCGATGTGGCGAGGCCGTCTACCCGCTTCTCCGTATGGCGCAGAGCACCGGGGACGATCGATACCTGCGTGCCGCGCTTCAGGTTCACGACTGGTCGGAGCGCCAGGTGAGCCAGGCGGATGGCAGCTGGATCAACGACGTAACGCTCAGCTCGTGGAAGGGCATCACCGTCTTCCACACCATTGCCCTCGCCGAGGCTCTGCATCACCATGGATCGGTGCTCGACGCAGCAACGCGGAGCCGATGGACGGACCGCCTGGCCGCGGCAGCTAAATTCCTCGACGGCTACATCACGATCGCCACGGGCAACGTCAATTACCCGGTGACGTCATCGCTGGCGTTCACGCTTTGCGCACAGGTGCTGGGGGAACACCGTTACTTCGATCGCGGCCGCCAGATGGCCCATGCGGCTCTGGAATTCTTCAGTCCCTCCGGAATCCTTTTCGGCGAAGGGCACCCACAGCGCGGGATCAGCGCGAAGGGCTGCCGGCCCGTTGACCTGGGCTATAACGTCGAAGAGTCGCTGCCCTCACTGGGCATGTACGCGGTGCTGGCGAAGGACACGCTGGTGCGGGATCAGGTGGTGGCCGCCATGCGCACGGCGCTGGAGTTTATGCTGCCCGACGGCTCCTGGGATAACAGCTGGGGCACGCGCAACTACAAGTGGAGCTGGTGGGGAAGCCGGACGACGGACGGCTGCCATCCCGGATTCATCCTGCTCGCGGACAGGGAGCCGCGCCTGAAAGAAGCCGCGCTCCGGAACCTGGAACTGATGAAGGCCTGTACCCACAACGGCCTGCTTTACGGCGGCCCGGACTACGAGGTGCACGGCGATTTTCCCTGTATCCACCACACTTTCACGCACGCGAAAGCGCTGGCGACCGTTCTCGATCGATGCGAGGATCCGTTTCCCGCTGCGCGACTCACCCTGCCGCGGGATGAGCCGTATGGGCTGCGCAGCTATCCGGTGATCGACACGCACCTTGCTGCCGTGGGGGACTGGCGCGCCACCGTGACCGCCTACGACTGTGACTACGGGGAAGGATCGGGTCCGCGGGGCGGTCACGCGTCGGGGGGATCGCTCACCACGCTGTTTCATCGCCACCTTGGTCCTGTGTTGACGGCCAGCATGACCCGCTACGAAAAGATCGAGATCAATAATCAGCAGGCGTACCGGGATCGACCGCATATGCCGCTGACTGCGCGGATCGAACTGGAGCAGGGAGGCAAGAGTTACAGCAGCGATACGGATTACGGCGCGAAGCTCACGGCGCAGTTTGCGGAGGGCCGCGCGATTTTTGAAGCGCACGGACGGCTGCTTACCGCGTCGCGCGAATCTTTGCCCGGGCAGGACGTGCGGTACACGCTGCGGTACCGCATCGACCCTTCCGGCGTGGACATCACTGCCTCGGTCGAGAAGTCTGCTCCGGACGGCGCCCGCTTCGACCTTCCTGTGCTGGCGCGCGCCGCGGACCGCGTGCAGCAACCGAGCGCGTCCACGGTCCACATCACCAAGCCCGGAGGTCAGGTGGTGATTCGAAGCAGCGGGGCTGCTTTTGAGGCGATCCCCGCAGAGCGCAGCTTCAATCTGGTTCCGGGCTTTGAGTGCGTGCCGCTGGTCGTGCCGATGCAACCCGGTCAGGAACTGACTTTGCGGATCGAAGCTCAAACGACTGCCTGACGGAGACGTCATACCCGGCTCTTGCGCTGCGGGCTACCGGTCGGCGTCGGTCCGCCATGGATCGAAGCGGGCGGAGCGGAGGGCCATGGCGAGGGCTTCGATGTCGGGGGCGAGGACGCGGTCCTGATCGAGGCGGCGGACGTGATGGCGGACTTCGGCCATGGCTGCGCCGACGCGGCGCGCGGGCTGGAGGGGCGCACGGTATTCGAGACCTTGCGCGGCACAGATGAGCTCGATGGCCAGGACGCGCTCGGCATTCTCGACAATCCGATCGAATTTGAGCGCGGCGGTCATGCCCATGGAGACGTGATCCTCCTTGCCGCCGGAGGTGGGGACCGAGTCGGAGCTGGCGGGGTGGGCGAGGACCTTGGCTTCATTGAGCAGAGCGGCGGCGGCGACGTGGGCAATCATCAGGCCGGAAGAAACGCCGGGAGTTTTGGAGAGGAAGGGCGGCAGACCTTCGTTGATGTCGGGATTGACGAGGCGGTCGATGCGGCGCTCGGCGATGCTCATGAGGGTGGTGAGGGCGATGGCGGCGGCATCGAGGGTGAGCGCGAGCGGCGCGCCATGGAAATTGCCGCCGGAGAGGATTTCGCCTTCGGAAAAGACGAGAGGGTTATCGGTCGCAGCGCCGGTTTCGATTTCGAGGGTGACGCGGGTGTGCGCGAGGGCGTCGCGGACGGCGCCGTGGACCTGGGGCATGCAGCGGAGGCAGTAGGCGTCCTGCACACGGGGATCGTTGAGGCGGTGGGATTCTCGAATCTCGCTGTCGGCCAGCAAAGCGCGGAGGTGCGCGGCCGCGGCAATTTGGCCGGGGTGGGGACGGACGGCGTGGATGCGCGCGTCAAAGGGCGTGGGGGTGCCGCGGAGGGCCTCGAGCGTCATCGCACCAGAGAGGTCGGCGAGCTCGGCAACGCGGAGAGCGCGGACGAGGGCGAGCGCGCCGACGGCGGTGATGGCCTGGGTGCCATTGAGGAGGGCGAGGCCTTCTTTGGCTTCAAGGGTGAGGGCTGGGCGTCCTGTTTTGAGCAGGGCCATGGCGGCGGGAACCGGGCGGCCGTCCTGCAGGACCCTGCCTTCGCCAATGAGGGCGAGGGCGAGGTGGGCGAGCGGAGCCAGGTCGCCGCTGGCGCCGACAGATCCGCGAGAGGGAACGATGGGATGGATTCCCCGGTTCAGAAAGAAGAGGAGCGTCTCGATGACCTCCGGGCGAACGCCGCTGAAGCCTTTGGCCAGGACATTGGCGCGGAGCAGGAGCATGGCGCGGACGGCGGCTTCCGGGAGTGGATCGCCGAGGCCGCAGGCATGGCTGCGGACGAGGTTGCGCTGCAGGTCCTGCAGTTCATCGGGATTGATGCGGAGATCAGAAAGTTTGCCGAAGCCGGTATTGACGCCATAGGCGGTTTCGCCGCGGGCGAGAAGGGAATCGACGACCGCGCGCGAGGCCTGGATGCGGGGCACGGCGGCGGGATCGAGGGTGGCGGGGCGGAATTCAATCGCGACCTGGGCGATCGCTTCGAGCGTAAGAGGCTCACCGGAGAGCAGGAGCGGCGTGGACATCGTTCCTTAGGTTACAGGTTGCGGGTTACAGGTTACAGGTTACAGGTTGCCGGGTGAGGGCGGGGCGGCGGGAGATTCCAGGGGAACCGGGGCGTCGCGGGGCGGCGATTTCTCCGGTAGGCAAGCGCGCCGGCTATCCATATAGTGATGCTTGCGGGTTTCTCGCCCGAGGACGGACAGGCGGGAAATCCGAAGCGACGGGCGGCGGGGACGACAAAGCGGCCGGACCGGCGGGTGTAACTTCTTTCAGGCAAGCGGGAGACGAGGACATGAGCACAAGACCAATTGCGCCGCCGAGGGCGGAGCGGCAAAGCTATGTGGGCCCGTTCATCATTATTACGGCCCTGTTCTTTCTCTTCGGCTTCATCACCAATCTGAACATGGCGCTGGTGCCGCACCTGAAAAAGGTGTTCACGCTGCCCTACGGCTGGGCGATGCTGGTGGAGTCCGCCTTTTTTCTGGCCTATTTCGTGTTCTCGAGCCCGACGGCGAAGCTGATTGAGAGGATCGGTTACAAGAAGACGATCGTGGTTTCGCTTCTGATCCAGGTAGTGGGAGCGCTGCTGTTTGTGCCGGCGGCGAAGCTGGTGAGCTTTCCCCTGTTTCTGACGGCGATCTTTATTGTGGGCGCCGGAGTGACGGCGCTGCAGACGGCGGCGAATCCGTACGTATCGATTCTGGGCCCGGAGCACAGCGCGCCGTTCCGCCTGACGCTGGCGCAGGCTTTCAACTCGACGGGCGGCATGATTGCGCCGATTATCGCGGGGCAGTTCATCCTGACGGATCTGGGCGCGAACGCATCGCCGGCTTTGGTGGCGGGCACGGTACGAGGGCCCTACCTCGCCATCGCCGCGGGGCTGCTGATTCTGGGCATCGCGATGGCGTTTATCCATCTGCCGGCGATTGGGATGACCCGCGATTTTCGGCCGGCGGAAGAAGGCGGCCTGGTGCTGGACCAGAGCATCTGGAGGTACCGGCACACGGTGTTGGGGGCGCTGGGAATTTTCCTGTATGTCGGCGTGGAAGTCGGGCTGGCGTCGATCGCGGTGAATTATTTCCTGCAGCAGGGTGTGAGTGTGGCCGGGACGGCGCACTTCTTCCTCGGCTGGGGCGCTTTTGGCGGCTGGATCACGCATGCCTTCGGGCTTTCCGATCGCGTAGGGATTGCCTCGGCGCTGCTGTCGCTCTACTGGTTTGGCGCGCTGGTCGGGCGCCTGCTGGGGTCGTGGATGCTGACGAAGGTGAAGGCCGGCGGGCTGTTGGGGACCTTCGGCATTCTGGCCACGCTGATGCTGCTGCTGTCGATGATATCGAGCGGACAGGTGGCGATCTGGAGCCTGGTGCTGTGCGGCTTCTTCAACTCGATCATGTTCCCGAACATCTTCGCGCTGGGCATTGCGGGGCTGGGTCCGATGACCAGCAAGGGATCGGGACTGATCATGACGGCGGTGGTAGGCGGGGCGATCATTCCGCTGCTGATCGGCGTGCTGGCCGATCATTTCGGGATCCAGCACGCGTTCCTGCTGCCGATGTGCTGTTACATATTCATTGCGTTCTACGGACTGGCGGGGCACAAGCCCAGCCGCCGCACAGCATAAGCCTGCAGAATCTCGTTTTTAGAGCGGCTCTCCGGTTTTGCCGGGGAGCCGCTTTGTTTTAGCGGCCCGCGCTGCCAGGGAAAATGACAATCCATTGCCGGGGAGAGGGTTACGCAGATACGAAGGCCTCTATCATGGATGAAGGCGCACCAATATGCCGGGAAGTTCTTCTTTTCTGAAACTTTAGCGAAAACTGCCCGTCAGATTGGCAGTGCACCCTGGGGCTGCGCATCATCTAAGGACCAATGAAGCGAGCGGAAGAAAAGCTGTTGATGTGGATAGCGGCGCTGGCTCTGATGCTGGCGGGCGGAGTTGCCGCGGGTGCGCAGCCAGCGAACGGAGCCAGCCGCGTACTGGGGACCGTCGAGTCGGTGAGCGGGAACACCGTGACGGTGAAGACCGATGCCGGCGCGAGCGAGAAGGTGGCGGTGCCGGATACAGCGCGGATTCTGCGTACGACGCCGGGACAGAAGACGCTGGCGGGAGCCGCGAAGATTACGGTGGACGCTATCACTGCGGGCGACCGGGTTCTGATGCTGGTCACGGGCGAGCCGCCGACGGCGTCCATCGTCGTGGTGAACAAGAAGAGCGATCTGGAGGCCAGGCAGCAGCAGGAAGAGGCGGACTGGCAGAAGCGCGGCATAGGCGGCATAGCAAAGAGCGTGGATGCGGCTGCGGGGACGCTCACGATTGCGTCCGGCGCGCGGACCGTCACGATCCACACAACGCCGAGCACGAGCGTGCGGCGGTATGCGCCGGATTCGGTGAAGTTCAGCGATGCGCAGCCTTCGACGCTGGCGGCGATTCAGCCGGGCGATCAGGTGACGGCGCGCGGAGACAGAAGCGCCGACGGAAATGAAATGACGGCGCAGGAAATCGTCTCGGGCTCCTTCCGCAATATTGCCGGGATGGTGGTCTCGACCGATCCGAGCGCCGGGACGTTCGTTGTGAAAGACCTGATGACGAAGAAGACGGTGACAATTAGGACGACGCCGGACTCCGATATGCGCAAGCTCGATCCACAAATGGCGGAGACGATTGCTCTGCGTTTGAAGGGAGCGGGCGAAGCGCCGGGCGGCGGGCACGGCGTAATGGCTTCGGGAAAGCCGGCACCGGGAGAAGCGCGCGGGCCTGAGAGTGGCGGATCGAATGGGGCAGCGGGTGGCGGCGGACTGGCGAAGATGCTGCAACGTGCGCCGGAGATCCATGTGGGCGAGCTGCACAAAGGGGACGCGGTGATCATTGTGGCGACCTCGGGGAATTCCGACGCCGCCACGGCGGTTCACCTGGTGGCCGGGGTAGAACCCATGCTCCGAGCATCGGCGAGCGGCAGCAAGAATATGGTTTCCTCGGCCTGGAACCTGGGCGGCGGCTCGAGCGGAGGGGATCAGAGCAGCGGTGAGGGGAATCCCTAGGGCGAAGGACGCAAGGCTTCTGGAGGCGTTGACGGGTTTCCCGTCTGCCAGCCCGTGAGGAAGTGCCGCGGTGACTTCGATGAGCGGCACAGGACAGAAAGAACGAAATCCTAACGAATGGAAATGAGAACGGTGACACTTAGAATTCTCAATCGCTCGAAGTGTGGGGCTGGGGCGGCGCAACTTCTGCGCGCTGCCGGTTTGGCGATGGCGGTGGTGGCTGGCATGGCGGTGGGAGCTGGGCCGGCGCTCTGCGCGCAGACGGCGCCGGTGCCGTCGAATCCGTCGGCCGGGGGCATTCGCGGTCAGGTGACCGATCCAACCGGAGCGGTGATTCCCAGCGCCACCGTGGTGGTGCGGGATCCCGCCGGCAAGGTGGTGGGCAAAGCGACCTCCGATAACGGCGGCGTGTACGCCATCCACGGGCTGCCGCCGGGGAAATACAGCGTCACGGTCACGGCGCAGGGTTTTGCCTCGTACAGCGCCGCGGGCATTGGGGTCGCGAGCGGGCAGATGAAGAATCTGAATCCAGCGCTGACGATCGCGGTCGAGAAGCAGGAAGTGCAGGTGCAGGCGGAGAATACGACGATCGGCACGAGTCCCGATGAGAACGCGAATGCCATCATTATTAAGGGTAACGATCTGAACTCGCTGTCGGACGATCCGGACGAGTTGCAAAACGAGCTGCAGGCGCTGGCCGGCCCGTCGGCGGGACCGAACGGGGGAGAGATTTACATCGACGGATTCACGGGTGGGCAACTGCCGCCGAAGTCGTCGATCCGCGAGATTCGCGTCAACCAGAATCCTTTTTCCGCGGAGTATGACCGGCTGGGCTACGGGCGGATCGAGATCTTCACCAAGCCGGGCACCGATAAGATTCACGGGGGCTTCGAGATCGCGGGCAATTACTCGTCTTTCAATTCGGAGAACCCGCTGCTGGACGGCACGACGGAGCCACCCTATTACTCCTACTTCATGCACGGGAATGTGGGAGGGCCGATTAGTAAGAACTCGTCTTACTTCGTCAGCGGGTTCGGAAGGAACCAGGAGAACGTGAACGTCCTGAAGGCCCTGGATCCGGTCGCCATCAGCAACGGCAACACACAGAATCCACCCTCGCTGAACGAAGCGTACAGCTTTCCCACTTCGTTTTTTGTGGCGAGCCCCCGCGTCGATATCCAGCTGGGCAAGGCGAACACGCTGACCGTGCGGTACGAATTCAACCGCTATAACGAGACGAACTCGGTGAGCGGGGCGTACGCTCTGCCCACGCAGGCCACCAATGACGACGATCTGGAAAACGAGCTGCAGGTTTCCGACAGCCTCATTCTGAGCAAGAACCTGGTGGACGACATCCGCTTCCAGTATCGGCGGATTCGCGACGATTCGTCGTCGATTTCGACTCTGCCTTCGTACTCCCTGGAGCAGCAGTTCACGGCGGGCGGGAACAGCCAGCAAACGGTACAGGATCACGAGAGCAACTTCGAATTTCAGAATTATGTATCGGGCGCCTACGGGCCGCACTCCCTGAATTTCGGAACGCGGCTGCGGGCGTATCACGACGTGAACAGCACCAACAGCGGCGAAAACGGAGCGTACAGCTTTGCGAATGCTTCCGATTTCGTCGGCTGTCTCGACAATCCGCCGGCGCCCACCTGCAAGCCGGTGCGGTACAACTATACCCAGGTGAATAATCCTGTGGCGCGCGTCACGATGTTCGATGCGGCGCTGTTCTACCAGGACGACTGGAAGGTCAATCAGCGGCTCACGTTCAGCTATGGGCTGCGCTGGGAGACGCAGAACCGGATCAGCGATAAGAGCGACTTTGCGCCGCGCATAGCTTTGGCCTATGCGTTGGGCCACGGCAACAGCAGGAAGCCGGCGAAGACGGTGGTACGGGCCGGCTACGGCTGGTTCTACAACCGGTTTACCGTGCCCAACGGATTCGGCTCGAGCGAGCCGTACATCATCACGCCCATCCACAACAACGGCGTCAATCTGGTGCAGTACATCCAGAGCAGCAATATCGTCTTCAATCCGAATCAGACGATCCGGCTGACGCCGAGCACCGGAAGCGCGGGAACGGGCATCAACGCGCCGACGCAATACACGATCGCTCCGAATTTCAAAGCTGCCAACGATATGGAGGCGGCCGTGGGCGTGGACCGGCAGATTTCCAAGTCCATGACCGGCAATGTGACGTATATCTTCTCGCAGGGAATCCATCAGTTCTTTACGGACAACCTGAATGCCGCGGCAGAGTTTCCGCTGGCGGACGCGAAGGCGGGCGTGTATCCCACGACGATCCCGAATGCGCCCACGGATAACAATCTGCAGTATCAGTCGGGCGGGTTCTATAAGGAACACCAGGTGATGGTGACCTTCCGCGCGAATTACCGGAAATTCAGCTTCTTTACGAACTACACGTACAGCAACGCCAAAGGGGACACGAGCGGCATCGGCTCAGTGCCCACGGTATCGAGCGATCCCGGCCTGGATTACGGGCGGAATACGTTCGACGTGGCCAACCGTTTCATGCTGTTCGGGAATTTCATGCTGCCCTGGAAGATTTCAGCTTCGCCGATGGTGATGGCGAACTCCGGCACACCTTACGACGTGGTGACGGGGAGCGAGCTGACGGGGAATAACCAGTTCAATGCGCGTCCCACATACGCCAGCAGCTGCAGTGAGCCGGGCGCCTTCCAGCCGGCCGGCTTTCCCTGCATGGACGCTCTGCCCTACGGATACGGGGCGCAATCGGGAAGCGGCGCTACCCTGCAGCCGTACGCGGTCGGAGAAAAAATGATCCCGAATGGCCTGGGGACCGGCCCCTCGAATGTGAGCGTCAACATGCGGCTCAGCAAGGTGATCGGCGTCGGGCCCAAGCTGGCTGAAGGGCAGCATGGAGCCAGCGGGGGCGGCGGATTCCACGGCGGACCGAGAGGCTTAGGCGGCGGTGGATTAAGCGGCAATCGAGGCGGGCCAGGGCGGATGGATCAGGAAGCTGCGCGCAAATACAGCCTGACGTTTTCCGCATGGGCGACGAACATTCTCAATCACGAGAATCTGGGCACGCCCAGCGGCGCCATGAGCCCCTCGCCGGATCCAACGACGGGGAACCTGGCTCTCAGCAAGTATTTTGGGCAGTCGCAGACCATTGCCGGCGGCTTCTTTCACGGACCGAGCGCGGGGAACCGGGTGATCATGCTGCAGACGATGTTCAACTTTTAGAGGCAGCCGGTAGTAGAGGCAGCCTGTAGCCTGTAGCCTGTAGCCGGGAAAGAATGTAACCGCCAGCGGTCGGCCTTCGGGCTGACCGCTTTGGCCTTACGGGCGTGCAGAGGTTGATTCAGAGCGGCAGGCGTTCTTTCCAGAGACGATACAGGCCCCAGGCGGCGAGGGTGCAGCCGTCCTGGATGGTGCCGTCGAGGAGCATCCGTTCGAAATCCGCGATGGACGCTGTGCGCAGGACCAGATCGTGCTCCTCAGGGTCGGGGTCGGCGGCGGAGGGCGTGAGTCCGGTGGCCAGATAAACATGCTGCTTCTGGCGGGCGAAGCCGTAGGCAATCCACAGGCAGCCGAGGCAGGTCAGGGTCCGGGCGGTGAGGCCGGTTTCTTCGCGCAGCTCCCCGCGGGCCAGTTCCTCAGGATCGACGTCGGCGGTTTCCCATCCGCCCTGGGGCAGCTCGAGGGCGCGCTGCTGGATGGTGTAGCGGAACTGCTCGACCAGGTAGACGGTGTCGCCCTCGATGGGGATGATGACCGCGCAGTCGTCCTTCTCCACCACGCCATAGATCCCGCGAGCGCCATTGCTGCGCTCGATGGCGTCTTCGCGGAGACGCAGCCAGGGGTTGCGGTAGATCTCGCGGGAAGAGAGGGTGCGGATGCTCATGGGCTCAGAGTACCAGCGGCGCGATTTGCACCACGGGCGGTTTGCCTGGACCGGCTCGTGTCCGTACGATAGAAGAGACAATGCAACGACGGACCCGCGGTGTCCAGGCCGAGCCCGGGAAGTCGGTCGAACACATCTTGCCGCTTCCCCCTGTGGTTCGCAGCCCTGAGAGCCTGCGAGGATCGAGCGGGAAACCGGCCCGGGAAGGGCGCAAATCTTGACATCAGAAGAGACGACAGAAAGCAGTGCCGCAGTGGCGGCGGATAACGAAACCACGGAGCAAAATCCGACCGCGGAAGTGGGCGAGCCGAGCGGACAGCACCAGCACGAGCGGCCCATTCTTAACCCTGAATGCACGCGCGAAGTGGAGGTGGAAGTGCCGGCGGAGGCCGTCACGAAGAGCTTCCGCGAGGTGACGAAGCGCTACCAGAAGCTGGCGCGGATTCGCGGTTTTCGACCCGGCAAGGTGCCGGAGAGCGTGCTGCGCTCGCGCTTTGCAGGGGCGATTCGGGAGGAAGTGGTGGAAGCGGTGGTGCCGACGCATTTTCGGGAGACCATCGCGCAGAAAGGGCTGCGGCCGGTTTCGCAGCCGCAGGTAACGGATCTGAATCTGGAAGAAGGGCAGCCGCTGCGCTTCAAGGCGGTCTTTGAGATCGTGCCCGAGTTCTCCGTGGAAGGCTACCCGGAAGTGCGTGTGGAGAAGCCGGATACGGAGCTGACCGAATCCGAATACCAGGCGGAACTGGAGCGGATTCGCGACGCGCGCTCGGCGATGGAGCCGGTAACGGAAGATCGTGGCCTGATGGAGGGCGACTGGGCGCAGATCAGCTTCACCGGCGTGGTCGATGGAGAACATCCGGAGGGGGAGAATCAAAGTCCGCAACCCATCGAAGCACAGGACGTGTCCGTGGAGATCGGCGGCCCGGACACGGTCCAGGCCTTTACCGATGCGCTGCGGGGAACGAAGCCCGGACAGGAACTGAAGTTCGAAGTGACCTATCCGGGGGATTTCGGACAGAAGCGACTTGCGGGTAAAACGGTCGCGTACGCGGTAGAGGTGCGCGGCATTCGTAAAAAGGTGAAGCCGGAGCTGAACGACGAATTCGCGAAGGGGATGGGAAAGTACGATAACCTGGAAGACTTCGAGAAACAGCTCAGGGATCATCTCGCATCCGATAAGAAAAACAGGGTTCTGGCTGACACGCGCGGCCGGCTGGTCGAGGCTTTGCTGTCGAAGTTCTCGTTTCCGGTGCCGGAATCGCTGGTGCAGAGCCAGGTGGATACCCGGCTGGAGCGCGGCTTACGGGCGCTGGCGGCGCAGGGCATGCGAACCGAGGATATGCGGAAGCTGGACTTTGAGCGGTTGCGCGAGGCGCAGCGGGAGTCCGCGGCCGCCGAGGTGAAGGGGGCGCTGGTGCTGGATCGGATTGCCGATATGGAAGACATCCAGGTCAGCGATGAGGAGATGGAGCGCGAGCTTCTGGTGATCTCGTTACAAACGCGTGAACCGATTGAGAGTCTGCGTGATCGTTTGACCCGGGAAGGCGGTCTGGCTAGAATTCGGGAACAATTGAGAAGGGAAAAGACGGGAAATCTTCTCGTCGAACGCCTTTCCTGAAGGATCTCGCGGATGCGAGGGTGATCCGTGTCACTGACGATGCGGCGGGGATGCCGCAGAACAGAGAGTAGAGAGAAGTATGGCTTTAGTTCCGATGGTAATCGAGCAGACGAGCCGCGGCGAGCGGGCGTACGACATCTATTCGCGTCTGCTTCGCGACAACATTATTTTTCTCGGTACGCCGATTGACGATCAGATCGCGAACCTGGTGATTGCGCAGCTGCTGTTTCTTACGGCAGAGGATCCGGAGAAGGACATTCAGCTGTATATCAATTCGCCGGGCGGCTCGATTACGGCGGGACTGGCGATTTACGACACGATCCAGTACATCCGTAACAGCGTGCAGACCCTGTGCATCGGACAGGCGGCGAGCATGGGCGCGTTCCTGCTGATGGCGGGGACGAAGGGCAAGCGATTTGCGCTGCCCAACTCGCGGGTGCTGATCCACCAGCCGTCCATGGGCGGGCTGGCCGGACAGGCGACCGATATCGACATTCACGCGCGCGAGATTATCCGCATTCGCGAGATCACCAACAAGCTTATGGCGAAGCACACCGGCCAGAGCCTGGAAAAGATTGAAAGGGACGTGGAACGGGACTTCATCATGAACGCACCGCAGGCGAAAGAGTACGGGATCATCGACGAGATCATCGATCGCCCACGGACCAACCAGTAGGGACTCCCCCAGGGCCTCGCTGAGCAGGAGCAGTTAAGGAGTTTGCCGGGATGAAAACGCGAACGGGATCGGATGAAGCACTGCGCTGTTCGTTCTGCCATAAATCGCAGGACGCCGTTGCCAAGTTGATTTCATCTCCAAGCGATTATCCGCGTGCGTATATCTGCGATGAGTGCGTGGCGGTCTGCAATTCCATTCTGGAAGACGACCGCACGGAAGCGCAGACCGGCGCGGCGCCCACCCACCTGCCGAAACCTCAGGAAGTGAAGGCCTTCCTGGACGAGTACGTAATCGGCCAGGATCAGACCAAGAAGAAGCTGGCGGTCGCGGTTTACAACCATTACAAACGCGTGCAGATGAACCGCACGCGGGGCACGGATGTGGAGCTGTCGAAGTCGAACATCCTGCTGGTGGGACCGACGGGCAGCGGCAAGACGCTGCTGGCGCACACGCTGGCCAAGATGCTCGACGTGCCGTTTGCGATCGTGGACGCGACGACGCTGACCGAAGCGGGCTATGTCGGAGAAGACGTCGAGAACATCATCCTGAAGCTGCTGCAGGCGGCCGACGGCGATGTGGCGCGGGCGCAGACCGGCATCATCTACATCGACGAGATCGACAAGATCGGACGCAAAGACGAGAATCCGTCGATTACGCGCGACGTTTCCGGCGAGGGTGTGCAGCAGGCGCTGCTGAAGATTCTCGAGGGGACAGTCGCCAATGTGCCGCCGCAGGGCGGGCGCAAGCATCCGCACCAGGAATTCACGCCGGTGGACACGACGAACATTCTGTTCATCTGCGGCGGAGCCTTCGTGGGTCTGGAGCGGGTGGTGGGCCGGCGCGTGGGCAAGAAAGCGCTGGGATTTAAGGCCCTTTCGGATAAAGAGCTGGAGCCGGGCGGTGGACCGATCCGCGCGCAGCGCGACAGCGAGTTGCTGCGCCAGGCCGAGCCACAGGACCTGATCAAGTTCGGGCTGATTCCGGAGTTCGTAGGCCGGCTGCCGGTGATCGGCATTCTGGACGAGCTGGACGAAGCGGCGCTGGTGGAGATTCTGACCAAACCGCGGAATGCGATCCTGAAGCAGTACCAGAAACTCTTCGACTACGAAGGAGTCAAGCTCGGCTTTACCGACGACGCCACCCGGGCGGTCGCGCAGGAAGCGCTGCTGCGCAAGGTGGGGGCGCGGGGACTGCGCATGATCCTCGAAGAGCTGATGCTGGATTTGATGTATCACCTGCCCAGCAACAAGAAGATCAAGGAGCTGGAGATTCAGGCGGAGATGGTGCACAATCGCAACCTCTCCATGATGCTGCTGGACAAAGCCGGTTAGGCGAGAGGGAGCATCGCATGCTCCGTGCGACGCAGCTTGTCGCCTGCTCGATACAGCCGACAAGGCATAAATTGTGACGCCGGGGCAGGGTGCGGCGTCCAACAGGCATGTGAGCGCTTCTCTTTGCTCGTGCCGAGTTCACTTCCCCTCGTCCACAAAATCGGCAGCCGCGCGGCAGTGCCTCCCCTGGAATGGGTTACTCTTCTCGTAAGAGCGCGACCCGTTAGAATCATTCTCGGAAGATTTGCTTCCCCGAAAGGAATCCCGTGACCCAGCAGTCCAAAGAAAGCCGGGAACGCAGCGAGCTTCGCAAACTCCCCATGATGCCCATTCGGGACATGGTGATTTTTCCCCACATGATGACCCCGTTTGTGGTGGGCCGCGAATCGAGCGTACGCGCCCTGGAAGAGGCGCTGAACGGCGAGCGCAAGATCTTCCTGGCGACGCAGCACGATGCGCGCATCGACGAGCCGCGCCCGGATGAGATCTTCCAGGTGGGCACGGTGGGCAACATCGTGCAGAGCGTGCGCATGCCGGACGGGAATATCAAGGTTCTGGTCGAGGGGCTGGAGCGCGCGCGGGCGGTCGAGATCAGCGACGCGGACGGGTTCTTTGTGGCTACGGTGAAGGTGGCGAAGCCTCTGCCTGAGAGCACGCCGCAGATTGAGCAGCTGGTGCAGCGGGTGACCTCGCTGTTCGAGCAGTATGTGAAGCTGCAGCAGTCGCTGAATGTGGAAACGGTGGCGTCGGCGATTCGCACCGATGAGCCTTCGAAGCTGGCCGACACGATTGCGGCCAATCTGCAGCTGGAGGTTCCGGACAAGCAGGAACTGCTCGACATCTTCGACCTGCCGGAGCGGCTGCTGAAGATTGCCGATGTGCTCGATATCGAGATCGAGAAGCTGAACATGGACCGCAGCATCCAGTCGCGGGTGAAGCGGCAGATGGAGCGGGCGCAGAAAGAGTACTACCTCAACGAGAAGATCAAGGCCATCCAGAAAGAGCTGGGGCGCGGTGAGAAGAGCGAGTTCGACGAGCTGAAGAAGAAGATCGAAACGTCGGGCATGCCGAAGGACGTCTTCGAGAAGGCGACGCAGGAGCTGAAGAAGCTGGAAGCGATGCCGCCCATGTCGGCCGAGTCGACCGTTTCGCGGAACTACCTCGACTGGCTGCTGGCGGTGCCGTGGAAGAAGAAGTCCAAAGAGACGCGCAGCATCGATCACGCGGAGAAGGTGCTGAACGCGGATCACTACGGTCTGGAGAAGATCAAGGAACGCATCCTGGAATTCCTGGCGGTGCGGCAGCTGGTGAAAAATCCCAAGGGTTCGATCCTGTGCTTCGTCGGACCTCCGGGCGTGGGCAAGACTTCGCTGGGGATGTCGATCGCGAAAGCGACGGGGCGGAAGTTCGTGCGCATGTCGCTGGGCGGCGTGCGGGACGAGGCGGAGATTCGCGGGCATCGGCGGACGTATATCGGCGCGCTGCCGGGGCAGATCATCCAGTCGATGAAGAAGGCGGGCACGCGGAATCCGGTGTTCATGCTGGATGAGGTGGACAAGATGGCCTCGGACTTCCGGGGCGATCCGGCATCGGCGCTGCTGGAAGTTTTGGATCCGGAGCAGAACCACAGCTTCCAGGATCACTACCTCGACGTGGAGTACGACCTGTCGCAGGTGCTGTTCGTGGCGACGGCGAATGTGCTGCACACCATTCCGGCGGCGCTGCAGGACCGCATGGAGATCCTGCGGCTGCACGGCTACACCGAGGTGGAGAAGCTGGAGATCGCGAAGCAGTACCTGGTGAAGAAGCAGCGCGACAACACCGGACTGACGGAGAAGAACGTCGTCTTCACCGATGGGGCGCTGACGGAGATGATCCGGAGCTACACTCGCGAAGCCGGTGTACGGAATCTCGAGCGCGAGATCGGCAACGTCGATCGCAAAGTGGCCCGCAAGGTGGTGAAGGCCGGGGCGAAGCACAAGGAGACGATCACGCCGGAGAATCTGGCGGATTTTCTGGGCGTGCCGAAGTTCCGTGACTCCCAGGTGCACGAGAAGAGTGAAATCGGCCTGGTGAACGGGCTGGCGTGGACCGAAGTCGGCGGCAGCATTCTCCAGACCGAAGTGCAGGTGCTGGACGGCAAGGGCAAGCTGACCACCACCGGACAGCTGGGCGACGTGATGCAGGAGTCGGCGCAGGCGGCGCTGTCGTATGTGCGCAGCCGGGCGCAGCATCTGGGCCTGCCAAGGGACTTTTATCGCAACGTCGACATTCACATTCACGTGCCCGAAGGGGCGATCCCGAAGGACGGACCGTCGGCCGGGATTACGCTGGCGACGGCGCTGGCCAGCGCGCTGGCGAAGATTCCGGTGCGGCGCGATCTGGCCATGACCGGCGAGGTAACGCTGCGCGGCAAGGTGCTGCCGATCGGCGGCCTGAAGGAGAAGCTGCTGGCGGCGCATCGCGCGGGCATCTTCGAGGCGATTCTGCCCGAAGACAATCGCAAAGACTTGCCGGAGATTCCGGACAATTTGAAGAGTGCGATGAAGCTGAACTTCGTGGATACGATGGACGAGGTGCTGAAAATTGCGCTCGAGGCGCCGCTGCCGGAGCTGCACGAAGACACGCCGAAGGTGCTGGAGAGCGAAGGGATTGGGCCGCTGCCGCAGGGTCCGAGCCCGGAGCAGAGACCGCATCAGTAGCCGCGGGTAGCGGGCCGGTAGCGAAACGTCCCACAAAAGGCAGGCTCGGAGACGAGCCTGCCTTTTGTGTCTGTGCGAGTACCTTTTCTATTGCGTAAACACCTTTCCTTCTTTGACAAAAAGCTGCGCCTGCTTTCCTGAGGCTTCCCAGTCGGCGAGATCAATCGTGGTGCCGGTGGGGGCGATCTGCTCGTGGATGGGACCGAAGGTGAGCGGCTGGCCGGGTTCGCACACTTGCGGCTTGCCGATGGCTTCGAACAGGTCAGCTTCGCCATCCTTCTTGCCAACCACCTGGGCGTGGCCATCGGGATCGACCAGGACGGCATTGCGTTCGTCGACGCCGATGGCGCGGATGGTCTTCGCCTGTCCTGAGGCCAGGACGCGGGCCATGAAGACCAACAGGCGCCCTTCGCGGTGGCGGGTGTCGAAATGCGTGTCGGTGATGACGCCGCGCAGAATGGGGATGCCGAGGAGATCGGGGGCAATGACGACCTGGCGGTAGAAGGGATTGGCGAGGGCCTTGTCGGAGGCGAGGTCGGAATCGTCAGGCTTATCGTTTTGGGCCGAGTAGATGTATTGGCCGAGGACGGCGAGTCCGGCGCTGGTTCCACCGATGGGGACGCCACGGCGAACAGCGGCGCGGAGAGCGGTTTCGACGGGTGAATGCGCCCAGTTGCCGATGTACTTGCCCTGGTCGCCGCCCGAGATGAAGATGGCGGCTGCCTTTGTAATCGTCTTTGCGACAAATGGATCGTTGGCGGCGGCGCGCGTGGGGATGATCAGGGTCGCGACGGAGTTGAGGTGGCAGAGCGGCTGGATGTACGGGTTGTAGTCGCCGGTGCCGGAGGCGCGCAGGACGAGGAAGTCGCCGCCATCGGCGCGGTCGCAGAGCCAGCGGAAGGCTGCGTCGAGGTCGGTGCCGCCGCCCATGAGCGCGTAGCCGGCACGGGGATGGACGTGGATGCCGGTTTTCGCGCCGATGCGGATGTACTGGTAGGGTTTGGCCGTTGAGGTTTGAGCAGCCGCACGCGAAGAGCTTGCACCCCAGAGTACACAGAGAGCACAGAGAATCATGGAGAACGGCAGGGAAGTACGTTTCATAGGGCTTTCAGGGCATGGTCGAGATCGTCGAGGATGTCTTCGATGTCCTCGATACCGACGGAGATGCGAACGAGGCCTTCGGTGATCCCGATGCGCTCGCGTTCTTCCGCCGGGACAGCGGCGTGCGTGGTGGTGGCGGAGTGGGAGATGAGGGATTCGACGCCGCCGAGGGATTCGCCGTTGGTGATGACGCGGACAGCGCGCAGGATCTTGTCGGCGTTGGCGCGGCTGCCGGTTTCAAAGGCGATCATGGAGCCGAAGCCGGACATCTGACGTTTCGCCAGCGCATGCTGCGGGTGCGTTTCGAGGCCTGGATAGAAGACTTTGCTGATCTTCGGGTGCTGGGCGAGGTAAGCGGCCACCCGGCGGCCGTTGGCATCGTGCTGGCGCATGCGGACGGCCAGGGTTTTGACGCCGCGGAGGATCAGCCAGCTTTCGAACGGCGAGAGAATGCCGCCGGTGCACTTCTGCACGAAACGAAAGTTCTCGGCGAGGTCTTCGCGATTCGTCACGAGCATGCCGCCGAGTCCGTCGGAGTGGCCGTTGAGGAACTTAGTGGTGGAGTGCATGACCACGTCGGCGCCAAGGGCGAGAGGCTGCTGGAAGTAGGGCGACATGAAGGTGTTGTCGACGCTGAGCGGGACGCCGTGCTGGTGGCCGATGTCGGCGACGGCGCGGATGTCAGTGAGCTGCATGAGCGGGTTGGTCGGCGTCTCGATATGGACGAGTTTGGTCTGCGGGCGGATGGCGCGGCGGACGTTCTCGGCGTCGGAGGTGTCGACCCAGGAGAATTCGATGCCGTGGCGAACGATGACCTGGCTGAAGAGGCGAGTGGTGCCGCCGTAAACGTTGTGTCCGCAGATAACGTGATCGCCGGCGTTGAGTAAGGTGACCAGCGCGGCGATGGCGGCCATGCCGCTGCCGAAGGCGTGTCCGCTGGTGCCGCCCTCGAGGGAGGCGATGCTGACTTCGACCGCGTCGCGGGTGGGGTTGTTCACGCGGGAGTACTCCCAGCCGCGGTGCTGCTCGATGCCTTCGAGCTGGTAGGTGGAGGTCGGGTAGATGGGGACGGTGACGGCTCCAGTGCGAGGATCGGGTTCCTGCCCATCGTGGATGGCGCGAGTCGAAAAGCCACGGGTCGATTGAGTCATGACTGAATCAGGGTACAGGGAGCGGAGTGCAGGGTACAGCGGCGCAGCCGAGCGTGTGGATACCCCCCGAGGGAGTAGGGAGTGGGGAGTAGGGAGTGGGGAGTAGGGAGCGGGCGGACCGAATCGAAATCAGAACCTTACGCCGCCGCCGATGAGGAGCGTGATGGAGGAGCGGCGGCGCGGGGCATAGTAGAGGTCCTGATTTTGGGGCAGGTGGATGTCGGCGGCGTGGTAGTGGATGTATGTGTTGCCCGCTTCGAGGCGCAGGAGAGTGTGGCGTGAGGGATAGACCTCGAGGATACCGCCGGAGTCCATGGCGTAGTCGGTGGTCTTCTCCCAGCGAAGGGCCGGCAGGTTCTCGCGCCAGACGGTGCGGGAAAACTGGATCATGCCGGGGCGGACTTTCGCGAAGTAGCCCATGCGGCCGCGACGGATCCCGGCTTTGAATCCGGCGAAGGCATCGGCCGTGGTGCCGCCATCCTGGGGGAAGATGAAGCCGTCTTTGTGAGGAGAGTAGAAGGCGGTGGTATCGAAGGAGAGGCAGCGGGAGAAATTCCAGGAGAGGAAGGCGCCGCCGCCGGAGTTGGGCTGGGTTTGAGCGAAGGAGAGATGGACGCGCTGCTGCAGGGAATAGAGGACGCCGAGGTCGATGGGCCGACGCGCGGGTGAAGGCTCGGTCTCGTCATGGAAGGCGCCGAAGCGGTGAGCAAGAGAGAAGGCCAGTCCCAGGTGGTCGGCAATGTGGCCTTCGTGGAGGTCGAGGAAGCCGGGAGTACGGACGAGGACCCGGTCGTATTCGGCGAGAAGGGTTTGAGAGAGGTCGAAGCGGAGGAGGGTGCGGTCGGAAGGGTAGAGCTCGATGACGCCGCCGGTGTCGAGAGCGAAGTTGGTGCGTCGCTGGTAGTCGGAGGGCTGATCGGGATGGATCTGGACGTTGAGGCCGGGAGAGAAGGAGGCGAGGCCGGGTTCGATTTTGCCGTAGAGGCCGAAGCGGCGGCGGCGCCACCCGGCTTTGACGCCGGCGAGGGCGAGGAGTTCGTGGCCGTTATCGACGCCGAAGGAGGTTTGGTACCCGGGAAAGTACGCGAGGGAGCCTTCGAGGGCGAGGCTGGGGGCAAGGTTCCAGGTAGAGCGTCCGAAGGGTCCGGCGAAGAGATGGCGGGGACCGTTGTAGTCGGGGACGGCGCTGGGGGCGGCGTTGACGAAGAGGCTGGCGGTCTGGGACTGGAGGCCTAGGCCGATTTCCTGGCGGGTGAAACGCTGAGCGGGAACGAGAGTGGGCAGAAGAAAGGCGATGCAGAACGAAAGGACGAAGCGCCCGCGGAACTGCCAGACCAAAGAGTCTCTCCGTCAGAGGGGAGATGCGATGGTCTTATGGTAACCGAGCGGGCGCGAGGTACTTTTACTGCGGCTGTGCAGAAACCTCGAGAGGACGGGTGTCGCTCTCGGCGGCGTTCTTGTGCAGCTGATGGTGGAGACAATAGAGGGCAAGTTCGAGACGATCGGAGACGCCGAGCTTGTCGTAGATCTTGCGCAGGTAATTTTTGACGACCTGTTCGGTGGTGCCGAGCTGGTAGGCAATCTCCTTGTTGCGCTTGCCCTGAGTGATGCCGGCGATGATGAGCATCTCTTTCTGGTTCAGGCGAGGCTGATTGCGGGGATTGGCCGTGTTGCCGGCCTGGGAGCGATAGGCTTCAATGACCCAGGTGACGGACTGATTGTCGATCCAGGTTTCGCCGGCGGCGATTTTGCGCACGCATTTGACGAGGAGCTCGGGCGAGATGGAGCGAGGGATGATGCCGCGGACGCCGCGACGGTAGAGGTCGACGGTGCCGGACTCGTCCGTGGAGGCGGCCTGGACAATGACTTTGAGATCGGGGGCGAGGCGCACAATCGCGGGGACGGCGTTGGCCGTACCGGTGATCATGGCACCCTCGAGGAGGAGAACGTCGGCAGGGACGCGCTGGACGACATCCTGGAGAACCTGGAGGTTGTCGGCCTCGGCAGCGACGAGGATGCCGGACTCGGGTCCGAACACCTTACGCATACCGACGCGGTAGATGGCCTGGGAATCGGCAAGAATCACCCGTACCTCGGGGCTGGCCTGGGGCGCCTGAGGGGGAAGAGGCGTACTGTTGTGTCCATTGTTCTGGGTCATACGAATGCGTCCGACTCTGGTTACTGGAACCTGTACTCGTCGATTACAGCGGCGGAGAAAGCCTGACCTTGCTTCCAATAAGAGCGGACAATTCTACCTGAGCAATGCACCGCCGCAGTCACGGAAAAGTCCAGCGTTCCCGCTGGGATTTCCAAAAGAAAGTCAATATGCGACTCTTCCCGGAGGGGCTTCTGCAGGCGGAAAAGAACACCGCTGGCAGAAAGATCTTCGGTGAGCGCTTCATAATCGCGGTTATCGACGAGCAGAGTTACCCGAAGGTGAAGAGGGTAACGAACTGCGCCCCGAGCCGGACGCCAGTCACGGGTTCCAGGAGAGGAACAGGTGGCAGTATCCACGATCAATCTCCTGAACGTACTGCCTTACAGTACCCGTAACAGACAGCCACCGCTAATTACCAAAGTTTACCTCGGCGCTGTTATTTGTAAATGACGAAAATGGCACTCGCAATGACCAAAATGGGGTACTGCGGGTGAAGCTGTGGAAGAAAGGTGCCTTAATTCCGGAGAAACGGAAGTTTTCAGGCGGGTGACGACGGTGACGCCGGGAAAAAGGCGGCGGAGGCCCCGACCCAGGACTGGTTACGATTGTGGTCGACCCCCATCATGGGGCCGCGGCCGAGGCGAACGAGGGAAATCAGGGGGGTGAGCTGGCCCTGGTCCGGCCAGACGTAGAGGATCCGGACCTCGGCCTGGGTGGGTCCGGCGGGGGTATCGATGACGGGCTCAAAGGTCACGCGCTCCTGGAGGAGGGTTTCGCCGCGGCGATCCGGGGGGATGGCGGTGAGTTGCTCGTCGGAGGGGGCGAACTGGATGCCCTGGCCGGCAAAGGAGTAAAGCGGCTTGAGAATCCAGCGGGTGCGGTCGGCGGGGAGGCGGCGGCGATGCGGGCCGTCGGGGCGGTCGTCGAGAAAGTCGCTGAGGAAGACGGCGGGCGGGACGGCGGGATGGTCGAGCCAGGGCAGGGAGAACTTGCTGATGTGGAAGTACCAGTTGGGATGGCCGGCCCATTCGATGTCGAAGGGCTCGCGGTAATCGAACTGTAACTTGATTTTCTTCCGGACCATTTCGTCGACGATGGCGCGGTTGTAGATACGGCGGATCGGGATGAGGCGGCGGCCATCGCGGTAAGCGAGGCGTGGGAGACGCTCCGGATGGCCGGGGTCTGGGTCCAGAGGCTCCAGACTGGCGATGTCGACGATGCGGATGCCGAGGCGGTCGGCGGTGATGTGGAAGTCGGGGAGGGTTTTCTGGTGTGCGGGATCGACGTCGATAAGGACGACGGTTTCCGGATCGTGGCCGGCGACGATGGTGCCATCGAGGAGGCGCCAGAAGGCCGTTTCGGTGAGGCCGCCGTAGAGATAGTTGAGGGTGGGCGGGAGCGAGAAGGCGGTGCGGAAGGCTTCGCTGAGAGCCCACTGAAAGGCGAAGACGGAAGGGAAGGCCTGCATCTCGACGAGGCGCGGCGCGAGGCGGCCATCGGATTCGCGGACCAGGCCGAAGTCGGCGGTGAGGAAGTGAGGGTGCGCGGTCTGACGGGCGGCGCGCCATTCTTCGGGAATGGCGGCGAGGGAGCGGGCGAGGTAGTCGGGATTGGCCAGGAGCTGGTGGGTGAGAGCGGCGCCGGTGGCAGCCATTTCGTTGAGGAGTTCGCGGGGAAAGAAGCAGGGGGTTTCAGCAACGGGGAAAGCGACATGGGTGCGCGCGACCGCGTCGAGGCCGTGGAGGAGGGTGCGGAAGGTCTCGGGATTGAAACGGCGGTTGAAGTCGTGGCGGAGGGCGGGAATCACAGGGGAAGGGTAACCGAAAGAAGCCTGTAGCCGGTAGCCGGTAGCCGGTAGCTGGGAGCTGGGAACTGGAGGGCGGGAGCGAATCGTGGGGCTGGCTTGATCCGGGGTGGGCTGAAGGCTATGGTGGAGTTTGGCCGGTCCTGAGCAGAGTTTTTCGACAGACAGCACCTGGCAGCCGAGTCACAACGTCTGGCTGATCGCGTTTTCGGTGATGCTGGCGACCTTTATGGAGGTGCTGGATACCTCGGTCGCCACGGTGTCGCTGCCGCATATTGCGGGGAGCCTGTCGGCGACTACGGATGAATCCACCTGGGTTCTGACCAGCTATCTCATCTCCAACGCCATCATTTTGCCGACCTCCGGGTGGCTGAGCAATCGACTGGGGCGCAAGCAGTATCAGCTGTACTCGGTATGCCTGTTCACGTTGGCCTCGATGTGGTGCGGAGCGGCGAACAGCCTGGGCATGCTGGTGGTGGCGCGGGTGGTGCAGGGCGCGGCGGGCGGCGGACTGCAGCCGGTATCGCAGGCGGTGCTGCTGGAGAGCTTTCCGCGGGAACGGCGCGGGCAGGCGATGGCGGTGTACGGGATGGGGATCATCGTATCGCCGCTGGTGGGGCCGCTGCTGGGCGGATGGATCACGGACAACTACAGCTGGCGATGGATTTTCTATGTCAACGTGCCGGTGGGGATTCTGGCGCTGATCATGATCAGCACGTTTGTCGAGGATCCGCCCTATCTGAAGAGGGTGAAGGGGAAGGCGATTGATTTCGCGGGGCTGGGGTATCTGGCGATCGCACTGACGTGCATTCAGGTGGTGCTGGACAAGGGACAGGAGGCGGACTGGTTCGCGGCGGACTGGGTGCGGTGGCTGACCGGGATTGCCGTGGTGGCCGCGGTGGCGTTCCTGTGGCGGGAGCTGACGACGGATGCGCCGATTGTGAATTTGAGGGTGCTGAAGAATCGAAACCTGGCCACAGGAACGTTTCTGATCGGGCTGCTCGGCATTGTGATTTATGGCACGACGACGCTGCTGCCTCTGTTTCTGCAGGACCTGATCGGGTACACGGCGTACGACAGCGGGCTGGCCGTGTCGCCGCGGGGCATTGGGGCGATTGCGTCGATGGTGATCGCCGGACAGCTGATCGGGAAGGTGGATGAGCGGATCCTGATCACCGTTGGGGTGATCATCCGCGGGGCATCGCTGTTCATGCTGGGCGATCTGAATCTCGGGATGTCGATGGGAAGCGTGGTGTGGCCGAATATCGTGAACGGATTCGCGAACGGGTTTTTATTCGTGCCGCTCACGACGCTGACGATGAAGACGCTGCCGCGAGAGCTGACCGGGGCGGGGACCGGGCTGTATAACCTGCTGCGCAATATGGGCGCGAGCTTTGGGATCTCGATGGTGACGACGCTGCTGACGCGCGGGGAGCAGCGGCACCAGACGTATCTGGGGGCACACCTGAATGCGGCAAGCCCGGTGTACCAGAATGCGATGCGCGGGCTGTCGCATTATTTCGCAGAGCAGAGCGGGACGGCGCAGGGGACGCGGGCGGCCATGGGCATGATGTATCGGGATTTGCGGCAGCAGGCGACGTTGCTGTCGTACATCCACGATTTTCGGCTGCTGGCGTGGCTGAGCCTGGCGTGTATGCCGTTTCTGCTGTTCTTTAGGAAAGCGGGGAGCCGGGGAGTAGGGAGTAGGGAGTAGAAAGGCGAAAGGCGCGGCTCTTTGAGCTGCGCCTTTCGCCTTTGGGAATGGGGGTGGAGCGGGCCTTAGGCTTTTTTCGTTGCGACGGCTTTGACGCGGGCGCTGAGACGGCTCTTGTAGCGCGAGGCGGTATTGGCGTGGAGGACGCCCTTCTGCACGCTCTTGTCGAGGATGGACACAGTGGCGCGGTACTGCTCGCCGGCGGCCTTCGCATCGCCCGTCTGCAGGGCTTCGCGGAGGGAGCGCAGGCTGGAGCGGAACTGGGTGCGGTTGGAGCGGTTCACCGCGGTGCGTTTTTCGGCCTGCCGGACGCGCTTGAGCGCGGAAACGTGGTTCGCCATGAGTGAATCGAATCTCTCTTTCGGAAATGAATGCGGGCAGAGGAGACAGACGCCGCGCATCCGCCGCAAAGATTGAGTTTAACACAGCAGGGGGAAGCCGGGAGGCAGGAGCCGGGAGGCAACAGGAGCCTGGAGCTGGAAGGTAGGAGCCGGGAGCTCGGTGTCAGGTTACAGGTGTCAGGTTACGGGTTAGACCGTGCGGTCTTCGAAGATGAGGAATTCAAGGTCGGCGAGGGTGGCTGCGTGGGCCGCGGCGGCCTGGCCTTCAGGGCTGGCGAATGCGGCCTGAATCGCAGCGATGTTATCGAAGGCCAGCGTGGCGATGAGGTGGTACGCGGAAGGTCCGGAGGGCGTCGAGATGGGCCCCTGGCTGATTTCATATTTGCGCAGGCCGGGGAGCTTTTTGGCCAGGGGAATGTGGACGGTGTTGTATTCGGAGGCGAAGGTGGCGGGGCTCTTCGGCGTTTTGTAGAGGACGATTACCGTGGCCATGGAGTTCTCCTGGGCGTGCGGGGGATGGTGCGAGCGATGATATCGCGGATCGAGCGACGGGCGGTTAGCGGAGGACCTGATCGAAGAAGCGGCTGAGTGCGTTGTGGACGGCGGCGGGCGGGGCGGAGCGGAGGTCGTAGAGCTGTTTGGGGTCGGAGGCGAGGCGGAAGAGCTGGCGCGTGCGGGGCTCGTTGCCCTGACGGACGAGGAAAAGCAGCGGGGCGTGGCTGTGGGCGAGGTCGGCGGAGGGATCGAGGAATTCGTTGTGTAACAGCCACAGTGGCAGGATGCGGGCGCGGGCGTCGGAGGCGAAGACCTGGCGCGCAGGCGGGGGAGGATCCTCGAGAATGACGCCCGCGGGCGCGAAAGTGGCGCCGAGGTGGGCGGCGAAGACGGCGCCGTCGCCGTCGCCAAAGACAAGCAGGTCGCGGGCGGGAATATGACGGATGTCGGTGAGGTAAGTCCAGGCGGCTGTGGCGTCGGCTGTGGCCAGGCGCTCGGTGGGATGGCGGCCGGTGCTGTGGCCGTAGCCCTGGTAGTCGATGGCGAAGACGTTCAGACCCAGGGTGTGAAGTTGAGCGAGGGCGGGCACGGTGTCGCTGAGGGAGCCGCGGGCGCCGTGGAGATAGAGAACCGAGTCAGAGCCATAGCGGGCGCCGGGGGCGGCGGGGATCCACCAGGCGTCGAGGCGGGGCTGGCCGGCCTGGGTGACGTCGAAGCGGATTTCCTGGTACGGCAGACCGGCGGTGGCGGGGGTCGCGGTCAGGGTGCGGCTGGGGTGGAAGAGGAGCTGCCACTGGCCCTGATAGAAGAGAAGGCCGAGCGTCGCGTATCCGCAAACGGCGGCGGCCACCAGGGTGACAGCGAAGGCGGAGAGCAGCCAGCGGGCGCTGACGGTGGGCGGCGGTTCGGGAGGCATTTGGCGCGGATTCGGACGGGGACGTTGCGCGGATTGGGGGGCAGTTTTCATCGAGAGAAAGCAGGTCCCTCCCCTGCCCCTTCGCCACGCTCAGGGTTCGTTCGGGATGACAAAGGCAATTGTACGGTTCAGCCGAAGGCGAGCTCGTCGGGGGATTCGAGGGGAGTACCGCAGACGCGGCAGATGACGGCGGAGCAGTCGCCGCAGACGAGCGGATCATCGACCGAGCGGGCGCAGACGGGGCACCAGAGGCGGAGGGGCTGCGGCGACGGAGGAGGAGACGGCGCAGGGGCGGAAGAAGAGTCGGGCATAGCTCTATTGTGGGGGATTGGGAAGTTTCCTGGCGATTCCGGCGAAGGCGAAAAGAGGTTGGTCGACTTCGCTCGGAGATGGACAATCCAGGCGGAGTTGCAACCGAGGTACGTGTCGAATTTTGTTCGGGTTGGGAAAAAGGATGCGGTTTTCCTCGCAACTGGCTGTTTACTATGCCTTAAAGGGATGCTGGCAGACCCCTGTGCGCGGGCGGATGACGCACGGGGAAGGTTGAAGGACGGGGCGTGAGCGGCGGGCGCGTCCGAACGGAAAATCTACCGGCAGGAGGAGGGCAAAGCGATGGCAACGGCTGGCCTGGATCATGGCATGTTGTGGACCGACCTGGAAGGTCGCGAGCTGAACGGGCGCTGGATGCTGAACCGGCTGGTGCGTCCGGAGGGACGGACGGCCTGGTTCGAGGCGACGGGTCCCGAAGGCAAGCCGGCGATGCTGAGCATCACGGAGACCCTGAACGACGAGGAAGATCTGCTGGAGCGGCTGTGGGCCGTAGGGCAGATTCGGCACCCGAATGTCGTGGCGGTGCGCGAAGCGACGGTAGCGCACGTGGATGACACGCCGCTGGTGATCGCTGTGATGGAACCGACGGAGGAGAATCTGGCGGACGTGCTGCGCGAGCGGCTGCTGAACGCGACGGAAGCGCGGCAGGTACTGGACGCGCTGGTGGCGGGGCTGGGCGCGCTGCACGCACGCGGTCTGGTGCACGGGCGCGTGGAAGCGGGGAGCGTGCTGGCCATGGGCGAGACGATCAAGCTCCGCAGCGACTGCGTGCATCTGGCGGGCACGGTGGCAACGAGCCCGGCCGAAGATGTGCGTTGCGCGGCACGAGTGGTGACACAGGCGATGACGCGGCGGCTGCCTTCGGGAGAGAACGATGCGGTACTGCAGTTGTTGCCGGAACCGCTGGCGCGGGCGGTGCGGCGTGCGCTGAGCGGGACGGCCAGCGCCACGGAGATTGCGGCGCTGGCGGGCACGCGGCTGGAGGTGATCTCCGAGAGACGGGAAGAGATTCGCATCGATCCGGTGTCAAAGACGGCGCCGAAGATGGCGGCTCCCGATGTGGTGATACCCAGGCCGCAGGCGCCGGTGGCGGCGACCCGGAGCGCGGTGGAAGGAACCCTGCCGGCGGACCGGGATCTCCCCCGCGGGACAGAGAAGCCGGAACCGCCGATGATGAGAGCGGAGGCGAAGGCTGCGGCGGCGCGGCGGGTATTGCCGATGCGGCCGGCGGACGTGCGGTCGGAGACGCTGCCGCTTTTCGACGACGAAGTGGCGATGCTGCCTCCATCGACACGGCTGACAGAGGACGATGAGCCGGAGTGGGGACGCTGGCCGACGGCGCCGTACATTATTGTGTCGGCGGTGGCGCTGATTCTGGTGACAGTCTTCACGCTGTACGGGATTCTGCATCGGAAGGCGGCTGCGGCGCAATCGCCCGCCCGCCAGACGGTGGTGGTGGAACGGCCGGCGGCTACAGTCAAGGGTCCGGCGCATGTGGCTGCGGCGGCTCCGGCCGGTGCGGGATGGCGGGTGATCGCGTACACCTATATCCGCCGGGAAGATGCGGAAAAAAAGGCGGCGGAGCTGGCGAGGCGGTATCCGGAGCTGAATCCGTCGGCGTTTTCGCCGCGAGCGGGGAGGTATCTCGTGTCGCTGGGCGGGGTGATGAGCCGGACGGAGGCAATTGCGCTGCGGGCCAGGGCGCTGACCCTGGGTCTTCCGGGCGATACGTACGCGCGCAATTACAAATAGCCGTCGGCGGCAGAGGGCGGAAACCGCGCTGCGGCTGCTTGCAAATTGATTGTCGAAGTCACTGTCCAGGCGTAGGATAGTGGTTCTCCGGGGCCGTGCGGCCGCGGGATCCGTGGTGAAGCTGGCGATGCGGCAGAGCCCGAATACCAGCCAGCAGTGGAGAACGTGTGGACGGCAGAGCTTCTGTGCTGATCATTGACGACGATCCGACGCATTTGCGGATCTACGGATGGATCATCGGAGCGGCGGGCTACGAGGCGATGCCGGCGCTGGTGGCGGGCGATCATATCGATTTTCCCGGCGGTCTGGCGGATATCGTGGTGATGGACTATCGGCTGACGGGAAAGATGACGGCGGTGCAGGCGGCCGAGGAGGCGCAGCGGCGTTATCCCAGGGCCCCGATCATCGTGCTCTCGGACATGTACGATCTGCCGGCCGATATTGCTCCGTATGCTCAGGCGTTTGTGAGGAAAGGCGAGCCGGCGAAGCTGGTGGAGACGCTGGCGGCGCTGGCGGAGGCCGCCGGTGCGCCGGCCCAGCCGAACAGCGCAGCTTAGTCTGCCGGGGTCGTTCAGGACATCTCCAGCGCGCGGTGCGCGCATCCAAGCGAAAAACGCAGCGGTTCACCTCCGTTTGACTCCCGCCGAGCGGCTGGGCCTTGCCTGTTTTGAAGGGGGAGAAGAGGGCGCAGCCGACTGGCTGCCGCGTGATTAAGGTATGCACAGACCTGCAGGAACGCTTCAGGCCGCTGGTGCGTTATCGACGGTGCCCGGGGTCGCCTGGATGGGCGGCCAGGGCGCGGGGGCTATGTCGTCTCCGGAGGCGCGGCTGGGTAACGGGAAGGTGACCGTAGTGTCCAGGCCGCCGGAAGAACTGTGGCCTGCGCCCTCAGCGGTGTGGGTCCTGACCCGCGATCCCATCGAGCGATCCAGGGCGACGGCGATCCCGGATCTCCTGGGGCGGACGCGATGGCGCTGAGCAGCATGCGGGCGCGAGAGAAGGGCGGCTCAAAGCGCCGGGGCAGCGGGCTGATCCTGGGGTTGTTGCTGACGGTGGCCGGCGTGGCGTCGGCAGGGCTGGCCTCGCAGAATGCGCGCGCGCAGAGGCCGTCGCGGGACGATGTGGAAGCCGCCTATCTCTTCAATTTTGGCAAGTTTGTGCGCTGGCCTCCGGAATCGGGGCGAGGTCCTCTGGCGATTTGCGTGGCGGCGCAGGACTCCTTCGGTGCGGCACTGCAGAAGCTGGTGGCGGGTGAGCAGATCAATGGGCGTCCTTTGCAGGTCAGGGCACTGAATCGCCCGGAGGGCGTGGGCGGCTGTTCGATCCTGTTCATCGGACCGGGGCCGCAGCTGGAGGCTTTTCTCGCTGCGGTTGCAGGCAAACCGATACTCACAGTAGGGGACGCCCCGGATTTCCTGGTGCGGGGCGGCACGATTCAGTTCGTGCTGATGGAGGACCACGTTCGCTTCTCGGTGAATCTGAGCGCGGCCAGCCACAGTGGTCTGGGGCTGAGCTCGGAGCTGCTCAAGGTGGCGGTGAGCGTGACGGGCAGACCGGGGACGGGAGGGGCGCAATGAAACCAGGCTCCTCTCTGTCGGACAAGCTGATGACACCGGGATCGCGGTCGGTTTCCGCTCGCCTGACCTGGATGAATGTGGTGGTGAGCGGGACGGTGCTGGTGCTGGCGGTGATCGCGTTCTTCAGCTACGACGTGATCTCGTTCCGTCAGAATCTGATCCGGAATTTGGAGACGTCGGCGCAGATTGTGGGAGCGAACAGCGTGTCGGCGCTGCTGTTCGACGACCCGCAGAGCGCGGCGACCACGCTGGAAGCTCTGCGCAGCTCGCCGGATGTGGTGAGGGCGACGCTGATCGCGAGCGATGGGCAGGTGTTTGCGGAGTACCGGCGGAACGGGGCTGCGGAGACGGAAAAGGACGCGGCGCTGCCGGCCATGCAGACGGGCCGTGTGGACCAGGAGTGGGTGCGGGGCAGTCATGTGCTGCTGGCGCACCGGATCGTCTTCCAGGGAAAGACGGAGGGGACAGTGCTTATCGCCGCGCGGCTGACGGAGACCGGCCGGCGGGCGCGGCAATACCTGATCATTGCGCTGTGCGTCCTGCTGATCTGCATGGCGGCGGGCATCCTGATCGGATCGCGGGTGCGCAAAATGGTGGCCCGGCCGATCGCGGCGCTGGCGGAGACGGCGTGGCAGGTCTCGCGGGAGCGGGACTATTCGGTGCGCGCGGCGCCGCATCGAGACAACGACGAGATTGCGGTGCTGATCGAAGCATTTAACGAAATGCTGGTACAGATTCAGGAGCGGGATACGGCCCTGCGCGGGGCGCGGGATCAGCTGGAGACACGCGTGCAGGAGCGGACGGCGGCGCTGCGAGCGGCCAACCGGGAGCTGGAGGCCTTCTCGTATACGGTGGCGCACGATCTGCGGGGGCCGCTGGATGCGGTACAGGGGATGGTGTACATCCTCGAGACTCTGGAGCGGGAGAAGCGCGACACCGATCGGAGCGAGCTTCTGGAGCAGCTGCAGCAGGCGACGCGGAATATGGCGCTGTTGATCGACGATCTGCTGAACCTTTCGCGCGCCAGCACCACAGCGGTGAAGCGGGAGCCGGTGCGTCTGACGGATCTGGCATGGCAAATTGCGGGAGATCTGAAGCGGAGCCACCCGGGGCGTCTGGTGGAGTTCCGGATCGAACCGGTGCCGGAGATCGAAGCAGACGGCGGACTGATGCGGGTGGTGCTGGACAACCTGATTCGCAACGCATGGAAGTACACATCGCGGCATGAACATGCGTTCATTGAGTTTGGAGCGGTGCGGCAGCGCGGAGAGACGCTCTTTTACGTGAAGGACGACGGGGCGGGCTTCGATCCAAAGCTGAACGACCAGCTTTTCCAGCCCTTCCATCGGTTGCACAGCCGGAGCGAGTTCCCAGGAACGGGGATAGGACTGGCGACGGTGCAGCGGATTCTGGAGCGGCACGGCGGGCGCATCTGGGCCGAAGGAGCGGTGGAGAAGGGAGCGACCTTCTGGTTCACGGTGAAGAGCGGAGTGGCGGCTGTGGCGTGAAGGGCGCGGGTGAGGCGGGCGCGGGTTGTGGCGCAGAGCGAAGCTGGGACGGCATTCTGAGAAACTTCTAATCTTTGTGACCTCTTTTGGGTCATTGGCTCGCAGGAATTGCGGGCGATGGCACCCAATTCTGAGAACAGACTGACTGTTAAAGCTGCCGGGGAAGCGGCGCCGGAGACGGCGCTGGCGGTTCCGGCGGGGGGCGGCGCTGCGGCTGTCTTCAGCGGAGGCGCAGGGCTGGAACCGGTTCTGAGCGGACCGCTGTGCCAGCTGGCTATGCGTCTCGATGTGATGGTGAAGGTGCCCTCGTTCTGCGTCCGGGATTTGCTGGCGCTGGAGCGAGGGACGGTGCTTGAGACCCTGCACGAGCACACCCAGGATGCGCCGGTGCGCAGCGGCGGAGCGCTGCTGGCGTGGGCAGAATTCGAAGTGGTGAACGACAGGCTGGCGGTGCGCCTGACGAGGCTGGCGTAAGCATATGGCGACGGCGGCGCAGTGGACATTGGCGGGGCAGCAGGAGGGGCGGACAGGCTTCTGGCTGCGCTGGATACGCGGTCTGGTGAAGGCGAGCACGGGAGTGGATGGTGCGCTGCGGGTGGAAGGACGGATTAGCCTGGGTCCGAAGAAATCACTGGTATTGGTGAATTGCCTTGGCCGGCAGGTCCTGCTGGCGGTGAGCGGAGATGCGGTGACACCGGTGATGGAACTGTCCGGGCGGCCGCGGAAGGCGAAGCCGTGAACCCGGCTCTGCTGCTGGTGAGGGCCCCGGGCGGGTTGTCGCTGCCGCCGGGCCTGACGAACAATAACTCGATTCCCTGGACGATTGTTTTTTCGCTGACGCTGATGACGCTGGTGCCGGCGATCCTGCTGGCGATGACGCCGATGGTGCGTCTGCTGGTGGTGTTTCACTTTCTGCGCCAGGCGCTGGGGACGCAGACCGCGCCGTCGAACCAGGTGCTGCTGGGGCTGGGGCTGATGATGACGTGGTTTCTCATGCAGCCGGTGCTGCTGCAGGTGGACCAGCAGGCGGTGGAGCCGTTTCGCGCGGGAAAGATCTCCGGGTGGGAGGCCATCGAGCGAGGCTCGGGACCGCCGAAGACTTACATGCTGAAGTACGCGCGCGAGAAGGACCTGGCGCTGTTTGTGTCGGCGTCGACGACCGCGCGTCCCGCGAAGGCGGAGGATCTGCCGCTGCAGGTGGTGATCCCCGCGTACATGCTGAGCGAGCTGAAGGCGGGATTCGAGATCGGAGCGGTGCTGTTCCTGCCCTTCCTTCTGGTGGACATGGTGGTGGCATCGATTACAACCTCGATCGGCATGTATCAGCTGCCGCCGGTGGTGGTGTCGACGCCGCTGAAGATTCTGCTGTTCGTGATGGTGGATGGCTGGAACCTGCTGGCCGGCTCGCTGCTGAAGAGCTTCTGACCTGGGCGAGCGGGCAGCGAGCGGTGTGGAGAGAACGTGCAGGGCGTTCACGGCAGGTGGCGGACGTGCGCGGGAAGATGCGGTTGAAGAGGAGAAAAGAATGGGAGCGGACCAGGCGGCGGAACTGATGCGGAATCTGCTGCGGGAGGCTTTGATCCTGGGCGCGCCGGTGCTGGCGGCGGCCTGCCTGACCAGCTTTGTGATCAGCCTGGTGCAGACGCTGACCTCCCTGCAGGATCAGACGATTTCGACTGTGCCCCGGCTGCTGGTGGTGGCGGGAGTGTTGCTGGCGGGGACCCCCTGGTATCTGGACCGTCTGATGCGCTACACAATCGGGCTCTTCGCGGACTTTCACCGCTTTCTGGGTATGGGATGAACGCGACGTGGACCGGGCAGGAGTGGGAAAGCGCCCTGAGCGCCATGACTTTGGTGCTGGTGCGGGTCAGCGGGCTGATGATCTTCGCGCCGCTGTTTTCTTCGTCCGCGATTCCGGTGCGGGTGAAGGCGGCCTTTGTGCTGGCGGTCTCGTTTGTGATCGCACCGGTGGTGGCGGGATTTTCCGGGGCGCAGGTGGAACTGGGGATTGTGCCGGTGCTGGGCGAACTGAGCGTGGGCCTGGTGCTGGGGCTGACGCTCTCCCTGCTGCTGGAGGCGCTGAATTTCGCAGGAGAGGTGATGGGTTTCCAGTTCAGCTTCTCGCTGGTGAACCTGCTCGATCCCAACACCTCGGTGCAGACGCCGCTGATGGGGGAGATGTTCGGGCTGCTGGGAACGCTGGTGCTTCTCGGCGCGGGCCTGCACCGCACGCTGCTGGCCGCCCTGCTGCGGACCTTTGCCACGGCTCCGGTCGGCACGGTCAGGCTGGACCCGCGGGTGGGCCTGGCGCTGCTGCCGCTGGCCGGGGGAATCTTCGCGGCGGCTCTGCAACTGGCGGCGCCGGTGGTTGCGGCCACTCTGGTGGCCGAGACGGCGGTGGCGGTGGCGGGAAAGCTGGCGCCACAGCTGCCCGTGATGGCGATCGACGTCCCGGCCAAGACGCTGCTGGGGTACGTCGTGCTGATCGGATCGCTGGCATTATGGCCGCACTGGATCGAAGGGCGCTTCGCGCTGCTGCTGGACGAGGCGGGGCGGCTGCTGGCCAGCGCGGGACGGGGAGCGTGAGCGATGCCCGACGACCGCACCGAACAAGCCACCCCCCACCACCGTCAGAAAGCGGCGGACAAAGGAGATCGCGCGCACAGCCGCGACCTGATGTCGGCGGCCGCCATGCTGGGCGGCGTCTTCGCGCTGGGCAGCGCGGCGGGCAAGTGGGTCGGCGCATGGGCGGGGGCGTATCGGGTGTGTCTGGCGCTGGGGCAGCCGGGCTTCTGGGAGCGGACCACGCCGCAGCAGGCGGTGGTGGTTTTGCGGGGGGTGGTGCTGCAGGGCCTGAGCCCACTGGGCACGGTGTTTGCCGCGTCTCTGGCCGCGGCGCTGCTGGCCGGCGTGGCGCAGGGCGGGGGATGGAGCTTCGATGCCGAGGCCTTGTCGATGAAGCCGGGGCGTCTGAATCCGGCGGAGAACGTGAAGAACGTCTTTTCCCTGCGGGGCGCGGTCCGTCTGGGCAAATCGCTGGTGCCGGTGCTGGCGCTGGGGTTCTGCGCCGAGCACGCGATCGCGGCCGAGAGCGCGCTTCCTCCTCTGAGCCTCGCGCGCTATCCGGACACGTTCGCCTGGCTGTATACGCTGCTGCTGGACGGGGCGTGGATCTTTCTGGGCTGGGCAGGGATCGATTACCTGATGGAGTGGCGCAGCCGGGAGAGCAGTCTGCGCATGTCCAAGCAGGAGCTGCGAGACGAGTTCAAGGAAACCGAGGGCAGTCCCCAGATCAAGGCGCGCATCCGCGGGCTGCGCCGGCAGATGCGGCGGCGGCAGATGAAGGCCGATCTTGCGCGGGCCACGGTCGTGATTACAAATCCGACGCATTACGCAGTGGCGCTGAGCTTCGATTTCGAGACCATGGAACCGCCGCGGGTGCTGGCCAAGGGGCGGGATCTGCTGGCGGCTCAGATTCGCGAGGAGGCGCAGTGGGCGGGTGTTCCGATTGTCGAGAATCCGCCGCTGGCGCGTTCTCTCTACCGGCAGGTGGAGGCCGGGCAGGCGATTCCCTACGAGCTTTACGCGGCGGTGGCGGCAATTCTCGCGTGGCTCTACCGGCGCCAGGTGGAGGAGCGCCTGCGCCGCGAGCAGGCCGAGGCAGCGGCCCGGCGCGGGAGCGGGAGCAGGACGAGCGGCAGCGGAACGACAAGGACCAGGGCGACAAGTTGAGGAGACAACCATGAGCGCGGGAGCGATGACACTGGCAGGCGGAAGCGGGCAGGGTTTGGGCCGCCGGCTGCGGACGATCGCCTTGCCGGCGGCGGCGATCAGCGTGATCTTCGTGATGCTGGTGCCGGTGCCGGCCTGGACGATGGATCTGCTGCTGGGCTGCTCGATGGCGGCGTCCATCCTGGTATTTTTGTCGGCGGTGCAGCTGCGCCGGGCGGTGGACTTCTCCGTGTTTCCGACCTTGCTGCTGCTTCTGACGCTCTTCCGTCTTTCGCTGAATATCGCCTCGAGCCGGCGGATTCTGCTGCACGGGGGCGAGGGCACGTCGGCCGCCGGGAAGGTGATCGAGGCCTTCGGGCAATTTGTGGTGGGCGGCAACTATGTTGTGGGATTCGTTTTGTTTCTGGCCCTGATCGCGATCCAGTTTCTGGTCGTGAGCCATGGCGCGGTACGAACGGCGGAGGTCACGGCGCGCTTCACCCTCGATGCTCTGCCGGGCAAGCAGATGGCGATTGACGCCGATATGAATGCCGGGCTGATTGACGAAGCGACCGCCCGGAAGCGGCGGCAGGCGATCGCGCAGGAGGCTGAATTCTACGGGGCCATGGACGGCGCGGCCCGCTTCAATCAGCGCGACTCTCTGGCCACGATCCTGATCACGGCGATCAACATCGTGGCCGGACTGCTGATCGGCACACTGCAGCAGGGGATCGCGCTGAGCGAGGCGGTGCGGACGTATACCATCCTGACGGTCGGCGATGGGCTGGCGACGATGATTCCGTCGCTGCTGGTTTCCGTGGCCGGCGGCATCGTGCTGACGCGGGCCTCCTCAGCCGGGCAGCTGACGACGGAGCTGGAAACGCAGCTGCTGGGGCGGGGAACGACGCTCTACGTGGCCAGCGCGGTGCTCGGGGCGCTGTGCCTGATTCCAGGGCTGCCCAAGCTGGCGTTTCTGCTGCCGGCGGTGGTTCTGGGCTATATGGGCGCGAAGGCGTCCAAACGGGAAGCGGCAGCGGCTCCGCAAGCCGAAACAGGGAAAAAACCGGTGGCGAAGTCGGAAGCGCTGTCGCTCCCGCCCCGCCTGGACGAGCTGAGCCTGGAGATTGGATTCCAGCTGATTCCCCTGGTGGATGAGAAGCAGGGCGGCCAGATGCTGGATCGGGTGCGGACGCTGCGGCGCCACCTGGCCGGGGAGCTGGGGTTTCTGATCCCGCCGATTCATATTTCGGACAATCTGCGTCTCAAGGCGCGCGAGTACGTGCTGTCGCTGCGCGGGATGGAGATCGGCCGCTGGCAGACCGAGGGGAATTGTCTGCTGGCGGTGAGCGCGGATGCGAAGGCGCGCCCCCTGCCCGGGCGGGAGACCCGCGAGCCGGCCTATGGCGTGCCGGCGCGGTGGATCCAGCCGAATCTCGAGGAGGAGGCGCTGGCCGCCGGCTATTCCGTGGTGGATGCGGGGACGGTGATCAGCACGCACGTGGCCGAGCTGATTCGCCGCCATGCGTGGGAGCTGCTGGGCCGCGGCGAAACCAAGCGGATGCTCGACGCGCTGGGGGAGACCCATCCCAAGCTGGTGGAGGAACTGGTGCCGAAGCTGCTTTCTCTGGGCGAGGTGCAGAAGGCTCTGCAGCAGCTGTTGCGGGAACGGGTTTCGATTCGGGATCTGGGCACGATTCTGGAAGCCCTGGTCGAGACTTCGGCACAGAGCCGCGCGCTGCCGCAGCTGGTGGAGGCGGCCCGACAGGCACTGGGTCGGCGGCTGACCCAACCGCTGCTGGAACCCGACGGTTCGCTGCGGGTGATCGCGCTTGAGCCCGCAGTCGAGGAAGAGCTGGCGGCCCTGGTGTCGCCGACCGAGCCCGGACGCCTGCCGGGGGGCGGCAGCGGTGTGCCCATCCTGCGACGGATCGTCGATTCTGTGAAATCTCTAATCGGCCCGGGCGCGGATGCGGCCATTCCCGTGCTGCTCTGTACGAGTCCGGCGCGCTATCACCTCTGGCGCTGGCTGGAGCCGGCTTTGCCAAGGCTGACCGTACTTGCGCCGGCGGAAATTGCGCCCGGCATTCCGGTACGAGCGCTGGGCATCGTCCGGCAGCGGTAACGACACGGGGGATAACGCGATGGAGTATGCGGGTCAGGCAACGGGGGCGCCGGGGAAACCATGGACCAGGACAAAGGGCCCGGGTGCGGCGACGGGGTCTTCGCCGGAGGCAAAGGGCGGCGCGGCCGTGCCGGACGGGTACCTGGCGGCCGCGGATCCGGTCGGCATCGACGAGGCCGGGCGAGAACAGCTGATGCTGGAACACATGTCGGCGGTCCGCTGGATAGCACGGCGCATTCACGAGCGTCTGCCGCAGCACGTGGACATCGAAGACCTGGTGAGCGCCGGGACACTGGGCCTGCTGGATGCTTTCCGCAAATTCGATCCCGGCAAGAAAGTGCAGTTCCGCAGCTATGCCCAGTTCCGCATTCGCGGCGCGATTCTGGACAGCCTGCGGACGCTGGACTGGAGCCCGCGCGACCTGCGCCGCAAGGGGCGGGCGGTCGAGGAAGCGATCCGCCGGCTGACGGCGCAGTACGGCCGGGCGCCGTCGGAGCCGGAGGTGGCGCGGGAGATGCACCTGGAACTCGAGGACTACCAGCAGCTGCTGGGCGAGCTGAAGGGACTGGAGATCGGGACGCTGCACCTCGAGCGCTCGGAGGATTCCGGGGAAGAGGAGCTGGCCTACATTCCCAACAGTCCCGAAGACGATCCTCTGTTCCTCTGCCTGCGGGGCGAGATGCGCGAGCGTCTGGCCGGGGCCATCGAGCAGCTGCCGGAGCGGGAGCGTCTGGTGGTGACGCTCTATTACTACGAGGAGATGACGATGAAGGAGATCGGTCTGGCGCTGGGCGTGGTGGAGTCCCGGGTCTCGCAGATTCATTCCTCCGCCGTCCTGCACCTGCGCGGGCGGCTGGCGGAATTCGGAAAACGGAAATAGGCCATGACGATTGAGAAGGAACTCGGGCAGGAGGAGATCGACGCGCTGTTTCAGGCCGCGCGGTCCAGCACCCAGGCGGCGCCGGAGAGCCCGCGCAGCCGGGTGTCGCCGTGGAGCTTTATGCGCAGCGGCCAGATCAGCAACGAACAGCTGCGGGCGATCAGCATGTTGAACGACATCTTCGCGCGTAACCTGACCCACCATCTGAGCGCATGGTTCCGCAGCCGGGTGCAGGTCAGCCTGGTTTCCGCCGAGCAGATTCTGTTCAGCGAGTTTCTCGGGCGGATTCCCGAACTGGCCTACGTCTGCTCGGTAAGGCTGGAGCCGCTGCATACGGTCTGCGTGTTGCAGATGGACCTGACGACCGCGCCCCCCATGATCGATCTTCTGCTGGGGGGGGAAGGCCGGACGGCGGAGCCGCGCGAGCTGACCGACGTTGAAGAGGCCATTCTGGCCGGCGTGGTGGAGGCGGTCTGCCGGGAACTAACCACCGCCTGGCAGCCCGTGGGACTGACCTTCGGGTTCGAGAAGCGGCAGATGCAGACGCAGACGCCGCGCCTGATCCCGGTCTCGGAAAAGACCCTGTGCCTGAGTTTTGAGCTGCGGCTGGCCGAGGTGAGCGGCTTGCTGAATCTGGCTTTTCCCGCCGTGGTCTCAAATGCCATCCTGCGGCAGCTGGCCGGGGAAAAGGCCCGGCGCCGCGGACATCCTCAGGAGATCCGTGAGCGCATGCGGGAACTCGCCGGCGCCTGCCGCATCGAAGCCTCTCTGGAACTGCCGCCGGTGCGGGTGGCTTCGGCGCAGTGCGGCGCTCTTGAGCCGGGTAAGATCCTTCGCCTGAATTTGCCGGCGCGCACGGCGGCACGTTTCGGCGCCGCAGGCGTCATCCTGTTTCCGGCGGTCCCGGTCAACCAGGCGAATGCGCGCGCCGCGCACCTGTCCGCGCCGCGGGGAGAGAAGCCGTGAACGGGGAGGCCAGGTGGATCGCCCGCCTCGAGACCGAGCTGGCTCGCGAACTGGGTCAGCCGGTGAGCGCTTCGGCGGGCGGTGAGCTTCCCGAGCCGGCACTTAGCTTCGTGGATGTCCTCGAGATTTCCGGGGCTCGGCTGGTGCTGGCGGCGGGCCGAGAAGATATCGCACGGCTGCTGGCCGAAGCCCGGGTGATCGAGCCGGATTCCGCCGGTGAGGAGATGGTCCGGGAATTGTGGACCGGCATTCTGGGAAGCGTTGCCGCCCGGATGGGGGGCAACGCCGGAACCGACGCGGGTACGGCGAATTTCCCGGCTCATCCCTGCCGCCTGCAACTGGGAGACGCCGCCGTGCGGATGGCTCTCGATGTGGAGGAGAAAGAGAGCACGGGAAAAGCGTCCGAACCGGGGCGCCGGGAGGAAACGGCGGGGCCGGTTTCCAGAGACGGGGAAGAAGCCGCAAGGGGCTCAGGCCGATTCGATCTGCTGCTGGAAGTGGAACTGGAGGCGGTGGTGCGTTTTGGCTCGCGTTCTCTGGAGCTGCGGGAGCTTCTGGAGCTCGGACCCGGCGATGTGGTGGAACTGGATCGCCAGGTCACCGATCCGGTGGACCTGATCGTCGGCGACAAGATCGTGGCCCGCGGGGAAGTGGTTCTGGTCGACGGCAATTTCGGTCTGCGGGTGACCGAGGTGGCGGAGCCGGTGCGCCGGCTGGAGAGCCTCTGATGCAGGAACCGGCGCAGCGCGAGATTTCCGGAAAAGCGGGACTGCTTGTCGAGAAGCAGCCTCTGCGTGTGGGGGTCCCACGGCACCGCCCCGGGTCCACCGGGGGCGCCCGGCTGGATCGGATCTTTCCCCGCTGCGGCCATCCTCTTTGCAGCGGCGGGCGCATCCGTCTGTGGAGGAGCCGCCGGTCACCGATTTTCGAAGGGCAGTGGGCCTGCTCCCCGGAGTGTTTGCGGGCCATGGTGGAAGCGGCCATCGGCCGCGAGGGGCCTGGCGACGAATCGGGTGCGGCCTGGACACATCGCATTCCGCTCTCCCTGATGCTGCTGGAACAGGGTGGGATCAGCAAAGAGCAGCTGCGCGAGGCCGGCCGGCAGAGCGCAGCGGGGGCTGCCGGAGAAGCGATCCGCCTGGAAGAATGGCTCCTGAACAGCGGATTGCTGAGCGAGGCGGCTCTGACCCGGGCGATCAGCGCGCAATGGAATTGTCCGGTGTTTTCGCTCCCCGGGGGGCTCTCCGCGTCGATGGCTTCGGCGGTTCCGCCGTTTCTGTCCGAGGCTCTGGGGGCTTTGCCGGTGGGGATCTCCGGGGGGAAGCTGCTGTATCTGGCGTTTTCCGAACGGATCGATCGCAGCCTCAGCTACGCCGTCGAGCACGTCACCGGACTGCGGGTGGCCGCCGGGATCGCCCGGGAATCGGAGTTTCGCCGGGAGCAGGCGCGGTTCCTGGCCGGAGGTGCGCCCGCAGCGAGGTTCCTCGAGGCCGAGGACCTCCATGGCCTGGCCAGAGGGATGGCCGCCTGGATCGAGCGGGAGCGGCCGATTCGAGCTCGTCTGGCGCGCGTTCATGAGTTGTGGTGGCTGCGGATCTGGCGGACCGCGCAGGGCGGCGCAGCTTTGCCTGTCCCGGAGGCGGTGGAGGATCTGCTGGCGACGGTTGGGCAGAAAAGGGAAGCCGGGGGATTAGAGGAAAGCGCGGTTCTGCCGATAAGGGAAGCGGAGGGCAGCAGCGCATCATGTCGGGAATAACTGTGTTGATTGTGGATGATTCATCGGTGATGCGGAAGATTGTGGAGCGGGCTCTGCGCCAGGCCGGGCTCAATCTGACGCGCGTGGTCGAGGCGGGCAGCGGCCGGGAAGGGTTGGAGGCGCTGCGGCAGGAAAAGGCCGATCTGATCGTCTCCGACATCAATATGCCGAATATGGACGGCCTGGAATTCCTGCGGCAGATGCAGAGCGAGGGACTGGCCAAAGGGGCGCCGGTCGTGATGATCACGACCGAAAGCGGCGAAGAACATGTGCGGGAGGCGCTGTTGGCGGGGGCGCAGGGGTATATTCGCAAACCCTTCACTCCGGACCAGGTACGGGACCGGGTGCTGCCTTTGCTGGCTCCGTCCTAACCACGGCTCCGAGCCGGGGCGGCAGGGCGAGAGGACGAGGCCGCGCAGAGGGGTCCGGCGCAGCAGCGGGCCCGTGCCCTGAAATCGATTGCGGCATGGCGATCGAGCGAAAAGAAGATCGAGCGAAAATAAGAGGAAGGCGAGGCCATGGTCACAAGGACCGAACCCGGGAAGAAGCTCAGCGAAATGTCAGCCCATCTGGACCGGGCTGTGGACGAGGTCTTCCGTACCATGCTGGGAGTTGCGTGCGAACCGGCGGCAGGGGACCAGGAAGTGAAGGGGGGCACGGTTTCGGCGGTGATTGGCCTGGCGGGCGCTCTGAGCGGATCTCTGGTGCTGCAGAGCGGAGAGGCGGCTGCGCGGCGCATGACGGCGTGTATGACGGGCGTCGAACCGGTTGAGCTGGATGCCCTGGTGCGGGACGCGATCGGCGAGATCGCGAACATGCTGGCCGGCGCCTGGAAGGGATACGATCCGGAGCTGTCCTGCGGTTGTCTGCTGTCCACCCCGACCGTGGTGGCAGGGGCGAGCTATCAGCTCTTCAGCCAGCGCGCGCCCATGCGGCTGGAGCGCCGCTACCATTTCGAGGATCGGCAGTTCGCCGTCTCGGTGTTCTGCGACTGGTCCGCATGAGCTTCTTCTAATCTTTTCCGGCTGGCCCCGGTCCCCGCCGTGCATGTTCATCGGAGCGAGGGGAGATCGATGGACAGCGGATATTATGCGGCATTTTCCGGATGGCTGGCGCGGAGCCAGGCGCTGGACGTGGCCGCCGGCAACCTGGCGAATGCAGGAACCGCCGGGTACCGCGCCGAGCGTGATTATTTCCGCTCGACGATTCTGGGGCCCGATGCCCTCGGGTCGCAGCTGAACACGACCGTCAATGCCTTCGGGGTCCTCGGCGGCACCCAGCTCGATATGGGCCAGGGTGCGCTGACCCCGACCGGCAATCCCCTGGATCTTGCCGTCGAAGGCGGCGGCTTTTTCGCCATCCAGACGCCGCAGGGCGTTCGCTATACCCGCGACGGACAGTTCCAGCGTGCCCAGGACGGAACCCTGACCGACCCAACCGGCGACCCGGTGCTGGATGCGCGCGGACAGGCCATCCGTACGCCGGCGGGCAACATCGCGGTGGGAGAGGACGGAGCGGTCTCGGTGAACGGGGCGCTGGCCGGCCGTATTGCCCTTGTGACCTTTGCTTCGCCCGCGTCTCTGTCGGCGGAAGGAGCGAATCGCTATGCGGCGGTCAACGGGGCGAAACCTGCTCCGGCAACCGGCACCATTCGACAGGGGGCGCTTGAGGCCTCGAATCAGGATGTGATCGAGGGAAGTCTTCAGCTGGTGCTGATGCAGCGGCAGGCGGAGATGATGCAGAAGGCCGTCTCCATGTTCAACAACGATCTGGACAAAACCGCCAGCGAAGATTTGCCGCGAGTGGACTGACCGCGGGAAAGAAGGAGGCTCAGGTGATTCGAGCGTTGTATACGGCAGCCAGCGGCATGAGCGCACAGCAGCTGAATCTGGACACCATTGCCAATAATCTGGCCAACTCATCGACGGTCGGCTTTCGCCAGCGGTCGATGCAGTTCCAGGACATGATCTACCAGAACCTGGTGACGCCGGGGGCGGCGCAGAGCCAGGAGACGGTCTCGGCCGGGCTGCAGATCGGACTGGGAACGAAGTCGGCAGCCAGCGAGATCATCATGACCCAGGGCGATATGAACCAGACCAATAATCCGCTGGACCTGGCCATTCAGGGAACCGGGTTCTTTCAGGTGACGCGGCCGGATGGAACCATGGCCTACACACGCGCCGGCAACTTCTTTCTGAACAATCAGGGCACGCTGGTCGATGCCCAGGGCGATCCGGTCGTTCCCAATATCACGGTTCCCGCGAATGCGACGGCGGTGACCATCACCCAGTACGGGGTGGTCAACGCGACCCTGCCGGGGCAGCAGAATCCGGCCCAGCTGGGCCAGATCCAGCTGGCGACGTTCGTGAATCCCGGAGGCCTCGAGAGCGTGGGATCGAATCTGTTCACGGCGACTTTGTCCTCGGGCGATCCGGTGCTGGGCAATCCAGGAGGGACGGAGGGGCTGGGGACTTTGCAGCAGGGCTACCTGGAAAATTCAAATGTGGACGTGGTGGGAGCGTTTGTGCAGATGGTGCTGGCGCAGAGAGCCTACGAGAGCAACTCGAAGGTGATCCAGGCGGCGGATGAGATGTACAGCGAAACCAACAATATGGCGAAGTGAGCGATGCGACTGCGAACCGCAATGCTGGGTATGGCGATCGGGATCAGCCTGGGAGCGGGCGCTACAACGACCGTGGTCCGGGACTGGGGTCTGCATCGGGAATGGCGGGTGGAGAACGATCCGGCGCATCCGGAACGGCCGGCGCGGCTGGTGGAGGTTCCCTGGAACCTGCCGATCAGCACGCCGGGAACGAAAAACCCAGCCGGGGATCCGAGCAGGCCGGCGGCGGAGCCGCACGCGCCCATGGTACGGGCAGGCATGCGGGTCACGGTGTGGCGGCGCGGCGCGGAGGCCGAAATTCACATCGCGGGAACGGCACTGGAAGACGGAAACGCCGGAAGAATCATTCGGGTGCGTGCCGGGCTGAGCAATGCCATGCTGAGCGGAATTGTGCGCGGTCCCGGTTCGGTGGAACTGCTTCCGGGAAAGGGCTGGCGGTGATGCGAGCGAAGCGTTGTCTGGTGGCCGGCCTGCTGGCAGCCCTGGTCCTGCTGCCCGAGGCAGGGGCAGGAGCGGCAAAACCGAAGAAAGCGAAGGAAGGGAGTACGCCTCCCGATGTGGCGCTGCGGCAGTATATTGACCGGGTGCGGGCGGAGAAAGCCGCCGAAGTGCTGACCGCCGGCTCCATCTGGACACCTACCGGGCGGCTGACGAATCTGGTGAGCGATGTGAAGGCGATCCGGGAGCACGATCCGATCGCGGTCGTGGTGTCGGAGAGTCTGGCGGCCTCCACCGACGGGACCGTCAAGAACCAGCGTGCGTCGACGGCAAGCTCCCAGATTTCGGCTCTGCTGGGCAAGTTGAAGTCTGGAAATGCGCTGAACAATCTCCTGAGTCAGAGCTCTTCGTCCTCCCTGAATGCGCAGGGGCAAAGCGTGACGAATTCAAGCATCAGCACCACGCTCGAGGGAGACGTCGAGGATGTGCTGCCCAACGGGATGCTGGTGATTCAGGTGGTACGGCAGCTCACCTTCAATCAGCAAACCCAGCTGATTCGCCTGCGCGGGCTGGTGCGGCCGGAAGACGTGAATGCGCAGAACCAGGTGTTGTCGACGGCGATTACCGATATGGAGCTGGAGGTAGTGGGGAAGGGCATCGTCAACGATGCGACCTACCGGCAGAATCCGGTGGTGCGGTTTCTGGAGAAGATCCTGGTTTTTTGACTGAGGAGGCGAAGCGTGCGGCGAGGGACTTCAATGCGGAGAGTGCTTCTGGGGACGCTGGCGGCCATGCTGGCGCTGACGCTGCCGCTCCGGCCCGAGGAGGCGCCCAAAACGCGCCGTGCCCGGGTGAAGGACATCGCCTCGGTGGAGGGTGTGCGCGACAACCAGCTGGTGGGCTACGGAATTGTGGTGGGACTGCATGGGACGGGGGACAGTTCGCAGACTGTGTTCCCGCTGCAGACGCTCGAATCGGCGCTGGAGCGGATGGGCGTGAGCCTGCAGGGCAACGCTATGGCGTCGATGATGCAGACGCGGAACATGGCGGCGGTTTTTATGGCGGGAACGCTGCCGCCGTTTGCCGAGCCGGGCACGAAAATCGACGTGACCGTATCGTCGGCGGGCGATGCGCGGAGCCTCGAAGGAGGTCTGCTGCTGCTCACCCCGTTGTACGGCCCCGACGGACAGATCTACGCCGAGGCGCAGGGGCCGATGGTGCTGGGGGGCTATGCGGTATCGGCCAACGGGAGCAGCAAGTCAGTGAACTATCCGACGACGGCGCGGATCCCGTCGGGAGCGATCGTGGAACGCGGCGTACCGCTGGATTTGTCCCACATGCGAAACCTGTCGCTGCTGCTGGACGACGCGGACTTTCATACCGCAGAGACGGTGGCGGCGGCGATCAACCGGGAAGAAGGGCGGAAGCTGGCGCATGCCGTGGACAGCCGGCGAATCGACCTGGAACCGGCGGCGAAAGAAGATATTCCCGCTTTGCTGGCACGCGTGGAAGAGGTCGAGGTGGAGGTCTTCCCGCGCGCGAAGGTGGTGGTGAACGAGCGCACCGGGACAGTCGTGATCGGCGGGAATGTGACGCTGCAGCCGGTGACCATCCTGCATGGAGGCCTGGTGGTGAACGTGGTCAGCCGGTTCGAGGTCTCGCAGCCGAACGCGCTCGGGCAGGGGACGACCCAGGTGGTGCAGCAAACGACCGTGCAGGCCCAGGACAAGCCCGCGAACCGGATCGAACTGCGAGAGGGCGCGACGGTCGACGATCTGGTGGAGAATCTGCAGCAGATTGGAGCGACGGCGCGCGATATCGTGTCCATCCTGCAGGCGATGAAGGAAGCCGGGGCGTTGCAGGCCGAACTGGAGGTGTTGTGATGCAGCCGCTGGGGGCGATGGCGGGGATGGCCCAGTCTGCGGCGAACCCCGGGACCGGGATCGATCCACGGCTCAAGCCCGCCGCGCATGAGTTCGAGGCCTGCATGATGAAAGAGTTTCTCGAACCGCTGCAGCACGATGCGCTGTTCGACGATGGGAAGGACGGGGCGGGAAGCGACGGCAGCGACAATGCCCTGATGAGCTTCGGGTCAGAGGCGCTGGCGCGGGCCATCTCCGATCGGGGAGGGTTTGGGATTGCCACAAAGATTATCGGGCAGCTGGAGGGGACCAAGACGCAGGCGGGCGGCCCGGCGGTGAATTCCGATCATTCTCACAAAATAAATGGGAAAAGTGACTCAAGTGCGCTCCTTTTGCGCCGATGACGGAAGAGAAGGAGAAACAGGATGAACGTTCACAACAATCTGCAGGGACTGCAGCAGCTGTTCTCGAGTCAGGAAGTCGCCGGGACTTCGTCCGGCAGGACGAGCGATGCAGCGAGCGCTGAGAGCAGCAGCAGCGCGGATGAAGCGACGCTGAGTTCGGCAGCCAGCGCGGCGGCGCAGGCGGCGCCGGATTCCGATGTGCGGATGGACAAGGTGGCGCAGGTGCAGAAGGCGCTGGCCGAGGGAACCTATAATGTGGCGTCTTCCGATGTGGCGAACAGCATGATCGACTCGATGCTGGGCAAATGAGCGGCACGGGATCTGCGTCGGAGCTCCTGAGATCAGCGATTGCGGCGCTGGCACGGGGAGATGCGCCGCTGCTGGAGCGACTGGCGGCGCAGGCAGGTGAAGTGGTGGTGGGGAGGGAAGAGCAGAGGCTGGCCCGCGAGCAGCACGCAACCCTGGGCCTGCTCCTCGCGCTGACTCGCCGGAATCTGCGGCTGCTGCGCGGAGGGCGTGGCGCGGTGTACGGCAGAGACTGAAACAGGGAACAGGGAAATTATGGCCACAATCAGCACGGCGTTCAACATCGCGCAGGGAGCCCTGGATGCGGATCAGGGGGCTCTGGATATCGTGGCCAACAACACCGCGAACGCCAATACGCCCGGATACACGCTGGAGGTTCCGATCTGGGAGCAGAACGACTCGGTATCGTTCAACGGGATGAGCTTTGGCACCGGCGTATCGATGACGGGACCGCAGTCGCAGCGGAGCCTGGTGCTGGACCAGGCGCTGCAGCAGCAGACGCAAACGGAGAGCGCGTCTTCGGCGCGTCTGGATGCACTCAACCAGATGCAGGCGCTGTTCAGCGGAGCGACGAGCGCGGGGACGAACAGCAGCGCGGCAAGCGGCATTGGCACGGACCTGTCCAGTTTCTTTCAAACCTTTGCCTCGCTGGAGGCGAGTCCATCGGATGAATCCCTGCGGGAGAACGTACTGAGCGCGGCCGGGACTCTGGCGTCGGACTTCAACGGGGCGGCGTCCGCGCTCGAGACGCAGCAGCAGTCGCTGGACGAGGAAAGCGGCAGCGTGGTGCAGCAGGCCAACGGTTTGCTCGAAAATATTGCGCGGCTGAACGTACAGATCGAATCGCAGAGCCCGAACTCGGATGCGGGAACGCTGGAAGATCAGCGGCAGCAGGATCTGACCAACCTGTCGCAGCTGATGGGAATCCGCACCGTTCCCACGGAAGATAACGGCCTGACGGTGACGACCATGGGCGGGGCGCTGCTGGTTTCCGAGGGACAGGCGTTTCAGGTGACCAGCGGCGAGAGCGGCGGGGTGACTCATTTCTTCGACTCTCAGGGGAGCGACATTACGTCCGATCTGACTTCGGGGGGAGGCCAGCTGGGCGGGATTTTGACGGCCCGGGATCAGGATATTCCGCAGGTCGAGACGGCGCTCGATCAGCTGGCGTATGGAGTGGCAACGGCCGTGAACGCGCAGAACGCGGCGGGTTCCGACCTGAACGGCAACGCCGGGGCAGCGATCTTCACTCTGTCGGACGGCACCGCGATCACGAGCGCGACCGATCTGGCTGCGCAGCTGACGGTGGGGATGACGGATCCATCCGAGATTGCAGCAGCGGCCAGCGGCGCAGGCTCATCGAACGATGCCAATGCTGTCGCCATGGCGGATCTCGAAAACAGCGCTGTCGTGAACGGCCTTTCGCCGACCGCCTCCTTCTCCGGCACGGTGTCCAACCTGGGCAGCCTGACCTCGGAGGTGTCGAGCGAGAACACGGCGCAGCAGGCGGGGCTGACCCAGCTACAGAGCCAGATCGGCTCGCTTTCCGGAGTCAACCTGAATGACGAAGCGGCGTCGCTGGAGACGCTGGAGCAGTCCTATGACGCGGCGTCGAAGGTATTTACCATTCTGGCGGATGTGATGACGTCGGCCCTGAACCTGGGCGTGGACACGACTTACACCACCTAGCCTCAGGAGCCGAAGCATGAGGGTCAATCCGCTGTACATGAACACGCTGGTGGGATCGCTGGACGCGACGTCGGCCACGGAGGAGCAGCTGACCGAAGAACTGGCCAGCGGATCGGCGGTCAACTCGCTGAGCGACAATCCGGTAGCGGTGGGAGAGAACGTTCTGCTGAGCGCACAGATCGGGGGCGACGACACTTTCTCGCAGACGGCGTCTTCGGCGCAAAGCATGCTGCAGGTCACCGATTCGGCACTGGCGACGGTAGTGAGTCAGCTGACGTCGGCAATCTCGCTGGCCACGGAGGGCAATAACGGGACTCTGAATGCGAGCGACCTCGCCTCGATCGGGACCCAGCTGGCGGGGATCCGGAACGAGGTGCTCTCGATGGCGAACACCACCTACATGGGCCAGTATATTTTTGCCGGCAGCCAGGGCAGCACGCCTCCGTTTGTGCTGGATGCATCGGCACCGTCCGGAGTTGAGTACAACGGCGACGACACGGCAAACAGCACGAGCTACCTGGTGACCCCGAACGGACAGCAAATTCAGATGAATCTGCCGGGGGACCAGGTTTTCACGGCGAGCGGAGCGGATGTGCTGGGCACGCTGAACAACCTTGTCGCGGACTTCAGCTCGGGAACGGTTTCCTCGACGGCGGAGGCGGACACGCAGGCGCTGAGTACGGCGCTGGGGCATGTAAGCCAGCAGAGGGTGCTGATCGACAACTCGCTGACGCGGCTCTCGGCGGCTGAAAATTACACGCAGAGCGAGTCAACCCAGCTGACGGCGAATCAGACGACGCTGCTCCAGGCGAATGTGGGGCAGGTCGCGACGCAGCTAAGCACGGCGGAAACGCAGCAGGCGGCGCTCAGCCAGGTGATTGCGACCCTGGGCAAGCAGAGCCTGTTTGACGACCTGCAGTGAGAAGGCGAAAGCCGGGCGGAACGGCACAATGTCGGCAGACCGCCCGGGAAAGCCGCGCTATTGCACCTGGAAGTCCTGCGTAAGCGGGGTATTTTCGGACGAGTCGCCCACATCGACGACAAACTTGCCGGGATCGACCTCCCAGTCCTTCTTCTCGTCGCTCCACCAGGCGAGCGAGCGACGGTTAAGGGTCACGCTGACGTGGCGGGTTTCGCCCGGGTTGAGGCGGACCTTCTCAAAGCCCTTCAGCTCTTTGACGGGCCGTTTCACTTTGGCGGAGGGATCGCCAACGTAGATCTGAGCGACGGTGGCTCCGGCTCGCCGGCCGGTATTGGTTACATCGAATGAGACCGTGATGGGAGCGTCGGGGCTGGCCTGTTCCGGCGAGACGGTCAGGTGCGAGAAGGAGAACGTGGTGTAGGAGAGGCCGAATCCAAAGGGGAAGAGCGGCTTTTTATCGAAGGTGGTGTAGTAGCGATAGCCGAGGAAGACGCCTTCCTTGTAGAAGACATGCGGCGTCTGACCCTTGGCATGGGGGGCGGGATAGTAGCTGTCGTGGACGGGATTCTCGTCCCAGGAGCGCTCGAAGCTGACCGGCAGGTGGCCTTCGGGATCGTGCTCGCCGAGGAGAATTTCGGCCAGGGCGCGGCCGCCTTCCTGGCCGGGGTACCAGTTATGCAAGAGGACGGGGACGCTGTCGAGCCAGCGGTGCATGTCGACGTTGCCGCCCGCGGTAATGCTGACGATGGTGTGAGGATTCGCTTTGGCCACGGCTTCGATGAGCTGATCCTGACCGAAGGGCAGCGCGAAGGTGCGATCCATGCCTTCGCTCTCGGTGGTGGGATCAAAGCCAACGGCAACGACCACAGCATCGGCGAGGGAAGCGATTTTTCTTGCCTCGGGTGAAACCAGCTGGTCCACGCCGCGGATACCGAGGCCGATGCGCGGGTAGCCGGCATCCGGCCAGTAGTCGAGTTCGATGGAGGCGGCTTTGCCCGCGGTGAGTGGAACCTCGACATAGCGCGGCGCCTGGCCTTCATGCGGCGTCTGGTCGATAACGGTCTTGCCATCGACGATCAGCTTGTAGGCGTCGGAGCCACCGGCGCCGGCGAGAAAGAGGTAATCCTCGGTTTTCGTCGGCATGTACTGCGTCGTGTAACGGAGGCTGTGGCGCTGTTGAGAGGCAGTCGTCCATTCTTCTGACCGGAAGAAGTTGATGCGGGGCATTGACGTGACGGTGGGCGTGCCGGAGAGGCTGGGGTTGTCGAAGGTTTCGACTTTCACCTGCGTGCCGGACCGGGGATCGGCGGGCGTTTTGCCCGAGGCGTCGCAGAACTCGGTTCCGGAAAAGAGATCATCGGGCGTGGGCAGGCCAGCGGCATAGAGGACTTTCGCTTTCCCGGCGAGCGCATTGGAGAGCCCGGTCATGATGCTGATGGGCTGAAAGGCGTCGACCTGGGAGCTGCCGCCGGCGCCGGGCACCGCCGGCCACGCATCGGGGCCGAGAACGGCGACGATGTGAACCCTTTCCGGATCGAGGGGGAGGAGATGGCCCTCGTTCTTCAGCAGGGTGATGCTTTCGAGAGCCTCCTGCATGGCGACGTGGCGACCTTCCTGGCTGTAGCGGGGAATCGCCGGCTCGGTCTGGTCGCGATCCAGGAAGCCAAAGCGGATCGCGGTACGGAAGATGCGGCGGACTTTGTCGTCGATGGTGGCTTCGGAAACCTGGCCGCTCCTGACGGCGGAGGTGAGGTTTGCCGGGTTCATGAATTTGCCGGAAGGCATCTCGAGATCGAGCCCGTTATTGGCGGCGCCGATCGCGGAGTAGGTAGCGTCCCAGTCGGACATGAGAATGGCGTTGAACTTCCATTCGCCTTTAAGGATGTCGAGGTTGAGGTGCTTGTCCTGGGTGGCGTGGACGCCGTTGAGGAGGTTGTAGGAGTTCATCACCGCGCCGACGCCGCCTTCTTTCACGGCCGCCTCGAAGGCCGGCAGGTAGATCTCGCGCAGGGTGCGCTCGTCCATGTCGGAGCTGACGTTGTGGCGGTCGTACTCTTCGTTATTCGCGTCGAAGTGCTTTACGGTGGCGATGACGCCCTGGCTCTGCACGCCGCGGATGTACGCGGCGGCGGTTTGGCCGGAGAGGTACGGATCTTCGCCGAAGTATTCGAAATTGCGGCCGCCCATGGGAGCGCGGTAGATATTCACGCCGGGACCGAGGATGAAGTGAACACTGCGGGAGCGCGCATCGTGAGCGATCGAGACCCCCATCTCATGGTCGAGGTTCGGATCCCAGGCAGCGGCCAGGGCGATGCCGCCGGCGTACGCGGTATCGGGGCCCCAGGTGCGCACGCCCAGGGGGCCATCGCTCATCTTGAGACTGGGAAAGCCGGCAGAGGGCTCGGCGCGAATGAACATTTCGTCCAGGCCGCCGATCAGCTCGAGTTTCTGCTGCAGGGTCAGCTTCGCGACCATGGCGTCGGCCTGTTGCTCGATGGCGGGGCTATCCGGAACCGGAGCCTGCGCCAGAGCCGGCAGCGCGATCGCGCAGCCAAGAAGAGAGACAACAATGTGAATCGATTGAATACGCATATTTTTTTTAGTCCCACAGCAGCCGCCCAACAGACTCGCAGACGGGTTCCCGTTTGTAAAGCGAACACGCCGGAGAACGGGTTACCGCTGGACGAGAGCCGTGCTCCGGAGGTCATCTTGTTCCTGCGGAATCGTGGCTCCGACCTGGACCATCAGGCATCTTCGGCTGCGAGTTGGTCGCCGAGGCGCGCGGCAAAGCGGAGGAGACGGCGGTCGTCATTCCGCTGAGCGAGGAGCTGCAGGCCGCAGTCGGCGGACGGAAGCACGATCGCGGGCAGGCCAGCCACGCTGGCGGGAGTGGTGAGGCGCAAAATCTGCGCTCGGGTTCCGCTGTGGTCGGCGCCGGCGAGCAGCTGGCTGATCGGAGTGATGGGGGCCAGCACAAAATCGAAGCGGCGGAAGAGCGCGTCGTTTTGCTCGCAGAAGGATTGGCGGCGGAGGCGGAATTGTTGGAGCTGGTCCTCAGGGAGAGAGGCGCCCCATGCGAGGCGGGCGGCGATGGCGGGCTCGAATTCCTGGAAGTGACCGGTGTGGAAGCGGGCGGCTTCAGCAGCCTGGATGGGGGCGTAGATGTCCCAGGCTTCCGACCAGAAGTCGGGCTGGATGGGCTCGAGGCGAGCGGAGGCGCGGCGGAGTTGCTGCTGCCAGAATTCGAGCGAACGCAGGACTGCGGCGTCGCAGGGATCGAGCAGAGGACCCGAGAGCAAGCCGATCGAAGGTGCGGCGGAATTGGGCTGCGTCTCGGGAGGGAGATCGAAGAGAGCTTCGGCGAGGCGGAGTGCGTCGCGCAGGTCGCGAAAGAGCCAGCCGAGGGTGTCGAAGGATTCCGACAGGTGATAACCACCGGCCCATTCGCCAAGGCCGAGGGAGGAGCGGTAGCCGGCGAGGCCGCAGAGCGCGGCGGGGGCGCGGACGGAGCCGCCGGTATCCGTGCCGATGGCGGCGAGCGCGGAGCCTTCCTGGACAGCGGCCGCGGATCCGCTGGAAGAACCGCCGGTGAGCAGAGCCGAGTTGGCGGGCTGGAGACAGTCGCCGTAGTCGCGGTTTTCGCCGGTGATGCCGAAGGCGAGCTGGTGCAGGTGCGTCTTGCCCGTGATGACGGCGCCGGCCTGGCGAAGGCGCGCGGCGACCCAGGAGTCCGCGGCAGCCGGAGGGAGATGCCGGGCGTAGAAGCGGGAGCCGCTGCTGGTGGGGAAACCGGCGAGGTCGAAGCAGTCTTTAAGCGCGACGGGAACGCCGAAGAGGGGCAGGGGCGATTCCCCCGAGGCGACGCGGGCCGTTTGGCGGCGGGCTTCGGCGAGGGTCCAGTCAGGATCGAACACGATGTAGGTATTGCGGCTGGCGCTGCTGTTGGCGCGGGCCAGACAGATCCGTGCCGGCTCTAGCGTCCCATCCTTATAGGCTGCGAGCACGGCGGCGAGCGGTGAGGGCGGCATGGCGAAATTGTAGTCGGCGAGTGAGACGGCCCGGGGGGCCTCGCCGCGCAAGAGTCCTGGTTAACATCCGCGACGCGAACGACTCTGAATTGGCGAAAAGGGGCAGAGTCGCAGGGCTTTTATCCGGACAGAGCCGTTCGGGCGGCCGCTCGAACGGGCGAGGCCTGCTCCCTGGATAAAAGATTCACCGCTGTGGCCGCGGCATCGCAGCCAGGATTCTCTGACGTATGCTGAGAAGCACCATGATGACCTGCGTTCGTCTCGCCCTGCGCGCGTTACCCTTCCTCCTCGCCTCAGCCATGTTTGCAGCGGATCCTGCCCTGAGCGCTGCGCAACAGCCGTCGGCCCAATCCCCGCAGGCGGAGCCCCACTCTCACTATCCCAGCTTGCCCAGCGAGACTCCGGAGCACTTCAAACCGGTGACGCAGGACTTGCCCTATACGCGCACCGTCGTCCAGGTTCCGATGCGTGACGGCATCAAGCTCAATACCGTGATCATCGTGCCCAAAGGGGCGAAGCACGCGGGCATCATTCTCGAGCGCACGCCCTATGACGCCGACCGCTTCGGTGCGCGCGAGCGCGAGGCTCGGGACTGGGCGCTGAAGGCGGGCTACATCCATGTGTTCCAGGACGTACGCGGCAAATACGGGTCCGAAGGCGACTACATCATGAACCGCTACGTCCGCGGTCCGCTGAATCCCACGCCCGTCTCCGACGCTACCGATGCGTCGGACACCATCGGCTGGCTGGTCAGGAACGTTCCGGAAAGCAACGGCCGGGTCGCGGTGATGGGAATTTCCTACGACGGCTTTGAAGCGCTGATGGGGCTGGTGCATCCCAATCCCGCTCTGGCGGCAGCCGTCCCGGAGAATCCCATGGTGGACGGCTGGATGGGCGACGACTGGTTCCACTATGGGGCCTTCCGCGAGCAGATGATGCCCTACATTTACTCCCAGGAGGCGACGCGTACGGGAACCGATCGCTGGTGGAGCAATTACTCGGACGACTACACCATGTACCTCGACGCGGGCAATGCCAGCGCGGTCGCAACGCAGCATGGCATGGAGCAGCTCGGATTCTGGAACAAGATTGTGGAGCATCCGTCGTATGACGAATTCTGGCAGGGCCAGGCGGTGGACAAGATCCTGGCGAAGGAGCCGTTGACGGTGCCCACTCTGCTGGTGGGCGGCGAATGGGATCAGGAAGATATTTACGGAGCCCTGGCGGTGTACCGCGCGCTCTATGCCGACGCCTCGAATCGCGACAACCTGTATCTGGCGCTGGGTCCGTGGTTCCACGGACAGGAGTCCACACAGGGCACGCATCTGGGAGCCATCAACTTCGGCTCCGACACGTCGGCTTATTTTGTTCAGCACATCCTGCTGCCGTTTCTGGCTGAGCATCTCCAGGAGAACGGACCGGCCGCAAATCTTGCGCATGTCAACGCCTTCCTCACCGGTCCCAACGAGTGGGAAGCGCTGCCGACCTGGCCGGCGTGTCCCGGCGACTGCAGCGTCGAGAGAAAGCCGCTGTACCTGCAGGCGGATCATGGACTGAGCTTCGATCCGCCGCCGCCGTCCAGCGGGAGCGGGTATGACCAGTATGTGTCGAACCCGGCGACGCCCGTGCCGTATCGCGCGCGCCCGGTACCGGGCGCCGAGACGCGCACCTGGCCGGAATGGCTGGTCGGCGATCAGCGCTTCGCTTCCGCGCGTTCCGACGTGGAGACCTACGAGACGCCGGTGCTGCAGGAGGCGGTCCGCGTGAGTGGACGCCCCGAGGTGCACCTTGTTGCCTCGACCAGCGGAACCGATTCCGACTGGATCGTGAAGGTCATCGATGTCTATCCGCAGCAGGACGCCGAGGAGCCGGACATGGGCGGCTACGAATTGTCCCTCTCCATGGACATCTTCCGGGGACGCTATCGCAAGAGCCTGTCGCATCCTGCCGCGCTGACGCCGAACCAGCCGCTGCAGTACGACTTCTTTTTGCCGGCGATGGATCATGTGTTTCTGCCGGGGCACCGCATGATGGTGCAAATCCAGTCCAGCTGGTTTCCGCTCTACGACCGCAACCCACAGACCTTTGTGCCGAATATCTTCCACGCCACGGCCGGTGACTATAAGGAAGCCACGCAGCGCATCTATCGCACGCCGGAGCACGAAACCTACATTTCTCTGCCGGTTGGGGAGGGGAAGTAGGCGGGCGATCGCTGTGAGGTTGCACCGGTGCGGAGCGGGTTAGGATAAGTGGCATGCACTGGAGATGGATTCTTATAGGTGTGGTTATGACGGGCAGCGTGGCGGCGGCTTCCCTGGGGCCGCAGCACCTTGCCCTGATGAGCCAGCGCGGTTCGCCGCAGGACCTGGAGATTTCAGGCGATCTGCCGGGTGTGGCGGCCGTAGCGAGCCGCTATGTGAGCTACGCAGCTCTGAGCCAGCTCCCGCAGGTGACTTTCACCGTTCGCGATGATGAGAATTTCCCGACACCGGTGCAGCTGAGCGGGGTTTCTCTCGATGGTCTGCTGGCGGCGCTGGGCGTGGATGGAAAAGACCGGTTGATTGCAGCGGTGAGTACGGACGGTTATGAAGGACATTACACGGCGGCGTATCGGGCGGCGCACCATCCGTTTCTGGTGCTGCGGATCGATGGCAGGGAACCGGCGCAATGGAAGCCAGGTCCTGACGGCGAGAAATACCAGCCATACGTGATTTCCGGGCCCGCCTTCACGCCGGCGTTTCACGTTCTCGCGCACAAAGATATGGCGCAGGTTCCGTTTGCGGTGACGGAGCTGAAACTCTATCCGGAGAAGGCGACGCTGGCGGCGTTACAGCCGCACAGCGGAGGCGCTGCGGCGATGGAGGGGTATCGCATCGCGGAGCAAAACTGCCTGCGCTGCCATCGGGCGGGAACGATCGGGGGCAGCAAGTCTCCGTTTGGATGGCCGCAGCTGGGGCTGATCGCGCAGGGGAATGCGGCGGCATTTGGCAAGTACGTCGTGCGTCCCCAGGCGGTGAATCCGGAAGCCACCATGCCGCCGAATCCTGAGTACGATGCTGCGACGATTGCCGCGCTGACGGCGTATTTCCAGAACGTCGCGGGTTTGGGTCAGTGATCCTGCGGCTTTCGAAGTCGCTGCTGGTCATGGCGGTCGCCCTCTATGTCACGCTCGTGGTTGTGAACAACCTGACCGACTACGCATCGAATTATGCGTTTGTCCATCACGTGCTCTGGATGGATTCCACGTTTCCAGGCAATCACGGCATGGGGCGCGCGATTCATCCGCTGTGGATCCATGCGCTTTTCTATGACGGCATCATTGCCTGGGAAATCGTAACCGCGGGGCTGCTTTGGGCTGGGTCGGTTCAGTTGCTTCGGGCCCTGGGGCAGCCTCCAGCTGTGTTTCGGAAGGCCCGACCGCTGGCCATCGGTGGGCTGACAGCGGGATTGTTGCTGTGGCTCGTGGCCTTTCTGAGCGTTGGCGGGGAGTGGTTTCTGATGTGGCAATCCGCAACGTGGAATGGCGAGGAAGCGGCTTTCCGGATGTTCGCGGGGATGGCGCTGGTGCTTCTCTATCTGGTCATGCCGGAGGGGGAGTGAAGCGCCGGAACGGGGCGGCGGCGCACACCCGTTAAAATAGAAGTGTGACGGAAGAATCTCGGAAGTTGGACACCCCGGGCGCAACCGGGGCGCAGGGTCGGCCGCGCGTGGGATTTATTTCCCTCGGCTGCCCGAAAAATCTGGTGGACAGCGAAGTCATGATGGGGCTGCTGGATCGCGCGGGCGCGGAAATCACGCCCAACGCGGACGCCGCCGACATCCTGGTGGTGAATACCTGCTCCTTTATTGATAAGGCGAAACAGGAGTCCGTGGACGCGATCCTCGAAATGGCGCGCCTGAAGACGGCAGGATCGGCGCGGAAGCTGATCGTGGCCGGCTGCCTGGTGGAGCGGTATCGGGACGAGATCCGGAAGAACATTCCCGAGGTCGATGCCGTGGTGGGAACCGGGGAGCTGGAGGCGATTCTGGCGGCCGCGGGGCTGGAGCCGCCTGCGGCGGAGCGGCCGTCGTCGCCCTTCAACATCCTGAGCGGCCACGGGTCGGCAAATGTGCGGCCGGGGCAGGAGGCTCTGGCCGGTACGCACCAATCTTCTCGGGCGGAAGGTGAGCGTCGGGAGGAGCAGGGGCGGTTTTCACGGGTATCCTGGGACGGCGCCGGGGCGCAGCTGCCGCAATATCTTTACGATCACACCACGCCGCGGTTGCGTGCGACGAAGGGCGCATCCGCTTACATCAAAATTGCGGAAGGCTGCGACCATCCCTGCAGTTTCTGCGTGATTCCGAACCTGCGTGGGAAGTTTCGTTCGCGGCGGTTCGAGTCGGTGATCGCGGAGGCGGAGGCGCTGGTTGCTGAAGGTGTGCGGGAGATCACGCTGATCGGCCAGGATACGACCTGCTACGGCGAAGATCTGGGGCTGAAAGACGGGCTGGCTTCGCTGCTGGATCGCCTGGCGGCCATTGAGGGCCTGGTTTGGCTGCGCTTCCTGTATGCCTATCCCAACAAAGTCACGGGGCGGCTGCTCGAGGTGATGGCGAAGCATCCGAACATCTGCAAATACCTCGACGTGCCGCTGCAGCACGCGGCAGGGCCGGTGCTGAAGGCGATGAAGCGCGGCGGGAATGCGGAGATCTTCCTGAAGATGCTGGCGAAGGTGCGGGCAGCGGTCCCCGGGATTGCGGTGCGCACGTCGTTTATCGTGGGGTTTCCGGGCGAGACGGATGCGGATTACGAAGCGCTCTGCGACTTTGTCGCGGAGGCCCGGTTTGACTGGCTGGGTGTGTTCTCGTACTCGGACGAAGAGGGCTCGAAGGCGTTCGATTTGGGGACGAAGGTGCCGAAGCGGGTGATCGAGCAGCGCCGTCGCGCGCTGATGAAGCTGCAGAAGGGCATCAGCCGGCAGGCGATGCGCGCGCGCGTGGGACAGACGCTGGATGTCCTGGTGGAAGGCGAGTCGGAAGAGACGCCGCTGCTGTGGAAGGGGCGTACTGCAATGCATGCGCCCGAAATCGACGGAATGGTATACGTGAACGATTTTGGCCCGTTCGCTTCTCTCGTGCCGGGGCGATTCTATCGGTGCGAAGTGACGGAAGCGCATGATTACGATTGGGTGGCGCGGGTAGCGAGCGCGTCGGTGATCGAGCCGACCCCGGAGCAGGCGGAGCCGGTTTTGGCGGGAGCAGGAGCGGCGCTGTGAGCCTGAAGAACAAGATTCTGCGATGCCCGACATGCAGCACGGTGGTCACGGAGAAAGATGAGAACTTCCCGTTCTGCACCGATCGGTGCCGGGTGATCGATTTGGGGAAGTGGGCGAGCGGGGCGTATCGGATTTCCTCGCCGGTACTCGATCCGGAGGTGCTGGAGGGATTGGGCGGCGAGGGGCAGCCGCGTGGAGAGCATGACCAGGATGACTGAACTGCCTCCGCCGGGCGTGCGCATTCGACCTGAGGGCGCTCCGGCGCCGGTAGCCCGCACGCGCTGGGCATGGACGGTGGGGACGTTCTTCGGGGTCGGGCATCTGAAGCCGGGACCGGGGACCTGGGCTTCCGTGGCGGCGACGGCGATTTGGTACTTCGGGCTCAAGGCGGCGCATCTCAATGGCTGGACGGCTTCTGTTCTGACGCTGGCGGGCGCAATTGCTGTGACCTGGGTGGGGATTCCCGCGGCCACTGTGGTCGAACGGGAGAGCGGCGGCACGGATCCCGGATTTGTCGTGATCGACGAGGTCGCTGGACAATGGATTGCGCTGACGGTGGCTCTCGTGGAACCAGGCCATGCGCTGCTGGCGCTGCTTCTGTTCCGGTTGTTCGATATCACGAAGCCCTGGCCGGCGCGGCGGCTGGAGCGGCTGCGGGGCGGGTGGGGCATCATGCTGGACGATGTGGCGGCCGGTATCTACGCCCTGCTGGTGATGCTGGTGGTGCAGGTTTGGTGGTAAGTAAGGGTGAGATGGTGCGTATTCTCAAATCCGAATCCAGCACGGCGCCCCGCATCGATGCGGTGTCGCCGGGAGCGGCCATGCCGGGAGGCGACCTGGAGATCCGGGGAGCCAATCTGGGCGCGGTGCCGACGTCGCGTGAAGAAGCGGGAACGATTGGAGGGCCTGAGTTCCGCCGGCCGGTGGCTATGCTGGGCGACCTGGCGGCGCCGGTCCTGTTGAGCCGCGGAGCACGCCTGACGCTGCGCGTGCCCGAAGAGGCGGAGTCGGGCCGGCTGCGCATCCTGCAGAACGGGGCGCAGAGCAATGCGGTGGAAGTGCGCGTGGCGAGCCTGGTTGCAACCGGGGCGCACATGGTGGCCAGTCCGGTGATGGACCGGGAGGGGAATATTTATGCCACGTTTTCCGGGCAGCGTGGGCAGGAGACGCCGGTGTCGGTGTTCCGCATCGAGCGCGAAGGGGAGATGCGCCCCTTCGTGAGCGGGATCATGAACGCGACGGGGATGGCCCTCGACGAGGACGACAATCTGTATGTCTCGTCGCGGCATGAGGGCAAGGTTTACCGGGTCGCGAAGGACGGCGCTTCCAATGTGTATGCGGAAGGAATGGGCGTGGCGACCGGCCTGGCGTTCGATACGGAGCGGAATCTTTACGTAGGGGACCGGAGCGGAACCATCTTTAAGATTGCGCCGGACCGGCAGATTTTTGTCTTTGCGACCCTGGAGCCGAGCGTGGCCGCCTACCATATGGCCTTCGGCCCTGATGGAACGCTGTATGTGACCGGTCCGACGACTTCGAGCTACGACGCCGTGTATGCCATCAATCGCGACGGCGACATCGGGGTTCTGCATCGCGGACTGGGGCGGCCGCAGGGCATTGCCCTGGATATCGCGGGGAACGTGTATGTGGCGGCCTCACTGCGGGGGCGGCGGGGTGTGGTTTGCGTCACGCCGCAGGGCGAGGCATCGCTCTCGGTGTCCGGGAACGGAATCGTCGGGTTCGCGTTCGTTCCCGACGGCGCGGCGCTGCTGGCGACGAGCACTTCGATCTACCATCTGGCCCTGGGTGTGGAAGGCTGGCGGCTTTGATGGCCGCCGGAACGGCAGTTCACTTTGTGGCGAGAGCTCGCGGGGGCCGATGAACGCGGAGATTATCGCGGTTGGCTCGGAGATGCTCACGCCCTTCCGCCAGGACACCAATTCTCTTTACCTGACCGAGAAGCTCAACGAACTGGGCGTCGAGGTCTCGTTCAAGACGATCGTGGGCGACCGCCGAAAGCATTTGGTCGATGCGGTGCGGCATGCGCTGGAGCGGGTGGACATTCTCCTGGTCTCGGGGGGCCTGGGGCCGACTGAGGACGATCTCACGCGGGAAGCCGTAGCCGAAGCGCTGGGCGTGCGGGTGAAGCGGGATGCGGATCTGATCGCGCATCTGTATGCGCGGGCGGCCTCGCGGCGGGCCACCATCACGCGCAATAACGAGAAACAGGCGGATGTGATCGAGGGAGCGACCATTCTGCCGAACAAGCTGGGATCGGCGCCGGGGCAATGGCTGGATACCGTGGTCGGGGCGCATCGCAAGCTGGCGATGCTGCTGCCGGGTCCTCCGCACGAGCTGAAGCCAATGTTTGACGATCAGTGCCTGCCGCGACTGAAGGAGATTTTGCCGCCGCGGTTTCTGGCGACGCGCGTACTGAAGGCGGCGATGATCGGAGAGTCAGCCGCGGATGCGCGGATCGCGCCGATCTACACGCAGTACAAGGATGTGGAGACCACGATTCTGGCGCACCTGGGGGACATCGAGCTGCGGATGAGCTGCACGAAGCCGATTGCCGATCGGGCCCAGGCGCGGGTGGACGAGCTGGCCGGGCGCATTGAAGAGGAGCTGGAGGATTTTGTCTACTCGTCGCAGGGCGAGAGGCTGGAGCAGATCGTTCTCTATTACCTGGAGATGCGGGGAGCGTCGCTCGCCGTGGCTGAGAGCTGTACCGGCGGGATGGTGGCCGAACGGCTGACGAGCGTGAGCGGGAGTTCGCGGTCGTTTGTGGGCGGCGCGGTGGTGTACAGCAATCGGCTGAAGACGGAGCTGGCCGGAGTGGACCCGCAGATGATTGCGCGGCACGGTGCGGTGAGCCGGGAAGTAGCGGTGGCTCTGGCGGACGGCATTCGGGAGCGCTCTGGTGCAACGCTGGGCCTCGGAATCACAGGGATTGCGGGTCCCGCGGGCGGATCGGAAGAGAAGCCGGTGGGGCTGGTCCATATCGCAGTCAGCGATGCGGATGGAACGGACTGGGTGGAGAAGCGGTTTCCCGGGGATCGCGCGGCGATTCGTTTCTACGCCAGCCAGCAGGGACTGGATCTGGTGCGGCGTCGGCTTTCGTGAGAAGAGCACTGGAAGCCAGTAGCCAGTAGCCAGTAGCCGGTAGGCCGGAATCCTCAATCTTCAAAAAATCTGTGCTTACCCTCTTGCCGGTTGCATCGTCTTATGTGTTACAGTGGGTAACACTATGGCGCGTAACAGAGAACCGAAACATGATCCCGCGGAGCTGGGGGCTTTGGAGCGAGAGCTGCTCGGCATCGTCTGGCGGCGGAGCGCGGCCACGGCCGACGAGGTCCGTGAGGAACTGGGCCGGCCGCTGAAGGATTCGACGATCCGCACGGTGTTGCGTCGCCTTGAAGAGAAGGGCTACCTCACGCATTCCATCGACAATCGAACGTTTGTCTACCGGCCGGCGGAATCTCCGCAGAAAGTCGCGGGGCGCGCGGTGCAGCGCATCGTGGACTGGTTCTGCGCGGGCTCGGTGGAAGAACTGCTGGTAGGGATGGTGGATTCCAAAGTGATCAGCCGCGGCGAGCTGGAGCGCCTGGCGCGCCGGATCGCGGCCGCGAAACAGCAGGAGGGAGGAAAAGCATGACAGCCATGATGATCGAAGCAGCCGTGCGGGGACTGCTCCTGGCGATTGTGGTGGGGGCCGGACTGCGTGTGCTGCGGGTAACGAATGTGCCCGCACGCAAGGCGGCGTGGAGTCTGGTCCTGGTGGCGTCGCTGGCGATGCCATTCCTGATGCGCTGGCCGGCGATGACCGGGTGGGCGCAGGGGTTTGGATGGGTAGTGCCGGTGCATCGGATTGGCGCACAGAGTGTGGCGACGCAGAAGGGGATCGCGCGGGAACCGGCCGAGCTCCCGGCAGTGAGGACAAGCCACGCAGACGGTTTGCCAGCCGGGAAGTCCCACCTTTCTGCAAAGCGGAAAATGATGGAGCCGACATCCGGTACCGCGGTGCCAGCAGCGCTGCACGAAGTTGCGACCGAGGGTGCTGCCTCTGCAGTGCCCATTGCGATTGAGATCGCGGTTCCACCCGTTTCACGGGAATGGCCGCCGGTTGAGCGGCTGATCGTGTGGGTGTATCTCGCGGTGAGCGGGGCGCTGCTGCTGCGGCTGATGTGGGGACTGGGCGCGGCGGTGTGGCTGTGGGCCAGGGCCGAGGAAATTTCTCCGCTGGATGTGCCTGAGGAGAATGTGCGGGTGAGTGCGACAATTCCGTCTCCGGTGACGATTGGCAGCGGAATTGTGCTCCCCGGCAATTACCGGGCATGGAGCCGGGCGAAGCTGCGGGTGGTGTTGGCCCATGAGCGGTCGCACGTGCGGCAAATGGATTTTTATCTGCAGCTGCTGGCGGGAATCTACGCGGCGCTATTTTGGTTTAGCCCGCTGGGATGGTGGCTGAAGCGGGCGCTGGCTCATCTGGGCGAGGCGATCAGCGATCGGGCGGGAGTGGAAGCAGCAGCCAGCCGGTCCCACTATGCCGGCGTGCTGCTGGAGTTTGTGGCGACTACGGGGCGCGCGCTGCCGGGTGTGGCGATGGCGCGGAAGGGCAACCTGTCACGGAGGGTGGAGCAATTGCTGAACGAAGAGCTGTTCCGGAGAGCCTTCGCCGAGGGGCGTCGGCGCGCCGTGGTTTCGCTGCTGCTGGTGCCGGCGACGCTGTTTGCGGTGACGGCGCTGGTGCGGGTGCCGCGTGTTGCGGCTCAGACGGAGACCGCTCCAGGGACCGCAGCCCTGCAGGCCGCGGCGCCGCTTGTGCAGGACCCTGGCGCCGGCCGGCGGGTCGTGGGGCAGTCGAATCCGCCGGAAAGCCGGGTGACAACGATGACCCCGGAGACGGTGCAGAGTCCGGCGACGCCCCCGCCGCCGCAGGCCGCTCCCGCACCGGCGCCGGCGGCGCAACCCGGTGCGCCGGAAGCAGCGCCTGCGCTCGAACCCAGGGCTCCTGAACATGCCGATGGGCCGATGACGCTGGATGTTGGGCCGATGCCGGAAGTGATAATCCCGAAGATGCCGAGGATGAAGATCTTCATGCCCCGGACCGAGATATTGGACGACGAGATGCCTCAATTGATGGCTCTCGGCAAGTTGGGGAGCGAGTTCAGCCTGGTGGGGCCGGGGGACAGCTTCTACCTGGCGCCGAACGGCGGAAGCCACGGGTACGCATACTACTTCTCGTCGAACAACGGGGATTCGTGGGCCATTGTTACGGGCACGAACTTCTCGATGGGAAGCGGAAAGGATAAGCGGCAGCTGGACCTGGCGCAGCGCATGGCGAAGGGACCCTTCCTGTGGTTCAGCCATGACGGCAAGTCGTACATCGTGGATGATGCGGCGGTGGTGGCGCGCATCCAGTCGCTGTACGCGCCGATGCGGGATCTGGGGCGCCAGCAGGAGGCGCTCGGGGTTCAGCAGGGGGTGATCGGAAGGATGCAGGGAGAGTTGGCGCGCCGGCAACGGACCGAGGCCAGCGTGCGGATTCCGGACCTCTCAAAAGAAATGGCGGATGCGGAGGCGGCGCTCAACAGCCTGAAGTCGGAACAGGGACAGATGCTGAGCCAGCAAAAGCTGGCGGAGATGCAGTCCAAACTGGCTGAGATGGAGGCGAAGCTGGGATCGCTGGAGGCGCGCTCCGCGGTGCAGAGCAATTTTGGAGAGAGGATGCGCGCATTGGGCGAGCAGCAAAGAGACATGGGGGAACAGCAGCGGCAACTGGGCGAGCAGCAACGAAAGCTGGCGACCCAGACGCAGGAACAGGTGCAGAGCATCATCCAGGAATGCCTGCATAACGGGAAAGCCGCGCCGGTGAAATAGGACTGGGCCTGTTCGACTCAGGCTCCCGTGATGCATACGGTTCCGGGCGCGGTGACGGGCCAATCCCGGCAGCGGCTCAACTGGTAGACTCGTAAGCGCGATGCCCGTGACATTCTATGTTGCTGCCGCGCTGGTGGCGTATCTGCTCGGCTCTATACCCTTTGGATATCTGTTGGTGCGTTTCTTCCGCAAGGAAGACATTCGGCAAAAGGGAAGCGGCAATATCGGCGCGACCAACGTGATCCGCTCCGGAGCGAAAGGGCTCGGGGCCGTTACGTTTTTGCTGGATGTTCTGAAGGGTGCCTGTGCGGTTCTTTTGTGTGGAGCGGTGGCCTCTCGATGGGGACTCGCGCCGGTCGTGCGCGGGAATGCGGTCGGCATCGCTGCGCTCTGCGCGATTTTGGGACACATCTACACCGTCTGGCTGGGCTTCAAAGGCGGCAAGGGCGTCGCCACCGCCTTTGGCGTGTTTCTGGCGCTGGCGCCCTGGGCGGCGCTCGCGGGGCTGGGTGTTTTCGTGGTGGTCTTCGGCCTCTCTCGGTACGTTTCGCTGGGATCCATCCTGGCCGCGGTGGCTTTCCCGATTTTCGCGCTGCTGCTGCCGCACGCCGAGCGCACCGCGTGGGAGATCACTGTGCTGTTTCTGGTTCCGCTGATTGTGATCGTGAAACATCACGCGAACATTGCGCGGCTGCTGCATGGCCGGGAATATCGCTTTGGCGGGACGAGGACCGACGCCGTATGAGCCGCATTGCCGTGATGGGGAGCGGTGCCTGGGGCACGTCCATTGCCATCAGCCTGGCGCGCCGGGGCGGCCACGCGATCACGCTCTGGTCGTTTGAGAAGGACGTCGCCGCGATCATGCGGGAGCAGCGGGAGAACAAGCCGTTTCTGCCCGGCTTCCGGCTTCCCGAGTCGATTTCGATTGTCGAGGATCCGGCTGCGGCGCTCGCGTCGGCAGAGATCGTCGTCAGCGTAACGCCTTCGCAGTTCGTGCGCTCCTCGTATAAGGCCTTCGCGCCGCACCTGCATGCCGGGCAACTGCTGGTGAGCGCCACCAAAGGCATTGAGGACGGAACCTGCCTCCGCATGACACAGGTGATTGCTGAGGTGCTGCGGGCAGAGGGACTGGAGTTGCCGTGCGGCGTGTTGAGCGGTCCGTCGTTCGCTCAGGAGGTCGCGGCGGGAGCCCCGACGGCCGTTACGATCGCCTCCGCCGACAACGAGCTGGCCTCGCGGGTGCAGCGCGAGTTTTCCAGCGGTTCGCTGCGGCTGTACACCAACGATGACGTAGTGGGCGTCGAGCTGGGCGGATCGATTAAGAACGTCATTGCCATTGCCGCCGGGATTGTGGCGGGACTGGATCTCGGCCACAACAGCAACGCCGCGCTTATCACCCGCGGCATTGCGGAGATGACGCGGCTCGCGGTTGCGTGTGGCGGCCGGCGGGAAACGCTGGCGGGCCTTTCCGGCGTGGGCGATCTGGTGCTGACCTGTACGGGGTCGTTGTCGCGCAATCGCACGGTCGGCATGGGCCTCGGGCAGGGGAAGCCGATTGAGGAGATCCTGACCGGGCTGGGCGGCCACGTGGCCGAGGGCGTCCGCACCACATCGGCGGCGCTGGGTCTGGCGCGGCGGCACGGCGTGGAGATGCCGATCGCCGAGCAGATGAAGGCGATTTTGATGGATGGCAAGTCTCCGCAGCAGGCCATTGAAGAGCTGATGCTGCGTCCCGGGCGCGACGAGTAGCATTCCGCACTCCTTTTGGGGCAGAAAATCGCTCTCACCTATTACGGTGGTAAGTCCTTATTCCCTCTCAGATGGCCGGCTTACCACCTTCGGGGGAAGGTGGAGACGGGCCAATCTCCGTAGACTGACGGAGAAAGGTGGGGAATGCCTGACAAACCTGGTTTCGGGCCCCGGAACAGCAGCACGCCGGGGAGCGCGCGCTTCCGCTGGCGTGTGTTTGCACGATTCCTGGCGGTCTTCGCCGCGATCAGCACCATCACGGTAGCGACGATGCTGTTCGCGCAGAAGATGCTGAGCCCTGCGACGGCGAGCGCAACCGGGCTGGCCCTGGAGCTGGCGCTGAGCGCGGGAGCGGCCTGGCTCTTTACTCAGTGGCTGTCGCACCGCGCGCAGGTGTTGCTGCGGGGCATCGACGCGAGCCTGAGCGGTCGCGAGCAGGAGGCTCCGGTGGATCTGGCCGACGAGCTGTTCGGCGAGGTGATCCCCTCGTGGCAGGGCGTGCTGAAGGGTCTGCACGAAACCCGGCGCGAAAAGCAGGAAGAAGCGCGCCAAATCTACGAGACCCTGACGGAACTGATGCGGATGATCGCGAAGGCTGTGGACGAGCGAACCATCTATCTCCGTGGGCACTCCGAACGCGTGGCCGCGTACGCTGCCTCGATTGCGTGGAAGCTGGGGCTGGAGCAGGCGCAGGTGGAGCGGATTCGGCTATCCGCGCTGCTGCACGACATCGGCTGCATGGGTGTGGAAGATTATCTGGTGATGAAGCAGACGCCGCTGACGGCGGAAGAGTTCGAGATTTTGAAGGCGCACACCGTGAAAGGGGCGGCGATTCTGCGGCCCATTGCGATGCTGAGCGATCTGGTGCCCGGTGTGGAGCTGCACCACGAGTCGCTGGACGGGCTTGGTTACCCGTACGGTCTCGTGGGCGATCAGATTCCGCTGATGGCCCGCATCATTGCCGTGGCGGATTCGTTCGACGCGATGACGACGCCGCGTCCCTATCAGGCCGCCATGAACCCGGACTATGTACTCGATATTCTGCGGCGGCTGGCGGGTGCCCGCTACGACCCGGCCGTGGTGGAGGCGCTGGGAGAGCTGGTGAGCAGCGGCGCTCTGGAAGTGAAGGACGTGCGAACGCCGGTGTCGTTCCGCATGAGAAAGCCGGCGGTAGCCGAGCTGGTGTAAGCGCTCGACCGGCGGGCAACGCTGCATCTCAGGGTTCGCTACACTCGAAGAGAAGTGCGGTGAGGTTGCGTTTCTCATGATTCAGACGTTGTTTGGCAGCCTGGAGCAGCCGGAAAAGAAGAGCGTGTTTGAACGCATGCGGGCAGCAGTCTCCCGCACGCGCGATAACCTGGGAGAGCGCATCGACAGCGTTCTGGCCATGACACGGACGGTGGACGCGTCGGCGCTGGAAGAGCTGGAGATGAGCCTGATCGCGTCGGATATCGGCGTGGCCACGGCGGCGGAGATCACCGGCAATCTGCGCGAACGCGCGAAGCGGCAACAGATCCGGGACGGCGCCGAGTTGAAAGAACTGCTGAAGGAGCAGATTCGGCTGATGCTCGATGAAAATACCCGGCCGGCGGCCGTGGTCGGCACGCCCCCGGAAGTGATCATGATGGTCGGGGTGAACGGCACAGGCAAGACAACGACCACGGGCAAGCTGGCGGCCTTCTATCGAGCGCAGGGAAAGACGGCGCTGCTGTGCGCGGCCGATACCTTTCGCGCCGCGGCGATTGAACAGCTCGAAGTATGGGGCGAGCGCAGCGGTGTGGAGATGATCAAGACCAAACAGGGAGGCGATCCCTCGGCGGTGCTGTTCGATGCTCTGACCGCCGCCAAGGCACGCCAGACCGACGTGGTGATCGTTGATACCGCGGGGCGTCTGCATACGAAAACGGGTCTGATGGCGGAACTCGACAAGATGCGGCGAACGGCGCAGCGGATCATTCCCGACTCTCCGCATGAAGTGCTGCTGGTGCTGGACGCAACCACGGGCCAGAACGGGCTGCAGCAGGCGCGGCTGTTTACCGAGTCGGCGGGGGTCACGGGCATCGTCCTGACGAAGCTGGACGGAACCGCGAAGGGCGGGATCGCGGTGGCCATCGCCCGCGAGATGAAGCTGCCGGTGCGCTTTGTGGGCGTCGGTGAACAACTGGAGGACCTGCTGCCCTTCGACAGCGCGGCCTTTGCGAATTCGCTGCTGGAAGCCTGAAGGAGCCGGCCCCTCGGCAAGCTGAAAGGGACTCGTGCCGCAAACGATAGTGGATGCCGCTCCGCACGAACGATGGATGCAGCGCGCGCTGGAACTCGCTGCAGGCTCCGTTGGGCTGGCTTCGCCAAATCCTGCGGTTGGATGTGTGCTGGTCCAGGAGAGCCGGATTGTCGGCGAGGGGTTTCACGATTACGAGGCGAAAGATCACGCGGAGATCGTTGCCCTGAAGAGAGCCGGCGAGTCGGCCCGGGGCGCAACCGCCTATGTCACGCTGGAACCCTGCTGCACCAGCGGCCGCACCGGGCCCTGCACGCGGGCGCTGATCGACGCAGGGGTAGCCCGGGTGGTCATCGCTACGGGCGATCCCAATCCGGCGGTGAACGGTAAGGGAGCCGATCGACTGCGGGCGGCCGGCATCGCCGTGGAGTGCGGCGTGCTGCAGCGGGAAGCGCGTCGGGTCAATGACGGATTTGCGCGGCACATCCGCAGCGGGTTGCCGTTCGTCACCCTGAAGGCGGCGGTTTCGCTGGATGGGCGAATTGCGCCGGCTCCGGGGAGCGCACCCCGGGGAGCTCCGATTTACCTCACAGGCGAGCCGGCTCGAGCCGCGGTACAGGAAATGCGGCACACTGCCGATGCGATTCTGACCGGGATCAACACGGTCTTGCAGGATGACCCGCATCTGACCGACCGTTCGGGGAAGAAGCGGCGGCGGCGGTTGCTGCGGGTGGTGCTCGATTCCGGGCTGCGCATTCCGCTGGATTCGAAGCTGGTGCGCACCGCGCAGGACGATCTGCTGATCTTCTGCGCTGTCGCGCCCACGCAGCGGCAGCGCACGCTGGAGGCGCTGGGCGTGCGGGTGGAACGCGTCGAGGCGGTCCAGGCCGGAGAGGATCGGTTCAACGGCGGGAGCGCCCGAACGGAAAAGACGCGCGCGCGGGGTGTTTCGCTGCCGGCTATCCTGCGCCGGCTCGGCGAGATGGATATCCTGTCGGTGCTGATGGAAGCGGGCGGGCAGCTCAACGGAGCGGCTCTGGCAGCGGGCGTCGTGGATCGCGTCACGCTCTTTTACGCGCCGGTGTTTCTGGGGCCGGCGGGGGTGCCGTTATTGCAGGAGCCGCTTCCCGGTACGCTGCCTGGGACTCCGGTCATCGAATGTATTGGGCAGGATGTGCGGGTCGAGGCCGATTTGCGGGATCCGTGGAGCGAGGTGCAGGGCCTGGAATGCTGAGGAAGAGAACGGCGGATTATGTTTACAGGAATTATTGAGGAAACGGGTACCCTCGCGGCGCTGGAGCCGCGCAGAGGCACGACCCGCATTGCGGTCGCGGCTCCGGCCTTTGCCAGTCGCCTGCGCAAGGGCGACAGCATTGCGGTGAATGGAACGTGCCTGACCGCGCTCGAGATGGAGCCGCCGCTGTTCTACGCCGATTTGGCGGAGGAAACACTGGCCCGGACTTCGCTGGGCAAGTTGCTCCCCGGTTCGGTGGTCAATCTGGAGTTGCCGACGGCCGCGGGCGCGCCGTTGGGCGGCCACATCGTCCAGGGGCACGTGGACGGATGCGGCGAGCTGGTGTCGTTCGATCCGGTGCACGCCGATGCCGATCCCGATGAAACAGACTGGTGGCTGCGCGTGCGGGTTCCGGAGAACACGCGGCCGTTTATGGTGCAGAAGGGATCGATCGCGGTAGAGGGCATCAGCCTGACGATCGCGACGTGGGACGGCGACGTGGTTGGGATCGCGATTCTGCCGCATACCCGCCGGGCGACCAACCTGCATGCTCTGGAGCGCGGAGCGCCGGTGAATGTGGAGGCTGACGTGATGATCAAGCTGGCAGTGCAAAACACGCCTCGTTCGTCCTTTGATGTGACACTTGACTATCTTCTGGCAAGTGGCTATTAAACCGTAGTTTATAGGCATTCGATAGGACCTTTCAGTTTCTTTCACCTATCCGCGACACTGCTGACATAACGGTGTCAGCAGCCCCCGCCTATGCTGCCTCTCGTAGTCGATTCCCAGTTCCGAGAGGAAGACTTCCATGGCCACCGCCGAACTGACCGTCACCTCGACCATCACGTGGTTTGAGATTCCCGCCGCCGACTTCGGCCGCGCGGTTCGCTTCTACGAAACCCTCTTCGCCAGCCCGCTGCAGCATATGGCGGAGTGGCCCAACCTGGCGATCTTTCCTTACCAGCGTCCGGGCGTTTCGGGCGCGATCGCCTTTCAGGAGGATTTGCGCCCCTCTGCGGACGGGGTCGTGATCTACCTGAACTGCGACGGCCGCCTCGATGAGGTGCTTGGCCGTGTTGAGAAGGCGGGGGGCGCGATTGTGCAGCCCAAGTCACACCTGCCGAGCGTCGGCTATGTGGCGCAGATCCGCGATTCGGAAGGGAATCGCCTGGGCCTGCACGCGGCCTCGTAGAATCGGCGTATGCGCCGCGCCGATCGTCTCTTCCGCATCGTCCAGATCCTGCGCGGCGGCCGTCTGCAAACCGCCCGCAGCCTGGCGGAGAAGCTGCAGGTCTCGCATCGCACCATTTATCGCGATGTGCAGGACCTGCAGCTCTCCGGCATGCCGATTACGGGCGAGGCGGGCGTGGGCTACACGCTGCGCCGCGATATGGATATCCCTCCACTCATGTTTGACCGCGAAGAAATCGCCGCGCTCGTTCTCGGCGCCCGCATGGTAGAAGCCTGGGGCGGAACCGAGCTGACCGAGGCGGCGAATCGTGCGCTGCGCAAGATTGAAGCCGTGTTGCCGGCTCAGTTGCGCGAGAAAATCGACGACGTTCTTCTCTACGCGCCCGGATTTAGAGCGGCGCCCGAGTTGCGGCGGAAGCTGGACACGCTCCATGCCGCCGCGCAGCAACGCCGTGTGGTGCTGGTTGCGTATAGCCGCGAAGACGGCCAGCCCAGTGTGCGCCGCGTGCATCCCCTGGCGCTGTACTTCTGGGGCGGCACGTGGACGATGGCCGCGTGGTGCGAGCTGCGCCAGGACTTTCGCAGCTTTCGCGTGGATCGCATGGAGCACATCGATTCTCTCGATGAGAACTTCACGCCGCGCGCGGGGCAAACGCTGGCCGATTATCTGCGTCGCGTGCGCAGTCAACTCGCGGAGCAGAACCCCGGGGCGAAAATGTAGCTTTCATTGTGGCGTGATGATGCCGCCAACCGGCGTGCGCTCGGGATACTTCTTCGTGCCGGGCCGCTGGAGGTGCATGGCGTCGGCGATGGCGTCGATGTACTTGAGGCCGGAGCCGGTGTTGAAGAGGACGACGCGGTCCTCGAGCTTCAGAAATCCGGAGGCAAGCAGGGCGTCGTACGCGGCGGTGGCCGTCGCGCCTTCGGGGCAGAGGAGCAGGCCTTCCTGGCGGGACCAGTCGAGGAGTGACGCGAGGATCTGCTCGTCGGGAAGATCGATGACGGTGCCGCCGGACTCGCGAACGATGGTGAGGATCAGCGAGTCGCCGTAGGGTTTCGGCACGCGGAGACCGGCGGCGAAGGTGGCGGCGTTCTCGAACATCTTTGAGGCGCTGGCGCCTTCTTTCCAGGCGCGGGCGACGGGCGCGCAGCCGGAGGCCTGGACGGCGATCATTTTGGGGCGCTTGCCGGAGACCCAGCCGAGTTGCTCCATTTCTTCGAACGCCTTCCACATGCCGATCAAGCCAACGCCGCCGCCGGTGGGGTAAAAGACTGCGTCGGGGTAGGTCCAGTGCAGCTGCTCGACGAGTTCGTAGCCCATCGTTTTCTTGCCTTCGACGCGGAAGGGTTCTTTGAGAGTGGAGACGTCGAACCAGCCTTCGCGTTGCGCGCCCTCGGCGACGAGGCGGCCGCAGTCGGAGATGAGTCCGTCGACCAGCGTGACGTGCGCGCCATAGGCGATGCATTCCACATAGTTGGCCATGGGGACATCGCGGGGCATGAAGAGGTGGGCTTCGATGCCGGCGGCGGCGGCGTAGGCGGCGAGGGCGCTGGCGGCATTGCCGGCAGAAGGCGCGGCGAGCTTCTTCAGTTCGTAGTGGCGTGCCATGGTGACCGCCATGGCCATGCCTCGGGCTTTGAAACTGCCGGTTGGATTGTCGGCCTCTTCCTTAACGAGCAGGTTGGGGTAGCGGCGGCTGGGGAGCATCGGGGTCCAGCCTTCGCCGAGGGTCAGGGGTTCGGCGTCAGGCAGGACGTCGGCGTAGCGCCACAGCGAGGCGGGAGCGTCGGGACCGGGTTTGCGGGCCTGGCGGAAGGCGGCTGGATCGTAGCGGACATAGAAGGGTCCGGCGCAGGCGGGGCAGACGGTCTGGGGCTTCTCGGCGGAGACGTGCTGGTGACAGCGGGTGCATTCGAGATAAGCAATCGCGGGCATGGGATCAGGTTACAGGTGACAGGTTGCAGGGTACAGGGTGGCGCTGTGACGCCGGCCGGGCGCTCACGCTGCCTGGGAATCCTCCTTTTGCGGTTGCTGCGCATCGTGGTGCTGTCGCATGTCGCGGCGGAATTTCCATATGCCGAAGATGGCGCTGATGATCATCACTCCGATGAAGGAATAAAGGATGGGCGATGCATAGCTGGAGAGGTAATGGTTCCAGAGATGGAGAAAGAAGTGTCCGTAGAGGACGGTGAGCGCGGCTTCGGTTCCGTAGCGGATGGAGCGGCCGATGGTGAGGGCGAGGATGAGCTGGCGGCGGGTGACGCCAAGGGCTCCGGCGGCGAGCAGGAAGGGCAACAGCGGGAAGGGCGGCGGCAGCAGGGTGGCGACGACCACGGTGCGGATCCCGTGGCCGCGCATCCAGCGGGTAATGCGGTCGCGCCAGCGCTGGCGCTTTTTCATGTAGTGGTGAAAGAGAGCTTCGCCGCCCTTCTTGCCGGTGAGCCAGGTGAGGTATCCCCCGATCACGGTGCCGACGACGGCGCAGAGGGCGAGGAGCCAGGCGCGTCCGCTGGAGCCGAGCAGGAGGATGAGGAGGTCGGTGCTGCCAGGGATGGGGAGGGGGATGGGCGAGGCGTCAAAGAGGGCAACCCCAAAGACTCCGGCAGCGCCGAAGTGGAGGATCCAATGGGGAATCATTTTGGCGGCGTTTTGGGAGCCACTGGCGGCGAAGATCACGGATGGTTGGACGCTAAAAGCGGGGAATAGGGAATAGGGAATAGGGAATAGAGGCAGGCTGTCGCCGGTGGCCTGTCGCCGGTTGCTGGACCTGAACGACCACCTGGTGTCCTGTCCCCGAAGCTCGTTAAGGAATAGCTCTACGGCTCTGTGTCAGGGTTCGACTTCAGTCGTGCCGCAAAATTCCGCAAAATCAGATGGGCTTTAGCCCCTGAGGGCTGCTCTTCCCGCACACCGATTCCCAGAGTGGTTCAATCAACTTCGGACAGCACCTTAGGTGAGAAATCGGATTGAGGGAGCCTGGGGGAGGGCGCCGCATTCGGCTCCATAGCGGTAGAAGAGGTCGAGGCCGGCGAGGGCGGGCTCGTCGAGGTGGTAGGCGATATTTTCCGACAAATAAGTGTGGATGGTGGCGCGGGGGACGGCGATGCGGGCGGCCCACTCGTCGGCGAGGGTGTCAATGTGGGCGAGGCCCTGGTCGCGGGAGTGCTGCAGGTCGCGGATGAGCTGGGCGGCGGGGATTCCGGCGGGCGGAAGGGATTCCGGGCGGACGGCCCAGAAGGCGGAAACCCAGACGGTTCCGGTGAGGGTGTGCCACTCGTGGGCAAGGTCGAGATAGAGAAGGCGCTCGCCGGTACGCTGCTCGCGGGCGTCGCGGTCTTCGAGAGCGAAGAGGGCGGGGTCGCCGATGAGGAGGGCGGCGTCGGCGATCTGAAGCATGGCTTCGAGGTCGGGCGGGTGATCGACGAAGGCCGGCTGGAGCTGCCAGAAACGGGAGAACAGAATGCGGGTGTAGGCGGAGGAGGTGCGGGATGCGGTGTCGAGGGCAACGCGACGGATGCCGCTGAGGCCGTCGGGGTGGCGGATGACGAGGAGGATGGAGCGGACGCGGTCGCGGGAGGCGATGGCGCAGCCGGGGATGACGGCCAGGGAAGGCGTGTAGGCGGCGACGGGGACGAGTCCCAGGTCGGCTGCGCCGGAGGCTAATTTGGCGGCGCATTCGGCCGGGGTGTCGGAGGAGAGGGTGTAACGGGCGGCGAAGCTGGTGCGGTCGGGCTCGTGATCGAAGGACCACATGAGGGGAGCGGGATTGAGGAAGTGAATGGCGGAAACGCGGAGAGTCACTGGGTAGTATAGCGGGACGACATCGGTAATCTTGACCGCCCGCGGGGTGGACCGTAAGCTCCGGGGAGTTGCGGGAAGAGCAGGTCCTTCCACTGCGCTCTCCTCAGTCGGGATGACAAACATAAATGTTGAGCTTTGAGGAGCGGCATGCGTGGGTGGCGCTGGCTTTGACGCCGGGGCTGGGGCCGCGGCGGATTTTGCGGGCGGTGGAGCGGTATGGGAGCGCGGCGCGGGTGATCGGTCTGCCGCTGACTCAGCTGGAGGGGCTGCAGTTTCCGGCGCAGGCGGCCCAGATGATCGATACGGGCGAGGCGGGCAAGGCGGCCGATGAGGAGCTGGCCAGGGTCGCGGAGACGGGCGCGGCGCTGGTGACTTATCACGACGAAACGTATCCGGAGAGGCTGCGGGAGATTTACGATCCGCCGCCGTTGCTGTGGGTGCGGGGCGATGCGTCGCTGCTGGGGCGGCCGGCCCTGGCCGTGGTGGGGACGCGGCATCCCACGCCTTACGGGACGGGGATGGCGGAAAAACTGGCCCGGGAGCTGGCCGAGCGGGGACTGGTGATTCTGAGCGGCATGGCGCGGGGAGTGGACACGGCGGCGCACAAGGGCGCGCTGACGGCGAAGCGGCCGACGGTGGCGGTATGGGGGACGGGCGTCGATGTGATTTATCCGAAGGAGAACAAGGGGCTGGCGGAGCAGATTGTGGCGGGGGGTGGAGCGATCCTCTCGGAGCTGCCGCTGGGGACGTTTCCGGCGCCGCAGAACTTCCCCAAGCGCAACCGGGTGATCAGCGGGATGAGCGTGGGGGTGCTGGTGATCGAGGCGGGGGAGAACAGCGGGACACGCGTGACGGCGCGGTGCGCGCTGGAGCAGAACCGGGAGGTGTTTGCGGTTCCGGGGAATGTGACGACGCGCAACGCATGGGGGCCTAACCTGCTGATAAAGCAGGGCGCGAAGCTGACATCGTGCTGGGAAGACGTGTGGGAGGAGCTGCCGACGTCGATTCGCGCCGGCCTCGAGCAGACCGAGGGATTTGCATCCGGGGAGGCATCTGAGGCATCGTTATTCGAGGAAAGCGCACTGCCGCCCCCGGAGGCGCGAGTGTACAGCGTGCTTCGACCGGATGAAGCACTGCAGATGGATGAGATCCTCGAAAAGCTGGAACAGGAGATGAGCTCTTCAGAGGTTTTCACCGCGCTGTTCGAGCTGGAATTGTCCGGACGCATCCGACAACTGCCTGGGAAGAACTTCGTCAGGAGCCTGTGAGCCGGAGCGGCGCGCGGGTGCAGAAGAGGAACCGTTCCCTGGCTTCAAAGCGGCGGGACGTGGTAGCTTCCGAAAGAAGAACGCAACATCTATACAGTTGCAGAGGCGGCGGCTCAGGGGAGCCGGCGCATGGTTGATAAAGGAAACAATGGGTAAATCTCTGGTTATCGTCGAGTCGCCCGCAAAGGGCAAGACGATCAATAAATATCTGGGCAAGGACTTTGTGGTGGAGGCCTCGTTCGGCCACATCATGGACCTGCCGAAGCGGGACCTCGGCGTGGAGCTGGCGAAACGGACGTTTGAGCCGACGTTGATGGTGACGCCGGATAAGGAAAAAATCGTCCGCCATTTGAAGAAGCTGGCGGAGAAGGCGGACGCGGTGTATCTGGCGCCCGATCCCGACCGCGAAGGCGAGGCGATTGCGGCGCATTTGTCCATGCAGCTGATGCCGGTGGTGAAGGACAAGAGCCGGATTCGGCGGGTCACGTTCAACGAGATCACGCAGAAGGCGGTGCGGGCGGCGTTCGAGCATCCCCGGGATGTGGACGAGAACCTGGTGGACGCGCAGCAGACGCGGCGCGTGCTGGATCGGATCGTCGGCTATCAGATTTCGCCGCTGCTGTGGGATAAGGTGCGGCGGGGCCTGTCGGCGGGACGCGTGCAGACGGTCGCGGTGCGGCTGATTGTGGAACGCGAGCGGGAGATTCAGGCGTTCAAGGCGGTCGAGTACTGGACGATCGATGCGGCGGTGGCGCCGGTTCCGAACGGACAGGAAAGCGGGCAGGAATTTGTAGCGCGCCTCGTGGCCATCGACGGGGCCAGGGCGGAAGTGGCGACGGTGAGCACGCCGAGCGTTCCGGATCAAAAGACGGCGGACGCGATTGTCGCGGCCATCGCGAAGGCGCGCTGGAGCGTGAAGACGGTGGAGCGGAAGGAGCGGCGGCGGACGCCGGCTCCTCCCTTTACGACCAGCAAGCTGCAGCAGGATGCATCGCGGCAACTGGGCTTCAGCGTAAAGCGCACGATGGGCGTGGCGCAGCGGCTGTATGAGGGCGTGGATCTGGGGTCCGAGGGCTCGGTGGGCCTGATCACCTACATGCGTACCGATTCGACGCGGATTTCGCCGGAGGCCATCACGGCGGTGCGGGGCTTTATCGGGCAGAAGCTGGGAAAGCAGTATTTGCCGGAGCAGCCGAATGCGTATCGGTCGAAGAAGGACGCGCAGGATGCGCACGAAGCGATCCGGCCGACGAATCCCGAGCTGCATCCCGATGAGATTCGGAGATATTTGAGCGACGAGCAGTATCGGCTGTACAAGCTGATCTGGCAGCGGTTTGTGGCGTCGCAGATGGTGCCGGCGGTGTTCGACCAGACGACAGTGACAATCGATGCGCGAGCGGATCGGGCGTATGAGTTCCGGGCGACGGGATCGGTGCTGAAATTCGACGGATTCCTGAAGGTCTATCAGGAAGCCAGCGATACGGTGGACGAAGACGAAGAGGAGATGAAGCACGTGCTGCCGTCGCTGGACGATGGCGATGCGCTGCAGCTGAACCGGACGATTCCGGAACAGCATTCCACGGAGCCGCCGCCGCGCTACAACGAAGCGTCACTGGTGAAGGAGCTGGAAGAGCGGGGGATTGGGCGGCCGTCGACCTACGCGTCGATCATTACGACGATTCAGGATCGCGAGTATGTGACGAAGATGCCGCCGACCGGGCGCGGAGGACGGTTTTATCCCACGGAGATTGGGACGGTGGTGACCGATCTGCTGGTAGCGAATTTTCCCTACATCTTCGACACGCGCTACACGGCGCGGCTGGAAGAAGAGCTGGACGAGATCGAAGACGGCAAGGAGAAGTGGACCGATCTGCTGAAGGGCTTCTACGGGCATTTTGAAGAAGAGCTGAAGCACGCCGAGAAGCACATGGAAAACGTGAAGCGGATGGAGAAGCCGACCGATGAGAAGTGCGATCTGTGCGGCTCACCGCTGGTGCTGAAGTGGGGCAAGTTCGGGTCATTCTACGCATGCAGCGCATATGCGAAAGAAAAGCCGGTAGCCGTGGCGGCGACGGCGTGGAAGAAGGAGCCGAAGAAGGTCATCGCCAAGGTTGAGGGCAAGCTGAAGTACCCGATGCAGGTGAAGACGAACGATGGCGATGAGAGCAGCACGGTCGCCGAGGTGAAGGATAAGGCCGAGCTGAAGGCCGGAATCGACGAAGCTCTGGGCAGCGGGCGCAAGGTGACCGTGGAGCAGGTGAGCTGCGGGTTCACCAAGGAGCATTTCGAAGCCAAGCCGGACCTGCAGGGCGGGGAGGGAAACGGCGTCCAGGCTGAGGAGTACTGCGAGGCCTGCGGCAAGGTGATGGTGCTGCGGCGGGGTCCGTTCGGCGCGTACATGGCATGCCCGGACTACAACGCCGATCCGCCGTGCAAGACGGTGCGGCGACTGAGCCAGAAGCAGCAGCAGAAGCCGGCGGTGCCGCTGGACGAGACGTGTCCCAAATGCGGCAAGCAACTGGTGCTGCGCACGGGCAGCTATGGGGAGTTTGTCTCCTGCTCGGGCTATCCCAAGTGCAAGTACATCAAGCAGAACCTGATTGAGGGAATGAAGTGCCCGAAGTGCGGTGAGGGCGATATCGCCGAGCGCAAGGCGCGGACGGGGAATGTCTTCTGGGGATGCACACGCTATCCGAAGTGCGATTTCACTTCGAATCTGAAGCCGGTGGCGCAGAAGTGCCCGCAGTGCGGGTCGCCCTATGTGGTGGAGCGCGCGGTGGAGGGTGGGCTGTATCTGGTGTGCCCGAATAATAAAGAGATGATGCCGAGGCGGCGTCCGCGGAAGGGGAAGAGCGCCGAGGTGTCGGAGAACGCGATCGAGTGCCATTTTTCGGAGCGGATTGGGGATGCTCCGGTGGCGGCGGTTCCGACCGCGGCGACGCATGGGCCGGTGGCGGAGGAGCAGGGGATAGGGAGCAGGGAATAGGGAGTAGGGAGTAGGGAATCGTCTCTGTCGCTGGGGCGCCCTGGGCTCAAACTCCGCTGCGCTTCGGTCAGGATCACCAAGGAAAAGGGCGGCTCGACAGCAGCCGCTCTTTTCCTTGCGCGCTAATGTGTGGCGGCCAGGGCGCTGGCCTGGGTTGGATCGGTGCCGGTTGCGGCGGTGGCGACACTGTCGAGAGCGCCGGCGGTGGTCGCGTCCATTTTGAAGAGCTGCAGGTCGGGACCGCCTCCGGCGCAGATGACCGCGACGTAGGTGTCGGTCTTGTCTTCGACGAGCAATTCAGGGAGGGTGCCGGTGGCGAACGGCGATCCGGTGACGGCCGTGAGGGCGCCGGAATTCGAGAGCAGGAAGGCGCTGATGTTGCCGGCGGTGCGGTTGGTCACGTACACGTAGCTGCCGGTGGAATCGACCAGGACGCCGAAGGGGCCGGTACCGGTCTTGACGGGCGAGCCGGTGACTTCGGTGAGCGAGCCGCCGGAGCCGATGGTGAAGACACGGACCGCGCCGATGCCGGTCTCCGCCGCGAGAAGGAAACTGCCCGAGGGCGTGACCGCCATGCCGTAGATCGCGTCGCTGTTCTGTTTGGGACTGAGCACGCCTTTGACCTGCGCCAGCGCCCCGGTGCTGGTGTTGAAGGTCAGGGTGTAGATGCCGGCGGTGCCGCAGGAGACGAAGACGAGGCCGCCGCCGGGGGTGATCTCCAGATCGTTGGCTGGGAGCGAAGCATTGAGCGTGACGAGAGAAGAACTGATAGCGGTGAGCGCGCCGCCGCTGCCGATCTGGAAGACGTAGACGTTGCCGACCAGGGCATCCGCGCCGATGAGGTAATTGCCGGTGGGATCGACACGCAGCACCGAAGGAGCCACGCCGGTAGCAACGGGCGAGCCATTGTTGGCAATGGTGATGGCGCCGCTGGAGGCGATGGTGTAGACGTAGATGCCGCCGGCGGCGCTGCCAACGTAGAGATAGCTGTCGTTGGGGGTGACGGCGAGGGCCGTAGGCTCCAGTTCGACCGCCCACGGGGAGCCGGAGATGCCGCTGAGGGCGCCGGTGGTGGCGACGGAAAAGCCGGCGACGCTGAGCGGATTCGTGCCCAGGTTGGCGACGTAGAGGCTGTCGCCCGAGGTCGTGCTGCCGCCACCTCCGCTGCTGCCGAGCGGGGGGAAGAACTGGCTGCAACCGGTAAGACCCAGCAGAGCGGCGCAGCCGACGGCAAGCCACCGTCCCGGAGACAACGTACGGAAAACCATCAAGGACCTCAGAGTCATGGTAACGGTTTGCGCGCAGGGCGGCATCCTGACAGACGCATGAGAGGGCGCGTCCGCTCCGGGGGGGACGGGGGAGTGGGAGTAGGGATGGGAGATAGGGATGGGAGTAGGGAGTAGGGATGGGAGATAGGGATGGGAGTAAGGAGTAGGGAGATAGGGAATAGGGAGTAGCGGAAAGCAGATCTCTCCACTGCGCTGCGTTCGGTCGGGACGACAATCTACGTGGATCGGGTGCCGGTGGCGCGCCAGACGAGGCGGATCAGGCCGGGGAGGCGCTCCAGTTCGTCAAGGATGGCCGGCGGGTGCGCGGGGCCGCCGAGCGAGGGCCAGCGCACGTGGCAGCGGAGGCTCCGGCGGTGGTCCACCGGGGAGTGTTCCACGGAAAGGGAACGGATGCGCATGCGTGCGGCCTCGAGGCGGGTGCGCAGTTCGTCGAGGGTCGGGCCTTCTTCACCGGTGACGAGGATTAAGGTCGCCGGCTGATACCTTTCGATGATGGTTTCGAGGCCGCGGAGCGCGGTGAGGACGCCATACCCAATCAGGGCGGAGACGCAGCCGAGGACGATCTGGCCGCCACCGAGGCAGAGGCCGACGACGGTGGCGAACCAGAGCGTGGCGGCCGTGGTGATGCCGAGAACGAGGTCGCCACGGCGCACGATGGCGCCGGCGCCGATGAAGCCCACGCCGGTGAGGATGCCGAGGGGCAGGCGCATCACGTCCATCACGGCGAACGAGCTGAGATTCTTGCCGCTGGTCGGGAGAAGCAGGTCCATCTGGATCATCGCCACCGAGGCGGCGAGAGTGACCAGAAGGACGGTACGCAGGCCCGCTGGATGGCCGTTACGGCTGCGGTCCGCGCCAAGCAGACCGCCGGCCAGCACGGTCAGCGTCAGACGCAGGGCAATGGCGGTCCAGTGGAGAGACGGATGCACGGACGAGTGCGATGCGCGGCGGGGGCGGGAGTTTGCCTGATGGACGGCGCTTCGGCGTGGGGATTCCCTGCATCTCACACGGCTGAACCTGCCGCAGACGCGGAAGGTTTGCCGGACAACTCACGCTGGGGAAAGAGGAACGATGAAAGCAGCGACGATTGTGGGAATTCTTCTGATCGTACTGGGGATTATTGGATTTGCCGCGGGCGGCATCAGCTTTACCCATGAGAAGAAAGACGTGGACATGGGACCGCTGCAGATCCATCACAAGCAGACAAAGACGGTGCCGATTTCGCCGATTTTGAGCACGATCGCGCTGGTGGGCGGGATTGGGCTGGTGGTGGTGGGAGCGAGAGGCAAGGCATAGGAAACGCAGCCAGGCGCTGGGAGCCTGGAGTGACCAGCTGAGGTCCGGATAGACGGCAAGGGGTTACGAAAACCGCTCGCGGGCCGACGCTAAATCTCCCAGCGCAGGAGAGCTGATCCTACGGTGAAGCCGGCGCCGACGCTCGCAATCAGAACGAGATCGCCTTTCTTCAGCTTGCCCTCTTCGACGGCGGTGTTGAGGGCCAGCGGGATCGTGCCGCAGGTGGTGTTGCCGAAGCGGTCGATGTTGATGATGACCTTGTCTTCGGGCATGCCGAGGCGCTCCGCTGTGGAGGCGATGATGCGGCGATTGGCCTGGTGGGCGACAAAGCAGCCGAGGTCGGCGCCGGTGATGCCGTTTCTCTCGAGGACGGTCGTGGTGGCTTCGACCATCTTGCGCACGGCGAATTTGTAGACCGCCTGGCCGTCCTGATGGACGTAGTGCATTTTCTTGTCGACGGTGTCGTGCGTGGAGGGATGCAGGCTGCCGCCGCCGGGCATATAGAGCGCGCAGGCGCCGGAGCCGTCGATCTCGTGATGGAAATCGAGCATGCCCAGTTCGCCGTCCTGGGCGGGCTCGATGAGGACCGCGCCGGCGCCGTCGCCAAAGAGGACGCAGGTCGCGCGGTCGGTGTAATCGATGATGGACGACATCGTGTCGGCGCCGATGACGAGGACCTTTTTCTGCGCGCCGCTTTCGACCAGCTTGCAGCCCATCTGCAGGGAGTAGACGAAGCCGGAGCAGGCGGCGGAGAGGTCGAATCCCCACGCGCCTTTGGCGCCGAGCTTGTCCTGCACCAGACAGGCGGTCGAGGGGAAGAGCATGTCCGGGGTGACGGTGCCGACGATGATGACTTCGACCTCGGTGGGATCGATGCCGCGCGCGGCGAGACAGCGCTTCGCGGCTTCAACGGCCATGTGGCTGGTGGCCATGCCGGGCTCGACGATGTGGCGCTGCTTAATGCCGACGCGGGAGGTGATCCATTCGTCGGAGGTCTCGACCATTTTCTCCAGGTCGGCATTGGTGAGGAGGCGGGGCGGGGTCCAGGTTCCGAGAGCGCTGATTTTGGCACGAGCGGGCACATGCGGACGAACAGTAAGGGTCAAACCGATGTCTCCTCGGTAAAGGAATATTGTCGCAGAAAAGCAGGGTATCGCGGGTAGCCTGCAGCGTTCAGAATGCAGGACACGGGCATGGCTCCGTCCCTCGTTCAGGGCCGGGGATTTCCACCTGGTTGCGATGATAGACTCAGGTGTGTGCCGGGTCCTGCGCGACGCAATCCCGCCAACCCCGCCAGGTCCGGAAGGAAGCAACGGTAACGGGCCAGTGCGTGCGCAGCAGGTCACCCGGTGCACTAATCCCACCTTCTGAAAAACGGTCCGATTCTTTCCGGCGGACGAGTGATTTTTCTCTAAAAATCTAAAGGCCGCCTGGGTCGCGCGGACGCGTGTGTCCTGGAGACGTGCACCGATCGCGGAAAGAAGTTCGCGGGGTTGCGCCGTGGGTGCGAACGCCAGCGGGCCCGATGACAATCGTCATCGGGCCCGCTGAGTTGGAGGAAGACGAGCCGGTTAGAACTGGAAGGTTCCTTTCATCTGGACAATGCGGGGCGAGGCGTCGCCGCCCAGGCCGCTGCCGAAGATGCTGGTGGGCGTGCTCACGGTGCCATCGATCAGGCCGAACAGGGGGCTGTTGATGTCGCTGACGGGTTGAGCGAAATTCGGGTGGTTGAGGATGTTGAAGAGCTGGGCGCCCACAGTGAATTTGCGGCCTTCATGGTGGGAGAAGCCGAAGCCCTTCTGGATCGCGAAATCGGTGTCGAAGTAATGCGGTCCGAAGAAGGCGTTGCGGCGACCCTGACCGAAACCGGTCGCCGACGCGAAGTTCGACACGTTCAGGCAGGGGGTGCCGGTTCCGGAAGTGAAATTCAGCACCGCCGAGGTCGAACACTGACGAGCCTGCGGCGCGATCTGATCGGCGAACAGGGTGCCATAGTAGTTCTGGCTCTGGAGGCCGGTGGAGGTGTTGGTGTCGACCACGCTGTAGGGGAAACCGGTGTGGAAGAAGACCGTGCCGGAGAGTTGCCACAGACTGGTGAGCGCGTGCATGCGGCTGGAGCTGGGCAGCAGGATGACGTAGTTCCCGGTCACATTGTGGCGGACGTCATAGTCGGCATTGCCGTAGTTCTGCGCGAGGTTATAGGGATTTTCCGGATAGTAAGTATTACCCGGGTTGAAGGGCAGGAAACCGCCATTGGAAATCTCATCCAGAGCGTGCGAGTAGGTGTAGCTGAAGGTCAGATCGACGTACTTCTCGCGGTGCTGCACGGTGGCGGTGCCGCCGTTGTAGTTGGAGTCGGCCTCGCTGGTGATGAGGTTGATCTGAGAGAACGAAGGCAGAGGAGCGGTGGCCGGTAATCCCGGGAAACCGTATGCGTTGGCGCTGTTTTCCTGAACCGGCTCGTGAAATCCGTGATTGCCGACATAGCCGAGCGTCACCGCGGTGGTCCGTCCGAACTGGCGCTGGACCTGCAGGCTCCATTCTTCGTAGGTCGGGTAGTGGATGGAGGTGGCGGGGGTGGTGAAGTTGATCGGCGCGAAGGTGGGCGCTGCCGCCGCGATGGTGGTGGCGCTGCCGCCGTTCGCAAAACCGGCGCGGAAGGCTTTCGCATCGTCGGCGGCGATGGCGCTGCCGCTGGCGGGATTGGAGGGATCGAGCAGACCGCCAATGATGGTGAAGGAGACGTCATTGGGAGGATTGAAGAGGAGCGAGTCGGCAATCGTGCCGGGAAAGACGTCGGAGAAGAGGCCAAAGCCGGCGCGGATCACGAGGTTGCCATTCTGTCCCGGAGGCGAGAAGGTAAAGCCGACGCGCGGCTCCACGGCAACGGCCTGGTACGAACTGAAGGTCTGCGCCTGGCCGGCGGTGATCAGGGAATTGTAGGGAACCGAGGCAGCATTGCCGGTAGCGGCTCCGGCCGCGCCCAGCTGATAGGGATCGCCACTCAGGCGAGAGAAGCAGTCGGTGACGCAAATGGGATTGGAGTTGTGCTCGAAACGGATGCCGTAATCGAGCTTGAAGTTCGGCCGGACACTCCAGTCATCCTGGAGGTAGGCTCCCATCTGGTACATGGCGATGGGAGAGTGGGTGGTCAGGGGGAAATCCTGCTCGGTGATGAAGGAGTAGCCGTTGTTGAAGGTGAGACCGGGGGCTCCGTCGGCCGCGGCGGCGCCGGGTCCGAAGGCGACATTGACCGGGTAATTCAACTCGAGCGGATCCCAGTCGGAGACATCGTCGCGCTTGAGGTTCCAGCCGACGCGAATGGTGTGGGCTCCATGGGTGAGGCTGAGGTCATCCTCCACGCCGTACTGGGTGATATTCCGGCCGTTGAAGAAGTAGCCGTAGGGATTGATCTGATTGAACACATCCGTTGTCCCACCGGGAGTCAGAGCCTGATCCTGGAACTGGAATCCGCCATAGAAGAGCGACTCGTCGGCGGAAACACTGGGCGGTTCGAAAATCGCGCTGTACCAGGAGCCATACATCAGGAACTGGTTCACGATATTCGGCGTGAAGGAGTGGGTCTCCACCATCTGGCCTTCATAGGAGGGCTGGGTGCTGACCAGGTCGAAGGCGGAATTCAGCGGATCGGTGTAGGAGGGCTGGAAGCCGCGATCCATCTTGTAGCGGCCGAAAACCTTATCGTTGGTGCCGATGTTGTAGTCGAGGCGGCCGGTGAGCAGCCATTCATTGGCGCCGGACGACGCCGTGGAGCGGAAGGTGTTGACATCGGGATCCACGACGCCGCTCTCGGCGTATGGAATTGCTCCGGAAGCGCCGGGCGCATTGTTGTAGATGGAGAAGAGGTGCTGATAGTAGGGCACCTCAGAAGGATTATTCGCCGTGACAGAACCCAGGACGGATGTCTGATAGGACGCGCTGGGGATGAAGACCTGATTGCTGGTGGGGAAGATGAAACGGATGCCTTCGGTATCGAGGAAGAAGAAGAGCTTGTTCTTGAAAATGGGGCCGCCGATGGAGGCCGCCCACTGGTTGTCGTTCACAAAGGGACGCGGAACGCTCTGTTGGTTGTTGAAGTAGCTGTTGGCGTTCAGAATGCGGCCGTTCCACCAGTAGACCAGGTTGCCGTGGAACTGGTTGGTGCCGGAGCGGGTGATCTCATTCAGCTGCGCTCCGCCCAGTCCGCCGAACTGCGCGCTGTACGCGTTGCTGGTGACGCTGTCCTCGGCGATTTCGTTATTGCCGAGCAGAAGGTTGGTGGCTCCGGAATTATTGACGTTAAAGAAGGGATCGTTTTCGTCCGTACCGTTCACGGTGAAGTTGTTCGAGGTGGCGGGCAGGCCAAAGCTGGAGAAATTGCCGTAGCCGAACATGCCGTTAGCGGCCTGGTTGGTGCTGTTGACCACCGAGCCGGGCGCCAGCTGGCCCATGAAGGTGATGTCGTTGCCGGGATTCGGCATGTTCTGGATCTGCTCGGTGCTGAAGGTGGTGGTCAGATTGGCGTTCTGCGTCTGCAGGAGAGGCGCGGTGGTGGTGACCTGAATGGTCTGGGTGCTGGACCCGAGCTGCAGGGTCAGATTCGCGGCAGTGCCCGTGCCCACGTTCACGGTGACGTGGGTTTCCGATGCCTGGAACCCGGTTGCGGCGGCATTGACGGTGTACTGGTCCGGCGGCAGCAGGGCAAAGCGATACACACCGTCCGAGCCGGAAGTGGCCGTCCGAGTGGCGCCGGTTTCGGTATTCGTCAGGGTGATATGCGCACCGGGAATGACGGCGCCGGTCGGATCGGTAATGGTTCCGGCAATATCGCCCGAGACGGTTGTTTGCGCGCAAACCTGCGGGGCAAACCAGAAAGAAGCAGGCACGGTCATGACGAAGAAAGAGAGCGAAAGAGCCACTCTTCTAAAAAAAATCCGCGACATTCAAATTCCTCCGAAACGGCAATTCATTGTGTGGGTGTGCTGGCCCGGGAACCGATGATGGCTAAGTTGCAAGCGAGCCTGAACGCTTCACGAAAACGGTCCGCGAAAGGGGCTCGAATCATCGCTGTCGAGCGGCAGGAGCGTGGGCGCTGTCCTGACCGCGTGCGGCAGTGAGTGACCAACGGATTGCCGTTGCACGCCTGATGCCGTTACTGAAAAGTAACCTGCGCGGTGCTGAAGATTTTATTAAGTAATTATTATTCTTAGAGTTAGAGGGGAGAACGGCGGAGCGACACGCATCGCCCATTCGGCCGGGGGGAAAGCAAGGGGCCAAACAACGTGGAATCGGGGAGTCCCGATTCATGAATTCATAGGGTTAGACGCTGGTTCTACCAAAAACGGTAGCAAGTCAAAGGCTACGGATCAGATGCCGAGCTTCTTGACTTCTTCGTTATAGTACTTGCGGTAGAGGATGTCCCACTCCTGGCTGCCTTCAGGGATAATGCGGCGCTGGGACTCGATCTTCTGGCGGGCCGCCTGGTCGATGCGCAACTCTTCGAGCAGCAGGTGTTCGAGCGCCTTGCGCGCTTCCTGGCGAATCGTGTTGCGATCCTCAAGGAAGTCGCACTCGGGAGTTTCGGCGAGAGTGTCGGCCACGACGTGAGCAAGCTTATTCAGTTTGTCGCGGGAGATTCTCACAGAACCGCCTTGTATTTGCGCGCGAGCTCGGTTTTCACCTTTTTGAACATCTCGGAATAGCTGGCGCCGGTGCGCTGCATTTCGTCCTGGTAGGCTTCCAGGATGACGCGGACTTCGTCGTTGATGCGGTCCTCGAGGGACAGCTCGTCGAGCAGGCCGGTATAAACGCGCTCCTGCACGGCGGGCGGTTTCGCGGTCTGAATCATTTTGGCGTCGATGAGGTGCTTGACGGTGTGGCGCGCCAAATAGCCAACGTACTCACGGGAAAAGATCATCGGAACTCATTTGGAATATAGCACATGGAAAGAGGGTGCAGGGTGCGGGGGACAGGGCGCGGAAAAACCCTGCGACCCGCTGGGGTTAGGGCGATCCGCGGCGGGTTGGGATAGCGTTCGGAGTCCTGAATCGAACCGATTCTTCCTCCTTACGTCGGCGCTTCCACGGGGGCCGGCCAGGGGCCGGCGTCTAGTCGTGGCGGCGTTTCGAGGCGCGGATGCGGCGGATCTCGTCCATGCGCTGAGCGAGGAGTCTTTCACGGCCCTCCTGGGTGGGAAAGTAGTAGCGGCGGCCGGCGAGGGATTCGGGCAGACACTCCATGTCGGCGACGTGGCCTTCGACGTCGTGGGCGTATTCGTAGCCTTTGCCGTAGTCGAGTTCTTTCATCAGGCGGGTGGGCGCGTTGCGCAGGTGGAGCGGCACCGGCTCCTGGCGGGCATTCTCAATATCGCCCATGACCTGGCCCCAGGCGGTGTAGACCGCGTTCGATTTGGGCGCGAGCGCAAGATAGACGACGGCCTCGGCCAGGGCGAGATCGCCTTCGGGCGAGCCGAGGAAGTCCACCATATCGCGGGCCGAGAGACAGAGGTTGAGGGCTTCGGGCGCGGCCAGACCGATGTCCTCGACCGCCATGCGGACCACGCGGCGGGCGATGTAGAGCGGATCTTCACCGGCCTTCATCATGCGGCCGAGCCAGTAGAGGGCGGCATCGGCGTCAGAGTTGCGGACGGATTTGTGCAGGGCGGAGATGAGGTTGTAGTGCTCCTCGCCCTGCTTGTCGTACATGAGAACCCGCTGCTGGAGGGCCTCGGTGGCGACGGACTTCGTGATGGTGCCGGCCTCGGTGGCGAGTTTGGCGGCGACTTCGAGCGCGTTGAGCGCGTTGCGGGCGTCGCCGGAAGCGTAACCGGCGAGCAGCTCGAGCGCGCCTTCGCCGGCGGCCAGGTGCTGGGCGCCTAGCCCGCGCTCGGGATCGCTGAGCGCGCGCTGCAGGAGGGTGAGGATCTGCTCGTCGGTGAGCTGGTGGAGCGTGTAGACGCGGCAGCGGGAGAGCAGGGCGGAATTGATCTCAAAGGAGGGATTCTCCGTCGTGGCGCCGATGAGGCGGATGGAGCCGCGCTCGACCCAGGGCAGAAAAGCGTCCTGCTGCGCTTTGTTGAAGCGGTGAATTTCATCGATGAAGAGGATGGTGCGGGTGCCCCAGGAGGCGGCCTTCTCCGCGTCGGCCATGACCTGCTTGATCTCTTTAATGCCGGCGAGCACGGCGGAGAACTCGATAAAGGTGGCTTTGGTGCTTTCGGCGATGATTTTGGCCAAGGTGGTTTTGCCCACGCCGGGGGGACCCCAGAAGATCATCGAGGAGGCGTCATCGCGCTCGATCTGGACGCGCAGCGGCTTGCCGGGGCCGAGGAGATGCTCCTGCCCGAGGAACTCGTCGAGGGTGCGGGGCCGCATGCGCTCAGCCAGCGGAGCGGCCACGGGCACGGTTTTCGCATCGGGAGCGGGTTGAAAGAGGCTCATGGGTTCGCCCTCTGCCGCGCGGCCTCATACAAAAGAACGCTGGCGGCGACGGCGGCATTCAGCGATTCCACCGGGCCGGGCGTCGGGATCGATACCAGTTGATCGGCGCGCTCCACCAGGTCCTGGGAGAGGCCGCTGCCTTCGTTGCCGATGAGCAGGGCGGCGGGGCGGGTCCAGTCTACCTGGGAACAGGGCAGAGCTTCGGCTCCCGAGGAGCCGGGAACCGCGGCATAGACCGGGATTTTGCGTTCCGCAAGAGCCGCAAAGGCCGGAGCCGGTTTTTCCGCAACGACCGGGACGCGGAAGGCGGAACCGGCGGAGGCGCGGAGGACCTTGGCGTTCCAGACCGAGACGGTTCCGGCAAGAGCCAGGACGCCGCCGGCTCCGAAGGCTTCCGCGGAGCGGATCAGGGTGCCGAAGTTGCCGGGATCCTGGAGGCCGGCGGTGATCAGGATCAGGGGCGCGGGCTGGCTGAAGAGATCGCTGAGAGAGAAACGCGGCGGATCGGCAAGGGCGGCAATGCCCTGGGGCGATTCGGTTTCGACGGCGCTGTCGAAGACGGGCGGGGTGAGTTCCACGATGGGAACGGAGGCGGGAATGCGCAGGCGGTCCAGCAGGCGGAGGCGCGCTTCGCGGTGGTGCGGATCGTGCCGGACAAAGACGGTGCGCAGGGAAAGGCCGCTGCGGAGGGCCTCCGCGAGAAGGTGCTCGCCTTCGAGGGCGATGACTTCGGCCGGATCGCGGCCGGAACGCGAGAAGGCGGCGCGCAATTCCCGGACCCGGGCGTTCTGGCGACTCTGTACAATGCTGATGAGGCGCGAGCGCTCGGAAGCCGTCGGCATGGGTGGATTCTAACCCGCCTGCCAGCCTGATGGGCTCACACGGTTTCATCCAATACAAAGTGCGACGCGAATATCCTCGACAGGAGAGGCCTTGGCTGCAGAGATTCTGCGCGTGCATCCGGACGAGCCCGAGCCGGACCGGATCGAGTACATTGCGACCTGCATCCGCGACGGCAAGGTCGTTGGCATGCCCACGGATACGTTCTACGGGTTGGCCGTGGACCCGGTGAACCTGCATGCGGTGGAGAAGATCTATGAGATCAAGTCGCGGCTGAAGCACAAGCCGCTCTCGCTGCTGATCGCGAACCTGGCGCAGGCCTACCAGCTGGTGCGGGAGATCAGCTCGTGCTTCGATCTGCTGGCGGAGCGCTTTTGGCCGGGGCCGCTGACGGTGATTGTGAAGGCCAGTTCGCGGCTGCCGCTGCGCAGCACGGCGAATACCGGGAACGTGGCGCTGCGGATCCCCGACGCGGCCATTCCGCGAGCGGTGGTGTCCGCGCTGGGCCTGCCGATTACCGCGACCGCGGCCAACCTGGCGGGTTTGCCGGAGTGCACCTATGCGGCCTGCGTGCGGGACCAGATTGGAGACCGGATTCCGGTGATTGTGGACGGCGGCCCGACCGGACGCAGCCTCGCCACGACCATCGTGGATCTTTCCGGGCCGGACGGGACCTGGCAAATTCTGCGGGAAGGAGCGATCCCGACGCACGCCATCGCGCTCGCGCTGCAGTCACGATGATTCTTCCGGACGACAATTTGCGGATGGCTCGAACGTTCCCGTTAGGGTCGGCTGCCGGATCGCGCCGGCGGCTGTGGCTTTCGACGGCGGGCGTGCTGGTGGCCGGCGCTGTTTTGTGGGTTCTGTGGGTGGATGGGCGCATCCAGGCATATGCCCATCGCGACGAGGCGCGACCGGCGGACGCAATCGCGGTATTCGGCGCCGCGGAGTATGACGGGCGTCCTTCGCCGGTGTTGCGCGCGCGGCTGGCACATGCGCTGGATCTCTATCAGCGCGGGCTGGCGCCGATGATCATCACGCTGGGAGGCGGCGACCCCGCAGACCGCCATTCGGAAGGCGGCGTGGGGCACGATTACCTGATCGCGCAAGGCGTGCCGGAAGAGGCGATCATCGCGGAGACGCAAAGCGACAATACCGAGCAATCCGCCGAGCGCCTGGCGGTCATCGCCCGCAAAAACAGATTCCGCACCATTGACGTGGTGAGCGACGGGACGCACCTTTTTCGAATTCACGCGATTTGCGAGCACGACGGGCTGGAGGTCTACACGTCACCGCGTCCGGTGGGCCGCAGCATCCCGTGGGTGGAGCGGGTGCAGCGCCTGGCCCACGAGATTGCGAGCTACACGGCGTGGCGGCTGCACGTGCACTGAGGCGCGTGACGGCGCGGTGACTTATACGCCGGCGTGGTTGCCCACGCCGAGGATGCGGGCGATTTCGCCATTCCGCAGCATCTCGGCGGCTTTGTCGAGGGTCACATCGTCAGGAACATGATGGTAGTCGCTGGTGACTTCGTCTTCCTGATCGCCGATGGTTTTGAAAAAGAGCGCGTGGCCGGAGATGTGGACGTGCATGCCGGTAATCTGCCAGCTGCCGTCGCCAACCTCGGCGCGCTCGATGCTGAATGTGCCGCCGGCATCCAGATGGCCGAGTAACCCCCAGGCGAACTCCACGGGCTGGTCGAGGCGGCCGCGCAGAGCCTTCAGGCGCATCGCTTTTTCATTCACCACCATCGTTCCCGACATGGCAGCGAGCACCTTCGCACTCATACTGCCGGGGGAGAAGCTCGGGTTGGGGTGAAAAGACAACGTCACACTGTCGGCGTCGCGATTGACGATGGTCCAGACAAAGGCGTCGGGCAACAATGTCAGCATTTGGCGCGCCTGCTGCCCATCGTGCTGCGCGTTTTTCTTCTGCAGCGCGCGGAAGGAGGAATCGCTGAGCATTCGCTGGATGCGATCCAGGTCGGCCTGATGTTCCTGGGCTCCGGGGGGGCGGCCGTGATCTTCGGTGACCATCGAGAGGTTGCCCTGAGGCGTTTCGATGACCATCTTCACCAGATCCTTGTCCGGAGACTGGTAGGCGTCGCGATACATCCAGCGGGTGTGGTCGTGGGAGTCGGCCCAGAGCTCGTTGCCGACGACTTTGCGCACGATCTCCTCGGCCGACTGGGCCCGCGCGGGACGGGGAATGGCCAGCAGTGCGATGGAGAAGAGGAGGGGAAAGGAGCAGCAGATCCCGAGCTTTCTTTTCATTGAACAGCTTTCACGCCTGGGGTCGAAGCATTACACACGATGAACATAGGCAGAGATTCTTTATACCGTCAGTCGGGAGGAATTCGCCAGCGGTTCGCCGCCGGCGCCCTTACTTTGTATGATGCGAATCGCCGGGCAATCCATGGGTTGCCTGGGGAGGCGGGATCCGGCGCAGGGGAACCAGCCGGTACAATATCCGGGAGAGACCGATAAATATGCCGCACATGGTATTTTGCGCACGCTATAAGCAGGAGATGGAAGGACTCGACGAGCCGCCTTTCGACAGCGACTTTGGGAACAAGGTCTACAACAACGTTTCAAAGAAGGCGTGGCAGGAGTGGATCGAGCGGCAGAAAATGCTGCTGAACGAGTATCGCCTGCAGCCGTGGACGCCCCAGGCGCAGGAATTCCTGGTGGAGCAGATGGATCAGTTTTTCTTTGGCGAGGGCGCCGCGCTGCCGAAGGAATACGTGCCGCCCCCGGGTCACTGAGAGCCGAGTCTTTTCTCCGGAGCGGCCGCTGAGAGCTGCGGAGGCTCCGCCACAGCACTCGAGACAATCTTCCCCTTGCGCAGCACCAGCTGCTCGCCGCCCCAGGCGACGGTGTTGCCGGCGTAGCTCCACGCCCAGAGCGCGAGGGCGACGAGGTCCCGCGGCAGGATGAGCCAGAGATCGCGGAGAACCTGCCGGTCCCCGAGGATTCCCACGCCCACGCCCAGCGCCAGCGAGACGCGAACGAGCAGCGTCAGGCTGAAAAGAGCGAAGGCCGTCACGCTGAAGCCGGTGGCGATGAGATTCATGAAGGCCCAGGCGAGTCCATAGGAAAAAGCCAGCCCCAGATAGCCGGCGCGTCGGGAGTCGCGCATGCCGCGCGCCCAGCGCATCTGATGCTGCCAGAAACCGGAGAAGCTCCAGGCCGGGACCTCCGTCGCGACGATCTCACTGGCGAGTTCCACGCGGAATCCGGCGTTCGCGATGCGCGCGCCCAGTTGATAGTCGTCGGCCAGGTATGCGGATACCGGTGCGAGTCCGCCGATCGCCTCGAGGGCCGCGCGGGTAACGGCCAGGGTGGAACCGAGCCCGAAGCGCAGGCGCCGGTCGATGAACAGCGCGGTGAGCACACCCACGGCGAAATCGGTGGCAATGCCCAGCGCTTCGAGTTTTGAGCCCAGCGTGCCGTGCGCGCGCCCACTATAAAGGGCGGTGACCAGGCCGGTGGGCGGCTTTCCTTCGACAGGTGTGAAGGGCGCGAGGATGCGTGACAGATAATGCGGGCCCACGTGGATGTCGGCGTCGTCGATGACCAGGTGTTCGTAGCGTGCATGCGGCACCATCTGCGCAACGTTGCTGGCCTTGCCGTTGGGGCCGAGGACCTCGGGCGTAGGGATCAGGCGAATGCTGCGCTCGGGGAAGTCGGCCTGGAGTTGCTGAACGAGCGGAACCGCGGAGTCCTCCAGCGAGGAGACGCCGAAGAGGATTTCGTAATCGGCTGGATAGTTCTGGCGGCAGTGGGTGGCGAAGGCTTCCAGCAGGCCGGGCGCGGTGCCGTGGAGCGGCTTGAGGATGCTGACCGGCGGCGTGAATCCTGCCGGGAACGGCCGCCGCCGCAGAAAGCTGCGGGCGCTCCAGAGCGCGAGGAGATAGTAGCCGAGACCGGCGAGGGTGAGCAGCGTGGTGATAGCCGCGATGACGAGAGCGAACATCGATTCCTTATGCACCCAGCATTATTCACCCAGCATGGGCATATCGAGCGGCGGCTGCGTGAGCCAGGCCGCGTGCGCGATGCGGTCCAGAGCGCGGCGCAGCGCGGAGGCGGCGCAGGGCTCGACGGTGACAACGAAGGGCAGGCTGCCTTTCTGGAAGCCGGGCCGCTGGAAGAGAGCGTCGATATTGATCTTCTCGGCGGCCAGCGCGCCCGCGAGCTCGGCGACGATGCCGGGGCGATCCTCAACGATGAAGCGGATGTAGTGGCGCAGCTCGAATTCGCCGCTGAGGCTGGTGGCGCGGCTGGGCAGATCGACGGGGCGCGAACCGTGCGCGAGCGAGATGAGGTCGGAGACGACGGCAACCGCTGTGGGATTGCCGCCGGCGCCGTGTCCGGAGAAGACCACGTCGCCCCCGTATTGGCCGGAGATGAGGACCATGTTCTCGGTGCCGCGCGACCAGGCCAGCGGCGAGGGCAGCGGGACGAGCATCGGTCCAACGGCCGCGGCCACACCGTCCGGACGCAGCTCGGCTTTGGAGATCTGGCGGATGGTGCAGCCGAGATCGCGCGCATAGGTGAGGTCGATGGCATCGATTTCGGTGATGGAGCGGCAGGCGACCGAGTCGACATCCAGCCCGGCGCGGAGAGCGATGCGGGAGAGAATGACCAGCTTCGCGCGGGCGTCGTAGCCGTCGACGTCCTCGCTGGGATCGGCTTCCGCGTAGCCGAGGTGCTGCGCGTCTTTCAGCACCTCGGCGAAGGCGGCGCCTTGTTCCATGCGGCTGAGAATGTAGTTGCAGGTGCCGTTGAGGATGCCTTCGATGCGGGTGATGCGGTCGCCGGCAAACCCCTGGGTAAGGCCGGGGATCACCGGAATGCCTCCGGCGACCGCGGCTCCGTACATGAGTTGGCCACCCCTGGCGCGGGCGAGACGGTCGAGTTCGACGCCATGGTGGGCGATGAGCTTTTTGTTGCCGGTGACGGCGGATTTGCCCGCTTCCAGAGCGCGGCGCACCCAGGTTCCGGCAGGTTCGAGTCCGCCGGCCAGCTCCACGATAACGTCGGCGTCGGAGCGGAGAACGTCCTCAAAATCCTCGGTCCATAAGACGGAGGAGGGAACCCAGTCGACCTTTTTGCGGGCGATGCCCCGGTTGAAGATCACGGCCAGTTCAAGGCTGTCGGGCTGGAGATCGCAGAGGATGCGGGCGACGGAGCTGCCCACCGTCCCGAATCCGAGGAGAGCCACTTTCATGAATACAAGGGTACCGGAAGGACAGGACTTGCCGTCCTGGGGGACGGCCAGTGGGTGATATCAATCACCGACGACTTTGGCGGGGGCTGGCAAACTCGGACTATCAAAGTCCGAATCATCGGCCGCAACGGCGAGTCAATGCACACGGACCCACGGGGGGCTGGATGGCGACGGAGTATTGTTTGATGCCCGATCCTTATGGCGATTTGCGGCGCGTGACTTATGAGGCGCTGCTGGCCGAGGCAGTGATGGCGACCCAAATGCTGGAGGGGCTGACCCGCCGCGATCCTCCGGAGAGTGTTGCAAGCCTGGTGCAGAAGGCCGAGGCGACCTACAAGGGGATTCTGGGGCGCCGCGCCATGGTGGAGATGTCGCGCCAGGAGGCGTGGCTGCTGCAGGACAAGCTGGACCGGTTGCAGGCGCAGCTGCGGTTTTTTGCAACGAACCCCGGCGGCTACGAAGTTTAGAGCAGAAAAGAGTTTGGAGTCGGACCGGCGGTCCGCCCTGGCGCCCAAACCAGCATCGGGTTCCTGTGGTCCCGCATAGGAAGTCCCACCCGCAAAACTTGTCCGGGCTCGGCGAGGGATTGCTTACCTTAGTCCCGCGGCCAGGGCTTTAATCTGGAGGGCGGCGGGACCGTCGTCGTTCACGGCCCAGACATAGGCGCCCCGCAAATGGTGCCGGCGGATGTAAGCCGTTTTTGTGGCGATGGAACGCAGGTTATCGAAGCTATAGAAAGTATGGCTGGCCGGCAGATAGAGAGTGTCTTCCACACGTTTGGCGTCATACCAGGGGCGCGCATCGGGGCGGCGCAGGAGCTGGGCCAGGGTCATATCGGTCGCAAATCCGGGCGTCAGGATGGTGTCGCAGCCCGGTGCGGGGTGAATCTTGCTCTGCGTCGGACACACGCCGGCGCCATTGGCCAGCATGACCGGAGCCGGGCCGGCGGCGGTCTGATAGAGGCCGTGATTCGCTGCCGAGACACCGCTCCAACCCACTCCGTAAAGCGGCATTCCCATGGTGTATTTGTCGGGAGGCACGCCTGCCTTCAGGTAAGCCTTCACGGTGTCGTCGATCGATCGCGCGTCGTGGCGGAGGGGGTCGGCGGGGCTGTCGTAGAGCGCGGAGCTGGCTTCGGTGAGCTTTTCCGCGGGCGCCGCGTAATCGTAACCGTCGATGGTGAGAAAGTCGACTTCTCGGGCGGCGGCCTTCAGATCGATGTTGGCGTACTTTTGCGGGTTCGATGGAGAATCGAAGGTCAGGATGTAATGACGGCCGGTCTTGCGGCCCAGAGCGTCCAGCTGCGTGCGGAACTCATGCAGCAGCGCGGTGAAATGATCGCGGTCGGCGTGCAGCGGGAACTCCCAGTCGACATTGAAACCATCGAAAAGAGCGGGAGTCTCGACGCCTGAGGCAAGATGTCCCTTGATGAAGAGATCGATGCACGACGTGACCAGGGCGCGGCGCTGGACCGGCGATGCCGCTGCCGCGGTGAACCCTGAAACGTCGCCCGCCTGGCCGCCCAGCGAGATGAGCGTTCGCAGCTGCGGGTGCAGCCGCTTCAGTTGCAGCATGCCGGCGAAGTTGCCGTACACCGGGCCGGGAAAGGGCTTTCCGTCAACGCCGACGATCGAGGTGTTCTGCCACGCCGCCTCGGGGTCGGCAATCGCGCAGACGGGCGAGGTCCCCGGCGTGACGTTGCCAAAGGCGTAAATGAGATAGTCCAGTTGCGCCGCCACGCCGCTCTTTTCCAGATCGGCCATGGTGTAGCCGGAGTAGCGCCCGTCCCACTCCTCGAAATAAGCGCCGAGAAGACGATGCGCCGGGCGCTGTTGCGCGTGGGCTGGCGCCAGGGTGAAGGGGAGAAAGAAAGCCAGCACGATCAGAGAGAAAATATAAGTGTGCTTCGCGAGAAACCAGACGATCACGGAGGCCAGTGTACGCTGTCCCGACGGAGTGGAACTGTGCTGTCGGCGGGTGTCCCATCCCGTCGCTCATGGAGCGAGAGGGTTGAGCTGCTTTTCGATGATTGCAGCAGACGGAAGGGCGTACGCCTACTCGTACCTAATGTAGGTGGGGAAGACGATCCCAGTCCGACCTCTATCTTTCGAATTGCGTTGAACGGTTTCGACTGATTACGATGGCTGCGTCGTTAGGAAAGGGTATGCGATGCGGCGTCGGGCGTTTCTTCAGGGTGGAGCGGGGCTGGCTGGGGCAGGCGCGGCTGGCTTGGTGGGCGGTCTGGAGTGGTCCGGGACCAACGCATGGGCTGAGGGCATAGTTCCGGCCCACAACTGGGGCAAGTACGACTTTGGCCTCGGGCCGACGGTTCCGGATCGGCTGAATCAGGGGCCGTTTCCGCAGTATCCGCCGGATGCGGTGATCCCGGGCGACGACGTCGTCATGACGACCATGCCCTCGGACGACGTGGTGCCCAACTACGGCAAGGGGCTCATCACCTACATCACGGCGGACAAAGGGACGGAGGAGATTCAGACTCCGGACGGGCGGTCGGTCAACGCGCAGGGCGCGGCCGCCGTTGAAAAAGCCATTGAGGATCTGGTGGCGTTTCCCCTGGGGGAGAAGCTGTACGTGCGTCCCACATGGCGGGAGGTGCAGCCGCGCAAAGGGAAGCTGGTGCTGCCGGAGTATCTGCAGCAGGTGTTTGCGCTGGCGAAGTCGCGCGGGAAGCGGGTGGCGTTTCGGGTGCAGATGTGCGCCCCCGACTACACACACGGGCCGGCGCTGCCGGATTTTGTGCTCGACACGGTTCCTTTTGTGCCGTCGGTGCTGAAGGACGCTTCCGAGCAGAAGGAGGCGCAGCGCTATCTCGACAATCCCTGGTCGAAGGCGCAGCCGCGGTACGATGCGCCGGCGTTTCAGGATGCGTTTCGCGGGCTGGTGGAGGCCCTGGCAACGGAGTTCGACGGCCATCCCGACGTGGAGTTTATGGACACGTTCATGTACGGGTTCTGGGGCGAGGGGCACACCTGGCCGTTTGCCAACAATCCCTTCCCGGATGACGCGACGGCGGAGCGGACGTGGGTGCGGATGCTCGAGGTGCAGATGGCGGCGTTCAGAAAGACGCCGCTGGTGACGAATACGCAGCCGGACTTCAGCCGCGTAGGGAACTCGGAGCTGCTGGATCGGAGCGTGCGCGGGCACCAGTGGATGCGGTCGGACACCATCTTTATTGAGAACGAACAGATCGAGGCGTTGAGCAATCGTCCGGCGTGGGCGGCGGCGGTGCTGGAGCAGGGACTGCCGGCGAAGGCTCCGGCGGCGCGGGATGAGGACGGCGTGGCTCCGGCGGAAAACCTGATGCAGCATGTGATGGACGTAGGGGTGAGCTACTTTTCGCTGTGGAATTTCCATGCGATTGGGGCGTGGAATCTGCGGCGGTATCAGGAGGCCTACCCGGAGACGTTTGCGCGGATCGCGCGGCGGGTGGGGTATCGGGTGCGTCCATCGTTTGTGTGGAGCTACAGCGACGGGCCGCGGTGCGGTCTGATTGTGGGGCTGGCCAATGACGGCATCGCCGGGGTTCCCGGGGTGCTGCGGCTGGCGGTGGCGCGCGCGGACGGGACCGTGCTGGCGGAGGGCGGGCTGGACGCGGGGTATCCGCTGCCGGGGAAGATTCGGCAGGCGCAGCTGGTGCTGCCCGCGGGAACCGAGTGGCAGGGTCTGCAGCTAAGAGCAGCGATTCAGGTGAAGGGGATGCGCGTGCCGGTGCGGTGGGCCTGCCGGGAGCGATGCAATGAGGATGGGTCGCTGACGCTGCGGGGAAATTTGCGGCGGGGATATTAGGGAGTCAGAGACACTTTCACCACAGAGGGCAGAGAGTCCGCGGAGGCCCTGGGGTGGGAGCAACCGAATCCCTGCGCGGTGAGAATGTCAGCGATGCCGTCGGCTCGCTTCGCTAAGGGGTTTCTCGGCTGCGCGCCGGGAAGCATCCTTCATCGCTGGAAAGATGGTTCCCGGCACTTCGCTCGGAATGACAATCGCTATTTGAATTACGCCGTTGCGTGCGCCGCGGTTTTGCTGCGGACGCGGAACATGCGCGGCTTGATGGCGAGCTTGCGCTCGATTTTGTGCAGCTCGTGCGTCTCGTCCGGAGCGGCAAAGGTGGAGGCCATGCCGCGGGCGGAGGCGCGTCCGGTGCGGCCGACGCGGTGGACGTAGTCCTCGGCTTCTTTGGGCATGTCGTAGTTGACCACGTGGGCGACGTCGGCGACATCGATGCCGCGCGCGGCGACGTCCGTGGCGACGAGAACCCGGTGGTGTCCCTGGGCAAAGCTGCGCAGGGCAGCGTTGCGCTGGGACTGGGAGCGGTCGCCGTGGATCTGGATGGCCTCGTGTCCGGCGCGTTTCAGGCGACGGGCGACGCGGTCGGCTCCATGCTTGGTGCGCACGAAGACGAGGAAGCTGCCTTCCTGGGAACCCAGCAGATGCTCGAGGAGCTCCTGCTTCTTGTCGGTCGCGACTTCGAAGGTCTGCAGCTCGACGTTGGGCGACGGCTTGAGGACGGAGCCGATCTCGATGCGAACCGGGTTGCGGAGGTAATCGCGCGAGACTTCGCGGATCTCATTGCTGAGGGTCGCGGAGTAGCAGAGGGTCTGGCGCTCGGCGGGAATGGCGGCCACGATGCGGCGGATGGAGGGCTTGAAGCCCATGTCGAGCATGCGGTCCACTTCGTCGAGGACGAGCATGCGGATGCCGCTGAGGTTGATGAGCTTGCGCTGCAGATAATCCTCGAGGCGGCCGGGGGTGGCGACGATCAGGCGCGCGCCACGACGGATGGCGTCGAGCTGCGGGCCTTCATTCAGGCCGCCGCAAACGAGCGCCGCCGTACCCTGGCTGCGGGTGAGGTGGCGGTACGCTTCGAGGACCTGCATGGCGAGTTCACGCGTGGGCAGGAGCACGAGGGCGCAGGCGCCCTTCGTGGTCTTTGAGCCGGCCGGAGGCATGCGCTCGATCAGAGGGATCAGGAAGCTGAGGGTCTTGCCGGTGCCGGTTTGCGCGGTGGCGAGGACATCGTGGCCATCGAGCGCGGGCGGAATGGCCTGGGCCTGGACCGGGGTGGGCGTGACAAAGTTGGCGGCGGCAATCTGCTGCTGCAGCGCGGCCGAAAGGGGGATTTCAGAAAAGGTGTTCAAGATTGGTTCCTGTACTCGGGCTCGCTTTGAATCCCTCTGGGGAGCGATCGCTGTGATCGCTGCGTTCATCCAGGGATCCGGCGTCGGTCAGGACGCGGGCGGCCGGAGATGCTTTCTTCCCTGGGCGTTTTAAGCAACGCGCGGGGAAATTGGATTTCTATGCAGGGAGATCCGGGGGGCGCATACGAAGCGCCGGTCGCGATTCGACCCACACTCTACGTTTCGGCTGAGATGCGCTTTTGCATGAGTCGCAGAGCGCGGCAGCCTGGCCCGGTCACACACTGTGACATCAATCTGGGGCCATCACGCTGAGAGGGCTGGAAGGATTACGGGAGGACGATCTTGCGGATGAAGGCGAGAACGGCTCACGACCAAACAACTGAGCGTGGCTCCAGTATAGCAAACCAGGCTGGAAGCGGGGGCGGCCGTTCTGCCACAAAAGGGGAATCGGGCGGCCGATGCTAGTGTGCGGGGGAATTCGAGGGGTGGCTGGAACGGGAGGAGGCCGCGTCCTGCGCGGCGAGCCGGTCGACCTTCTGCCGGTGCTTGCGGACGTAGTGAGCGGCGATATCGGGATAGAACTCCCGGATGGAGGAGAACATAACGTCGCGCATGACGGAGTAGCCGAACTTGGTGGCGAGGACCCCGAAGGTGGCGGCGCTGGACGGGTAGTAATAGCGGGAGACGTATTGGGTGGCGGCCTTGGCGCCAAGACCGGCGATGTTGGGGGTGGACCGTCCGCCGTAGGTGCGGGCGATGGCCTGGCGGTCGATGACATAAAGGGTGCGGGCCACGAAACTGTGGCCGGCGCCGAGCGCGTAGTAACGGGTGTCTTCGTGGAGAAGGCTGGAGAGCAGAAAGGCGGAGAGGTAGGTGTTGTCGCTCTTGTCGAGGAAGCCGCGCCAGGTGTAGGCGTAGAACCCGTCGGCCCCTTTGCCGAGGCCGGGGTGCTGGTTCAGGCCTTCGGCGGTCAGGGACGTGAGCCCGAGGAAGATGAACGAGGAGTAGTCGGTGGCCTGGTGGGTGGCGACGGTGAAGTTGTATTTCCACCCCGGAGGATGAGGCGTGGAGCCGCCGGAGACGGTGCGGAAATTCGGCATGAAGCCGAGGATGCGCTTCGGCTGCTGGCGTTCGAGGGGGATGGGGTGACCGGCCGCGTCGAGGGGCATGGGGCGCGGAGCGGGCTTCGGTCCGGACTGGGCAGGGACTCCGGTTGAGGACGACTGGACGGCGGGCGAAGCCGTGCCGCTCTGCTGGGCATGAGCCGCGGAGAAAAAAGCCAGGAGGAGAAAGGGGACCACCAAACGCAAATCGACCGTCCTTGTATTCAGGAGTCGAACCAAGGGAGGGCGACGACTCAGGAACTGCAGCGTTGTAGATTTCTTTTTGATTAAAACAGGAAAAGAAAGGAAAAGAGGCTAAAGGGCGTGAAAATTGATGACCCAGGTGGCCGTCAGGGTTCGCGGAGCCGGGACAGAGCATGCATCCAACAGGGGTTGCGGAGGGGGGAACGATGAGAAAGCGCTGGGTTCGGGTTGTGCTGGCGGTGGTCGTCCTGCTGGCGGCGGCGGTGCTGGTGGTGCCGCTGTTTGTGAATGCGGATGCGTTTCGGCCGGAGCTGGAAAGCCAGATGTCCGGCGCGCTGGGACGGAAGGTGACGCTGGGGCACCTGAGCTTCTCGTTATGGTCGGGGAGCCTGGTGGCGAAGAACGTGGCGGTGGCGGACGATCCTGCGTTCGGCGCGAGCCCGTTTTTCGAGGCGAAGTCGCTGCGGATCGGGGTCAACGTGGGAGCTTTTTTATTCCATCACCAGATGCAGGTGACGAAGTTCGTGGCCCAGAGCCCGGAGGTGCAGCTGATCTCGGGGAAGAACGGGACCTGGAATTTCTCGAGCCTGGCGCGTGGCGCCGGACCGGGCAGCGGGGCGAACGGCGGCGCGGGTGGGAGCGGTGCGCCGCAGGTGACGGTGGGGAAGTTTGAGATCAGCAACGGGAGCGTGGTGGTGTCGTCGGTGCCGGCGACGGGCAAGCCCTTCACCTACAGCGACGTAGATGTGATGGTCGAGAACGTGGGCGTGACGAAGGCGATGCCCTTCACGGTGTCGGCAAAGCTGCCGGGGAAGGGCACGGTGTCGCTCAGGGGAACCGCGGGGCCGGTGAACCAGCAGAACGCCGAGGCAACGCCATTGCAGGCGAGTCTGACGGTCGAGGATTTCGATCCTGTGGCTTCGGGCGTGCTGCCGGCGAGTGAGGGCGTGGGCACGGTGGCCGACGTGACGGCCCAGATGCAGTCCAATGGAGGCACGCTGACGAGCACGGGGAAGATTACGGCGACGCATCTGCTGTTGTCGCGGGGCGGGACGCCGGCGGCGCAGCCGGTGGACGTCGATTATGCGGTCAGCTACGACCTGCAGAGCCAAACCGGGACGGTGAAGGACATCGCGGTGCATGCGGGTCCGGCGGCCGCGCACATGACGGGGACGTTCCAGACGGCGGCCGAAGAGACGGTGCTGAATCTGCAGGTAGCGGCTCCCAATCTGCCGGTGGACGCGGTGGAGAATCTGCTGCCGGCCATCGGGATTCGGCTGCCGAGCGGCTCGCAGCTGAAGGGCGGGACCCTGACCGCGCAGCTGGCGATTACGGGAACGGCGAAGGCTCCGGAGATCAAGGGCCCGGTGCAGGTGGCGAACACGGACCTGGAGGGCTTCAACCTGGCGCAGAAAGTCGCGGGGCTGAACGTTCCAGGGACTTCCGGGAATGCGACGGCGATTCAGACGCTGCAGGCGGATGTGGATTCGACGGTGCCGCAGACCACGCTGACGAATATCGTTGCCGATGTGCCGGCGATTGGATCGGCGACCGGCCAGGGAACCGTGACGGCGGCGGGCGCGCTGAATTTCCAGCTGGTGGCGACAATGAAGGGCGGCGTGGCGACGATGGCGAGCGCGGCGGCCTCGGCGCTGGGCGGGATTGCCGGCGGCCTGCTGCATTCTGCGGTGAGCAGCGGCGTGCCGCTGACGATTACGGGGACGACCGCGAATCCGGTGATCCGCGCCGACCTGACGAAGATGATGAAGGGCGGTCTGCCGGGCAACAAGCCGGGACAGAAGAAGGGCGCGGGCAGCGTGTTGAAGGGATTGCTGGGACCGGGGTGAGGCAGGGTGCAGCGGACAGGTTGCAGGTTACAGGTTGCGGGTTACCGGTTACCGACGGTGGGCGCGCTGCTGAACGGGCTGGCTGGTTCTGCTTGTGTCGCTGCGGATGCGCTGACTGGGAGAGTAAGCTGGTTTCCGACGGATGCCCGGTGGGCTCAGAGGATGAGGCTATTTATTCCAGAGGCGGTGCTGTCCGCGGGTCTCATGGCGACGCTGATTTTCGGCGGCGCCTCTGCGCGGGCGCAGAATGCGTCAGGGCCGCAAAATGCGATGCCGCTGCGGCCGTCCACCGTCTACCACCCGGCAGCCCCGAGCGCGGCGGAGCGTTCGACCTATCGGGAACTGGATCTGCTGCGGCGCGATGGATTTGCGGGGGCGACGCAGGCAACCGTCACGGTCAGAGTCGTCGATAAGAAAGGCAACACGGCGGGCGACCTGCGGCCTGACGATTTCGCGCTGATCGTGAATGGGACGCGACGAGCGTTTCGACTCCATGTTCCGATTGCGGGCGCGCCCACGGTTCCACCCATCGTGCTGCTGGTATTTCCGCCCAATCAGCCGCTGGTGCATCACATGGGCGCCGAGCAGGCGATCCGGTACTTCTCGCGGCAGGCGAAGGAGCAACTTTCCTGGAAAGTGGGCACGTTCGACGCGAATGGGAAGTTTGCCCCCTTTACCGATTCGCGCTCGGCGCTGCTGGCAAGGCTGAATGAGATCGATCGCACAAAGGAGCCGTTTGAGTATGCGGGGGACGGCATGCCGGGCAACATCCGCATGGAAAGCGGCTGGCTGACCCAGGCGGACGAAACGATTGGGCTAATGCAGCGGTATGCCGGACCGAAGCTGATTTTGGCGATGAATCCGTCCGCCGACTGGTCGTTTGGATTGAACGATCCTTCGATGGCGCAGGATGGTCCTGAGGCGCTGATGTCGGCAGCCGGATTCGTCGGCGGCCACATCTTCGTCGATGATGTGTCGGGGCCCGGCGTTGTGATTCCCGGCGGCGAGGCGGCCGACACAGCTGCCACGTGGGGAACGGTTCCTTCGTACCACGCCCAGGTGAGCCCGAGGCAGATGGCGCAACTCAACTACTTTGCCTATCGCACCTCACAAATGATGCAGGCCGGCGAGGACACCCAGGGCGGCTTCGCTAATTCGCTCGATAAGCTGGCGGCGCAGATGAATCGCGAGGTGACGGGCAATTACCTGCTGGACTTCGATCTGACCGCGGAGGACCGGGACCGGGGAGCCCCCGACGTAAGTGTGCAGCTGGCACGGCGCCCTCTGCGCCTGAATATTCTGGATGTTGTTCCCATAGGAGTGGAGCCGGGTTCGGCGGAGGCCGGCACCGGGCGCAGGCTGGCCTTGCTGCTGCGCGAGGCGACCGCCGGGCATGTGCGATCGCCGGAGTTCAGAATCTTCCAGCATGTCGATCATTTTCCCGTCCACGAAGGACTGAAGCCGGATTTGCCGATGGGCGGCGCGGTGGCGTGGACCGGCGCTGGGCCGGCGCCCGCCGAAATTCAAATTGTGGATTCCGTGGAAGATGCGAACTTCTCGACCGTGCTGCTGCAGCGGGAAATGACGGCACATTGGGACGGTCGCAGCTTCGCCTGGGAGCACGACGGCCAGCTGGAGCCCGGGGAATATATCTGGCGCACCGGTGTGTACGACGGGAGGGGCACGATTCTGGCGGCGGCGGAAGAAAAGATCGATGTCGAGTTCCCGCATGCGAGTGCGCTTGCGATGAGCAGTCTGGTCTTTGGCAGGAGCTGCGAAACGGGTCCCTCGGCCAGCGGGTTGCAGCGGCGGCCCGCACCCGGAACGGGGCCGGAGGGACCGCATCCGGTGATCGATCCGATGCGGGCAATGCATTGCCGGATCAAGCTGGACGCTACGGACAGCCTGCTGCCGAGCGATCGGCTGCTGGCGTTTGTACGCATCTATCCCGACGATAAGCTCGGCCGGCGGGATCCCGGGCAGTGGCGAGCGACGTATCGGCTGCAGTCCGCGTCCGGCGCGGTGGAAACGCAACGGGAGATTCCCTTCACGCTCGACTCCGGCTCCGGGTATGTGGCTTTTGCGCAGATGCCGCTGGAAGAGATCGCCGGCGCGGCGGGGAGACATACGCTGGAGGTCGTGGTACGCGGACCGGGGATTCGCGGAGAGCTGAAGGAGATGCGGTCGATCTTTATTGGGGCGCGGGGACCGGAGAGTAGCGCGCAGGCGCAGGCCACGCCGGTGGTGCGGGTGCAATGAGGATGGCGCAGGCAGAATAAGGCGCCGGGATCGGTATCAGCTGCGGTTACGTTCGGCGATGGGCAGGCGGATTTCGGCGCGGCAGCCTTGCTGGCCTTGCCGGTTGCGGAGGTCGATGGAGCCGCCGTGCGCTTCCACGATCTGGCGGGCTAACGCGAGTCCGACGCCTGTGCCGGATTTTTTGGTCGTGTAGAGCGGCACGAAGAGGTTGTCCGGATTGGCCAGGCCGGGCCCGTTGTCGTCGATGGCAATGCAGACGAGGCCGTCTTCTTCGAGGGCGCGGACGGCGACTTCCGGGACGCATCGGGATCGAGAAAAAGCAGGCCCTTCGGCTTCGCTCGGGATGACCATTGTGGGGTCGGTGGGGACGAGGCGGTCGTGGTCCGCCAGATGCCTGGGGGCCTGGTCCTCGTCGAGGCAGATGGTCGCGGCTTCGACGGCGTTGCGCACGAGGTTGATGAGGAGCTGCTCGATCTGGTCGGGGTCGGCGAGGAGATCGACGTCGGGGGCGCCGAGGAAGCGGACGTCAAGACGGATTTCGAGGCTGATGACGCGCTCCAGCAGAGACACGAGCGGCACGCGCTTGAGGAGGGGCGCGGGGAGCTGGGCGAGCTGGCGGTAAGCCTGCACGAATCGATTGAGCGACTCGGCGCGGTTTTCGATGACGGAGAGGCCGCGCTGCAGGTCGCGCTGCAGCACGGCCATGGCCGGTGCGAGAGGCGGCGGCGGCTCGCTGGCCGCATCGGCATGCGGTTCGGAGCCGTTGCCGGTCTTCGGCAGGATGCGCGAGCGAAGGCTGCCGGCGATGGATTTGATGGGCGTGAGGGAATTAGAAATTTCGTGGCCGATGACGCGGATAAGGCGGCGCCACGCGAGGCGCTCTTCTTCGCGCAGGGCCGCGCTGACGTCGGAGAGGACGACCAGCGTGTGCGGGACGCCGCGCTGGCGGAAGGTGCCGCGGCGGATCATCCAGCGGGCCGACTGTTCAACGCCGGGGCGCGCGGCCGGGCCCGGGGCGTCAAGCTGGATGATGGTTTCGGCGGGGGCTTCCGTCGGCTCGCCGAGAAGGCTGGCGAGGTTGAGGTCGCCGGCGGTTTTGCCCAGATCCTTAGCGGGCTGGAGGCGGAAGACGCGCTCGGCGGCGGGGTTGAGGAGGCGCAGGCGCGCGTCCTGATCGAAGGCCAGAACGGGGGCGTCCATTTCGGCGATGACGCGGCGGAGGAGGGCGACGGCTTCGAGCGAAGCGACGCGCTGCGTCTGGAGCGTGTCGGCGAGGGCATTGATTTCGAGGGAGAGCTGGCCGAGGGCATCGTCGCGGGAGGCGCCGCGGGCGCGGAAGGAGTAATCCTCTTCGCGCAGGGCAGCGACGACGTTGGCGAGGGTCTGGATGGGGCGGACGGCCTCTTCAATGAAGGCGGCGAAGACCAGCAGCAGGACCAGCGTGAGGATGGCCAGGGTGGCGACGAGGGGTCCGGTGGAGACGTGGAGGAGGGCGAGGAGCGCGGCGGCGAGCGCAATGACGGCGAGGGCGCCGAGGGTGCAGAAGATGCGCAGGCGCGCCTCGAACGAGAGGCTCTGGCGTGTGGGCTTGCGCGAGGTGGGGCGGTGAGGCATGTCAGGGCACAGAGTACAGGGCACAGAGTATAAGGCTCAGAACGCAGGGCACCGGGGAAGAGCGCCGCGTGTGCACCGCAGGGGACAAGGAGATGCGCGAAGGGTGCGGATTGATAACGATGTGCGCCGTAGCGCTAGATGCCATACTTTTCCATCCGCCGGTAGAGCGCGCCCCGGCTGAGGCCGAGGGCTTCTGCCGCCTGGCTCACGTTGCCGTTGCAGCGCGAGAGGGCTTTGCGGATGAGGATACTCTCGACCGACTCGAGGGACATCTCTTCAAGGGCCTGGGTGGAGACGCGGGCCGGGGAGAGGCCGAGGTCGGAGACTTCGATGATGTCCTCGCGGGCCATGAGGACCGCGCGCTCGATGGTGTGGTCGAGCTCGCGTACGTTGCCGGGCCACGCGTAGTGGAGCATCAGTTCCATGGCCGGCGGGTCGATGCCGGAGACGGGCTTGCGATAGCGCTGCGAGTAGCGGGCGAGGAAGTGCGCGGCCAGAGCGGGGATGTCCTCGCGACGTTCGCGCAGCGGCGGCAGGTGGATCTCGACGGTATTGAGGCGGAAGAGGAGGTCGGCGCGGAAGCGGCCTTCGTCCACTTCTTTGCGGAGGTCGGCGTTGGTGGCCGAGATGACGCGCACGTTGACGCGCTTGGTTTTCGAGGAGCCGACGCGCTCCATCTCGCCGGTTTCGAGAACGCGGAGCAGCTTGGCCTGCTGGCGCGGGGGCACGTTGGCGATCTCGTCGAGAAAGAGGGTTCCGCCTTCGGCCAGCTCGAAGCGCCCGATGCGCTCGGTGCGCGCGTCGGTGAATGCGCCTTTCACGTGGCCGAAGAGCTCCGACTCGAAGGTGCCTTCGGGCAGGGCGCCGGTATTAACGGCGACCAGCGAGCGCGTGGCGCGAGAGGAGAGAGCGTGGAGGGTCTGGGCGACGACTTCTTTACCCGTCCCGTGCTCGCCCGTGATCAGCACGCTGGCGTCGGAGGGTCCGATGCGGGTGATGGTGGCAAGGACGGGCTGCATCGCCGCCGCGGTGGCGATCATCTCGGGGAGATTCTGTGCGCGGAGGAGGCGGTTTTCGGCTTCGGCGCGCGTGGCGCGGCGGACCGCGTTGTTGAGCTCGATCTGCGTATGCAGGACGGTCAGGAGGCGGGCGTTGTCCCAGGGTTTCTGGATGAAGTCGTTGGCGCCGCGGTGCATGGCTTCGACGGCGAGCTCGACGTTGGCCCAGGCGGTCATGACGATGACGGGGAGGTGCGCCTCGCGGGAGCGGATCTCGGAGAGCAGGTCGAGGCCTTCGCGGCCGGAGGTGGTGTCGCGCGTGTAGTTCAGGTCGAGGAGGAGCGCGTCGTAGGTGCCGCACTTGAGCGCGTCGAGGACCATATACGGCGAGGTGGCCTTCTCGATGCGATAGCCTTCGGGCTCGAGGAGGAGCTCGAGAGCGTCAAGGATGTGGGGCTGGTCGTCGGCGATGAGAATGCAGGACGGCAGCTTGCCGCTGGCGCTGTCGGTGGGGACGGGTTGGGCGGCGGCGCTGGACATAGCCTTTAGCTCTTAGCTACTAGCTGTTAGCTGGTCTTCCTGGCGAAGTGCGGTCAGCGAAAAATCCGATAGCTAAAAGCTATCAGCTAATAGCTCGCTTCTCATTACGGTCCGTGGGTGACGATGCCGGATTTGGCGTCGTCGATGGAGACGTGGGTGAGGTCGAGGGTCGTACCGGTGGCACGGTCGATGTCGACCTTGGCTTTTTCAAAGTTGGTCTGGGCAGCGTCGAGAGCGGATTCGGCGACGGCCAGGGCGCTTTCTGCATTGAGGGTATCGACGCTGGATTTGGCGCCGAGCTTCTGCTCCTGCCGGGTGATTTCAAAGCTGCGCTGGGCCAGGTCGCGGGCCTTTTGCGCGGCTTCGATGCGGCCCTCCGCCTGCTCGAGGGCGAACTGCGAGTTGCGAACATCGAATCGAATGGTCTTCTTTTGCTGTTCGTAGGCGATCTGGCTTTGCCGGAAGGCCAGCTGGGCGCGGAACTGATCGGCCTTCTGAATGCGGTTGCGAATCGTGATGTTGAGGGTGAAGCCGACCTGGTATTCAGGCGCGGAATAGTTGAAGGCGTCCTTCAACACCCCGGGGGTGCCCGAGGGAAGAGTCGTCGAGCAGTAACTGGAGCCCTGGTCGCAATAGGGGTTCAGCGGGCCGCCGTTGCCGGTACCGGCGAACAGTCCGTAGGCATTGAGCTGGGGCAGCAGGGAGTTATTGACGGCCTTCAGGTTCTCCTGAGCGATCTGCATGCCGATCTGGTCCTGCGCGACATCGGGGCGATTCTTCTCGGCTTCGGCGATGAGCTCGTCGATGCTCCTGTTTTCGTTGGGGTCGGGCGCGCCTTTGAAATCCAGCGGAATGACGGGCATATCGTCGATGGTGGGATTGTCGGCGCGGGTGAGCGCGTTCTTCAGGTTCAATTCGGCGGCTTGCCGGTTCGCGCGCGAGATGGTGAGGTTGCCTTCCGCGTTGGCGACGGCGGACTGGTCGGTCATGACCTGCAGGGCTGGAATCGCTTTCAGCTCGAGCTGCTTTTGATCGTCGCCGAGCGTCTGGTTGGCAAAGGCCAGAGAGCGTTCCTTAATTTGCTCGTCCTCATACGCGTTGACCAGGTCCCAATAAATGTCCTCCACGCCCGTCACGGTCGTGATGACCTGATAGTCGAAGGCGTAGTTGGTGATCTGCAGGTTTCTCTTCGCGATACGAATCCATCGCTTGTTGGTGCCGGTACCGAAACCGGCCAGCAGCGGCTGGGTGATCAGACCCTGCCAGAAAAGCTGAATCGCGGGGTCGACGATGTTGAGCGGGCTGTTGGAGGTCTGGCGTTGCCCGTTCAGCGTCCACTGAATCCCCGTGCCGGTGGGGAAATATTCGGTGTACTGGGTGGTGTAGCCGATGGTGTTGGTTTCGAGGAGAGGCACGCCGTAGAGGAAGGGGTTGAATTCCTGGCTTTTGGTGTGGTCCACCAGACCTTTGACCGTGAACACGGGGTCGAAGGGATTCACATAGGTGCCTTCGCCGAGGGTCGACTGAACGAGACCCCCCTGGCCGGCCGCTCCGGCTCCGGAGGAAACGACTCCACCACCGGGCGTGGAGGGTCCGGAAGCTCCCAGCGGGCTGGTGACGCTGGTATTCACGCCGAGGGAGACGCCGCCGGCTTTCGTCCGAGCCAGATCGGTGAGCGCGGTGGGCAGGTTGTAGCGGAACGAAGCCAGATCGAGGTTGTTCTCAATCGCGAGGGCGATGGCGTCCTGGAGCGAGACGTACAGCTTGCCGTCGCGCATCAGGTTCTCGAGACGCGGCGAGTTGTAGAGGTTGACCGGCGGCACCGTGCTCGGGCGATAGGGCGAGAGCGGGTTGTGCGAGCGGGGCAAAGCCACATCGAAGGGCGTGGGCGGCGCGATGGAGAGCTGCTGCTCCTGCTGCTGTTGCTGGGCGAGCGTGGGAGTCTGCTGCGGCGGCATGGTGACCGGGGTGGGGGCGACGGGATTGGACTGGGGGATATTCGCGGGGGCCGGCGGGGGAGGGGTCTGCGGCGTGGTTTGCTGGCCCCAGGCGGAGAGCAGAGTCCCGCTGAGGAGCGCAACACCGAGAGCAAGAGCGCGGAAAAAAACGGCGGAGACGATTCGAGTCGCCGCAATCTGCGGCTCGCTCTGGCCAGGCGCTTCGCTTCGCTCAGGGTGGCAGGCTTGGGGGGCGTTCACGATGCGCTGACCTCCACGCCGAGATTGGGGTTAGCAGTGTCGGCGACCAGCCAGCCGTCGCGCAGCTCGATGACGCGGGAACCGTAGCCGGCATTGATTTCAGAGTGCGTGACCTGGACGATGGTGGTGCCCTCCTGATTCAGTTCGCGAAACAACTCCATGATCTCCTTTGCCTGGCTGGAATGGAGGTTGCCGGTGGGCTCGTCGGCGAGCAGCAGCGCGGGCTTATGAATGACGGCGCGCGCGACTCCGACCAGCTGCTGTTGTCCGCCGGAAAGCTGAGAAGGGAAGAGGTCTTTCTTGCCGACGATGCTGAAGCGGTCAAGAGTGTCGGCGACCAGGCCCTGGCGCTGGGCGCGGGGCATGTCCTTATAGGAGAGCGGGAGGTCGATGTTTTCCTGGACGGTGAGATCGTCGAGCAGGTGGTAACTCTGGAAGACCATCCCAATCTTGCGCTTGGCGAGGTCGGCGCGCTGGCGGCGGTTCATCTTGTGGGCCGCTTCGTCTTTGAGCCAGTACTCGCCCAGCCACTGGTCGTCGAGGAGGGCGAGGACGTTCAGGAGCGAGGATTTGCCCGCGCCGGAGGGTCCCATGATGGTGAGGAACTCGCCTTCCTGGATGTCGAGATTGATGCGGCGGAGGACCCAGGTCTGGCCGGCTCCGGTCTTGTAACTGCGTTCGACATTGCGTAGCTGGATCATATCTTTAAGCCTGTGGCCGGTAGCCTGTAGCTCGCAGCTCGGAGCCGGGTGGACGGAATTCTCCCGTTGACCGGAAGCGCTTCGGCCACCGGCTACCGGCTACAATCTACCGGCTGGTTACTTAACTTCGAGAACCTGTTCGAGCGACTCGCCTTCGGCGACTACCTTGCCATCGAAGAGATGAATCTGGCGGTCGGCGTGGCGAGCGAAGCGCGGATCGTGCGTGACCATGCAGATGGTGGCGCCTTCGCGGTGAAGGTTCTGGAGCAGCTCCATCACGGCCTCGGCATTGCGCGAGTCGAGGTTGCCGGTCGGCTCGTCGGCGAGGAGGATGGAGGGCGATCCGGCGAGGGCGCGGGCCACGGCGACGCGCTGCTGCTGACCGCCGGAGAGCTGCGAGGGATAGTGGCGGATGCGGTGCGCCATGCTGACGCGCTCGAGCGATTCCTGCACGCGGCGCTTGCGCTCGGCCGACGACATGCCGGAACGATAGGTGAGCGGCAGCTCGACATTCTCGTAAACGGTGAGATCGCCAATGAGGTTGAAGCTCTGGAAGATGAAGCCAATCTCCTGGTTGCGGATGCGCGACCGCTGCGAGAAATTGAGGTTCTCGACCGAATGGCTGTTGAGGGTATAGCTGCCGCCGGAGGGCGTGTCGAGGAGTCCGATGATCGACAGCAGGGTGGACTTGCCGCATCCGGAAGGGCCGGAGATGGCGACATACTCGCCTTTGTCGAGTTTCATGTGGACGCCGGACAGCGCGTGCGTCTCGATCTCGTCGGTGTAGAAGACCTTGGTGAGGGCTTCAATTTCGATCAACGCCTGATTATTCTCCATCCTGCTCTCCCACTATTGAGATTTTGAGGCCTGATTACTCCAGCCGAACCTTATCCGTTGAATCGTACCGCGACATATCGGAAAGAATCACGCGGTCGCCTTCGTTGAGACCGCTGAGAATCTGAATCTGAGTAACGGACGCCTTGCCGACTTTCACCTGAACCCGGCTGGCGGTTTTGCCGTTGGGGTCGATGCGGAAGAGGCTGATGGTGGAGTCCGGATTGCCGAAAGCCGGGCGCCCCACGTACAGCACGTCGTGGAGGTGCTCGAGGTCGATAGTGCCGTCCACACTCAGCTCCGGTACCGCGCCTGCCGGTAACGGGCCATCCAGTGTTACGTCAACGGTACGCGTTCCGTTCAATACGGACGGATCAATTCGGGTAACGTGCCCGGGAACGATGCCGTTGTGGGTATCGATTTCGGCCTGCTGGCCCAGCAGAATATCGTGTGCCTGGGTTTCCGCGATCTGCAGCGAGGCCTTGAGCTTGGTGGGATCGATAACCTCGGCCACCGAGGTGCCCGCGGTGACGTGCTGGCCGACCGAGACGGGCGTCGCCAGAGAAGCCAGCACTCCGGAGATGCCGGCCTTGACCTGGAGGGCGTCTTCCTGGCTCTGATAGAGCGCCAGCTGCGCCTTCGCCTGGTCGATCTTGGTCTGCGAGGAAGCCAGCTGGACCTGAATCGCGTTCCGATTGACGTTGAGCTGCTCCTGGCTGATGGAGTGCTGGGAAGTTAACTGTTCCGCGTTGTTCAGGGACTGGTTGTTCTGAATGCCGCTGATGACCCCGAGCGAATAGAGCTGCTTGTCGATACTGGACTGGAGCTCGGCCTGGGTGTATTGGGCGTTGATCTGCGCCGCCGTCGATCGCTTGTCCATGAGCGCGCTGGAGAGCGTTGCCTGCTGACTCTTGTAATCGGCCTCAGCCTGCTTGACGGCCAGCTGCGCGTTGAGCAGCAACTGCTGCAGCTGCGGGTCGGCGAGATCCATCAGAATGGTGTCCGGGGTGACCTTCGCGCCCGGCAGAACCCGGATGCGGACCACGGTGGCGTCGGTCTGCGCGGGGATGAGCTCGATGCTGTCTTCGCGGGGAACCAGGGTGCCGAGGCCGCGCACCTGCACGACCATGTCGCCGCGCTTGACGGTTTCCGGCCAGATGGTGCTGGCGTCGACGCTGGGAACGGCCGGCTTGAGGCGCATGACGCCCCAGGCGGCGGCGGTGACCGCTACGGCGACCAGAGCCAGCACGACGATCTGCCGGCGGAGCTTCTTCTTCCGAATATCGGGGCGGGCGATGTCCATTGCAAAAAGGAAGCTGCATGTGCCGCGCCATCCACGGGCGGTGTGCACCCTATAGATACGTAAGGATTTGCATGAGGGTTCCGCAGAGGTGGCCGGGGAAAGGTGGCCGATTGCGGAAATCGCTGTCCGGAAATGGACAGCGGCGATGCCGCTCGGGAACAGGGTCTTTCCACTGCGGCCTCGGAGCCTGATCCGGAACCTCGACCGTAGCCTCACATCACGCTAATCCCCCGTGGACGCAATCGGGACTGGGGTATCTCGGGGTTGAAAATACCTCTTGAGGCGCAGGAAGCGGCTTTCGAACTGGTCGTAACTGAGCCTGGCGAACAGCAGCACGATTCCAATTTCCACCAGGAGGATCATCAGCTTGTCGCGAAAACTCAGGAGGGAGACGAACTCGCGGTGGTGACGGAGCACCGCGCTGACGGAAAGGATGAGCAGCAGGTGATAGACGTAGATTCCGTAGCTGTACTTGCCCAGCACGCGCAAAGGGCGCAGGGTCAGCCATCGCTGTACAGCCGGGATGTGATGCTGCGACAGAGCGACGAGGGCTCCTGAAATCAGCGCATAGCCGGTGATGCCGATGGTGAGGATCCAGGTGGATGTGCCCACCAGTTCCTGGTGATGAAAGGCGGCAATGTAAAGCATGATGGCGGCCCCCGCGTACAGAGCCCATTGGATCCATCGCAGGGGCACCGGCCTGCCGAACCGGTACATATAAAGCGCTGTGCCGGAGCCCAGGAACAGAGCGTCGACGCGACTGGATGTGAGTTGCGCCAACCCGAAGTTGCCTCCAAAGAAGAGCGCCGACAGCAGAATCCGCAAAGGCAGCGCGCAGATGAATCCGATGATGCAAATCCGGAAGATCGTCCTGGCCGGCAGATAGTAAACGAGCAGCGGCCATACGAAATAGAACTGTTCTTCGACCGCAAGGCTCCAGTACACACCCCAATACCCGCTCATGATCTTGTGGCCATGCCAGAAGAACGGCCAGTTCTGCAGGTACAGGAAGTAGGCGGCCTTCCACAGATGGGTAGGGGGTAATTGGCGGGCAATTGCGGGTACGAAGCAGCCGGCAATGACTGTAACGGTAAGAACGAGATAGTAGATGGGAAAGATTCGCAGGACGCGCCGCGCGTAGAAGCTGCGGAAATAGTTCGGTGTCGACCGTGTGCGCAGCAGGATGCCCGTGATCAGGAATCCGGAAAGAGCAAAGAACAGGTCCACGCCGCCCCACAGGGGCACCATGCAGTATTGAAAAAGGAAGTCCACCTTGCTCGGCCCCACAAACAGTCCTGTCAGCCCCGCTCCGTGGGAGCACAGCACTCCCAGAATCGCCAGCCCGCGGATGCCGTCAAGTTCAGGGAGATGTTTTGCGGACTTCTCTGCCGTCATTCGTGGGAGAGCCTCCTCACCGGGCGTCCCGGTCTGCTGAATCTTTGATCGCGGTTGCGAGCTTCTCTTCAACCCGCTCCACAATCTGGCGGTGGATGTCGTCAATGCCGTGGTCGCCATCGATGACCACGACACGCTGCGGCTCGCGGGCGGCGATGGCGCGGTACTGATCGTAGACGCGGCGGTAGAAGGCCTCGTCCTCTTTCTCGAAGCGGCCTTCGTCTTTGCCGGCGGCCGCGGTGCGGTGGTTGCGGCGGCGGGCGCGGGCCAGGGATCGAGCGAAGTCGGGGAGGAGCAGGAGGGTGAGGTCCGGCTTCATGCCGGCGCACATGGCGGCGTGCATGCGCAGGACAATCTCGGTGCCGAGCTGCCGCCCGCCGCCCTGGTAGGCCTCAGTGGAATCGGTATAGCGGTCGCAGAGGACGACGCGGCCCTGGTCGAGGGCGGGGCAGATGACTTCGGCGATGGCCTGGGCGCGGTCGGAGAACATCAGGCCGAGCTCGGTCATGGGAGCAAGGGTGTCGGTCTTCGAGTCGAGGAGGAGCGAGCGGATGCGGTCGCCGATGTGCGTCCCGCCCGGCTGCCGGGTGACCGTGACCGGGAGCCCGAGGGACTCAAGGTGGGCGGCCAGCTTGCGCAGCTGGGTGGACTTGCCGGAGCCGTCCAGTCCTTCGAAAGTGAGGAAGAATCCTCGGGGCATAAAGGCAGGTTACAGGTTACAGGTGACGGGTGACAGGTGAGGAGTTACAACTGACGGTTACGGTGACAGGTTACAGGAGCGCGCCCCGTGGCTGAGCAGGGCTGGGCCTCCTCAAAAGAAGAGAGCGTCATTGGGGGCGGCGTACACTTGCGGTTGTACGGGCACCTGAGATGAGCGGGCGATTGCATCTTCCGAGTTGGCGAAGCCTGGCGGCGCTGGGTGGCGTGGCGCTGCTGCTGGCGCTGGCGATGCATCCGGCAACGGCGGCAGTGATGGTCGCGGCCGCGGTGGTTCTGCTGCCGGTGGCACTGTTTGGACTGGTCCGGGTTCCCCATTCTCTGGGTAATCAGAGTCGGCCGCCGCGGCTGGCGATGCCCGTGCGGGTGAGGGCGCAATTATTCCAGCGGCCTCCTCCGCTCTCCCTCCAGTAGTTCCTTTCCACATTGTGAGCAGGGATGCACGGGGCTGCGGCTGCGGGCGTCTCGGCGCTGCTGGAACGAAGGGACAAGCCGGGAGAGACAGAGATGCTGATCGTTGCGCTTTTCCTGAATGCCTGTGCATTGTGTTTTGTGGTTGGGGCGGTCTGCTCCATGCTGCACGGGAGGACCACGCGCGCGACGAAAAAGGGCGGGGAACTGGCCGTCTCGTCGATGGCTGGGCTGACGCTGGGAGCGATGTTTCTTGGACTGAAGGCGATTGTGCAGCCAGAGGCGCGGCACGCCATCGTGGAGATTGTCGAGGAGAAGAGCCTGGAGGATGGAAGCGGCGGCGAGCCGCCCGGCGGCCGGGTATTTCATGAAGAACTGCGACGGATTCGCTGTGGAGAGGCCGTGGAGGGTGTGACCGTCCGGGTGGATCCCCCGGCCCACTCAGACGAAACGGGCCGGGCAGCGCCTCAGGAGGAGACGAGGTCGAGCTGAGCGCTTTCGCCGGTTGCGGACGTGTGCAGCGAGGTCACGTGGGCGATGGCCTGGGTGAGGCGCGCTTCCTGCGGCCGCGCCTTCTTGTGCTGGACACGGGTATAGATGTGCTCGACGCGATCGACCCGCCAGGCGCCGGTATGCAGCGCGTCGGTGTGGACTCCGTCGCCCGGGAGGAAGACGACGTCGCCGGGGCGGGGCAGGGTGCGCAGGGTTTCGAGGGGAACGAGGTTGACGCAGGCGCCGTCGGTGGTGAGGAACTCCAGGCAATTGGCGCTGTCAATGTCCGCTTCGCGAGAGCGGCGAATCTCCTGGCGAGCGCGCAGGGCCTGGTACCAGGTGGCCGCGCTGATGGGCAGCGCGACGAGGAAGGCCAGGATGTTGGCCATGTAGCTCAGAGTGGCGATCTGGATTCTCATGGTGCGATCTCCGCCCCGGGGGTGCGGGGTCCGACAGCGCGTGGATTCTTTTTACCAGAGGCCGCGAAAAGCAGCGAGAGAACGGGGAAGCGCCGCATCCCGGCGGTTGGCAGAGGCCAGGGATTGCAGCGCGTGTCACGGATGCTTACAATAGTTACATTGCAGGAGGAAAGGTCAATGAAGACAGCGCGGTCGGTGGTGGTGAGCATGCGCCTTCCGGAGGAAAGCGGGCGGCGTCTGAAGCGGATGGCGCGGCGCCATGGCTGGACGGCGAGCGACACCAGCGCGCGTCTGGTGGAGGAAGGGCTGCGCCGGTCGGAATTTGCGCTGATTGACTTTCGCGATTCGCCGGTGGGAAGGCAGGCGTACATGCAGGGCAGCACGCTGGCGGTGTGGGAAGTGATGATGATCGCCCGTGCGTATAAAGGCGATGCGGAGAAAGCGGCCCGGCATCTGGAGTGGCCGGAGGCGCGGGTGCAGGCGGCCGTGAACTACGCGGAGGCATATCCGGAAGAGATCAACGAAGCGCTGGCGGAGAACGATGCAATGGATTTCGAGGCGCTGAAGAAGATTTTGCCGAACCTGCAGATGTTCAAGCCGCTGCCAAAGCCAACGAAAAAGTCGAATCGGAAATCCGCGTAAGAGTCAGGTTCGGACGACGATGCTGCGATTGCTGCTCGACGAGCACCTTTCTCCGGGTATTGCTGCCGGCCTTCAGCGGATTGAGCCCGGCATCGAGGTGTATGCCATCAGCCAATGGAAACACGGGCGCTTCCTGGGGCGCGCCGATCAGGAGCTCTTGGCGGAGGCGGCGCATGGGCTGACGTTTGTGACCTATGACTGCCGGTCGATCCCGGATCTGCTCAGATTTTGGGGGGAGCAGGGACGCAGCCACAGCGGCGTCATCTTTGTGGATGATAAATCGATCGCGCCCGGGGATATCGGCGGTCTGGTGCGGGCACTCGGGAAGCTGTTTTCCGATCTCCGTCACCTGGATTGGGAAAACCGGGAAATGTTCCTTCCGCGCTACCCGTAACAGCTCCACAGCAGCCACGATCCGGCGATCAGCAGAAGCGGCGAACTCCGCAGACCGGCGAGCGGGCGGCGGTAGACGAGCGACCCGACCACGTGACCGGCGGCGTTGGCGAGACCAACCAGGATGGCCAGAGGCAGCGCGACGAGGCGGAGCCAGTGCGCCCCGTGGAAAGCCGCGGGCGAGAGCAGAAGCAACAGGACGATTCCGGTGGACAGGCTGGCGAGAAAGGTGCGCAGAGTGAAGACCGGCGGAAAAGGGATGTGCAACCGCCGGCGAATGGCCTGCGCGTTGGGATTGTAGAGGGCGAGGAAGTCGTGGGTGGCTTCGTCCGCGACGTGCACGGCGACGGCGAGAGCAAAGGCGACCCAGGCGAGGCCAAAGTTCAGGTTGGGCGGGAGCGCAGTCATCGGACACCTCCCGGCGGGGAGTGTACACCGAAAATCCGGGTTGGGCAGCCGGGAATCTGTGGCAGGACGAACCGTCTGTTTACACTGGGGGATTGCGGAGCAAGTCCCGGTACGGCCTGGCCCGCATCCTCAGGAGGAATATGTCTTTTCGCTTTGCCCCCGTTTTGGGGCTGCTGGCCGCCGCTGTGACTCTCCACGCGCAAACCTCGTCGAATCCCATCAAAATCACGGCTGACCTGACCGATGCGCCGCGCAAAATGATCCACGCGGAGATGACGATTCCCGTTTCGCCCGGGCCGCTGACGCTGTTGTACGCGGAGTGGATTCCGGGCGAGCATATGCCGGATGGCCCGATCGCCGATCTGGCGGGGCTGTTCATCACCGCGAATGGAAAGCAGCTGGCGTGGGTGCGCGACGACGTGAATATGTACGCGATCCGCGTGACGGTGCCCGACGGCGTGCACGAGCTGCATGTGAAGGACGACTACCTCGCGACAGCTCCGCCGACCGGCTTTTCCGCGGGCGCTTCAACGAGCGCGAACCTGGCGCTCCTGAGTTGGAATGAAGTGGTGCTGTATCCGGCGGGGCACAAGGACGACGGGGATCTCTATGTGCAGGCCTCGGTCGTGATCCCGCAGGGATGGCAGTACGCGACCGCGCTGCCGCGCGAGGGCGGCCAGGAATCGGACACGCAGCCGGGCGCGGACGGGACGGTGCATTTTGGAACCGTCAATCTAAAAGAGCTGATCGATTCGCCGCTGCTGAGCGGACGATATTTCAAGCAGTGGGATCTGGCGCCGGAAGTGACCCCGAAGCATTACCTCGACGTAGCCGCGGATGGGCCGGAGGATCTGAAGCTGACGCCCGAGACGCTGGCGAGCTACAGCAATCTGGTGCGCGAGACGGGCGCGGTGTATAAGTCGCGGCACTACACGAGCTATCACTTCCTGGTCACGGCAAGCGATCAGGTGGCGCACTTCGGGCTGGAGCATCACCAGTCAAGCGACGATCGCGTGCCGGAGAAGACATTTGTCGATGACAACATGCTGCTGCTCTCGGCCGATCTGCTGCCGCATGAGTTCACCCACTCATGGAACGGCAAGGACCGCCGGCCGGCGGGGCTGACGACGGGCAACTTTGAAGATCCGATGATTGGCAACCTGCTGTGGGTCTACGAGGGGCTGACCGATTACATGGGAAATGTGCTCGCGGCGCGCACGCATCTTTGGACCGACGCGCAGTATCGCGATTTTCTGGCGAACGATGCGGCGCAGCTCGATTATCGGCCAGGGCGGACGTGGCGCGATCTGCAGGACACAGCGACGGCGGCGCAGATTCTCTATGAAGCCAGCGACCAGTGGGATAACTGGCGGCGCAACACGGACTATTACGGCGAAGGCGACCTGGTGTGGCTCGACGTGGATACGACCATCCGCAAGCTGACGCATGACAAGAAGAGCCTGAGCGACTTTCTCGGCGCGTTTGAATCGGTGGGCGGGGACAATCCACCCAAAGCCGTGCCGTACACGTTCGATGACATTGTGAGCGGGCTGAACGCGGTGGTGCCCTACGACTGGGCAGGCTTCCTGCGCGAGCGGCTGACCAGCAAGTCGCCGCATGCGCCGCTGGGCGGGATTGAAAACGGCGGCTACAAGCTGGTATTCACCGATCAGCCGAACGAGTTGCTGCAGGCGCAGAGTGCGTTGGGCAACTCAGCCATTGCGTGGTGGTCGATCGGGATCAATGTCAGCGGCGAAGGCAAGATCGAGGACGTGCTGGTGGGCTCGCCGGCGGACAAGGCGAAGCTGGGGCCGGGGATGCAGATTGTCGCAGTCAACGGGCGGCAATACAGTGCGCAGCTGCTGAACCAGGCAATCCGCGATGCGAAGGACAACACGAATCCCATTTCGTTGATCGTGGTGAACACGGGCGTGTACAGAGTGCTCGGGCTCGATTACCACGATGGGCTGCGGTATCCGCACCTGCAGCGCGTGGACGGGACGCCGGATCGGCTGGACGACATATTGAAGCCGATGACGAGCGCGCCCAAGAGCTAGTGTTTGGAGTTTGGAGTTTAGAAAACTTACGAGGCCGCTTCCGGGATGGGGGCGGCTTCTTTCTGCTGCAGGGATATGAGCACGGCGTCGGCAGCCTGCTGGCCGGTGCGAATGCAGTCGGGGACGCCGATACCTTCATAGGCATTGCCGGCGAGGGCCAGGCCGGGCAGGGAAGCGACCGCGTCGCGAACGCGCTGCATGCGCTCCAGATGGCCGACTCCGTACTGCGCCATCGACTGGCGCCAGCGAGCGATGCGGATGAAGTTCGGTTTCGCGTGCAGGCCAAGAACTTCAGCGAGTTCCTGTTCGACGATGGCGGTGAGCTGCTCGTCGGTCCGGTCGAGGAGAGCTTCGTTGCCGGAGCCGCCGAGGAAGCAGCGGAGAACGCCTTTGTCGACCGGAGTGCGATTCGCAAATTTGTTGTGAACGAAGGTGCAGGCGAGCATGCGGCGGCCTTCGCTGGTCGGCACGAGATAACCGAAGCCTAAGGGAAGCCTGCGCAGGTCGTCGCGGTTGTAGCCGGCGGTGACAGTGATCGACGAGCTGTAGGGCACGCCCTGGAGCGCTTCGCCAAGCTCGTGATGCACAGCGCGGAGCAGGCCGCCGGCGCTCCAGGCGGGGAGCGCGAGGATCAGGGCGTCGTAGCGCTCGCGTCCAAAGGCGGTTTCGACCAGCCAACTGTCGTTCTGGCGAGTGATGGTTTCAACCGGCGAGCTGAGATGGACGGAGCCCGCAGCGAGCTCGGCGGCGAGGCGGTCGGTCATCTGGCTCATGCCGTCGCGCAGGGTGGTGAAGAGGGAACGCGGACCGCTGCGCCGGTCGTCGGAGGGCGGGCGCGGCGGCGCGGCGGTTTTACGAGCGGCGAGCATGGCGCGGGAGAGGCTGCGGTGCTTCTGCTCCATAGTGACCATGCGGGGCAGAACGGCGCGGACGCTGAGCTGGTCGGCATTGCCGCCGTAGACCCCGGAGAGCAGCGGCGAGACGAGGCGGTCGACGGTTTCCTGGCCGAAGTGGCGGCGGGTCATGGCGGCGACGGATTCGTCTTCGGTGGCGGGCGCGGGCGGAAACAGGAATTCGCGCGCCATGTGCAGCTTGGTCCCCCACGAGAAGAGCGGCGTGAGCAGGGTGGGGATGAGCTTGGTCGGCACCATGAACATGAGGCCGTCGGGGAGGGGGATCAGGCGGTTCTTAACGAGGATGTACGTCTTGCGTTCGCGGTCGTTGGAAGGCAGGAGCTGATCGGCGATCCCAAGCTCGCGGCAGAGCGCGGCGGCAGCGGCTTTTTCGGAGAGGAAGGAGTCAGGACCGCCTTCGACAACGCAGCCGTCGACGATCTCGGAGCGGATGACGCCCCCGAGGCGTCCGGAGGCTTCGTAGAGAGAGTATTGAATCGGCGCGCCGGCACGGCGGGTTTTTTCGAGGGTCCACGCGGCGCTGAGGCCGGCGATGCCGCCGCCGAGAATGGCGATTTTTCTGGGCGAGTTGGGAGTGGGAGCCATGTTCAGCGGTTATCCAGTACGAACTACGTTTTCGCCACAGAGAGCGCAAAGATGAAAAGGTCGCCCTTCCCACACAAGCCAAAAGAAGGCTTGTATGGGGCGCCCAGTTCTCCTGCGAATTCCTCTCCTACGAGTGCGCTACCTCTAACTGAATCAGATTATGCGCTTCGCATCCAGGGGAATCGGCACTGGCCCGATTCGGATTCGGGTGATAGCCGCGGGGCTGGTAGATGCAGCAGGGCTCCTCGGCCATGATGTCGCCGGTGACGGCGTAGGCGCGGGCGCGGGAGCCGCCGCAGATGTTGCGGTACTCGCAGGCGCCGCACTTGCCGTGGAGCTGGTCGGAGTCGCGCAGCTTGATGAAGATGGGCGAGTCCTGGTAGATGTGCGCCAGGCTTTCGTGGTGAAGGTCGCCGCCCTCGATGGGCAGGAACCCGGAGGGATAGACCTTGCCGATGTGGGAGATGAAGACGAAGCCGCGTCCGTCGTTGACGCGCTTGGTGGCCCAGCCGACCGCCTTGTCTTCGGAACCCTGGCCAGGGTGGCTGGCCCATCCATGATGGCCTGTGGGGCGCGCGCCGGCGTCATCATGCACCCCGATCGTCGGGCGGCCTTCGATCATGCGCTGCTGGATCAGGTAGCGGCGGTAATGCATCGCCTCCGTGGTCTTGATGGCGAAGGGGACGCGCTTGGTCAGCTCCCACATCTTCGCGAAGACGGCTTCGAATTCCTCGCCGGTGAGCAGGTCGGCCACCTGTCCGCGGCCGACGGGAACCAGGAAGAAGAAGCTCCACATGACAATTTGCTTTTCGGTGAGGAGAACCGACAGACGGTCGAGGTCGGAGATGTTCAGGCGGCTCACGACGGTGTGGACCTGGATAGGCAGTCCCGCGTCGTTGGCGAACTGAATGGCATCGACGGTGCGTTGCCACGTGCCGGGGATGCCCCGGATGGAATCGTGAATCTCAGGGACGGAGCCGTCGAGGGAGACGGCGAGGCGCGCGAGGCCGGAGTCTTTCATGCGGAAGACGGCGTCGCGGGTGAGCAGCGGGGTGGCGCTGGGGGTCAGGGCTGCGTGAACGCCTTTCTTCGCGGCGTGCTCGATGAGCTGAAAGATGTCGGGGCGCTTGAGCGGGTCGCCGCCGGTGAAGACAAAGAGAGGGACTTCGAGGTCGGCAATCTGGTCGATCAGGTTGGTGGCCTCGGCGGTCGTCAGCTGGCTGGAGTGGGCCAGCGGCTGAGCGGAGGCGCGGCAGTGCTTACAGGCGAGATCGCAGGCCTGGGTGGTTTCCCAGATGGCAAGAAAGGGGGCGCGATCGTAGTCGAGCTTGGTCATGGCCTGGTGGATATCCATGAAAAGAATGTGGCAGGAGGGGGCGGGAGTCCGATGTGATGGAGGTCACAAGGGCGAGGGCACACGCTGCGGGTTGCAGGGTACAGCGCTTCAGGCTGCGACGCGGTCGAGGGCGGCGGCTCGTTCGCGAAGATAGTCCAGCAGCGTGCGGGGCTCGCGCTCGAGGATGGCGCGGAGGACAAGAGAATTGCCCCCCGGCAGGCCCTGGCGGTCGAAGTCCTCGTACATCCGCCGGAGCCCGCTCCGCACGGGACCGGGGGTGAGACCGACGGTGTCGGCCCACTCCTCAAAGGGAACGGCAGCGGCTTTGACGGGGAATCCGAGAGCCTCGGACATGAGCGCGGCAATCTCCAGGCGGTCGGGCATGCCGGGAGAGCAAAGCTCAAAGGTGCCGTAGTCGAGGCGGTCCGTGGTGAAGGCGAGAGCGGCGGCTTCGGCGACGTCGCGGTAGTCCACCCAGGAGGTGCGGGCATGGACGGAGTAGGGCATGGCGTAGCAGCGGCTCCGGACCACGCCTTCCCAGACCTGCTCCAGGGTCTGCATGAACAGCGTGGGCTGGAGCACGGTGAAATTCATCCCGGATTCGTAGAGCGCCTCTTCCACCGGCAGCTTGGCCGCGTGGTTGCGGAGGCCAAGCATGGGCGGATGAATGATGCTGGAGAAGACGAAGCGGGAGACGCCGGCTGCGCGGGCCGCATCCACCATGGCGATGCCCATATCGATCTCGTTGGGGGCAAAGCTGGGGTTGATGTGGAAGACCCCGTCGACTCCCTCCACCGCTTGGTGGAGGCTGGCGGGATCGGCGAGGTCGCCGATGGCGATTTCGGCAGCTCCCTGCTGGCGCACCTCGGATTCCCGGCGACGGTCGCGGAGCAGAGCGCGCACGATCACGCCGCGCTGCTGCAGTTCCGGCACGACCCGTCCGGCGTATTGGCCGCTGGCCCCAACCGCTAAGACCTTCATAAAATCTCCCCGTGGGTCGCTGGTTAGACGCGGACCGAGGGGAGGCCGATGCATGAAAGAGGGAGGGATTTGATGGAGAGGAAACGAGGACGGGACCCGTCGATATATGCACCAGAAAGGGTGCAACCCGGGAACCATCTCCGGCACGGTACGGCAGAGGCTGCCGACCGGGGGTAACCGGGCATTCACGGTATACTAGGGGACGTGACTGCCATCGCAACGGACATTGCCACGAATGCCCCGCAAACCGGAAATTCTGCCGCGGGCAAACGCGTTTTGCTGCTGAAGCCTCGCGGGTTTTGCGCCGGGGTGGTGCGCGCCATCGATATTGTGCGGATTGCGCTGGAGACTTTCGGCGCGCCGATTTACGTCCGCAAGGAGATCGTGCATAACCGCTTTGTGGTGAATGAACTGGCGGAAAAGGGCGCGATCTTTGTGGACGACATCCACCAGGTGCCGGAAGGGGCGCGCGTGATTTACTCGGCGCACGGCGTTTCCCCGGCGGTGCGCGAGCAGTCGAAGGAACGCGGGCTGAAGGTGATTGACGCGACCTGTCCCCTGGTGACGAAAGTCCATGTGGAAGCGGTGAAGTTTGCGCGCCAGGGCTATTCGCTGGTGCTGATCGGGCATCGGGATCACGATGAGATTGAAGGCACGCTGGGCGAAGCGCCGGATGTCACGCAGGTAGTGTCGAGCGTGGAAGAGGTGCAGACGCTGGAAGTGCCGGATCCCGAGCATGTGGCGTATCTGACGCAGACAACGCTGTCGCTGGATGAGTCGCGCGACATTATTCAGGCGCTGAAGGTGAAGTTCCCGAAGATTGTCGGACCGCACTCGCAGGACATCTGCTATGCCACGGAGAACCGGCAGGTCGCGGTGAAGAACGTGGCGCACAGCGCGGACCTGGTGCTGGTGGTGGGCTCGAACAACAGCTCGAACTCGAACCGCCTGGTCGAGGTCTCGCGGAATCTGGGCACCCGGGGCTACCTGATCGACAATGCCGACGCCATCGATCCGGCCTGGCTGGGCGGGGTCAACAATGTAGCTGTGACCGCGGGCGCTTCCGCGCCGGAGATTCTGGTCGAGGGTGTGATCAGTTATCTGAAACGGAACGGCTTCGGCACGGTCGACGAGGTCGAAGTGATGCCGGAGAACGTGCGTTTCGGGCTGCCTCCGGAGATCGTCCAGGCCATTCATTCCGCTCCGGCATCCGTCTAATCCGAGCGTGCGGGCATCGCATTACCAAGGGGATTCCGCTGGTACCAGTTGAAACCATGAGTACACCGACCGAACCCGTGCGGGGCCGAACAGCGGCAAAGCCGAGCGAGGCCTTCGTTCCGGGCCCGGATGGAGCGGACGGCCATGGTGCGCAGTCGGTGCGCTTCGGACGCATCGATGCGGATCTGAACGATGTGACGCGGGCGATCGAGCGAGCCCGGGAGTACGTTCTGGGACGGCAGCACGCCGAGGGCTACTGGAGCGGGGAGCTCGAAGCCGACGCCATGCTGGAGGCGGATTACATCTTCCTGCACGTGCTGCTGGGCACGGGCGATGCGGGGAAGATGCAGCGGGCGTTGGCCGAGATCATGCGCTACCGCAACGACGACGGCAGCTGGTCGCTGTATCCCGGGGGTCCGGGAAACGTCAGCCTGGCGGTGAAATGCTATTTCGCGAACAAGCTGATGGACGTGTCCGCGGATGAGCCGCATATGGTCCAGACGCGGGAGTGGATTCTGGCCCACGGCGGCGTGACCGCCTGCAACACCTTCACCAAGATTTACCTCTGCGCGCTGGGGCAGTACGAGTACAACTCCGTCCCGGCCATTCCGCCGGAGATCGTGCTGTTTCCGAAGTGGTTCTACTTCAACATCTACGAAATCTCCTCGTGGTCGCGGGGCATTCTGGTGCCGCTCTCGATCGCATACGCAAAGAAGCCCTATAAGAAAATCCCGCACGAGCATGCCATCGCAGAACTTTTCGTTGGCGGGCGCGAGCACGCCGACCTGCGCCTGCAGTGGAACCGGGAAAAACTAATCAGCTGGCGGAACTTCTTCATATTCCTGGATCGCATCACCCACTGGTTCGAGCGGGTCCACATTCGGCCGCTGCGCTCGCTGGCGCTGAAGAAGGCGGAGAAGTGGATGCTGCAGCGGCTGGAGATGTCGGACGGCCTGGGGGCAATTTATCCGGCCATTCTGAATTCGATCATTGCGCTGCGCTGCCTGGGCTATTCACTGGACGACCCGCAGGTGATTCGGGCGATGGATGAGTTCGAGAAACTGGGGATCGATGAACCGCAGGGAACCGACGCCTGTCCGGAGCCGACCTTCCGCATGCAGCCGTGCATGTCGCCCGTATGGGACACGGCGCAGGCGATGTTTGCCCTGGGCGAAACGGGAATGCACCGGAAGGATCCGCGGCTGCTGAAGGCGGCTGACTGGATGTTGTCGAAGGAAGTGCGCCACAAGGGCGACTGGTCCGTAAAAGTCCCGCGCACCCAGCCGGGCGGCTGGTACTTCGAGTTTAACAATGAGTTTTATCCGGATGTCGATGACACGGCGCAGGTTTTGCTGGCATTGAACAAAGTGGATAACCCCCGGGAGCGCTACCAGTACGACGTCTGCCAGCGCGCCATCGAGTGGGTCTTCGCCATGCAGTGCCGCAACGGCGGGTGGGGCAGCTTCGACAAAGACAACACCAAGATGATCTTCCAGCACATCCCGTTTGCCGACCACAACGCGATGCTGGATCCCCCCACGGCGGACATCACGGGACGCATCCTCGAGATGCTGGCGACCTACGGCTACACCCGCAAAGACCGGCGTGTGGAGAAGGCGATCAAGTTCATCTACTCCGAGCAGGAGCCGGACGGAAGCTGGTTCGGCCGCTGGGGCGTCAACTATCTGTACGGCACATTTCTGGTGCTGCGCGGCCTCGAGGCCATGGGTATCTGGAACCACGAGCCGGAGATTCAGCAGGCGGCGGAGTGGGTGCGCAGCGTGCAGAACGCGGACGGTGGGTGGGGCGAAAGCTGCGACAGCTATGACGATCCGACGCTGCGCGGGGTGGGCGTGAGTACGCCTTCGCAAACCGCCTGGGGACTGCTGGCTCTGCTGGCGGCCGGCGATACCCGGAGCGACTCGGTGGCCAAGGGCATCCAATGGTTATTGAGCCACCAGCAAATGGACGAACACGGACGCGGGTTCTGGGACGAGAGCATGGGCGAAGGGAAGAGCCGCCAGGCGATCATCACCGGAACCGGATTTCCCCGGGTGTTTTATCTGGCGTACACGCTCTATCGGGATTATTTCCCGCTGCTGGCTCTGAGTACTTATAAGAGAACGATGGCAGCCGCGGCGGCTGAACCAGGGGTTCGATAGAAAAGCAGATTCCTCCGCTTCGCGCGGGATGACAAGTTTAGTTTTTGGAGGATGGACTGAATGGCGGTACCTATATCGCAGGCGTGGACGGTAGCCAGTTACGTCCTGAAGCAGAAGATGAAGGGGCGCAAGCGGTTTCCGCTGGTGACAATGCTGGAGCCGTTGTTCCGCTGCAACCTGGCGTGCGCCGGGTGCGGCAAGATTCAGTATCCGCCCCACATTCTGAAGCAGGAGCTGACGCCCGAGGAGTGCTTCCGGGCCATTGAGGAATCGGGCACGCCGATGGTGTCGATTCCGGGCGGCGAGCCGCTGCTGCATCCGCAGATCGACAAGATTGTGGCCGGTCTGGTGGAGCGGAAGAAGTACGTCTATCTGTGCACCAACGCGCTGCTGCTGAAAGAGAAGCTGCACCTCTTTAAGCCGAGCAAATACCTGTCGTTCTCGGTGCACCTCGACGGGCAGCGCGAGCACCACGACTTTTCCGTGTGCCGGGAAGGCGGATACGACCTCGCGATGGAAGGGATCAAAGCCGCGGTGAAGGCGGGCTTCCGCGTAACGACCAACACGACGCTGTTCGACGGGGCCGATCCCAATTCCGTGCGGGGGCATTTTGATGACCTGATGGCGGTGGGTGTCGAGGCCATGATGGTGGCGCCGGGCTACACCTACGAGAAGGCGCCGGACCAGAAGCACTTCCTGGGCCGCGCTCGCTCGCGGCGGCTCTTCCGCGCGATCCTCTCCAACCGGAAGAAGAGCTGGAAGTTCAACGCGAACCCCCTCTACCTGGAATTCATCATGGGGCGGCGCGACTTCCACTGCACGCCGTGGGCCATGCCGACCTACAGCATCTTCGGCTGGCAGAAGCCGTGCTACCTGCTGCAGGACGGCTATGCCGACACGTTCCAGGAGCTGCTCGATTCGACGCAATGGGAGAACTACGGGACCGAGAGCGGCAATCCCAAATGCGCGAACTGCATGGTGCACTCCGGCTACGAAGGCACGGGCGTGAACTACACCTTCGGCTCGCTGAAAGGCCTGCTGGAGACGGCGAAGGCCATGATGAATCGCTATCCCGACAAGGGCGCGATGGATCTGCTGAATGAGCCGGTGCGGCCGGCGCACAGCGTCAATCCGCTGGTGCAGATTGAGACGCGCGTGACGGTAGAAGAAGGAACCCGCGTATGACGAATTCTTCATCCGCGGTTGAAGCGAAGCCCAACGTCGATCCCAACGCCGTCGAAGTGATGGAGGGCCGCGCAAAGGAGCAACTGGAGGGGTGGATTCCAGCTCTGGCGAGCGACGACGATATTCGGCAGGCGCTGGAGAAGGCCTTCGATTATCGCGGGGATGTGACGCTGACGCTGAAAGACGGACGCGTGGTCCAGGGCTACGTCTTCGATCGGCGGACGGGCGCGACGCTGGCGGACTCGGTGGTGCGTGTGATGCCGTCGGATCAGCGGACCAGGGTGACCGTCGCCTATGCGGAGATCGCGGCGCTGGCCTTTACCGGCCGCGACAACGCGGCAGGGAAGACCTTCGAAGCCTGGATCCGCAAATACTGGGAGAAGAAAGCGGCCGGTGAAAAAAACATCGGCATCCAGCCTGAGTCGCTGGAGGGATAACTCCAGAAGGCCTGGCCGGGACTGCTTCTTTCGGAGAGGGCTACGTCTTTCGCCGCGCTCGGACGTCTAATTCATCATCCCTGCAATCGATCCTTGATCCCTTCGGAGGCAGTTTTTGCGATCGACTTTTCTGGCCGGTCTGGCGCTCTTCTTGTGCGCGACCGGCTCCTTCCCCCAGCAAACGTCCATGAATTCGCAAAACACGCAGCAGCAGGAGCCAGCGGCAACGCCGGCGGGCACGCCCACGCTGCCCAATGCTCCCGTGCCGACACCGAAGCACGACGTCCCGAAGCCGCTGCGGCAGCCTAAGCGCATTCTGGGCATTATGCCGAATTACCGGGCGGTGAGCGCCGGAGCCATTCCGCCCCCGCCGCGGCCGAAAGAAGCCTTCAGGATCGCCACGCTCGATACCTTCGACTACTCGGCATTCATTTTCGTCGGCATCACCTCGCTGGGGGCCGAAGGCATCCTCGCTTCGCATCCGACCTTCGGTAAAGGCGTGGGCGGATTCGGGGACTATTACTGGCATGGCTTTCTCGACAAAGCCAGCGGCAACTACATGGTGGTCTGGGCGCTGCCCGGGCTGCTTCACGAAGATGAGCGTTACTACGCGATGGGCGAAGGCCCGCTGCTCAAACGCTCCGTCTATGCCGCGAGCCGGATTCTGATCACGCCGAACTACCACGGCAAAAATACGTTCAATGCAGCCGAGATTCTCGGCCGCGGCATCTCGCAGGCTGTCTCTCTGACTTACTATCCCTCGTCGACCCAGACAGTGGGCGGCTTCAGCGAGAAGTACGCATATGCTCTGGGACGCGACGCGCTGACGGACGTTTTCCGGGAAATATGGCCGGACCTCGCCCATCACCTGAAGAGACACAAGGCCCGGTAGCCGTCGCCGCGCCCGGGATAACCGCTCAGCGGCATGAGTCACCTCGACTGCGACTTGTTAAGCGGGAGCCCGGCACGGCAGGGAACTGCCGGCAGCTGATTTCCAGAACGTGCGGTCCTCAGTGGAGCAGGTTCATCAGGCTGCCGCCGGCAAAGGGCTCCGGCGTAATCGTGAGCAGGAGCAGCGCCAGCGCCACCACCGCGAGCCAGGCGCGGCGTCCTAATTGCGCGGGCACGCGCGGCACGCTGGGATGGCGCAGGCTGGGCAGCAGGAAGCAGCCCCAGACCAGCCATCCCACCCACAGCATGGTTCCGGCAAAAAAGAGAAGGAAGATGACGGCGCTGGTGATCCAGCGGTGCGCCCGCGGCGAGAGCGCGTAGAGGATGTGTCCGCCATCCAGCTGGCCGGCGGGGATGAGATTGACCGAGGTGATGAAGAGGCCGATCCAGGCGGCCACCAGCACCGGGTGCGGGTTGAAGGCGCCATCGAGCGGCGGCAGGGAAGGATGGACGAGCCGCAGCATCGAGTGGAGGATCGAAAGGCCCAGCGGCACGCTGACGCTGATGCTGGCGGCCGAGTGAAATCCCGAGACCGGGCGGGAGAGCAGCAGTCCGGCAATCAGAACCGGCACTGTGACAATTAGGCCGGCCAGCGGTCCCGAGGCGCCGATATCCATGAGAGCCGTGCGCGAAGGAACGCGCGAGCGCAGCCGAATGAAGGCGCCGAAGGTGCCTATGAGCGTGGGCGCGGGCAGAACCCAGGGCAGCGACGACCGCACCCCGTGATAGCGGCAGGCACAATAGTGGCCGGCTTCATGCGCGCCGAGAATGCCGAGGAGCGTGAGCGCGAAGGGCCATCCGCCGGCGATTTGATGGGGATGGCGCCAGATCCAGGCGAGAGGAAAGAACCCCGCGCTGGCGGCGAAAGGCGGATCGCCGTGGCGGAAGTTGAACATGAGCACGGCGCCCGTACTCACCGTGGTGAAAAGGCTGACCAGGAGCAGGGAAATCGCGATGCCCGCCTGTTCCAGCTGCGAAGCCGGACGGACAGTGCCTGCGCGCGGCGCGCTTTCGCCGAGCGGACCGGGCATTTCAATGGCGGGGTGACCCATGCTCAGCGGTCCTGCGGACAGAAATCGTCGGGACCGCTCCAGTGTACCGGTGCAGGCTGTGAAACGGCGGTAACTTTACTTGCCGTCGAGCAGGTGGAGCTCTTTGCCGGGCTTGAAGCGCACCGCTTTGCCCGGGGCGATGCTGACTTCGGCGCCGGTGCGGGGATTGCGGCCGATCCCGGTTTTCCGGGGCCGGACGTTGAAGACGCCAAAGCCGCGCAGCTCGATGCGCTGACCGTCGGCCAGAGCGCGCTTGAGCGTCTCGAAGACCGTATCGACGGCCGCCTCGGCTTTGTTGCGCTGGAGGCCGGTACGCTCAATCACCTGGTGAATAATGTCCTGTTTTATCAAGGTGTTCTCCCGTCAGGCGGATAGTCTGGCCTAAGGCTGATCGTAGAAACGTTTTCCTCCATTGTCAATGCGGCCAGGCTCCCGTAAGATGCAATTCCAGCACCATTTGCGGCGATCAGGCCGCCCCGTGCAGCCGTTTTGGGGGTCGACCGCCAAAGCCGGGTGCCCATCATCGGCCGTCCCGGCTGTGAGCAGGGACGGCAAGGAGTGACATGTCGATCAAGAGTGATCGCTGGATCCGGGAACAGGCCCTGAAGGGCATGATCGACCCGTTCAGCGAAAAGCAGGTTCGGGAGGGTGTGGTTTCGTACGGCCTCTCCTCGTATGGCTACGATTTGCGGGTTTCCGACGAGTTTCGCATCTTTACCAATGTCAACAGCGCGATTGTGGACCCTAAAAAGTTCGATGAGCGCTCCTTTGTCTCCCTCCAGGCTGCATCGGTGCTGGTGCCGCCCAACAGCTTTGCTCTGGCGCGCTCCGTGGAGTATTTCCGGATACCCCGCGACGTTTTAACCATCTGCGTGGGGAAGTCAACCTACGCTCGTTGTGGCATTATTGTGAATGTCACCCCGTTTGAGCCGGAGTGGGAAGGCTTCGTCACTTTGGAGATTTCCAATACGACGCCGCTGCCTGCCAGGGTGTACGCCAACGAAGGCTTGTGCCAGATTTTGTTTTTCCAGTCGGACGAGCCGTGTCAGATCAGCTATGCGGATCGCCAGGGAAAATATCAAAAACAGCAGGGCATTGTTCTACCGAGACTCTAGAACGCCATGAACGCTTTAGACCGCGCAGTGGAGAGAGTTCGCATTGGCCTGGTGGACTTCGAGCCGATCCGGATCGCGGGCCTGCGCGAGATTTTTGCGTCGCGCACCGACGTGGAAGTCGTGGACACCGACTGGGCGGGGGCCTTCCGCAATTCCGACTTCGATCTGGTGGTCTTCGTTCTGCGCGATATGGCGTTCTCGCTCGCACTGCTGGCGCGGCTGCGGGCCCGCCATCCCGGGCTGCGGGTGATGGTGATGAGCTCGGCCTCGGACGAAGAGCGAATTGTCGAGGCCATCACTGCCGGAGCGCGGGGCTGGCTGGCTGAAACCGCCTCACCGGACGAGGTGATGCGGGCCGCGGAGGTGGTTCTGGACGGAACCATCTGGGCGCCGCGGCGGGTTCTGTCCACGGTCGTGGAACGGGCGGTCGAGGGATCGACCTGGCGACAGCGGAGGCAGAATCCCCAGTTCACCGAGCGCGAGGAAGAAGTCCTGCAGCAGCTGGTGCTGGCGCGCTCCAACCGGGAGATCGCGCAGGCGCTGAGCATCCGCGAGCAGACGGTGAAGTCGTATGTGGCGCGGCTGATGCGCAAGGTCGGCGTAGGGAACCGGATCGCGCTGTCGGTGCACGCTGCCAGCGAGAACTTCAACAGAAACCATCCCTAGGCCGCGCCGGGCCTCAAGTTAACAGAATATCCGTTATCGGACGTAGACCGAACCTCCCATCCGTCCTACCCGTGATCGCAATCTGGCCGAATCGAGGCTCGCCCGCAAGGCAGGCTCATTGCGCGTAGCGGCAATCGCCCGCCCGTGTAATTCCCTCCAGCTTGTGCGACATATTTCACGCAGGCCCGTGCAGTATTTGCACTCGATGGTCCGTCCGGCATTATTTCCGCAGGTTTTTCTTTTTCATGCACTTGAAGAAGGTTGCCTCAGGAAAGGTGCTGTGTATGATTCCCCCAAGCAGCACTTCCAAATTTCTGCCTGAAATTGTTCCGGGACTTAGGGTTCAGGATCGCGCGGAGCTGTGCTCCGCGACTGAGACCCCGTCCGCAAACGAGGTTGTCGAGTACCGTTCGGCGCAAGTTGTCCGCGGCCAGATCAGCCCACCTGAAACAAGCGCACGTACTCGACTCTGCCGTTGACCGAATGCAGCGAACAGAGCCCCACACCACCCTTCAGCGAAGTCCCGAGGCACGGGCACGACTCCGATTCGTAGAAGGTTTGAGGCATGTCAAGGTTCGCGTTGGTTTTTGTTCTCCTTCCTCTCGCATTCACCCCTTTCGCTCTCGCCGATGTTTCCGTCGGCAGTCCGGGTAACGGCTCCCAGGTCTCCTCTCCCTTTCAGCTTTCCGCCACCGCCGCGACGTGTTCCAGTGAGCCGGTAACAGCGATGGGCTATTCGCTCGACAGCAGCACCGATACCACCATTGTCGACAAGACATCGATCAGCGCGCAGGTTCCCGCATCTCCCGGTGCCCACACAATTCACGTGAAGGCGTGGAATACCAAAGGCGCCGTCTGCGTCAGCGACGCCGCGGTGACGGTAGTGGCGGCCAGCTCGGGATCGGCCACGGATGGGATCACCGTGAACAGCCCCGCTTCGGGCGCTTCGCTGGCCACGCCCTTTGAGCTGACTGCCAATGCTTCGGTCTGTTCCGGACAGACGGTGGTGAGCATGGCCTACTCGCTCGACAACGGTGCCGATGCGGCCCCGGCGGCCGGGACTTCGATGAGTGAAGAAGTGACGGCGGCGGCCGGAGCCCACACGCTGCACGTGAAATCCTGGGGCAATCAGGGAGCGGGTTGCGCCGTGGCTCTGCCGATCACGGTAACGGGCAATCCAGCGGCGACCACGGCCAGCACCACGTCCAGCGGCATCACGGTGAGCAGTCCCTCCAGTGGATCGACAGTGTCCTCGCCCTTCACCGTGACCGCATCGGCATCGACCTGCTCGTCGCACGCGGTCTCGGCCATGGGCTATTCGCTCGATAACAGCGCCGCTACGACGATTGTGGACAGCACGACCCTGGGCGCCTCGCTGAGCGCGAGCGCGGGCGCGCACACCCTGCATGTCAAGTCCTGGGGCAGCGGCGGAGGCTCCTGCGCCGTTGCCATCGCCATCACAGTGTCCGCTTCGTCGACTGCGGCTTCGACCTCCTCGACCGACGGAATTACGGTCAGCAGCCCGGGCAACGGATCCTCGGTCGGGTCGCCCTTTACCCTCTCTGCCACCGCCCCCACCTGTTCGTCGCAGCCGGTAACCTCCATGGGCTATTCGCTCGATAACAGCTCCGACACGACGATCATCAGCGGCACGTCGGTCAACACGCAGGTCACGGCCGCCAGCGGAGCGCACACGCTGCATGTGAAATCCTGGGGCAACCAGGGAGCCGGATGCAGCAGCGCCGTAGCCATTTCTGTCACCGGGACCACGGGCAGCGGCACCAGCACCAGCGGGCCCTCGGTGCCCTCCGGTGCGCTATCGGTGAGCAGTATTCAGACGCTCTCCGACTGGACGGCGGCCCACGACACGGCCGCCAGCGGCAGCGCCAGCGGGACGACCAGTATCGTCACGTCCCCAACCCTGAGCGGCCACTCCCGGAAGTTCGTCACGCAGTTCACCAGTAATGGCAACGAGCGCTTCTCGGCCAGCTTCAGCGACGACACTACCTCCACCAACTTCCTGTACGACGGGTGGGTGTACATTCCGAGTTCGAGCGGCCCCATCGCGAACGTCGAAATGGACATGAACCAGACCATGGCCAACGGCGAAACCGTCATCTTCGGATTCCAGTGCGACGGCTGGAATGGCACATGGGATTACACCATCAACGCGGGCAGCGCGACCAGCCCCATCGACAAGTGGGTGTACACCTCGCAAAAATGCAACCCTGCCAGCTGGAGCACGAACACCTGGCACCACGTCCAGGTCAGCTATTCGCACACCAGCGCCGGATCGGTTCACTACAACACGGTCTGGCTCGACGGGGTGGCGCAGACGCTCAACGTCACGGGCTTCTCCGGCTTCTCGCTCGGCTGGGATTCCTCGCTGGTGACCAACTTCCAGGTGGATGGCCGCGGGTCGGGGACGGCGACCGTGTATCTGGATAATTTGGTCGTCTCGCGCTGGTGAACCATGGAACGGCTTCTCCCCGGCTGAGGAGGAGCCGTTCTTCCGCCTGCTTTGGGCCGCTTCCTGCCGCCCGATCCGCGCGACGAACGCGCCCGCATGTCATCCTGCGCCGCCACTGGGGCCGCCGGCGCTGTGGCCATGCGGTGCGAAGAGCGGAACGTGTAATTCCCTCCATCCACTGCGACATATTTCCCGGCGCGACGTGCAGTATTTTCCGGAATCCGCAAAAGGATGCCTGAAGCGTCGATTTTTTCTTTCGCGCTCTTTCAAAAGGGGTTGCCTCTGTTAGCTAGCTGTGTATGATCCTCGAAGTAACACTTCCAATTTCTGCCTGGAAGGTTCCTGGGCCCTGGCACTCGGGTTCAGACCGGAGGGAGCTTGTGCGCTCACCGACGGCCCGGGTTCGCCAATACGAGGTTGTCCGTTCCGTTCGGCGCACGGTGTCCGCGGTCAGATCAGCCCACTCTGCACTACGCGCAAACGACTTGACTCCCTCGACTGACCAGGCGCAGTGACCGGAGCCTCCACGCAGCCCTTCAACGAAGTCCCGAACTACGGGCAAGATTCCGATTCGTAGAAGGTTGACGCCGCATGACCAGGTTCGTGTTCTTTGTACTGCTCTTTTCCCTCGTCTCCACCCTTCCAGCCCTCGCCGTCACCATCACCACTCCTGATAACAACGCGCAGGTCACCAGTCCCTTTTCCCTGGTAGCCAGCGCCGCCAGCTGCTCCGATGAGCCGGTCACGGCCATTGGCTATTCGCTCGACAGCAGCACCGATACCACCATCGTCGACAAGGCCGCCATCGACGCAAATATTCCCGCCTCCACCGGCACGCACACGATCCACGTGAAGGCGTGGAATACGAAAGGTGCGGTGTGTGTGGAAGACGTCACGGTGGACGTGACCGCCGCGGCCGATCCGCAGGCCACCAGCGCAGCAGCGATTCCGGTGACCGCGGCCGCCGCCACCGAGGTTTCGACCCAGGGCATCACGGTCAGCAGCCCCTACAGCGGCACCTCGCACACCTCGCCCTTCTCCCTGACGGCCTCGGCATCGAGCTGCCAGTCCAAATCGATCACCTCGATGGGTTATTCGCTCGACAGCGGCGCCACCACCATGGTGGACAGCTCCGCCATCGGCGCTACGGTCAGCGCGAGCACCGGGGCCCATACGGTCCACGTCAAAGCCTGGGGCTCGGGCGGGGTGGTTTGCACCGCGGCCGTGCCGATTACCATCACCGGTTCCTCCCAGGGCGCCACCACTTCCTCAGGCGGGATCACGGTCAGCAGCCCGGAAAACGGCTCTTCCGTGTCATCGCCCTTTTCGCTGGTGGCGAAGGCCTCCACCTGCTCGGGACAGGCGGTCAGTTCCCTCGGCTATTCGCTGGACAACAGCTCCAGCACCACCATCGCCAACGGAACCTCGCTCAGCACCCAGGTCACGGCCGCCGCCGGCGCTCATACGCTGCACGTCAAGTCGTGGGGCAAATCCGGGGCGTCCTGCTCGGATAGCTTGTCCCTCACCGTCGCCGGAACCACGGCGGCTACCAGCGACAGCGTTGCGGCTCCGGCCAGTGCAACCGCGGTCAGCAGCGTTCAGACATTGTCCGGATGGTCAGCCGAGCACGATACCGGCATGAGCGGCAGCGCCAGTGGATCGACCTCGGTGGTGTCCTCACCGACGGTGAGCGGCGACTCGCGCAAATTCTCCGTGAGCTGGTCGAGCTCGGGGGGAGAGCGGTTCTCGAAATCCTTCGGTGACGACCGCACCTCAACCAACTTCCTGTACGACGGCTGGGTCTACATCGCCAGCTCGAGCGGATCCATCGCGAACATCGAAATGGATCTCAACCAGACCATGCCCAGCGGCAATACGGTGATCTTTGGCTTCCAGTGCGACGGGTATAAGGGCAAATGGGACTACTCCGCGAATAAGGGGAGCACCGCCAAGCCGGTCGGCGAATGGGTCAGCACCAGCGTCGCCTGCAATCCGAGCAGCTGGAGCCGCAACGCATGGCACCACGTGCAGATTGAATATTCCCGCGCCGCCACCGGCGGAAATATCACCTATAAAT
>DATASQ010000053.1:0-200576 GCA_036269135.1 Acidobacteriaceae bacterium
CGTCAGGGCGCAAGGGGGCTTGACAGGATTTCCACAATGCGGAAGAGAAGTGCGTACTCGGTGGCGGATTCGGTACTTAGGTCATGGGCAAGTCGGGGCTGCGCGCAGGCGCTGCGCCCACGGCCTGCGGCAGCAAGGAAGGCGCTTCGCGCCTGACTTTATTCCCCGGCCTGAAGGCCGGGGCTTTCTCCGTAGCGCCGCGTTGCGACGCCGCTTTGCTCAGGGAAGCCCATTCGGCTCGCCCCCGGATCGTCCGCATTGTCATTCTGCCTCTGACCGAACTTGTCGCAGACCGACTCCTTCGATCAGGGTGCCCCTTCGGCTCACGCTCGCCATGGGCGCCGCTCGATCAGGGGGCCCTTTCGGGTCAGCACAGGGCCGGGGCAGAGGGCAGGGCCACAGGCCACAGGCCACAGGCCACAGGCCACAGGGAAAGTTAGCCCGCGGACAGGCGGGGGCGCAACCGGCGGGTCACGAATTTGTGGGCCATGGCGAGGAGGTCGTGGGCGAGCTCGGGGGTGCAGTGGGCGAGCCGGATGAGGACGCCGTCGTAGCCGAGGTAGTGATCGGGGGCGTAGCAGAGGTCGGGGGCTTCGGCGAGGAGGGCGGGGCGGTCGCGGCGATCCATGCGGATGAGGAGGGAGTTGGGCTCGGCGGCTCTGTTGATGGGGACGCAGGCCATCACCTTGCCTTTGACTTTGAGAGCCGGGGCGTTCCAGGAAGTGGACTCCTCGACACCGGGGAAGGTGCGGCCGATTTGGAGGGCCTGGGCGAGGGTCATGGGAGGCAAGGTGACAGGTTACAGGTGACAGGTGACAGGTTACAGGTTGCAGGGCACAGGACCGGTCGCGAGGGGCGTCCGGGCCCGGACAACGCCTGACATTCTTTTTGGCGGCTGCGCGCCGATTGACCTCCTGCACCGCTGGGAGAATCATTCCCGGCGTTTCGCTCGGGATGACATTTCTTTGTTATTGACAGCAAAGACAAGGGGCTCCGCGAGGGAGCCTCTTTCTATTTCGTTTTGCGGCGAAGCCGCGGCCGCCTGAACGGCCAGTTCAGTCGTAGTATTCGAGGCCGAGGTGGGTGATTAGTTCTTCGCCCATGATGTGGCGCAACGTATTTTTCAGCTTCATGGACTGAATGAAGAGGTCGTGCTCGGGATAGAGGCCGGGGGCGGATTGCGGGCTCTTGAAGTAGAAGCTGAGCCACTCCTGAATGCCGAGGTGGCGGAGTTCGGGGGTGCGCTGGGCCAGGTCTAAAAAGAGGACCAGGTCGAGGGCGATGGGGGCGGCGAGGATGGAGTCGCGGCAGAGGAAATCGACTTTGATCTGCATCGGATAGCCGAGCCATCCGAAGATGTCGATATTGTCCCAGCCTTCTTTGTTGTCGCCGCGGGGCGGGTAATAGTTGATCCGGACCTTGTGGTAGATGTTGCCGTACAAGTCGGGGTACTTGTCGGGCTGAAGGATGTAGTCGAGGACGCCGAGCTTGGATTCTTCCTTGGTCTTGAAGGATTCGGGATCGTCGAGGACTTCGCCGTCGCGGTTGCCGAGGATGTTGGTGGAGTACCAGCCGCTGACGCCGAGCATGCGGGCCTTGAAGGTCGGCGCGAGGACGGTCTTGAGCAGCGTCTGGCCGGTCTTGAAGTCCTTGCCGCAGATGGGCGCGCCGGTCTGGCGGGAGAGCTCGATCATGCAGGGCAGGTCGACGGTGAGGTTGGGTGCGCCGTTGGCGAAGGGCACGCCTTCTTTGAGGGCGGCGTAGGCGTAGATCTGCGAGGGGGCAATGGCGGGGTCGTTGTCGGTGAGAGCCTTTTCAAAGGCGGCAAGGGACTGGTGGCAGGGGGCGGGCTCCATGAAGATTTCGGTGGAGCCGCACCAGATGACGACGACGCGATCGACCTGGGACTTGAATTTCTGAATATCGGAGCGGAGCTGCTGGGCGAGGTCGCACTTGCTCTTGCCGGTCTTGACGTGGGTGCCGTTGAGGCGCTTGACGTAGTACTGGTCAAAGACGGCGGGCATGGGCTTGATGGCCTGGAGGAAGGGCTTGATGGACTCGAGGTGATCCTTGTCGAGGACGGCGGCGTGGGCGGCGGCGCCGTACATGTCCTCGGGGAAGATGTCCCAGCCGGTGAAGACGATGTCATTCAGGTCGGCGAGGGGAACGAAGTCTTTAACGAGGGGGGTGCGGTTGTCGGTGCGCTTGCCTAAGCGAATCGTCCCCATCTGAGTGACGGAGCCGATGGGTTTGGCGAGGCCTTTGCGAACGGCTTCAACGCCGGCGATGAGGGTGGTGGCGACGGCACCCATGCCGACGGTCATGACCCCGAGCTTGCCCGTGGCCGGCTGGATGGCCGGCTTTTTGTTTTCAGTCATACGAATGCCTTTCTTTCGGGGGAGAAAAAATGATGAGGTCCAAACAGGTAGTGTCTCGCGGGGCGGGGGGAATGGCAAATGACTGTGGTGCTGGGGGATGGGTTGACGCGTTCGACATGCCGGCTTGTGCCGACTCGCTCAGGGCAGGCTCGACTCATTGACCGGGTCGGGGCGGACGCGATTGCGCCAGTGGCTCCAGACGAACCAGATCAGGCCGGCGAGAAGGATGAGCTCCATGCCGAGGTGGAGGCGATGGAAGGTGGCTTTGAAGCGGGGGTCGGTATCCCAGGCCTGGCCGAGCTTCATGCCGGCCCAGGCGAGGACAAAGCACCAGGGCCAGGAGCCGAGGAAGGTATAGAGGTGGAAGCGGAGCTGGGGCATGCGGGCGATGCCGGCAGGCAGGGCGATGAAGGTGCGGACGATGGGCAGGAGGCGTCCGAGGAAGACGGTGATGCCACCGAAGCGCTGGAAGAAGTGGTCGGCGCGGTCGAGGTCATGGCGGTTGAGGAGAACGAAGCGGCCGTAGCGGGCGATGAAGGGACGTCCGCCGTACGCGCCGATCCAGTAGGCGATGAGGGAGCCAAGATTGCAGCCGAGGGCGCCGGCGGTGGCGACGCCGATGAGGCTCAGCCGGCCGGTATGCACGAGGTAGCCGGCGAAGGGCATGATGATCTCGCTGGGGAGCGGGATGCAGGCCGATTCGATGGCCATGAGCAGGAGGACGCCGGCGTACCCCGCGGTGGAGATGAATGCCTGGATGAGGTGGCCGATGGAGACGACGACGTGATTCATGCAGGTTGAGTGTAGCTGAGACAGTAGCCAGGTTGGTCCACCACAGAGAGCACAGAGGACGCAGAGGCATTCGGGGCAGCTGGGTCCGTCAAGGCTGGCGAACGGTTCTTCGTTCTATGTGCTTTTCGTAGTTCTCGCCCTGGAGGATGCGCTGGACGTAGATGCCGGGGGTATGGATCTGGTCGGGGTCGAGGGAGCCGGTGGGGACGAGCTCTTCGACTTCGGCGATGGTGACGCGGGCGGCGGTGGCCATCATGGGGTTGAAATTGCGAGCGGTATGACGGTAGATGAGGTTGCCGGCGGGGTCGCCTTTCCAGGCTTTGACGAGGGCGAAGTCGGCGCGAAGCCAGGATTCGAGGAGATAGGGACGGCCGTCGAAAGTGCGCGTCTCTTTGCCTTCGGCCACAAGGGTGCCGACGCCGGCGGGGGTATAGAAGGCGGGAATGCCGGCGCCGCCCGCGCGGATGCGTTCGGCTAATGTGCCCTGGGGGGTGAGGCGGAGATCGAGCTCGCCTTTGAGGACCTTGTCTTCGAGGAGCTTGTTTTCGCCGACGTAGGAGCCGGTGTGGGAGACGACCATGCCGGCCTGGAGCATGCGGCCCATGCCGAACTCGTCGATGCCCATGTTGTTGGAGATGGTGTGGAGGCCGGTGAGGCCGCGGCGGCGGTGCTCGTCGACGAGAGCGGCGATGAGGTTTTCGGGAATGCCGCAGAGGCCGAATCCGCCGATCATGAGGGTGGAACCGGAGGGGATGTCGGCGACGGCGGCTGCGGCGGAAGGGACGACTTTGTTCACGGGTTACAGGTTACAGGTTGCGGGTTGCGGGGGTCAGATCCGGGGGTGGCAACTCACCTGGGTGGGGTGGCATCGGAAAATTGAGCTCCTGCGTCGAAACCCTCCGTTAGAACCTGGGGATTCTCGGGCCGGGTTCCTGCCGCGAGCGAACCCTTCGGACAAGTTGCTATGCGGAACTCTCTCGCTGAAGCCATCGCACGATCCTGGACGCTGCCGCTGTGGCCTACGCTGGGCGTGCTGGTGCTGGGGGTGCTGTATTGGCGGGGATGGCGGCTGGCACGGACGACGCGACCGCGCGAGCTTCCGGCATGGCGCTCTGCGTGCTTCTTTGGCGGACTGCTGAGCTTTTGGCTGGCGCTGGCTTCCCCGCTGGACGCACTGGATCCCTTTCTGCTGGTCGCGCATATGACGCAGCACGTTCTGCTGATGTCGGTGGCGCCGCCGCTGCTGTTGCTGGGGAATCCTGTGGTTCCCGTGCTGCGGGGGCTGCCGCGCAGCTTTGTGCGGGACGAGCTGGCTCCGTGGATGCATTCGCGCGCGCTGCACTTTCTGCAGAAGGTGTTCACGAGCGCGACGTTTGGGTGGGTGGCGTTCGATGTGTCGGTGGTGGTGTGGCACCTGCCGCCGGCGTATGAGCTGGCGCTGCGGTCGAACTTCTGGCATCAGGCGGAACACGGCTGCTTCTTCTTCGCGTCGCTGGCGTTCTGGTGGTATGTGGTGCGGCCGTGGCCGAACCGGATTCGCACGCCGGAGTGGACGATCATTCCCTATCTGTTCTTCTCGCACATGGCTCTGTTTTTTGTGGGGCTGGTGATTGCTTTCGACAGCGATGTGGTTTATCCGAGCTACGCGCACGTTCCGCGGCTGTTCGGGATGAGCGCGATGACCGATCAGGCGCTGGCCGGGGGCGAGATGATTTTTGTGGGGCTGCTGGTGATGGTGGCCTCGCTGATTCCGCTGCTGGTGAAGATGGTCTCGGAGAAACCGCAGGGAGGAACGGCGCCGGATGCAGACAGTGGGCGCGGCACGGCGGCGGGAGTTGGCGGGGCGGGGCCCTTCGACTGGCTGCAGGCGCCGGTGGTTGGACCTGCGCTGCGGTCGCACAGCGGACGGCGCGCGCTGCAGATGTTCACGTTGGTGCTGATTGGCGCGGTGATTGTGGACGGGTTGTTTGGCGTGCAGGTGGGCGGAATGAACCTGGCGGGGGCGGCGGTGTGGAATATCGCGCGGCCGCTCAGCCTTTTGCTGCTGTTGTTCGCGGCGAACGTGTTCTGCATGGCGTGTCCTTTTACGCTGCCGCGTGAGGTGTTTCGGCGGTTGGGGATTCCGCAGCTGCGGTGGCCGGAGCGATTGTCGTCAAAGTGGCCGGCGGTGGCGCTGATGATGCTGTTCTTCTGGGCGTATGAGCAGTTCGCGCTGTGGAACTCGCCGCGGGCCACGGCGCTGCTGCTGCTCTTTTATGTGGCGGCCGCAACGATTATCAATTCGGTGTTTCGCGGGGCGAGCTTCTGCAAATACGTGTGCCCGGTGGGGCAGTTCAACTTTGTGGCGTCGATGTTCGCGCCGCTGGAGCTGGGGGCGCGCAGCCAGGCGGTGTGCACGGCCTGCTCCACGCACGACTGCGTGCGCGGGAACGAGACGCAGCGCGGGTGCGAGCTGAAACTGTATGTGCCGAACAAGGTGGGGAACCTGGACTGCACGCTGTGCATGGACTGCGTACACGCGTGTCCGCACGACAACGTGGCGGTGACGGTGCAGTCGCCGCTGCGCGAGCTGACGCGGGATCCGGTGCGTTCGTCGCTGGGGCGCATCTCAGCGCGTCCGGATCTGGCGGCGCTGATTTTGGTGGTGGTCTTTTCCTCGCTGGCGAATGCGGCGGTGATGATTGCGCCGGTGGCGCGAATTCTCGACGAGTTTCGGCAGCGGCATCCGTGGGCTGACGGCTGGGCCGCGTCGTTGATGGGGACGGTCGCGCTTTCCGCGGCGCTGTTGCTGCTGTATCTGGGAGTGGCGAAGGCGATGCAGGCGCTGGCGGCACGGGAGACGACCGCCGGGCCGCCGACAACCACGGGGCCGCAGGCGCTGCGCACGGTCTTTTGCCGATTTTCGCTGGCGCTGCTGCCGCTGGGGCTGTCGATCTGGCTGGGGCATCTGGCGTTTCATCTGGCGAGTTCCTGGTCGGCAATCCCGGTGATTGGGCAACATCTGTGGGCGCAGGTGCCGCTGGTCCATGCGGCTACGGCCGAGACGATACGGCGGGGGATGCAGGCGCATGCGATAGAGGCCACATCGAAATCGATGTTCAGCCCGCTGCTGGGCGCGAACGGGATGAATCTTTTCGCTCTGCAGGTGTGGGTGCTGAACCTGGGGCTGTTTGTGTCGTGGTATGCGGGAGGAAGGCTGATCCGGGAGATGGCGAGTTCGGCACGCCGTGCGGGGTCGATGACGGCGGTGTGGATGGCGAGCAGCACGGCGCTGTATGCGGTGGCGGTGTGGATCTTCACGCAGCCGATGGCGATGCGCGGGATGACGATGGGACGCGGATGAGACTGAGCGCGCGATGGCGGGGTGCGGTTCTGGGCGTGATCTTTTGCCTGGGGTGCGCGCGGGGCGCGTTCGCGGATGGGGGGCGGCTGCGTTTCCGCGAGCCGGCGGGGCCGTTTGAGGTGACGCTGTTTACGACGCCCGATCCGCTGACGCGGGGGGAGGCGGATTTCAGCGTTGCGGTGGAACGCGCAGGCGAACCGGGGCTGGTGCAGGATGCGCAGGTCGATCTGCTGCTGACGCGGGCCGATGGTAAAGGCGGGACGCTGGTGCTGCATGCTTCCCATGCGGCGGCGACGAGCAAGTGGCTGCAGGCGGCGAATTTTTCGCTGCCGGCGGCGGGAGTGTGGCGGGTAACGGTGCAGGTGCGACGCGGCCAGGAGACGGGGGCGTGTTCGGGGGAGATCCACGTGCGCGCGGCAGGGGCGCGGGACTGGACGTGGGATGTGCTGCCTGTGCCGCTGGCGGGATTGTTCCTGGTGCTGCACGCGAACCGGAAACGGAAGTATCGGCGGGAGCGGCGCCGGCAGGCGGCGCTGGCGGCGGCACGGAACCGGGCATCCGCTTAAAGCGCCCGCCGGGGGCGATCCTCTGCCCCGTCGCCGATCATCCGGTCTGCGACGCTTCTTCAGAAAGCCATTGAGGCTCGCGGTTGGCGGGGCCGGTGAGGATGACTCTGGGGTGGATGGGCTGGTCGGAGAGCTCGAAGCCCATGATGATGACTTCTTCGCCCTTTTTGATGAGGTGAGCGGCAGCGCCGTTGATCTCGATGGCGCCGGAGCCTCGCGCACCGGCGATGGTGTAGGTTTCGAGGCGAGCGCCGGAAGTATTGCTGACGACGAGAACTTTCTCGCCGGGTTCGAGACCGACCTTCTCCATGAGGTCGCTGTCGATGGTGATGCTGCCTACGTAATGGAGATCGGCTTCCGTGACCGTGGCATTGTGAATCTTGGAACGGAGATACCAGCGCACAACGTCCCTTTCCAGCCTGCCGCTCCCGGACAGCGGATGCAGTGGCTGTCCTTATGATGCGCGGGAGAGGCGAGTTTCTACAATAAGCGGCACGCCGCGACGGCGGCTGACTGGTTCTATGATCGGCGGATGGGAAAGGAGACCGAGTCCAGAGCCTGCGGGCGTGGCAAAGCAGCGAACAGCAGGGTGCTGTGGCTGCAAGGCGTGACCGTGGCATGGATGCTGGTCGAGGCGGGAGTGGCACTGTACGCAGCCAGGGGGGCGGAAAGCGTGGCATTGCTGGCGTTTGGGTCCGACAGCGTTGTGGAGATGCTGTCGGCGATAGTGGTGCTGCTGCAGTTCACCTCGGCCGTGCGTATCCCGGAGCGGACGGCGAGTCGAGCGGCGGGGATCCTGCTGCTCGTGCTGGCGGCCGTGGTGGCCGTGATAGCCGTTGGGGCGCTGGCGATGGGATGGCATGCCGAAACCAGCGTGGCCGGAATGGCCATCACGATCGCGGCGCTGGCGGCGATGCCAGTTCTGGCCTGGCTGAAGCGGAGCGAGGCGCGGCGATGCGGGAATGCGGCTCTGGCGGCGGATGCAGTGCAGTCGGCGACCTGCGCATGGCTGGCATTTGCCACGCTGGCGGGACTGGTCCTGAATGCAGCTTTCCATGTGCCCTGGGTGGATTCGGCTGCGGGGCTGATCGCGGTGCCGCTGCTGGTGAAGGAAGGGCGGTCGGCATGGCGGGGACAGGGGTGCGGGTGTCCCTGATGGGGCTGATTCGCGCATCCATCTGAAAATCATGAGCACCGAACCCAACGCGGCGCAGAGAGTGGGCTGGATCCCGGACCAGCTGAGTCTGCTGCGGGAGACGCTGATCTTCGACTGGACGAAGTGGAATCCCGCGGTGGCGTGGCGGGCCATACCGGCGATGGCGGTTGCGCTGGGGGTGGGGATCGCGCTGGGAAGTCCACGAGCGGGGCTGGTGGCGGCGGCGGGAGCGTTTACGGCGGGGCTGGGGTCGCTGCAGAGGATTCGCGGATCGTGCCTGCTGCCGATGCTGCTGGCGGCGGTGGGAATGACGCTGGCGACATTTCTGGGCATGCTGCTGGGTCACGAGAGCCTGCTGTTTGTGGGGCTGGCGGGCGTGTGGGCAGGGGCGTACGCGCTGCTGACGGCGATGCGGGGCGGGACCAGCTGGGTGGCGCAGCAGTGGACGGTATGGTTCCTGGTGAGCAGCGCGTTCCACACCGATGCGCGCGGAGCGCTGACGCGATGTGCGCTGATTCTGGCGGGCGGCCTATTCCAGACGCTGATCTCGTGGGTGGTCATCCGGTGGTCGGGGCGGGGATGCGCGCCCGAGGAAACACCGCACGAACCCAGGCTGCGGGAGAACCTGCGGAGCCTGCGGCAGTGCCTCAGCCTGCGGACCCCCGTAGGCCTGTACAGCCTGCGGATGGCGGCGGTGGTCATGATCGCGGCGGAGGTCTACCGGCACGTGAATTTTCTGAGCGGCTACTGGATTCCGATGACGACGCTGCTGGTGGTGCGCACGGATCTGGTGCAGACGCTGACACGCGGAACGATGCGGGTGGCGGGGACACTGCTGGGCGCGGGGGTGGCGGGGCTGATTGCGGCACATCTGCATCCCACACCGGCGGTGCTGGCCGCGCTGATCGTGTTCTTCGCGTGGTGGGCGTATGCGGTGCTGAACGTGAACTACGCGCTGTTTGCGACGAACCTGACGGCGTATGTGGTTTTTCTGCTGGCGATGTCCGGGTTGCCACCGGCGGAGGTGGTGCATCGGCGGGCGGCGTATACGCTGCTGGGTGGGGCGCTGGCGCTGCTGGCGTATCTGGACGTGTTCCGGAAGACGCGGCTGTGGATTCGGGCGGACCGGAACGAGCTGCGGCGAGCGGCGTAACGAAATCGCGATTCTCACCACGGAGAGCACAGAGAGCACGGAGGATTCGGATCCGATGCGGCGGCTCTGCGGGACTGAGGCCCGGGCCAGCCGCCCAGCATACGAGGGCAGGACTGGCGGGCGGGCGCTCTGATATAACGGGCGCCAGGTTCGATGAGGAGACACCGATGAAGAGATTCTCGGCGGTACGCGTTGTTCTGGTCTGGGGATTGGCAGCGACTCTGGCCGGCGGGGCGGCGGGCGCGCGAGCGGAGAAGACGAAGAAGGCAGAGAAGAAGGCCACCGACGCGAGTGTTGAGGCGATGGCGACGCCGGAGTCGGTGGGATTCTCGAGCGCGGGGCTGGAGCGGCTGCACACGCTGATCCAGGGGGAGATCGACCAGAAGGAGCTGGCGGGGGCAGTGACGATTCTGGCGCGGCACGGCAAGATCGTGGACTACCGGGCGTATGGGGTGAAGGACGTGGCGACGGGCGCGCCGATGACGAAGGACACGATTTTCCGCGACTACTCCATGACAAAACCGACGACGGGCGCGGCGATGATGATTCTGTACGAGGAGGGCAAGTGGCTGCCGCAGGATCCGATTGCGAAATACGTGCCGGAGTTGAAGGACCTGAAGGTGTTTGCGGGGGTGGACAAGGACGGGAAGATGATCCTGGTGGATCCGGATCATGCGCCGACGATGCGGGAGCTGATGTCGCACACGGCGGGCTTCTCCTATGGCATGGGGAAATCGGTGGTGGCTGCGATGTACCAGCAGGAGTATGTGATGCAGTCGGCGAACCTGCAGGCATTCATCGACAAGCTGGCGAAGATTCCGCTGAACTATCAGCCGGGGAAGGCGTGGATGTACTCGGCGTCGATGGATGTGGAGGGGTACATCGTCGAGAAGTTGAGCGGGGAGACCCTGCCGGACTTCGATCGGCAGCATATTTTTGCGCCGCTGGGGATGAAGGACGCGGGGTTCTTTGTACCGGCGGACAAGCGGGCGCGGTTTGCGACGAATTACCGGGCCAACGAACAGGAACAGCTGATTCCGGTGCAGGCGGCCGGGGGCGCACCGGCGGATTTCGCGACGGAACCGACGATGCCTTCGGGCGGAGGCGGGCTGGTTTCGACGGCGATGGATTACTACCGCTTTGCGCAGATGCTGGCGAATGGGGGAACGCTGGACGGGCAGAGGATTCTGGCGCCGGCGACGGTGCGGCTGATGACGACGAACAAGCTGCCGGCGAGCCTGCTGACGGGCGAATGGGGGATCGGGGAACACGTGATGCGGCCGGGCTTCGGGTATGGGTTCAACTGCGCGGTAGTCTTCGATCCGCCGGAGGCGGCGCTGCCGGACGGCAGGGGGACGTTCTTCTGGGATGGCGCGGCGGGAACGTGGTTCTGGGTAGATCCGACGAACGATGTGGTGTTCGTGGCGATGATCCAGCGCATGGGCGGCCACGACAACCATGAGCTGGAGTACAAGAGCCACGCGGCGGTGTATGGGGCGCTGGTGGATCCGGCGGAATAGGCGGGCAAAAAAAAATCAACGAGGCCGACCCATACAGCATGGAGGGCCTCGTTGTCCGAGGAGAGTTGCTTTGTGGGAAGCCCGCCGGGGCCTCTCACGCTTGTATGGACCGCGGCGGGGGGTGGAAAGTTGCGCGTCGGGAGAAATTTTTGAGCGCCGAGGTGGGGTTAACCGAGGGGGTTCTGCCCCATGCGGGGCAGAGGAGGTTCCGAAGTGTTATTGGCAGGAGGGTTAAGGGAGAAGAGACTGGGCGCTGGGTGCCGGAGACAACCGGTTTCAGGAATGCGCGACCTTCTTTTTGTTCTTGTGTATCTGGCGATGGTGGTGACCCCCGCGGTGGTGGCGGTGCGCAGCGGGCGGGAAACCGGCGCGGACGAATGAGCCGGGACCTTCTCCTTTCCTTTCTTTCGTTTATCCCTTCGTAACCGGATCGTTCCGGAGCTCTTCGACTTCGCGAAAACCATGGACTACACTGGGTTTTTGACGAAGGTGAGGAATCGACGATGCTCGTCGTGATGAAGGCGCAGGCCACTCCCGAGGAAATTCAGGCGGTTTGCGCGCACATTGAGGCGCTGGGGTACCGGGCGCATCCCCTGCCGGGCGCTCAGCGGACGGCGATTGGCATTACCGGCAACCAGGGCGAGGTGGACCGGGGGAACATCGAGGAGCTGGCGGGAGTTGCCGAGGTGATCCGGGTATCGAAGCCGTACAAGCTGGTGAGCCGGGACGTGAAGGAAGAAGACACGGTGATCCGGTTCCCGGGGACGGACGCGACGATTGGCGGCGGGGCGCTGGCAATGATTGCGGGGCCGTGCTCGGTGGAGTCGCGGGAGCAGGCGTTTGCCATTGCCGAGCAGGTGGCGGCCGCCGGGGCGCAGTTCTTCCGGGGCGGCGCGTACAAGCCGCGAACCTCGCCATATGCCTTCCAGGGGCTGGGCGAAGAGGCGCTGAAGATTCTGGCGGAGGTCCGGGAGCGGTTCGGGCTGCGGATCGTGACGGAAGCGATCGACCACGAGGCGCTGGAGCTGGTGGCCGAATACGCCGATGTGATCCAAATTGGCGCCAGGAACATGCAGAACTTCTCGCTGCTGAAGGCGGCGGGGAAAAAGCGGAAGCCGGTGCTGCTGAAGCGCGGGCTGGCGGCGACGCTGGACGAGTTCCTGATGGCGGCCGAGTACATCATGAGCGAGGGGAATTATCAGGTGATCCTGTGCGAGCGGGGGGTACGGACATTCGCGGATCACACGCGCAATACTCTCGACCTGAGCATTGTGCCTGCCGTGCAGAGGGAGAGCCATCTGCCGATTTTGGTGGATCCGAGCCATGGCACGGGCAAGCGGAACAAGGTGCTGCCGCTGGCGCGGGCGGCGGTGGCGGTGGGCGCCGATGGGCTGATTGTCGAAGTGCACCACCAGCCGGAAAAAGCACTGTCGGACGGGATGCAGTCGATTCTGCCGGAGCAGTTTGTGCAGCTGATGGACGAGTGCTCGCAGATTGCGACGGTGCTGCATCGCAACGTGCCGCGGGGGATCCACGTGGAAGAGAGCGTCGCGGCGGTTCCCGCGCGATAATGCAGGCAGCCGTCGGCCGCAACGGAGAACAGAACCTTCCTCAGGTGATCGGCACGGCTGAGCAGCTTCCGGGAAAATGGGGATTGAAAACGAGAAGCATTCCTCAGCGGCTGGAGCCGAATTCATTATGCGAAGCTGAGGGCACGGCTGAAGACGTGCCCTTTCAAGGCGGGCCGCTTTCCCCAAGCGCTGACGCCATAGGCTTGCAAGGCGGCGGCTCTCTGCAAGCGTGCCCTGATCGGAGAGCTGCGGGTTGGGGGCGTCGTTTTCCCACTCTGGCTGCGCCCAATAACGGGCGCAGCCAGAATGGGGCACCCAGGGATCCGTGGCCTGGTTCGGGAACTGCGAATCGAGTACGCAGGAGCGGTTCCTGGGCCCTTCTGCTTGTGCTGCCCGTGCTGCTGCTGACGGTGAGCGGGTGCAGGCGCGAGCACTTCCCTAAATACCCGGAGAATTTTCGCGAGTACGCGTGGGTGACGAATGGCGGCGACCGTTCCGTGACGGTGCTGGATCTGGTCAACATGCGGACGGCGGCGACGATCCCGGTGGGAGACAGGCCGGTAGCGGTGGCCGTGAATCCTGTGAAGGACGAAGTGTATGTGGCGAATGCGGGGAGCGGGACGGTCAGCGTACTCTCGGCGGCCAGGAACCGGGTGGCGGCGACGATCGGCGTGGATCGCGAGCCGGTATCGATTGACGTGGACAAGGATGGAGAGCGCGCCTACGTGGCGAATGCGGGGTCGAACAACGTATCGGTGATCGATCTGGAGAAGCGGCGGGCGATGGCCACGGTGGGGGTGGGCGAGTCGCCGGCGGAGGCAAAGATTTCGCCCGACGGCAACACGCTGGTGGTGACGAACCGGCGCGGGGGCAGCGTGACGGTGATCGATGCGCGGGATCTGAAGGTGCGGGCGGTGTTCAGCGGATGCCCGGGGGCGTCGGACCTGGTGATTCTGCCGGACTCGTCGAAGGCGTTCGCGGCGTGTTCGGACGGGCACCAGGTGATGGCGGTGGGGCTGGCGCGGCCGGAGAGCCTGGTCCCGGAGGAGCGATCGGATCGGCTGCTGGATTTGATGGATGTGGGGCCGGGACCGGCACATCTGGCGATGAAGCCGGATGGGGGCGAGATCTTCGTATCGAATTACGGCGGCGACACGGTGTCGGAGATTGCAACGAACGCCGATAACGTGGGCGGCGCGTATGTGATGGGGGCGAATCCGCTGGGGGGCGTGGTGACGGCGGATAACTCGATCCTGTGGGAGAGCAATTTCGGCGACAACACGGTGGGCGCGTATTCGATCGACGACGGGACGCGGATCAATACAGTGCAGGTGGGCGAAGGGCCGGGGCCGCTGGCGCTGGCGAGCGGTGGGTTTCTGCTGCTGGCGGTGGATCGGACGGCGGGCGATGTTTCGGTACTGCGGACGGTGAGCTATACGCCGAAGGGCGTGCCGGTGACGGGATCGCTGTTCACGGTGATGTCGGCGGGGAAAGAGCCGAACGCAATCGCGGTGAAGAGCTTTACCGTTAGCCGTTAGCTGGGAGTTGGGAGTGTGACTCGGTGTGCGCGGGTCGTTCTATGAGCGGGCGAGGGTGGCTTTGGATTTGCGCCAGACGATAGTAAGGTCTTCGCGGTCGAGGATTTTGCGGACCTGCAGGCGGGCGTGGTTGGACCAGGGCCCGATGGGATCGAGCTTGACGTAGGCGCGCCAGTGGCGGAGGGCGCGGCGGCGCTCGTTGCTGCGCTCGTAGGCGAGGGCGAGGTTGTAATGCGCGTCCGCGTAGGTGGGCGCGAGGCGGATGGCCGACTTGTAGCTTTCGACGGCTTCGGGGAGACGCTGCAGCTCGTCGAGGGCGTTGCCGAGGTCGAAGAAGGCAAGCGCGTAATCGGGACTGGCGACGGTGGCGCGGCGGTAGAGCTGCTCGGCGCGCTGGAACTGGCGCTGGTTATAGAGGATGGTGCCGAGATTGATAGCGGCGGGCGCGTGCTCGGCGACAGCGAGCGTCTGCTCGTAGAGGTCGACGGCTTCGGGAATTTTGCCCTGCTCCTCACAACGGACGGCCTGCAGAAAGAGATTGCCGATGTTGGGCGCACGCTGGAGGGAGGGGCCGGACGCTTCGTCAACGACAGCAAGGCGGCTGGACTCGCCTTCGAAATCGAACTCGAACTGGCGCGCGACAGGATCCATCGAGGCGCCGGAGTGGCGGAAGATGAGGCGCGGGCCGCGGCGGGCGACACCGGCTTCGAGCAGCGGATTGGCCATGCCGGAGACGGCCTTCATCGCGGTGACGCTGTTGAGGATGCTGGAGGCGGAGATGCGGCAGGCGCGCAGGTCGCGCAGTTTGCGGAGCTGCACCAGATCCTGGAAGCCGTAGTCGGTGGAAAAGACGATGAGTCCGGCTCGCTCCCAGCTACTGAGTTGCCGGGAGGAGATGCGCAGTATGCGGAGGACATCCTGTCGGCTATATCGGTTCACTGGGGCGATAGACCGCTCCTCTGCTCCCCGATTATCCCAGGGTCGTGCGACAGGAACAAGAGCGGGCGGGAAAAAACCCGTGGATAAGAGGGTACGAAACAGATACCTGCCAGCTCCCCAACCGGCAGAATGTAAGGGAGTTGTTCACGGCTGGCAATGTATAGATAATTTATCGATGTATAGAGAAAAATTCGTATACGCGCATAACTGTTCTATAGTTGTGGGCGTGGACCCGGTCCAAAATCCGTTCGCCCCCGGCGCGGGCACGCAACCGCCAGAACTCGCTGGACGTGATCAGATCCTGACTTCGGCAGGCATCACTCTGGAACGCATCAAGGCTGGCAAGCCGAGCCGCAGCCTGATCCTGGTGGGTCTGCGCGGTGTAGGCAAGACCGTGCTGCTCAACAGGATACGGGAAATGGCGGACGAGAAGAGCTATCAATCTGTCCTGATTGAAGCGCATGAGGAGAAGAGCCTGCCAGCACTGCTGGTTCCGCCGCTGCGGAAAATACTGCTCCAGCTCGATCGATCGGCGAGCATCAGCGAGAAGACCAAGCGAGGGTTGAGGGTTCTGCGGAGCTTCATGAGCCGTTTTCAGGCTCGGATCAGGATGGGAGATGTAGGCGAAATCGAACTAGGAGTGACTCCCGAACCCGGAGTCGGAGATACGGGAGATCTGGAAATCGATCTGGCGGAGCTTTTTCTCGCTCTTGCAGAGGCTGCACTGGAAAGACATGCGTTCATCTGCCTTTTGCTGGACGAAATTCAGTACTTATCGCAGAGCGAGATGAGCGCGCTGATCATGGCGTTACACCAGATCAGCCAGCGAGGTCTGCCCCTGGTGCTGGTCGGAGCCGGGTTACCGCTGATTCTCGGACTTGCGGGAAAATCGAAGTCCTATGCAGAGCGACTGTTTGAGTTCCCTTCAGTGGGACCGCTCAAGGAACCCGAGGCTCGAATTGCCCTGCAATCGCCTGTAGAGGCGCAAAGCGTCACCTTCACCGAGGATGCGCTTCGCAGAATCATCCATCAAACGCATGGTTATCCGTATTTTCTCCAGCAGTGGGGCTACGAGGCATGGAACATTGCGGGCTTTTCACCGATTAGCGAAGTAAATGTGCGGGAAGCAACCTCGATTGCCATTCAGAAGCTTGACGAGAGCTTCTTCCGGGTGAGATTCGACCGCCTGACCAAAAGAGAAAAGGAATATCTCTTCGCCATGGTGATCGTCGGCGGAGATCAGCAACGGTCGGGCGACATCGCGGAAGCGCTTGGGGTCAAGGTGCAGTCGGTGGCTCCCCTGCGCAGTTCACTCATACGAAAAGGCATGATCTACAGCCCGGCGCACGGTGACACAGCGTTTACAGTTCCGCTCTTCGACGACTTCCTGAAACGGCAACAAGCCAAACCGGCCGCTGATCCATTCAATCCGAAGCTGCCGCTCTTTTAGGGCGGCCGGCTTCGCCAACGATCGGACCTGGATGCCTCCAGGCGAGCTACTTGCCGCTCGCGCCGGAGGTGGTTGCGGGTGTGGGCAGTGAGGTCTGCGGCGCGGGTTTGATGAGAAGCGCGGTGCGGGGGAAGGTGAAGGCGCCGCCGGCATCATCGATGACATTGATCTGGCAGATGTAGGTGCCGGGCTTCAGGTGGTCGAGAGGGACATCGAACTGGAAGGCGACGGCGTCGCGGTCCGGGACGTTGAGATGCGTGGCCTGGATGAGCGGCGTCTGGAAGGCCATGGCGGAGCCGGAAAGAAATTCGATGCTGGTCATGACGCGGACGGACGGGCCAGCGGACTTGTCGGGTTCTTCCTTTTTTGAGGCGGACTTTGCGTCATGAGATGAGGCTCTGCCGGGGGCGGAAGCTTCCGCGGTTTTTTCCAGCGTGACTTTGGCGGGATCGTAGACCTCGTAGAGCAGGTAGAGGTGCTGGTCCTGTCGGAAGACGTGGGGCAGGTTGGGAACGAACTGCTCGCCGTCGCGGACGAGCGGGTTATTGTCCTGCTTTTTGCCGGCGGGCATGCGCTGGCTGGCGAAGACGACCGAACTCATTTTGAGCGGGACCTTTTTCAGGTCGGGCACGGTGAGGTCGGTTTCAAAGGAGCCCATGCGGCCGGTCTCGTTCTCGCGAACGACAAATTTGACGTGATACTTGCCCACCGGGAGATTGAAGCCGGTGGTGTACTGCACGTTTTTCTGACGGACCTGCTGCGATTCATCGATGGCGAGCTTGACGGTATCGCGCACGTCGCCGATGTCGTGGCCGGCGGGGTCGCGAACCTGTCCAATGATGTCGAGGGTGGCTTTGTCGCGGTCGCCGCCTTTGACGAAGGGGATCTGCGAGCCGGGGACGACGAGGGAGATGGGGACGTAGAAGCGGTTGTCGGCGGTACGGAAATAGAGCGCCTGAAGGAAGACGGGGATATCGGTGGCGGGCAGATCGCTGGCGAGCTCTTCTTCGAGCTGGCGCTCGCGCTCATCCTTATTGGCGTGCTGGAAGTCGGCGGGAGCGTAGTAGCCGGGACGGTACTCGAGCTTCACATCGGAGCGATCGACTTTGACGGAGAGGTGACGGTAGCGGCCATCGCGGCGAGTGTCGCTGGAGCGGTAGCCGAGGACGTAGTAGGCCGAGGTGTCGTGCTGGATGCGCTCGAAGGCGGGCGAGAAATCGTTGGAGTCAAAAAAGGCCTTGCCTCCGGTGTCGGAGGAGAGGTTGGCCATGACTTCCTGGGTGTTGAAGTTGGAGTCGAGGTTGTTCTGGAGGGCGGCGCCGTTGAAGGAATTCGCGCCGCGCAGGTTGCCGGTGGTGGCGTCGCCCAGCGGTGAGATGGCCTGCAGGCCGCGGGCGTCCACGGAATAGATGGAGACGTTGGCGCGGACGGCGGCGTTGATGGCGGCGTGGAGAGAGGCCTGATTTTCGATGCCGTCGCGCTGGATGCCCCCGGAGAAGTAGAGGAGGGATTTCTTCTCGTTGAGGTAGGCGAGCGAGCGGGAGATGTCCTCGATGGCATAGAGCTCGCGGTCAGTGTTCATGTCGTTGTATTCCTGCTCGTCGGGAGAGAAGGAGCTGGCGTCTTCGACCTGATTGGAGGTGCTGGTGGCGCCGGCGCCAAAGCCCTGGCCCTGGGTGCCGGAGTAGCTGTCGATGGCACGAAGGAGGAGATCCTTGCTGGCGGTGAAGTCCTGGTCGAGCGAGAGGGTGGCGTCCAGAGAAACCAGAGCGACGAGATCCGCGGGATGCATCTGTTTGTCGATGTAATTGCGGGCAGCTTCCTGGGCGCGCTCGACGTCCTCGGGCTGCATGGAGGTGAGGTCGAAGAAGATCACGATGAGGCGGTGGTTGCGCAGTTCGGCCTGGGTGGCGGTGCCGGTTTTTGCGCCGAAGATGCCGTTGGGGGCGGAGGCGTCGATGGTGGCTTCGTTGAGCTGGGCGGCCTGGTCGACGCTTTCAAAGTCGAAGGTAAGGATGCGCTGCGGCTTTTTGTCCTCGGTGACGGTGAAATCTTTGGCGGTAAGGCCTTTGACGATGGCGCCGGTTTTTTTGTCGCGGACGACGATGTTGGTGAGGACGAGGTCGCTGTTGACGCGGAGGGTGAAGGCGGAGGTTTGCGGGGGAGTTTGGTCCTGAGCGGGCGCGGGCGTTGGGGTCTGCGGACGAGCGGCCACAGTCAGCAGCAGGGATGCCAGTGCGGCGGTGATGGCGGCAATGCGGCGCGTGCTCATGGTTAGAACCGGAAGCGGCCCATGAAGGTGAACTGGCGCATGGACGCGGTGGAGGTGACCTGGCCGTAGGTGGCGGAGCCGAGGGTGGAATCGACGCCGGAGTACTGGACGGTGTTGAAGACGTTGTCGGCGGTGGCACGGAGCTCGAGATTCTTCATGTCACCGAAGCGGATACTTTTGGAGATCGACCCATCGAAGGAGACGGTGCCGGGACCGGGGATGCTGAGGCGGGAAGCGGTGCCGTAGACGCCGGCGGGCGCGGCAAAGGCGTCCTTGTTGAACCAATTATTGAGCGTGCCGCCGCCGGCGGTGAGCGAGGTGCCGGGGAGACGGTCGGGACGGAGAGAGTTGGTGGTGCCGCGGGCGACGTCTTCGGCGGTGGCTTCGTAGTGCGGGGTGAGCGGATTGCCGGTGGCAAATTCAAAATTGCCGGAGAGGTTCATGTTGGAGAGGACGTGGCCGAACCAGTCGGCGGTGAGCAGGTGGGTATCGGGACCCAAGGGGAGCTCGTAGACAAAGTTGCCGCGGACCTGGTGGCGGACGTCGAAGGAGGAGTTGGATTCCTCGGCGCGAATGTCCTGCCAGTTCTGAGCGATGCAGTTGGCGCCGCAGGTGGTGCCGCCTTTGCCGCCGATGGCGCTGGCGTCGTCGATGGCGTGAGAGTACGTGTAGGTGGCGCGGAGCGCGATGCCACCGCTCATGCGTTTGCCGGCGCTGAAGGTGAGCGCGTTGTAATTCGAAAAGGCGAGTGAGTTCTCGTAGTCATAGGCGACGGTCTGCGAGGGATCGTTGGCTGCCGTGGGCAGAGTGGTGGTCTGGACACCGTTGACGTTGGTGACGAAGCGGCCGGGGGCGTCGATGACGTCGAGGCGCGAGCCTTTGGAGCCGTTGTAGCCGAGGTTCAGCACGACGTTCCAGGGGATGGTGCGCTGGAGATTCATGTTCCAGACCTGCACGTAGGGCAGCCGGTAGTTTTTATTGACGGAATAATTGCCTTCGCTTTGCGGGGCGGGAAAGCCGTTGGCGAGCGAGATGGCAGCGCCGCTGGTGGAGAGGTTGGTCTGGACGTTGGCAAACGGCGGCTCGAAAGCGAAGTTCTGCACGAACTCGGTGTACTGGCCGACGGTGTAGTTGATGCCGTAGCCGCCGCGCAGGACGGTGTCTTTGATCGGGTGCCAGGCGAGGCCGACGCGCGGGGAGAAATTGTTTTTCTCGGGGTAGATGAGGTCGCGGGGATACTTGCCGGTGAAGGGGCCGACGCCGTTGGAGACGACCGTTGCGACCGTGGCGAAGTCGTTGCCGGCGTCGAGGGTGGCGAGGCGGTCGTTCTCTTCGGAATAAGGCGAGTAGTAGTCGTAGCGAAGGCCGGCGAGAACGGTGAGGTTCTTACCGGCGCGCCAGTCGTCCTGGCCGAAGAAGTCGATTTCGTTCTCGCGCAGGTGGGATTCCTGATAGGCGGCCTGAAGAGTGGTTTCCTGCGGCAGGCCGAGGAGGAAGTCGGCGAGCGAGGAGCCGCTGAGGGCGAGGCCGTTGACGCCGGTGCTGCTGGTGCTGTTGCTTCCGGGCTTCTGGGTGAAGAGGCCGGTGAAGACGTAGGTGCCGGTGGAGTTGGTGTTGCCGATTTCGTCCTGGTAGACGCGGCGAACATCGGCGCCGAAGCGAATGTTGTGCTTGCCGTGGACCCAGGAGCTCATGTCGCCGAGGGAGACGGTCTCGGCAAGCTCGAAGTCCGGCTGCTGCTCGCTGAAGCTGGAGAACTGATTGAGCGTGACGTTGGGCAGGCCCCAGAGCTGCGGCGCGTTGGGCAGGCCGGTGAGACCCAGCTGCGGCGCGATGTCAGTGAGATTGCTGAAGTCGTTGCTGACCTGGGTGTGGGTCTGGTTCCAGTTGGCGGTGAGGGAATTTGTCAGGCGGCCTTTGCCGATGGAGTAGCCGAGCTGGAATGAGTATTGGTGAGTCTGATTTTTGCCTCCCAGATCGGGGAAGAGATTGAGGCTGTCAGAGGCGGAGTGCTCGTAATTGAAGTTGCCGAAGAGGCTCTGGGTGATGCCGGGACTGCCCTGGCCGAGGAACTGGCGCGCCAGGCGGAGGAGCGGGTTGGTGCCGCCCTGATTGCCGAAAGTGTGCATGAGGCGAACGCCCAGCTTCGTCGTGTTCGATCCCTCGGAGATGAGGCGCTGGTAGTTCTGCGTGGCGCCGGAGAGGTTGGGCAACGGGACATAGCCGAGGAGCGCGGTGGCCTGGGTCTGAATTTCAGCGGCGGGGATGCATTGCGAGCCGGGATTGCCGGCGTCGGGTCCGCTGGTGCAGGGGCCGTAGGGCAGGCCGGTCGAGGGATCGTAGAGGGTGATCTTCTGGCCACCGGGCGTGGCGAGGCTGGTGAAGTCGCCGCTGCGCTCGGCGGCGGTGGGAACGGTGCCGTATTCGTCAAAGGGCGAGGTGGAGTGAGTGCCGGAAAGGGTGAAGAAGAGGAAGTCGTTCTTGTCGTTGGTGAGAATTTTGGGGATGTAGGGCGCGGTCATCAGGGTGAGGCCGTAGCGATTCGAGGAGTAGGGCGGCTCCTGAATGGGCTGGCCGCGGAGAGCGAAGTCTTCGGCGTTGAGCGCGCCGTTGCCGCCGTTCCAGAAGAAAGCGCCGTGGGGCTGATTGGGTTTGAAGTTGCGGAAGTTGCCGCGCATACGGCCACCCCCGCCACCACCGCCGCGAAATCCGCCGCCGCCGAAGCCGCCGCCGCCAAAACCACGACCGCCCTGCCCGCCGGGTCCACCGTTGCCGCTGAGGGACTGATTGAGCTCGGCGTTTTCCCGCATCTGGCCGAAGTCGACGCCGGCGAAGGGATTGGTAGTGCCCATCTGGCCGTTGACGGCGACGGATTCGCCGGAGGAGAAGTCGGAGTTGCCGGCAAGCGAGGGGAGCTGGGCGCCGGCCGCTGCGCCGCCGCCTCCGGCCTGGATGAGGTCGGAGGACTGACCGAGGAGACTAAGGCTTTGCGCGCCGCCGCCACTCATGAACTGACGCGCGGCGCCGGCGAGATCCGTCTGTTGCGCCTGCTGCTGCGCGCGGGAGGCGAGCATGAGGGTGAAGTCGACCTTCTGGTCGTGGGCGGTGGCGTTGAGGAGGGATTCCTGCGTAACGGGCGCGAATGCGGGGAAATCGGTTTTGACGACGTAGCGGCCATTCTGGGGAATGACGAGGGTGTAGCTGCCGGTGATGTCGGTGGTGGTGCTGTATTTTTTGCCGGTGAGGGAGTTGCTGGCGGTGACGGTGACGCCGGGCAGCGGGATGTTGCCGTCTTTGACCGTGCCGTGAATGGCGCCGCCGGCGGGCGAAGTTGCGGAATTGGCGGCCGGGGCGGTCTGGGCAAGAGCTGCCGCGCTCGCCAGCAGGAGAGAGACAGCGAGAGCGCGGAAATGGAGGAGGGAGAACATCGGGTTAATTCTGCGGAGCGTCGGGGGACTGCGGCTCGGTTCCTGAGGGGGCATTCTGCGGAGGAGCGCCGGGACCCTGGCGGCCTTCGCCGAAGCGACCCTGTCCGGGCTGGCGCGGCGGCATGACCGCGATGGAGGTGGCGAGGAAGCTGCCGTTCTGCAGGGCGCCGCGGGCGGTGATGCGGTCGCCTACTTTAATGTCGGGAAAGGTGATGTCTTCGGCGGAGCCACGGCCGCCTTTGCGGAAGGTGGTGTTCTCATCGACGGCGATGGTCTGGCTGACTTTGTCGGGACGCTGGAGGGTGACGGTGAGGTCCTTGATGGCCGTGACTTTGCCGGCGGTCCAGGTTTTGCCGAACTCGGCACGCATTTGCTCCATGCGCGCGGCCTGCTCCGGGGTGAGAACGACGACGAAGACGGCGCCAACGGTCTTTGCCTGCTCATCGAGATTGCCGGCGGCGAGGATGGTGTCGCCGACGTGGATGTCGGCGATCTTCGATTCTTCGCGATCCTTGCGGAAATGGGTATTGGGGCCGGTTTCGACGGTGTAGACCTGGCCCTGCTCATCCTTGATGGTGATGTTGTTGCCGGAGAGGGCGGTGACGACGCCATGGGCACTGTTGCCGCCCATCATGAACATGCCACCGCCGCCGCGCATGCCGCGGCCGCCGGACTGGCCGGACTCAGGGGCCTGGTCCTGGGCGTGGAGAATGGGGGGGATGGCGAAAGCGAGCAGAGAGGCGCAAAGGAAGAGTCCACGGAAACGAGAGAATCGCATATTCATCCTTCAAAACACGTATCGCGCCAGCTCCGCGGGCAATCCGTGTCTGATTATGCCCGAATAGACGCAAGGGAGCGGGGAAAGACGCGCCTGGCGCAAGATTGGCGCAGGCCCGGTGAGCGTCCGTAACCGGACAGAGATCATCCATTGAAAAAGGAGGACGTATGCTGGCGAGTTTCTCGGTGGTGCCGCTGGGTGTAAAAGGCGGGGTGAAGGGATTGGTGGCGGAGGCGCTGAAGATTGTGGATGCATCGGATCTGGACTACCAGCTGGGGGCCATGCAGACGACGGTCGAGGGCGATGCGGAGACGGTGATGGAGACGATTTTGGCCTGTCACAGGAAAATGCTGGAGCTGGCGCCACGGGTGCTGACGCACATTGCGATCGACGAGCGCACGGGAGCAACGGGGCGGCTGGAGGGCAAGGTGCGGGACGTGGAAGAGGTTGTGGGAAAGCCTCTGCGGCGCAGCCGGGGAGGCCGAACCGGCCAGAAAACAGCGCGGGAAAAGTGAAGCCCGGGTAAAACTTTGCGCATCTTGTTCAGAGTGGCGGCGGCAGGGCGCACAGGAGTGGTAGCCTGACGGGCAACCCCGGCCCTTCAACCGCTCTTCTTCTGCAGGAAGGCAACAAGAGGAAAATTCAATGAGCGTGCTTACACTCCCTGGAATTACCGAGGAATTTTGTCGCGTGCGGGGCCGGAGCGTTCAGCTCTGCGCGCCGCTGACTCCGGAAGACATGATGGTGCAGTCGTGCGCGGACGCCAGCCCGGCGAAATGGCACCTGGCGCACACGACCTGGTTCTTCGAGACGTTTCTGCTGCGGGAATTTGTGCCGGGATATCGGCCCTTCCATCCGGATTTCGTGTGGCTGTTCAACAGCTACTACAACGCCGTGTCAGAGCAGCCGGAGAAGAAGCTGCGTGCTTCGTTTGCGCGGCCGACGGCGGAAGAGATCCTCGCGTATCGCGGATATGTGGATTCCGCGATGGAGGAGTTGCTGAGCGGCGAAGTACCGGAGCCGGTGCGGGCGCGGGTGGTGCTGGGGCTGAACCACGAGCAGCAGCACCAGGAACTGCTGCTGACGGACATCAAGCACGCCTTCTGGTCGAACCCGCTGCACCCGGTGTATGCGGAGCGCGGAGTGGGCGACGGGACGCGCCAGGTTGCGCCGCTGGAGTGGCTAGAGTTTGACGGGGGGCTGGCGGAGATCGGGTACGCAGGGAGCGACTTCTGCTTCGACAACGAAACGCCGCGGCACCGGGTGTTCACGGAGCCGTTTCGGCTGGCTTCGCGGCCGGTGAGCTGCGAGGAGTATCTGGCGTTCATGGAGGCCGGCGGGTACGGGCGGCCGGAGCTGTGGCTGTCAGAGGGTTGGACAACGGTGCAGAGCGAGCGCTGGCAGGCTCCGCTGTACTGGCGCAAGGCGGAGAGCGGCGCGTGGGAAGTGTTTACCCTGGGCGGGCTGGTTCCGCTGGAGGAGCGGCTGGGGACGCCGGTGTGCCACGTCAGCTACTTCGAGGCGGATGCGTATGCCCGCTGGGCCAGGAAGCGGTTGCCGACCGAGGCGGAGTGGGAGACGGCGGCGGCCGGAGTTCCGGTAGCGGGCAATTTGATGGAGGGGGAAAAGTTCCACCCGCGGGCGGGGCAAGGTGCATCCAAACTGGAGCAATTGTACGGAGATGTATGGGAATGGACGGCGAGCGCGTATTTGCCGTATCCGGGATTTGCGCCGCTGCCTGGAGCTCTGGGCGAGTACAACGGCAAATTTATGTGTAATCAAATGGTGCTGCGCGGCGGATCGGTGGCAACACCGGCTTCCCACATCCGTGCGACGTATCGCAACTTCTTTCCGCCCGCGACCCGCTGGCAGTTCTCCGGCGTGCGGCTGGCCAGCCACTAACACCCGGAGGCACGACTCTTCATGCATGCTCTTTCTTCCCTTCCCTGCCTGCCGGAGGCGGCCAGCACGCCTCTGGGAGCCGAGGTGTATCGCGGCCTGACCACCATGCCGAAGCGGCTGTCACCGTGGCTTTTCTATGACCAGCGCGGTTCGGAGCTGTTTGAGGCCATCACGGAGCTGCCGGAGTATTACCTGACGCGGACCGAGCACGCCATTCTGGCCGAACGGGCGGACGAGATTATGGAAGCGGCCGGCGCGAAAAAGCTGACGATTCTGGAACTGGGCGCGGGCACGGCGGCCAAGACCGAGGTGCTGCTGGGAGCGGCTGCGCGGCGGCAGGAAAGCCTTACCTACGTCCCCATCGATATCTCAGAGACAGCGCTGGAGGAGGGGCGGCGGCGGATTGGCGAACGGTTGCCCGAGGTGTCGGTGAAGCCGTCGGTCGCGGATTACACGAGCCACCTGCCCGCGATTGCGGCGGACGGATGCCGGCGGCTGGTGCTGTATATCGGGTCGAGCATCGGGAATTTCGATCCACCGGAAGCGCTGGCGCTGCTGCGGAAGCTGCGGGCCCGTCTGTCGGCGGGCGATCTGCTGCTGCTGGGAGTGGATCACGTGAAGGATCGGACAACGCTGCTGCGAGCGTATAACGACCAGGCAGGGGTGACGGCGGAGTTTAACCGAAACGTGCTGGTGCGGATTGCGCGGGAGCTGGGCGCCCGCTTCCGCCCGGGCCTGTTCCGCCATCGGGCGGTGTGGAATGAGCGAGCGTCGCGTGTGGAGATGCATCTGGAGAGCCTGGTCATGCAGGAAGTGGCGATCCCGGCGCTGGACCTGACGGTGAGCTTCCGGCGGGGGGAGAGCATTCACACCGAGAACAGTTACAAATTCACGCGGGATTCGGCCACTTCCCTGCTGGCGCGCTCAGGGTTTGCGGTGCGGCGCGACTGGACGGACGAGAAGCAGTGGTTTGGGGTGTATTTGGCGGAAGCTTCTTAACAGGGCTCAGGGCTCAGGGCTCAGAAAGAGTGGCGAGGCAAGGTCCTCGCCCTTTTTGTTTTGCGTGGCTGGCGCTGGGTTGGGATTATGCTGGGACGCGTGGATGCGGAGAACCTGCGCGCGTTTCTGCTGTCGCTGCCGGATGTGGTGGAGACGATGCAGTGGGGGGACAATCTCGTTTTCTGGGTGGGGGATAAGGCGATTGGCGGCAAGATGTTCGCGCTGGCCAGCCTGACGCCGGACCATGGCGGGGTGCTGTCGTTCGCGGCGGGGCCGGAGCGGTTCGCCGAGCTGGTGGAGCGGGAGGGTGTCTTCCCTGCTCCTTACCTGGCGCGGGCGCATTGGGTGGCGATCGAGCGCTGGAATACGCTGCCGGTGACCGAATTGCGGGGGCATTTGCGGCAGGCGCGGGATCTGGTTTACAACAGGCTGCCGAAGCGGACAAAGGACGCGCTGGCGATGAGTCCGTCGGAGAAGAAGAAGCTGATTGCGGCGCGAAGGAAGAAAGGCAGAGTTTAGGGATCAGAGTTTAGAGTTTGGAGTTTAGTGCTGGCCGGCGGCGGCCATGAGGCTGGCACGCTTGTCGAGGGTCATGGGGCCGGAGGCGCGCCAGAGGATCTGGCCCTGGCGATTCACGAGCAGGATGACGACCTGCTTCTCGTTGGGAATGGCGAGATCCTGCTGGAATCTGTGGCGATCGACAAAGAGAGGGACGATCCAGGGCCAGCTTTCGGGATCGGTCTGGTCGCTGCGGAGGGAGGACGTTTCCCACCAGCGGAAGACGAAGTTTTCTTTGCTTGAGATGGGAAGCTGGTACCAGCGGAACTGAAAATTGGAATGCTGGAGGGCCTGCGCGGCCGGGAGCCAGGAGTCGATGGCGCTTTGTTGTTCCGGGGCGAACGAAATCAGAAGCAGATCGGTCTGACCGGCCATCCCGGAGGGGAGAGTGACTTTGTCTTTATTGAGGTTGTAGCCGGCGACGGTGGGGAAGACGGCCGGCTTTTGAGGCTGGGCTGCCTGGAGAGAGCTGAGGGCAGAGAACAGGAGCAGGGCGACCAGCCATGGAATTCGTGGGCGCAATCGATACGTTCCAGGGAGCCTTCGCAGGTGCAGAGAAGGTGAATCGGAGAATCTGAAGGAATGGTATCACCCGGTTCAGCCGCTGCAGGGGAAGAAGAAGAGCGCGTATCCGTTGGATTATCATGGGAAGAGATGAGAGAGCATCCATTCCAGAGCGACGATCCGCGGCTGCTGCCCATTGCCGATAAGGTACTGGCCGGCGAGCGCCTGAGCGGCGAGGATGGGCTGGTCCTGTACGGTTCCGGCGACGTTCTGGCGGTGGGGTGGCTGGCGAATTGCGTGCGTGAGCGGATGCACGGAGACGTGACGTACTTTAACGTCAATCGCCACATCAATCCGACAAACGTGTGCGTGGCGGCGTGCCGGCTGTGCGCGTTTGGACGGACGAAGGGCGCGGACGGCTCCTACACGATGGCGCTGGAGGAGGCCTGGCAAACGGCGGCTTCCGGGTACAGCGAAGCGGTGACGGAATTTCACATTGTGGGCGGGCTGCATCCGGATCTGCCGCTTGAGTATTTTCTCGACCTGGTGCGCGGGCTGAAGGAGCGCTTTCCGCAGGTGCACATCAAGGCCTTCACCATGGTGGAGGTAGCGTTCTTCGCGAAACGCGCCAGGCTGACGATTCCCGAGACGCTGATGAAGCTGAAGGCCGCGGGCGTGGATTCGCTGCCGGGGGGCGGGGCGGAGATTTTTGCGGATCGGGTGCGGCACATCATCTGCGACCACAAGATCGACGGGGGCGAGTGGCTGGAGACGGCGCGGGCCGCGCATCAGCTGGGGCTGAAGTCGAACGCGACCATGCTCTACGGGCACATCGAGAACGACGAGGATCGCGTCGATCACCTGCTGAAGCTGCGGGCGCTGCAGGACGAGACGCACGGGTTCCAGACCTTCATCCCGCTGGCCTTCCATCCCGACAACACGCCGCTGGATCATCTGCCGCGCACGACGGGAATCACGGATATTCGGCAGATCGCCGTGGGACGGCTGCTGCTGGATAATTTTCCGCACATCAAGGCGTACTGGCAGATGATGACGGCAAAGATCGCGCAGATTGCGCTGCGCTTTGGCGCGGACGACATCGACGGCACCGTGATCGAAGAGAAGATTTACCACGATGCCGGAGCGACAACGCCGCAGGGGATGCGTCGGGCCGAGTTGATGCGGCTGATTACGGCGGCGGGACGAGTGCCGGTGGAGCGCGATACCCTCTATCGCGCGGTGACGCGAACGGAAGAGACGTTCACGGTGGCGGTTTAGCGGCTACCGGCGAAGCAAAGCACCGAAAATTCAGCGAGTGATTTCGACGGGCTCGTTTCGAGGCGAGAGAGCCGGGGCTGCTGCCTCCGCGCTGGCGGGCGGAAAGGGCTGAGACGGGTCTGCGGAGGCGCCGGCGGCGGCCTTTTTGGCTTTGGCGGCATGGCGCTTGCGAACTTCCCGGGTGGCCACCCAGAAGAGCGCGAGGAAGGTGACCGCGGTGAGGATAATGGCGGTAGGCCAGCCCAGCTGCTCCATGTCTCCATAGAGCAGAGCCAGTCCAATAAAAACGAAGAAGAGGTGGGCGCAGAAGACCTGGAGCGAGGCTTTGCCCATGGTGAGGAACGGCTCACGGGCGATGAGCAGAACCACCCACTTCCTCAGCCAGAAAAAGAAAATGGCGAAGGCGATTAAATTGACGACGCGCAGGGGGCCTTCCTGCCACTTGTCGACCCACAGGCCGAGGGCGGGCCAGTCGAGATGCGGGCCGAACCAGCCGTAGCGCACGATGGCGAAGAAGACGCAGAGAACGCCGCTGAGGGCGATGCCCCAGCGGGGGACCCGCGCCAGGGGGACGTCGTTGTGCGCCGAGGCGGAGCCCATCCAGAGACCGGTGACCCAGACCGCCTGCCAGGCAAACATGTTGAACGCTCCGGTTTCCTGGAGCGGGATGTGGAGGTGGGTGATATGGACAACAAGGTTGTGGAAAGCGTCGCGCAGGCCGACCTGGGCCCCGAGCCAGAGAAGAATACTGACGGCCAGAACCGTCCGCCAGCGGAAGCGGGTGGCGGCGGAGAGAATGAGCGGCGAAAGAAAGAGGAAGGTGACGTAGAGGGGCAGGACGTCGAGCAGGGGCGGGCAATAGAGCAGGAAAATGGAGCCGACAATGGCCGGCTTGGGATGGTGCAGATAGAAATTCAGCAGGTTGGTCAGGGCCGCTCGATGGGTATGAACGGCATAGACGGCCAGCACGCTGAAGGCAAAGGCCAGCAGCGCCATGTGGTAGGCGTAGAGCTTCAGGGACCGGCGCCAGAGGTGGGTGCGGACACCCTTTTGGTCCAGCGTGTGGCGACGGTAATAAATGCGCCCGACCAGCACGGCGGAGAGGAAGACAAACCCTTCAGCCGAGGAGACAAACCCGAAGGGCTGGTCGACATAGTTGCTTAAATGGGTGGGCAGGTGGACGAGGATCATCCAGGCCAGAAAAATCCCGCGGAGTGCGTCGAGTTCGGGGAGCCGCTGTAATTTCGGCAAATGCATGCGAAAAAGACACTCCTGGGCGGTCGCGCCCGAGGCACTTCACAGTTAGACGCCAGCCTGCGCCGCGGGTTGCGGCCCCGATCTCAGTTCCCCGCTGACTGACGGCAGGGTGGCGATCGCCGGCACAACCAACAAATGCAGTTCGCCAGGGGCTGGAGCTCATCTCAGCATGAACTTTTCAACAAAGGGAGGCAATCCCTCAATAGGCGGGAATGCCGGTGACGCTCTGGCCAATGATCAGGGTGTGGATGTCGTGGGTGCCTTCGTAGGTTTTCACGGATTCCAGGTTCATCATGTGGCGCATGACGGGATAGTCGTCGGTGATGCCGTTGGCGCCGAGGATGTCGCGGGCGAGGCGGGCGCATTCGAGGGCCATCCAGATGTTGTTCCGCTTGGCCATGGAGATGTGCTCGTGGCTGAGCTTGCCCTGGTCTTTAAGGCGGCCCACCTGGAGAACGAGGAGCTGGCCTTTGGTGATCTCGGTGATCATCCACGCGAGCTTTTCCTGGACAAGCTGATGGCTGGCGATGGGCTCGTCGCGGAACTGCTTGCGAAGCAGGGAGTACTGGCGGGCTGTGTCGTAACACGACATAGCTGCGCCGATGCCGCCCCACGCAATGCCGTAGCGGGCCTGGTTGAGGCACATCAGCGGCGATTTGAGGCCGCCGGATTTGGGAAGCAGGTTCGATGCAGGAATGCGGACATCCTGCAGCGACAGGCCGGAGGTGACCGAGGCGCGGAGGGACCACTTGCCATGGACATCCCAGGCGCTGAAGCCGGGACGGTCGTTTTCGACCAGGAAGCCGCGGACGCGGCCGTCTTCACCACCGTCGCCGTACGTCTTTGCCCAGACGATGGAGACGTCGGCGATGCTGCCGGAGGTGATCCACATTTTTTCGCCGTTCAGGACGTACTCGTCGCCCTGGCGATCGGCACGGGTGCGCATGCCGCCGGGGTTGGAGCCGAAGTCGGGCTCGGTGAGGCCGAAGGCGCCTAGCTTCTCTCCGGTGGCCATTTTGGGCAGCCAGAAGTCCTTTTGCTCGTCGGAGCCGAAGGTGTAGATGGGGTACATGACGAGGGCGGACTGCACGCTGACGAAGCTGCGCACGCCGGAATCGCCGCGCTCGAATTCCTGCATGACCAGGCCGTATTCCACATTGGACATGCCGGCGCAGCCGTAGCCCTCGAGGTTGGCGCCGAAGAAGCCGAGCTGGCCCATCTGCGGAACGAGCTCGCGGGGAAAACGTCCCTCGCGATTGCATTCCTCGATGATGGGGACGAGGTTGTCCTCGATGAACTGGCGGGCGGTATCGCGAGCCATGCGCTCGTCGTCGCTGAGGAGGCTGTCAAAACCGATGAAGTCTACGCCTTTAAAAGGGAAGGCCATAAAGAAGCATCACTCCGGAAAGGGACATGATACCGGGCGGGGACAGGGGGTGGGAAGCGGAGACGGGTGTGGGCCTGTTACCGACGGCTGACCTGCAGGAGGGAGGGTGGGTGGAAGTCCCAGGTTTACGGAATGCGCGGAATCAGGGAATATGTCATAGAGTGGAAATGAGGACTCACCATGGCTGGAGATCTGCAACTCACCTGTAGCGACTGCGGGCGAGAGTTTACATTTACGAGCGAAGACCAGGCGTTCTTCCAGGAGCGCGGGTATTCGGCCCCGAAGCGCTGCAAGAACTGCCGCCAGGCGCGGAAGAACGAACAGGGTGGTGGCGGAGGAGGCGGCGGCGGCGGATACCAGCGGGAATCTCGCGGGACGGCCGTAATCTGCTCGGGGTGCGGGCAGCAGACGACGGTGCCGTTTGAGCCGCGGGGCGATCGACCGGTGTACTGCCGCGACTGCTATCAGGCGCAAAAGGGCGGGGCCGGCGGTGGCCGCAGTCAGAGCGGCGGGCGCGGTCGCTACTAGAACCCTCTTCAGAGAGAGAAACAGCGAGAGCGACGGCGCTCCGAAGGAGCGGGCGTCTTCGTGTGCCTACGCGGCGTGTTCCTGCTTCTTCGGATCCTTTGTCTGCGAGGGCGGACGGCCAACTTCGGTAGCGTCGCTGGCGTCTTCCTGCCCGGTTTCTTCCTGACGGCGCTGCTCGGGATGCTCGGTCACGGTCGGGTGCTTCTGGCTCTCCGGGTTCTGGTTCATGATCGCTTCTCCTGGAAGTGAGATGCAGGAGGCGCGGAGAACTCAGCGGCTCAGGGATGAGCCAGGAGCGGAACCGTTCTGGTTCAGCATGCTCTTCAGAGTTTCATAGAGGCGTTCGGTGATCTGCTCCGGAGTATCGGAGGGGCCGAACTGAATGGGCTCGCCGACGCGCACCGTGAGAGCGCCGGAGCGGAACCAGCCTCTGCCCTTTTCCTTCAGTTCGCTGAGACCCGCCAGGGCGACGGGAACGACGGGAGCTTTGGATTCGCGGACGAGGATGCCGATGCCGGGGCGGAAGCGCTGGAGTCCGGTTTCGGTGCGATGGCCTTCCGGGAAGACGAGCACGTTGTAGCCGCGGTCCAGCGCCTCGCCTGCGTGCTGGAAGGAACGGCGGAAGCCGGCGCTGCGTGGAAGCGGAAAGACGTTGATGAGCGTGGTGACCACGAACCACGTGAGGGGACCCAGCGGATCGAGCATGCGGGAGAAGAAGCTGCGCGTGGGCCCCACATTGCGCATGTGGCGCCAGTCCCACAGGATATTGCCGGCCATGGCGGCGGCGACATGGCGGCGCATGCGGCCGGGCAGGCCATACAGGACCAACGGCATGTCATAGGCGGTGACGTGGTTGGCGATGAGGAGAACCGGCTGACCGGGGCGCAGGTCGGCGGGGCGCTGCACGCGCGGCTTGGCAAGGAAGCGGACGAGCGGCCGCTGGATGAGTTCAGTGTAGGCAGCGCGAAGAAGCCAGACAGGGCCCCACCAGGGCCAGTGCGGGTAGATATCGGCCTCCGCAGGCTGACCGGTGGCCGCGCGTGCGGGGGCAGCGGGCGATGTTCCTGAGCGGCTGGCCGATGTTTCGGGGAGGGCTTCCTGCGTGCCGGCTCCGGCGTGGTCGAGCGCGAGGGCGCGGCGCAAATCGCCGAGGGTGACGACCTGCTCCAGGGTCACGTCGTCGAGGGTGAGGCCGAGGCGTTGTTCGAGCTCGGACTGAAGCTGGACGCGGCCGAGGCTGTCGAGGCCAAGGTCTTCGGAGAGGCGGGCGTCGTCGCCGGCATGATCGGCGGAGGCGTGGCTGATGGACAGGATGAGGGAGAGGAGCGGGTCGGCGGCGGCGCCGTTGCGTCCACCCGGCTGCTGCGCGTTCACCCACTCCGTGACTTTGGGGCGGCGGACTTTCCCGGTAGAAGTGCGCGGCAGATCGAGCTCGGGCCACAGGCGCCACTGGTGGACCTGCTGGTATTCGGCGAGCTGACGGTTGGCGGCGACGATGGCCTGCTGCGCCTCGTCGCGAGAGCCGCGGAAGAGCAGCACCGCGACTGGCTCCGTGCCGGCCGAGGTGAGCAGCGGAACGACCGCGGAGGCCTGGACGCCGGTTTGGGCGTTGAGGGCTTCTTCGACGTCTTCGGGGTGAATGTTGACCCCGGAGGGCGTGACGATGAGCTGGCTTTTGCGGCCGACGAAGCGGAGCTGGCCCTGGTCGTCGCGCTGCGCGAGATCGCCGGTGGCGAGCCATTCGGATTCATTCGGGCGGAGAGAACCCTGCTGCCAGGTGGCGCGGGAAACCATGTCGCCGCGGACGAGGATTTCGCCTTCGTCGGTGATGCGGACATCGCGGCCGGGAAGAACCTTGCCGATGGTTCCCTGCCCCGGCTTGAAGGGGTGATTGAGCGTGATGAGAGCGGAGGTTTCGGTCATGCCATAGCCCTGGACGAGAGCGAAGCCGAGAGTCGTCCAGAAGGTCTCGAGATCGGAGGAGAGCGAGGCGCCTCCGCAGACGAAGGCCCAGAATTTGTAACCGAAGAGGCGATGAATTTTGCGGAAATGCCACCAGCGCTTCCAGGCCTTCTTGCCGGCGGCAGCCTGGAGGCGGTCCGCCAGATGTGGGTCGAGAGCGAGCAGATGCGAACGCAGGAGATCGAGGACGCGCGGGACCGAGCAGACGACGGAGATGCGCTCGCGATGGATGATTTCGATGAGGCGCTGCGCCTGCAGACGGTTTTCAAAGTGAACTTCGGCGGCGAGCAGGGGCGGAATCCACAAACCCATGAACTGGCCGAAGACATGGCTGAGGGGCAGCGTGTGCAGGAAGCGAATGGGATGAAACGGGCGCTCGTATTTGAGGTACTTCTGCATCTCGCGCTCGATGGGATCGAGGCTGGCGAGGACATTGCGATGGGTGTGGACGATGCCCTTCGGCTCGGCGGTGGTGCCCGAGGTGAAGAGGATCTGAAAAGGCGTGTCCAGGGTGAGCGCGGGATCGCGAAGATCGGCGCCTGAGGGCTGCGGGAGTTGCTGGGCGCAATCTTCGAAGGCGAGGGTGGGGATGGATCCGGCGAGGGAGCGGAGGAGCTCGCGATCGCCGACGATGAGTTGGGGACGCGTGTTTTCGATGACGCGCTGCGCGAAATCAGGAGCGCCGGCGGGATCGAGAGGCACGACGATAACGCCGCGCTGAAGGCAGCCGAAGAAGGCGCCCATCCACTCCAGGCCGTTCTGGCCCCAGAACACGACGCGCTCGCCCATGGGAATCCGGCGGCGGATGAGCTCGGCGGCGCAGCGGTCGGCAAGAGCGGCCAGCTCACTCCAGGTGGAAGCGAGGCGGCGATTGCCGCGATACGCAACAAGGGCGGTGGCATCGCCATGGCGGCGGAAATCGTCGAGAAACGTGGCGAGGCTGGAGCGCATGCGGCTTGCCGAAAGGGCCTGTGTTCTTAGATTATGCGCGGGCGAAATCGATGTATCCGTGGGCCGGATCGGTGCGGACCAGTGTGACGCGGAGCCGGTCGCCGACATCGATGCCCTGCTGTCCATGGACCAGCATGCCATCCACGGGCGGCCGGAGGGTGCGCACGAAGGAACCATGCTGGTTGACGCCGGTAGCGATGGCATCGAACGTTTGGCCGACACGGTTGGCCATGGCGACGGCGGCGATGCGCTTCTGCATTTCGCGCGAGACTTTGCGCTCGGCGTCTTCCATGCGGGTGCACTGCGCGGCAACTGAGGACAACTCGTCATCGGAATAAGGCGACGGACGGCCCGCGATCATGGCCTTGAGCAGGCGCTGAGCGACGAGGTCGGCATAGCGGCGGTTGGGCGCGGTGGAGTGGGTGTAGTCCTGAACGGCAAGGCCGAAGTGGCCCTGAGGCGGATCGCCGGGACGCTCGAGCACGTATTCGCCGGGACCCAGGAGCTTGACGATGGCGATGGAGAGATCGGGAAAATGGTCGGGATCTTTCTTCTGTTGTTCGCAGAGGAAGTCGTGGAGGGGCTTCGGATCGGGTTCTGCGGGAAGCTGCGTACCCATCTGGCGAGCGAGCTCGACGATGCGATCCCAGCGCTTTGGCGTCTTGACCACGCGGCGGATGGACGAGAAATGTTTTGCCTCGAAGGAACGGGCGACGACGCCGTTGGCGGCGATCATGAAGTCTTCAATGAGCTGGGTGGCGAGGTTCTTCACTTCGGCTTCGACATCGAGTTGTCCGCCGGTGAGCTGGATGGGATGGGTTTCCAGGGTCTGCAGGTTGAGCGCACCCTGATCGGACCGCCGGCCGCGCAGCTTCTGGGCGATGTCGTTCTGCAGGCGAAGCTGTTTTTGCAGGTCAGCGGAGGCGGCGACCTTTGCCGGTGCTTCGGTCTGGCCGGCGAGCCAGGCGCCGATCGAAGGATAGGCGAGCTGCGCGCGATTCACGACGCGGGCAGGATAGATGCTGCTGGCGGTGATCGCGGCCTGCGCGTCCACGGTGAATTCGATGACGATGGCAGCGCGCTCCTGTTTTTCGAGGAGAGACGTTGAGCCGGTCGAGAGTTCTTCAGGGAGCATGGAAAAATTCTCGACGCCGGTGTAGACGGTTGTGGTTTCGCGGAGGGCGTGCTGATCGATGGGCGACCCTTTGGGGACGGAGGCATCGACATCGGCGATGCCGATGAGCACGCGGGCGCCGCCATCCTGCGTGGACTCGACATATTCGATCTGATCGAGGTCGCGGGAGGTGTCGTTGTCGATGGAGGACCAGAGAAGAGTGCGGAGATCGCGGGCGGAGGCGTCCGGCTGGGGCGGATGCTCGCGCAATTGCTGGAGCTGGGCCGCGATGGGATTTGGGTAATCTGGCTCGAAGCCGTGTTCGATCATGGAACGGCGGGCGGCAGCGGCGAGATCGAAATGAAGCTGATGGTTCATGGTGGCCCCGAGGGTGGAATCGGAAGGGCAAGGCTATCACGAGGGTGTGACACGCCGGAGGAATCGGGCCGGCCGGTGAGGCATCGCGTGCGATCCGGCAGAAAGCAGTGCGCGAGGAACCAACCCGGGGCGGGCCGAGGCACTCCAAGGCACGCATGCCGCTGCGCAATGTCAGGATCGAGCCGGAATCGAAGGATGCGTCGCAATCGAAGCAGCGCGATCTGGACCGGCCGACGGCAAATGAGATTTACGAGCAGGTATCGCGCAATGCGCGGCGCGAGCTGCAGCGCCCGGCCAAAGCGCTGGCCATCTCCGGCATTGTGGGCGGACTGACGATGGGGTTGACGGGGCTGAGCGTCTCGGTGGTCGGAGCGCTGCTGGGGCCCGCGCCCTGGTCGCAATTCGTGGCGCAGCTTTTCTATCCCATGGGATTTATGGCGGTGATCCTGGGCCGGGGACAGTTGTTCACGGAGAACACGCTGTATCCGGTGGCGCTGATCCTGGCGGAACGGCGTTATTGGGTGAGCACCGCACGGCTGTGGGCGATTGTGTTTCCATCCAACGTGGCCGGGGCGTTTTTGTTCGCAGTGCTGGCGGCGCGAACCAGGGCGCTGCAGCCGCCGATGCTGCATGCCCTGGTCGCGATGGGCACGCTGGCGGCAACCCCTGGCCTGCGGCACGTTTTCTGGAGCGGCGTGGTGGGCGGATGGATGATTGCCATGGTGGCGTGGCTGGTGAGCGGCAGCCATTCGATCACCGGCTCGGTGGCCATCATCTGGGCTCTCACGTTCATTGTCGGGATGGGGCACTTCGCGCACTGCATCGCGACCAGTGGCGAGATTCTTTCCGCGGTTCTGGTTCACGGCGTGACGGTCGGAACCTATTTTCGATGGCTGCTGGTCGCCACGCTGGGCAATATTTCCGGAGGCGTGGTGCTGGTGACGCTATTGGAATACGGCCAGGTCAAGCTGGACTGACGGAATTCGAGCGTCGACCGGGCATCGCGCGCACCCTGCCGCGCATCGCCTTTTGAAGGCAGCAAACGTAATCCCCTGCATCCAAAAACGAGGAGGAGAAAGAGGCTGCATGCTCCATTATTTCGAGCGGCACTGGCACGATTATCTCTGGTCGGCAATCTACCTTGGCGCGGCGATCATTTTGTCGCTGATTGTGCGGGCGATTGTTTTCTGGGCGCTGCGGCGAGTCACGCGCAAGCGGGGCAAGCTGATCGGGCACTCGCTGGTGCAGCACGGCCAGGGACCGACGCGGTGGATCTTCCCGCTGCTGGCCTGCCTGATCGTGCTGCCGGGCGTGCCCCTGCCCCACACGCCGATGGTGGTGCTGGAGCACATCGTGGGCATCGGGCTGATCGCGGCGTTCGCGTGGCTGGTGATCCTGCTGGTGGATGTGACCTCGGACGTGATCACGGGCCGGTATCGCATCGACGTTGCGGATAATCTGATGGCGCGGCGCATCCAGACGCAGTTCCAGTTGCTGCATCGGGTGGTGGTGACGCTGGTGATCGTGATCGCCGTGGCCATCAGCCTGATGACCTTCCAGGCGATTCAGCATCTGGGCGACAGTATCCTGGCTTCGGCCGGGGTCGCCAGCCTGGTGGTCGGCCTCGCCATGAAGGGCACGCTGTCCAATCTCGTCGCCGGCGTTCAGATCGCTTTCACCCAGCCCTTCCGCATTGAGGATGCGGTGGTGATCGAAGGCAACTGGGGCTGGATCGAAGAGATCGGCACGATGTACGTCACAGTGCGCATCTGGGATCTGACTCGCCTCGTCGTCCCGCTCTCCTGGTTCCTCGAGAATTCCTTTCAGAACTGGACCCGCACCAATGCAGAACTGCTCGGCCACTGTTACATCTATGTGGACTACACGGTACCGGTGGAGCCGCTGCGCGCCGAGCTGAAGCGGATCTGCGAATCGACGAAACTGTGGATGGGCAAGGTCTGCGTGCTGCAGGTATCGGACCTCTTCCAGAAGGAAATGCAGCTGCGCGCGCTGATGGACGCGCGGAATTCCGGAGACGCGTGGGACCTGCGCTGCTATGTGCGGGAGCACCTGATCGACTTCATCCAGAAGAACTATCCAGGCGGGCTGCCGCGCTATCGCGGGGAGGTCGACATGAGGGCAGAGGATGGGGCTGGGGCGCACGGAAAACCGGAGTTGCCGGGGCGCACGTTGCCGGGGAACGGCACGCCGGAGGCCGCACCGCTGCCGGGGGATCCGCTGCGGCCGGTGAAGTGACGGCGCGCTGTAGAAGGCCCCCATCGCGGCCTGAAGCGCATGAGAAGATGATCGGTTCCCACCCGTTACGGAGCGGGCGCGGCCCTCAGGCATGACGAGCAGAGACAGGGTTCTGGTGTGGTTCCGGCGCGATCTGCGCCTGGACGATCATCCCGCGCTGAACGCGGCCGCGGCGAGCGGAGTGCCGGTGGTGCCGGTTTTCGTCTGGGCTCCCGATGAAGACGGCGAAGAGACGCCGGGCGCGGCCTCGCGCTGGTGGCTGCACCAGTCGCTGCTGGCTCTGGACCGGTCATTGCGCGCGAAAGGATCGCGACTGATCGTGCGGCGCGGGGCGACCGCGGAGACCCTGCTGCAAATTGCGCAGGAGACCGGCGCGCGGCGAATTCTCTGGAATCGCGTGTCCGAACCGGTGGCGCTGGCCGCGGAACGCGGACTGACAGCGCGGCTTCAGGCGAAGGGTATATCCATCGAGAGCTTCGACGGCAGCTTGCTGTTCGAGCCAGGGTCGATGCGGACGGCGGCTGGAGGATCTTTCCGGGTATTCACGCCGTTTTGGCGGGCGTTGTGGAATGAGCGCGGGGCTTTGCGGGAGCCGGTGCAGGGGCCGAGCACAATTCAGTTCCCGTCCGCGTGGCCCCGGTCGCTGGAGATAACGGATCTCGGACTGGAGCCGAAGATCGACTGGGCCCAGGGGATTGGCGCGGCGTGGACACCGGGGGAAGACGCAGCGCGGGAGCGGCTGCGCCGGTTTGCTCGGGGTCCGATCGGCCGCTATGGCGACGATCGCGACCGCACTGATCGCGAGGGGACCTCCCGTCTGTCGCCGCACCTGCACTTTGGCGAGATCAGCCCGATTCAGATCTGGCACGCCGTGGCGGAGCGGCCGGGAGCAGAGCCGTATCTGCGGCAACTGGCGTGGCGGGAGTTCGCGTGGCACCTGCTGGTGGAGCATCCGGAGACGACTCATGAGCCGTTTCAGAGGGAATTCCTGAATTTTCCCTGGCGCAGGAACGCCCGGCGGCTGCGAGCCTGGCAGAAAGGACAAACGGGGGTTCCGTTTGTGGATGCCGCGATGCGCCAGTTGTGGACAACGGGCTGGATGCACAACCGCGCGCGGCTGGTCGCGGCTTCGTTCCTGGTCAAGCATCTGCTGATTCCGTGGCAGCAGGGGGCGGCGTGGTTTCTGGACACGCTGGTGGATGCCGATCTGGCGAATAACACCCTGGGCTGGCAGTGGGTAGCGGGCTGCGGGGTGGATGCGGCGCCTTACTTCCGGATCTTTAATCCGGTCACCCAGGGAGAGAGGTTCGATCCCGATGGAACCTATGTGCGGCGCTGGGTTCCTGAGCTGGCGGGCCTGCCGACCGAGTGGATTCAAAAACCATGGGAGGCGCCGCCGCTGGTGCTGGCCGCGGCGGGCGTGCAACTGGGAACCACGTATCCGCGACCGATGGTGGACCATGCGGAGGCGCGGCAGGCTGCCCTGGGCGCCTTCGAGGAGATGAAGCGGGCACGGCGGGGAAAATAATGGACGAGGCTGGTTAGTGCCGGCTCTTGTCCTTCATGCGCTCGATGACGAACCGGGGCACGAGGCCGTCAACGGAGCCCCCGAGGCGGAAGACTTCCTTCACCAGGCGCGAGCTGACGAAAGAATATTTCGCGTCGGGCATGAGAAAGATGGTTTCGAGGTCGGGGGCGAGGCGGCGATTCATCAGAGCCATCTGCAGCTCGTATTCGTAGTCGCTGATGGCGCGGATGCCGCGGACGACGGCATGCGCACGCTCCTCGCGGGCGAATTCGACGAGCAGGCCGTCAAAGGTAGAGACGGAGACATTGCCGAATTCGGCGGTTCCCTCGGAGAGCATGGCCACGCGCTCCTCGACGGTGAACAGGGGGTTCTTTTCCGAATTACGGAGGATGGCCACGACCAGATGGTCGAACATCTTCGCGCCGCGGGCGATGAGGTCGAGGTGGCCGTTGGTCACCGGGTCGAAGCTGCCGGGGTAAATGGCCTTAACGGTGTGCACGCCAGATGCATTCTAGTGCATTTGGACGAATCGGCGGAACGAACGGCGCCTGGAGGCGCATCAGGCGACACTCTTGCGGTCGCGTGCGGGGGCCGGGCCGGTTGACTCGCGGACGATGAACTCGGGCTCCATGACGATCTCCGGCGGGTATTCCTTGTCGGGCTGGGCGATGCGGGCCAGCAGAACCTGCGCGGCGCGCGATCCCATTTCGCGCAGCGGTTGCTTGACCGTGGTCAGAGACGGCTCGCAGTAGGCGGCGGTGATGATGTCGTCAAAGCCAACGACCGAGATGTCGGCGGGGATGCGCAGGCCGATATCGCGGATGGCGCGGATGGCGCCGATCGCCGAGATGTCGTTGAAACAGAAGATGGCCGTAAAATCGCGGGTCTTTTCGAGCAGCTCCCGCGTTTGGTGATAGCCGGATTCGGGTGACTGCGTGACTTCGCGGAGCTGAATTGTTAATTCAGGAGAAACAGAGATGGCCATCTCCGCCGCGACGGTTTGAATACTGTCCCAGCGGTATTTTGCGTCCGTAATGCCGGGGGCGCCGCGCATGAAGGCAATGCGTTCGTGGCCGAGTTCGCGAAGATGCTTCAGAGCCAGGCGGGCCGCACAGTCGTGGTCGAGAACCACGTTGACCACGCCGGGGGCGGGGTTGTGGGAGGAGACCGCCACAGTGGGGACGGACAGGTTCACTTTGGCGGGAGTATCCAGGAGGAGCAACCCATCGACGGAGCGATCCAGCAGGCGAATGCAGTACTCTTCCACCAGTTCAGGGCGGCGATAATGGCTGGCCGTCACGTAGAAGTAGTGCTCTTTCAGCAGATGCTTTTCGATCGCGTTCATCACCACGGGGAAAAAGCCGTCGCTCAGGTCCGGCACGATGACGCCCACGGACATGCTGCGGCTGTTGCGGAGGGATTTGGCGAAGTAATTGGGGCGGTAATGGAAGCGCCGGGCCGCTTCGAGCACGCGATCGCGGGTGTGCTGGGGAATGGAGCGCCCCGCCGGTGAGTTGTTCAGGACGAGAGAGACAGTCGTTTGAGAGAGCTGAAGATGCTCGGCGAGCTGCCGCAGGTTCAGAGGTCGCGTTGCCGAGTTCGATTCCTTGCCCTGCGTCATTGCGTAGAAGAATTCGTTTCCCGAACGATATCAGATTCCGCGCAATCAGGCCTCTTCCCATCCGCCGAAGACCTGGGTGAGCGCGCCGCAGATCTCGCCCAGCGTGGCGTAGGCCCGGACGCAGTCGAGGATAAAGGGCATGGTATTCGCCGTGGAAATGCCGCTGGGATGGGCTTCGGGCTCGCTTTCCGCCGCTCGCCGCAGGGCATCGAGGGCGCGTTGGACGGCCTCGCCGGAGCGCTCGGCACGCAGATTCCTGAGCTTCGCCGTTTGCGCTTCGCGGACGCTCTCGCCAATGTAGAGAATATTCGGCGGCGGTTCGTCGATGGCGTACTGGTTGACCCCTACGATGATTTTCTCGCCTGCCTCCACGGCGCGCTGGTAGGCATAGCTGGCTTCGGCGATCTCCTTTTGCGGATAGCCCGCCTCGATGGCTTTGACCATGCCGCCCATGGCATCGAGCTTTTCGAAGAAGGCGAAGGCCCCCTGCTCCATGTCGAGGGTGAGCTTCTCGAGGAAATACGAGCCGCCCAGGGGATCGATGACGCTGGCGACGCCGGACTCGTATGCGAGGATCTGCTGGGTCCGCAGGGCGATGCGGGCAGCATCTTCGGTGGGCAAGGCCAGGGCTTCGTCGAAGCCGTCGGTGTGCAGGGACTGGGTTCCGCCGAGGACGGCGGCCATGGCCTGCAGAGCCACGCGGGCGATGTTGTTCTTTGGCTGCTGAGCGGTGAGCGAGACGCCGGCGGTCTGGGTATGAAAGCGCATCCAGGTGGAGCGCGGATTCCGCGCGTGGAAGCGCTCGGTCATCACGCGGTACCAGATTTTGCGGGCGGCGCGGAATTTGGCGATTTCCTCGAAGAAGTCGTTATGTGCATTGAAGAAGAAGCTCAGGCGCGGGGCAAAATCGTCAATGGCCATGCCGCGGCGGAGGGCCCACTCCACGTACTCGATGCCGTCATAGAGGGTGAAGGCGAGTTCCTGGAGCGCCGTGGAGCCGGCCTCGCGAATGTGATAGCCGGAGATGGAAATGGGATTGAACTTCGGCGTTTGGCGCGCGCCGAACTCCAGGGTGTCGACGACGAGGCGCATCGACGGAGCCGGCGGATAGAGGTACTCCTTTTGCGCGATGTACTCTTTGAGGATGTCGTTCTGCAGCGTGCCGGAGACGTTCTTCCAGTCGACGCCCTGCTTTTCGGCGACGACCAGATACATGGCCCAGAGAGCGTTGGCGGGGGAATTGATGGTCATGGAGACGGTGGTGCTGTCGAGGCGAATGCCGGAAAACAGCGTCTCCATGTCATCGAGGGAGTCGATGGCCACGCCGCACTTGCCGACCTCGCCTTCGCTGCGCGGATCGTCGGAGTCGCAGCCCATGAGAGTGGGCAGGTCGAAGGCGACAGAGAGGCCGTTCGCGCCGCCCTTGAGGAGGTATTTGTAACGGAGATTGGTCTCTTCCGGAGAGGCGAAACCGGAGAACTGGCGCATGGTCCAGAGGCGCCCGCGATAGCCGGTGGGATGAATACCCCGCGTGTAGGGCGGCTGGCCGGGATCACCGAGATATGCGTCCTGGTTCGGGTTCCAGTCCGCGGGCAGGTCGGCTTCGGTGTAGAGGCGCCGCACGGGAGCGCCGGAAACGGTGGTGAAGCGCGCATTGCCCGCTTCGTCGCGATTGATGCCGGTGGGGGCGCCGATGGGGTGTTCGGGATTCCTGGCAAGCGCCGGCCCCAGGGTCTGCTCCGCCCAGCGCAGCTCGGCTGGAGAGGGGCGGCGGTTCTCGGTCAAATCCGCGTGAACGGCATCCCGAAGATCAGGCGGTTTTTCAGGCATCGGCAGGAACGGCTCCCGAACGGCTCAGGATAGGCGACGAAGCGGAGAAGTAGCAAACCGGCGGCCAGTAGCTCTATCGGACCGAAGAGGGCCAGATCTCCAGTTGAAAGGAGCGGTAGCGATGGATCATCTGAAAATCCGCTCGGTTGGAGGTAATGAGACGAGCGCCATAAGAGCGAGCGGTGAGAGCGATGAGCACATCGAAGTGCAGAGTGCGCAGCCTGGCTGCATCGACTCCCTTCTCCGCGCGGATTCTGGACAGAAGTCGCCCCGACTCCAGCCAGTTGTGTTCCGTTGGCGTGAGGATGGGGTGGTTTCGCTCGAGTTCCAGCAGGAAATCCCGTTCTCTCCGGGAGGATACCCCGCGCCATAGTTCAGCCAGAACGACGGATGAACTGCGGACGAGGCCCACGAGGGATTTGAGTCGCTCTTCGTGGCATCCGGTGCGCACCTGATCGACAAGCACCGATGTATCGAAGAGGATGAGGCTACTCATCAACCCCGGCGAATGCCAGGCGGCCGCCGTTTTTCGTCACCAGGCGGCGGAACTTCTCCAGAGCAACGATTTCCCGGAGCGCAAGGTGGACGGCTTCCGTCCGGGTCTTGACGCCCAGAAGCCGGGCCGCCTCATCGGCCAGATCCGTATCCAGACGGATGGATGTCATTGTCGCCGCCATTGGATCCCCTCACCTGTATATATAGAATACTCCGCTTGTATATATGGCTCAACGCCGGCGACCCGTCTCCCAGGCTTTGGCGTATTTCCAGCTGACGTAGGCGGAATGGTACAGGTGCAGGAGCAGGCCTTCGCGGCCATCAAGAAAACCCAGGCGCAGGAAGTAGTTGTACTTGAACGTGGCAACCGGGACGACGAAGACGTTCCAGAGGAACGGCAGCAGTCCCCGGCTGGTTTTACCGCGGGCGATGGCCTGGGTCGCGCCGAGCGAGCTGTAGCGGTTCATGTGCTCGATATAGCTGTCGAGGGTGGGATAGGCATGGTGGAGGAGGTCGCCACGGAGCTGGCCTGCCGGACCGGCGGGGCGAATCGTCTCGTGGACGACTCTTTCCTCAAACCGCGCTGTTGCATTGCGAAAGAGCCGCAGCTTGCTGTCGGGATAGTACCCGCCATGGCGGATCCAGCGGCCAAGGAAGAAGTTCCTGCGGGGCAGAAAATAGGCCTCGTGCGCGGGCGAACGGCTGAGCAGGTCGCGTATCTCCTGCGCGAGTTGCTGGCTCACCTCTTCATCGGCGTCAAGAGCCAGCACCCAGTCGCCCGAGCATTTCGCGAGGGCAGAGTTTTTTTGTGCGCCGAAGCCTCTCCATTCCTCGACGAAAAACCTGGCGCCGAAGGATCGAGCAATTTCCGCGGTGCGGTCCGTCGATCCGCAGTCGACAATCACGACCTCATCGGCCCAGCGGACGCTCTCCAGGGTGCGGGCGAGGTTCGCTTCTTCGTTTTTGGTGATGATCGCGACAGACAGGGTCAGGGGCATGCTTTCGGGAAGGCAAGGCTTTGCGTGCCTCGGCCGTTCTGCCGGAAGTGTAACAAGCCCCTGGCTGCTTCGAGGGTGCGGCTGGGGTCCGGTCGTGCTCAGCCTGCCCCGCAAGCGCCGCACAGGGCGGTCAGTTCAGGCCCGGAGCGCGCGGCCCACCGCTATGCGGTCCTCCGCTGGAATGCCGCATCCGCTCACGGACGGACGGCTTTTGGCCCATGGACCCCATCGCCCGAAAAAGCAGGAACAGCCCAAATAACAGCAGAACGATGACAATCGCAACAATGGCAACCATCTGAAATCTCCTGCCCCTTGGATGGGGGAATGAGGGGGTTGGGGTTTGCTGGGCTAACAGAATCCCTCAGGAAGAGGCCGGGGCGGCTTCCGGCGACAAGGGGCTCGGCTGTTCCTCGGTAATGGACACCACATACCGGGCGAGCGGCTCGCGCGACTGCGGCGAGGTAATCATCACCAGCCGATCGCCCGGTTCGAGCAGGGTATCGCCGTGGGGAAGCAGCAGGTGCTCTCTCCGGCGGATGGTCACGATTTCGAAGTCGTACTGCGCGAGATCGCGATAGAGATCGGCAAGCGTGCGATGGGCGATGGGGCTGTCTTCGGGGATCCTCCCCATCGCCAGTTCTCGGCCGCCTGGGAGATCGAACCGGACATGCGAGCGAAGCAGGCGCAGAAGATCGACATGCCCGACATTGTCCATGAGAGGGAGATTTCTTCGCCCCAGCAGGCTAAGCGCAATCTGAATGTGTTCGAGGTAATGCGCCGGAGAGTCCTGGCGGGTGGGCACCTGTCCTTCGTAGAGGCTGCGATAGCGCAGGGGCGCGGAGAGCTGCACCTGGACGAGCCAGGCGATCATGACGGCCAGGCCGGCGGGGACGAGCAGGTGGTATCCACCGGCCATTTCGGTGACCATCAGCATGGTGGCAATGGGGACGCGCGCGGCGGCGCCGAAGACCGCTGCCATGCCTACCACGACGAAGACCGCGGGCATCTGATGGAAAAGGATGGAGAACACTCCTCCTAACATGGCGCCGACGAACAGCGAAGGAGCAAAAACGCCGCCGGATCCGCCGGAGCTGACCGTCAGGGCGAAGGCCGCCATTTTGGCAAACAGGAGCAGGACGAGCAGATGCAGCGCCAGCCTGCCGTCGATGGCCAGCTGAATCCAGCCGTAGCCTCCACCCAGGACCTGCGGCAGAGCCAGGGCGAGCAGACCGAGGAGAAGACCTCCAATGGCTGGCTTGGTCCAGAGCGGCACCGGTAAGCGGTGGAAGGCGTCGCGGACGCGGTAAAACACCACCGGCAGGACCGTGCCCACAACTCCCGCGGCAATGCCCAGCCCTGCATAGATGGCGTAGGTCCAGAGAGCGGGCGTGGGGATCGCGGGCACCCGGAAGAGGGGACCGAATCCGACAAACAGGCCGTTGACCGTGTAGGCCACGGCCGAGGAAAGCATGGTGTAGAGCAGCGCCCCGACTTCGAACTCCATGCGCCCGTAGAGCACCTCAATGGCAAAGACACCTGTGCCCATGGGGGTGCGGAAGATCGCGGAGAGGCCCGCCGCCATGCCGGCCAGCAGCAGGATGCGGCGATCTTCCTCGGAGCGATGCGCCAGCTTTGCATAGACCGACGCAACGCCCGCGGTGATGAGGGCGATGGGGCCTTCGCGGCCGGCCGCTCCACCGGAGCCGATGGTGATGGCCGAAGCCAGCATTTTGATGGGCGGAACGCGGGGCCGAATGATGCCTTCGCGGCGATGGAAAGCGTCGACCGCGGTGTCGGTGCCGTGGCCCTCCGCTTCGGGCGCGAAGCGATAGACCAGGAATCCGGAAAGCAGGCCGCCCAGGGTTGTGACGAGAGGAATGAGCCAGAGTCCGTGCGGGCCGATGACCTGGTGATCCGGGCCGAAGGCGGCGCCGGGCGGCCGATAGCCGGCAATCCCGTTCAGCAGCAGGCGATTGCAGCCGCGCAACATCCACATAAACAGTTGCGCACTGAGCGCGCCGGCCACACCCAGCAGCGCCGATTCCAGCATGAGCCGCGGCTCGCGGTCGCGCAGGATGGAGCGGTTCTGTCTATCCGCCTGCATCGATTCTTTCGTCGCGGCGGCGCCGACCGCAGGCCCGGACCGGGACGCTAGCTTAGATGACATTTCGGGCCTGGGGCAGGCCCGTGGAGTGAGCTTTCTCCTTGAGAGGCCGGATGTTATCGATTTCCAGCCGACGGACCGCCGACCAGGTGCCCTGCTGCGCCGTCATTTTGAAGCCTAGAACGGGATGTCGTCGTCCGTAATCTCTGTCGACTGAACCAGATCGTCGGCGGCCGCGGGCTGGCGCTGGTCGTAGGAATTAGAACGGGAATAGCCCCCGGACTCGCCCTCGCCCCGTCCGGAAAGCAGCACGAGATCGTTCACAATAATCTCGGTCCGGTATTTCTTCTGGCCGTCTTTGTCGTCCCAGGAGCGGGTCTGGATGCGGCCCTCAATGTACAGCTTCGCGCCCTTCTTCACGTAATCGCGAACGATTTCAGCTGTGCGCTGAAAGGCGACCAGGCTGTGCCACTCCGTGCGATCCGTCCAGTTGCCCTGCTGATCTTTGGTGCGATCGCTGGTGGCCAGGGAAAAGGTCGCAATGGACGCGCCGCTGCCGGCAACCTTGATTTCCGGGTCTTTGCCCACGTTGCCCACGAGGATGACCTTGTTAACGCTCTTCGCCATACCGATGTCTCCGGAACGATTGATTCCCATGAAGCATAGCAGGAATGCGGGGCCCTCAACAGCGCCGGCAGCGGTGCTCCATTACCGTTGGGAAGGCTCAGAGAGCGGCGTTGATCTGCTCGATCAGCGTGTCCGGGCTGGCGGCCGGGGGCAGGCACGCGGTTCCCCGGCAAACCATGGCAACCGGCTTGTCAGAGGCCTGATCGAGACCGGGCAGATGCGGGAGCGTCTCGGCCAGCAACGGCGGCAGGTTCGCGGCGGCGACCTGGTCCGGCGACAGCAGGATGACGGCCTTGTTGACGGCATAACGAGCGTTGGCGATGGCGGCCAGCTGCCGGGCGGCAGGACCCTGTCCGGCGATCACGGCCTGAATGGACGGCAGAAGCAGCCGCTCCAGCGCGAGGCCATAGCTGCCGGCATAGAGGCCGTAATGCTCGATGACGCCCGCAAACGCGGCGAGGGTGTCCTGGGCGATCGAGCGGAAATCGTCGCGACCGCTGAGGGCATGCAGGCGCAGCAGAACGCCGGCCGCGGTTGCATTGCCGGCCGGCGTGGGCGAATCCTGCATCGGCTTGCGGCGGGCGGCGAGAGCGCCGATTTTGTCGGCGGCGACTCTGTCCGTGTCGAAGAAGCCCCCGCCTTCCCTGTCGTGAAAGCGCTCCACCATCGAATCGGCGATCTGCATGGCGAATTTGTAGTAGCGCAGGACGCCGGTTGACTCCCATGCATCGACGCAGGCGTGCGCCAGCAGCGCGTAATCGTCGAGCACGCCGGCGATCCATTTGGCGGTGCCCGGCTGGTCGGGATAGGCAATCACATGCGCGAGTCCGGCAGTCGGGCTCCAGCCCTCGCGGAGGATGCGGTCCATCGTACGGAGGGCGAAGACGCGGGGCGCCTCGAGATCGAGGATGCGGGCGGCATCCAGATACGCGGAGATGGCCATTGCATTCCATCCCGTGTAGAGGGTCTTGTCCACGAAGGGCGTGGGACGCAGGAGGCGCGCGGCATAGAGTTTCTGTTTTGCAGAACCCAGATCGCGTTCGACTGAAGCGGCGTCGCGGCCGAGTTTTCGCGCGATTTCCTCCGCGGCGAAATTGCGGTGGAGCACGTTCTTTTTCGGGTTGTGGTGCATGTCGCCCACATCGCCGATGTCGTAATAGAGCTCGGCCGCGGACATCTCTTCCAGAGCGAGGACGGCAGCGGCTTCTTCGCGGGTCCAGGTGAAATAGTCGCCATCGTCGTCCAGAGAGATGTCGGCATCCTGCGAGGCATAGAACCCGCCGCTCTCCTGGTCGCTCAGCCATTCGTTCATCCAGCGGAGGATGTCGCGCGCAGTCGCGGCAAATTCGGGCTCGACGAAGGTTTGGAAGGCGTGAGCGTAATTGGCGAGCAGGCCGGCGTTGTCGTAGAGCATCTTCTCGAAATGGGGGACAACCCAGCGCTCATCGACAGAATAGCGATGAAAGCCGCCGGCCAACTGGTCGTAGACGCCGCCGCGCGCCATCTTCTTCAGGGTCATAGTAGCGGCTTCCCTGGCGGCTTCATTGCCGGTGCGGGCGGCAACATCAATCAGGAGGTCCAGGATTCCCGGATGCGGAAATTTCGGCTGCGATCCAAAGCCGCCGTGGCGCGGATCGAACTGGCCGACGGCGCTGGCGACGAGTTTGTCCACGATCTCGAAGGAAAGAGTGTCGCTGCGCGCGGAGAACGTCTCGCCATGCTCAATGGCGGCAATGACGCTGGCCGCAGACTCCAGAACCTCGCTGCGCTGGGTCTTCCATGCGTTCGCCAGGGTGAGCAGGACGCGCTCAAAACCCGGGCGGCCATAGCGGTCTTCGCGGGGAAAGTAAGTACCGGCAAAGAAGGGACGCCCGTCTGGCGTAAGGATCGCGGTGAGGGGCCAGCCACCCTGTCCGGCGATGGCCTGTGCGGCTGCCTGGTAACGAGCATCCACGTCGGGCCGCTCATCGCGATCGACCTTGATGGCGACAAAGTGCTCATTGATGGTCTGGGCGAGGGTCGGATCCTCGTACGATTCGCGATCCATGACGTGGCACCAGTGACACCAGACCGCGCCCACGTCGAGCAGGACAGGCTTATCGAGCTGCGCGGCCAGGGCAAAGGCACCCTCGCTCCACTCCTGCCAATACACCGGCTGATGCATGGCCGATCGGAGGTAGGAAGACGACGCCTGGTCGAGAGTATTGCGGGTCTGCACGGCGGTGCTGGTGGACTCAGCCATACTTCCAGCCTAGAGCATTTCGGCGTGCGGCGTGGGGCGGTGGCGCGGACCGGCGTACCCGAATCAGCGCGGCTCGTTCACCAGCCGCTGAGCGACGGCGACATAGAGATCGATCGCCTCCCGCAACTCCTTTTTTGCGAGCTTCTCGTGGGGCGTGTGCGCCACGTGGATGGATCCCGGGCCAAGAAGAACAGGGTCGCCCCAGTTGCCCAGCCAAGGTACGTCTGTGGTGAAGGCCGCGACCATGGTTGGCAGGCCGGGCAGCGAGCGCAGACGGCGAAAGGGGATCTCCAGCGTAAAGTCGACGGTGGCCAGACCTTCAACGGCCTGCTCGATGGCGCGGCGGATTGCATCGGAGGGGCCGACGAGCCGGACCATCACCTGCGCCTCGGCGTGGTCGGCGATGACGTTGGGCGCGTAGCCGCCGCCGATCACGCCGATGTTCAGTGTGCTGGGTCCGATGTCGTCGAGCGACGGCAAGGGAATGGCGAGAATGCGATGCAGGGCCTCGACGAGCTTCTGCGTCGCGCTTTCGCCGAGCTCGGGGTAGGCGGAGTGCGCCATTTTGCCCGTGGCGCGGATGACCGCGCGGAGGGCTCCTTTCGAGGCCGAGGCAATGCGGTTGTCCGTGGGCTCGCCGTTGATGAGGAAACGGCTGCCCCGGGGCTGGAGGTTGGCGGCCTTCGCGCCCGCGGAGTCGCGTTCCTCGCCGGAGACGAACAACAGGCCTACACGCAGTCCCTGTTCGCGGAGGCGCTCCGCGGCGGCGACTTGCGCGGCGATGATGCCTTTGGCGTCGCAGGCTCCGCGTCCATAGATAAACTCGTCGTCTTCGCGGGAAGGAAGGAAGGGCGGCACCGTGTCCATATGCGTGGAGAACACGACCTCCGGCGTTTGTCCGGGAGCGCAAGCGTATACGTTGAAGCGCTCGGCGGTGGAGCGGCTCTCCTGATGCTGCTCCACGGCCATTTTTTCGACCGCATATCCCTGGGCGCTCAGAAACTCCGCCAGGAATGCGCCCACCGCGCCTTCGTTGTAGGTGATGGATTCGATGTCGACGAGGCGGCGCGTGAGTTGAATGGGATCGACCGGCATGCTCAGCCAGAATACCCCGAGCCCTGCTCGTAAAATGAAGTCTGATGACGCAATCGCATGTGGGATCCGCTGTGTTGCGCACTGTGGACGATCTCCGCGGACCGGCGGGGCGGCTGGAAGCGCTGCTGAATCCCGGATCGCCAGAGGCGCCGTTCGCCGCGCTGGTGTGCCATCCGCATCCGCTGGGCGGGGGGACGCTGCATAACAAGGTTGTGTACCACGCGATGAAAGCCCTGCAGGGCTTTGGATTGCCGGTGCTGCGCTTCAACTTTCGCGGGACCGGCCTGAGCGAGGGCGTTCACGACAACGGACAAGGCGAGCAGGATGACGTTCGCGCTGCTCTGGACTGGCTGGAGCGGGAATTCGGCCGGCCGCTGCTGTTCGCAGGCTTTTCCTTCGGCGCGTATGTCGGGCTGAACGCCTGTTGCGGCGATCCGCGCGTGGCCGGGCTGATCGCGCTGGGGCTGCCGGTGCACGCGGAAGGCCGCGACTATCGATACGAGTTTCTGGGCGAGTGCCCGCAGCCAAAGCTTTTCATCAGCGGCAGTCGCGATCCCTATGGACCAATCGCCAGGGTCGAAGCGGCCGTGGGTCTCGCGCGCGCGCCGAAGGAACTCGTCTGGATCGCCGACGCCGATCATTTTTTCTCGCCCGTAACAGGAGAAACTCCGGCGGCGCAGCAGGCGAACCCGGGGAGTAAATTGGAAGAGATGCGATCGGCCCTTCGCGCATGGGCGCAACGACAATTCCCCGCGCTCGCCAGCCAATGATCACCCTCGATGAGTTGCACACGGTTTCCCGGGACATTTTCGATCAGGCGCTGCGCGCGTGCGATATCCCCCAGGCCTTCGATCGCCATCTGCACTTCGAAGGCAGAACGCTGATCCGCCATCCGTCGCCGCGCCTGCCGTCGATTACAGTGCCTTTCGATCGCTACAAGGAAGTGTTTGTTGTGTCTCTGGGAAAAGCAGGGCTGTCGATGCTCGACGCTTTGCTGGCGCGCCTGCCGGAGAAGACGCGCGTCCGCGGCGTGTGCTCGGCGCCGCAGATTCCCAGGAAGCGTCGCCGCAACATTCGCTACTTTGCGGGAGGGCATCCTTTCCCCAACGAGGATTCCTTCGCCGCGGCCCGCGCTGCCCTGGACCTCCTGAAGCACGCCAAAGCCGAGACGTTCATCTTCTTCCTGATCAGCGGCGGAGGTTCGGCGATGCTGGAACTGCCACGCGACCGGAAGATCAGTCTGGACGACACGATCGCCTTCCATGAAACGCTGATCGCCAGCGGTGCGACCATTACCGAAATCAACACCGTGCGCCGATACTTCTCCGCGGTCAAAGGCGGCCGTCTGGCGCTGGCGGCGCCTCGATCGGAGAAGCTCTCTCTGCTGCTGGCGGATGTGCCGCTCAAGGACCTCGCCGCGGTCGCGTCGTCGCCGACCCTGCCCAACTATTCCACGCCCGCGCAGTGTGCGGAGATCCTGGAGCGCTTCCATCTGCTGGAAAAGTTTCCTCCCGGCGTGCGGGCGTATTTCGAGAAGCTGCAGAGCGGCGAAGCCTCGGCCGAGCCGCAGAAGAACGAGCAGCAGCTTGCGACGGAGACCTTCGAGCATGCGCAGTTCGACACGCTGCTGTCGAACCATGATTTCGTGAATGCCGCGCGCGATCATGCCCAGTCGCTGGGATACAAAGTCTTCATCGACAACGCCTGCGACGACTGGGATTACGCCAAGGCGGCGCAATACCTGCTGGCTCGCTTCCATGAGCTGCGCAACGAGCACGAACGGATCTGCCTGCTCTCGAGCGGCGAAGTGACCGTAAATCTGAGCAGGAATCCGGGCTGCGGCGGCCGTAACCAGCAGTTTGCGCTGGAAGCGGCGCTCGATCTGGCGCGGTATGAGGGCCAGGCACTGGCGGTGCTCAGCGCCGGCTCCGACGGCATTGACGGGAACAGTCCGGCCGCGGGAGCCATCGCCGATACGACTACGATTGCGCGCGCCCGCAGTTACAATTTCGACCCGGAAGCGACCCTGCAGCGCTTCGATGCGTGTACCCTGTTCACCGCGCTCGGCGATACGATCGTTACCGGCTCCACGGGGAACAACCTGCGCGATCTGCGGATCCTGATTGCCGGCTGATGCTGCGGCGTTATCCCGCTAGAACTGCACCTTCGGCGCGTTTTGCGAGGCAGGACTGGCTTCGAAATAGTTGTTGTTGGGCTTGAATCCGGCCAGGTGAGCCCAAAAATTGTTGGGAATTTGCCGGATGTACGTGTTGTAGTCGCGCAACGTTTCGTTATAGCGATGGCGCTCCACCGCGATGCGGTTTTCCGTTCCCTCCAGCTGATCCTGCAGCTCCAGAAAATTCTGGTTCGCTTTGAGGTTGGGATAATTCTCGGCGATGGCCAGCAGCCGTCCCAGCGCGCCGTCCAGCTGCCCGTTGGCCGCCATCTTGCCCTGGGGATCGTGAGCCGCCAGCAGGGCTTCGCGCGCCTTGTCCACATCGTCGAAGACCGTCTCTTCATGCTGGGCATAGCCCTTCACGGTGGCCACCAGATTGGGGATCAGATCCGCGCGGCGCTGCAGAACCGCCTGCACATTGCCCCACTGCTCCTGGACGGCTTCCTGTTTGGCGACCATCTGCTTCTGCGCGCTGACAAAGCTGCCGAAGATCAGCAGTCCCACCAGCACGAGCACGCCGACGACGGCCATTGCGATCCACAGCCCACGACGCATCATTGAGTCTTTCTCCTTAGGTCCGTATCGATGTTACCAACTGCCGCCGGCGCCGCCGCCGCCGGTACTGCCGCCGCCGAAGCCGCCAAAACCACTGCCGCTCCCGCCGCCGCCGCCAAAATTCCCACCGCCAAAACCGCCGCCGCCGCCGAAACCGCCCCCGCCGAAGAACATGCCCAGCAGGAATCCGAGCAGACCGGTGCCGCCGGCCCAGATGAGGAAGACGACAACGAAGATCAGAAAAACAATGCCGCCAATCACCTGCCCAAGGCTGGCATGGGGCTGCTCCTGTTGCGCGCCCCAGCGCGTGAGCGGCTGGAGCTGAACGCCGGCGTCCTGCGCGATGATCTGAGAAATTTCATCGACAGCCAGGGTCACCGCGCCGTCGAAATCGTTGGCGCGCAGCATGGGCACCATCTGGCGCCCGATGTCGCCGACTTTGCCGTCAGGCAGAATGCCCTCGAGCCCATAGCCGGTTTCAATGAACCGCTTGCGGTCCTTGACGGCGAGCAGGATGATCACGCCGCGGTCGCTGCCCTTGGGCCCGACCTTCCATGCATCTTCCAGCTCCACGGCGTACTGCTCCACCGACTCGCCATTGAGGGTATTGACAGTGACGACCGCGATCTGCGCGTGCGCCTCCCGATCGACCTCACCGCACAGACGGTCGAGCTGCAGCTTCGCCGGTTCCGACATGACGTGCGCCAGGTCGCTGACGTAATCGGTGGGCCGGGGCAGGTCTTTCACAGCCTGGCCGAACGCAGGCGAGAGCGCGCACAGCAGACCGGCGGCCCAGCACACAGCCCGCATTCTGAGACGGAGCATTGGCTTTATTGTAGTCGCGCCGTGGCGCGCAGCCCTGCAACGACCGCGGGCAATCAGGAGGCCAGCGGCTTCTCCATCACGAGCGCGTCGATGCGATCCATGTAATAGCCGGGAATACGACCGGTCCTGACGAATCCATGGCGGACATAGAACTCCTGGGCAGAGAGGTTATCGACGGCTACTTCGAGGAGCACGGCCACGGCTTTTTGCGCGCGGAGCCTGTCCTCGAGGGTCTGCAACAAGCGGTGGCCGATGCCGCGGCGGCGCATGGAGCTGTCGACGTCGATCGTGATGAGCCGCCCAACCAGAACTCCGCCACGCTTCTGCGAACCGGCAATGGCAAAGCCGGCGATCCGGCTATGCTCTTCGGCCACAAGCGCAATATTCCCGGGATAGCGGAGGAAATAGTGCAATTCCGCCTCGGACCATGCGATGCCGGGCGCAAAGCAGGCCTGATCCAGCGCGTAAAGCGCGGGGAAATCCTGGGAGACGGCGGGGCGAATCGTCAGGGGCACGGACTATTGTCGCGCGTCCTGGACGTAGGATCCGTTGCGAGCCGCTTCCATAACCGGCTGAAGAACAACGCCACTATAGAGCGAGGCAGCCGCGAGGCGACCGTTGACCGAGGCCGCTGCCCGCACCGTCCAGCCTGTGTTCCACCACTGCCAGGTGCCGTCATGCGGATCGACCGCGTAGATCAGGGTGCCTTCGCTGGAAGTGACGATGAGCCGATCCAGGGCCGGATTCCAGGCGATGCTGTTGATGGCAACCACAGGGAGCCGCCGCAAGGGGTTCCAGTTTTGTCCGCCATCGCGAGAGTAGAACACCCCTTCGCGCCCGCCGGCCCACAGCGAGCCATCCGGCGCCAGGCTAAGAGTAGCCAAAGCGGTTAATCCTGCCGGAAGCGGAATGGGTTGCCAGGTGGCGCCCGCGTCATGAGAAATCATGATGCCCTCGCGGCGCCCGGCAACGACCGTTCGCCCGGAAACGGCCAGCGCCAGCGTTGCGCCGTCGTGAAAGAAGGAACGGGTATCCTGCGGGGCGAGAACCGGCTCCCACTGCTTCCCCTGATCCGTGCTGCGCAATACGCCGAGTCCGGTCGCTGCGTACCAGGCGCCATCCGACGCCGCCAGCGCCGTCACCCGGCCTTCAATCTGCTGCGGCTCCTGGGGCTTTGGCTCTGCGATGCGACGTCTTCCGCGGGTCCGCCGTTCGTGCTTCGTCTTAACCGGAGGCGCGGGGTCGGGGACGGTGACTGCATTCGCGGGAAGCCACGTATCGCCGTCCAGGCGAAAGATGCCGTCGCTGGTTCCGGCCAGCACGGTGCCGTCCGCGCTCTGAGCCAGCACGAAAACATCGCGCCCGCGCAAGCCGTCGCTCTGCTGTTTCCAGGTCCGCCCTTCGTCCGCGCTGGAGAAAACGCCTCCGTAAAGCTTGTCGTTGATTACGCCGGCATAGAGGGTGCCATGCACCAGGTTGTCAGCGAGCAGCGCACTGACCTGGCGCTGAGAAAACCCGGTGTTGGAGGCCTCGAACCCGGTGCCTCCGTCTTCGCTGGCCAGGATGCCGCTTCGATCGGTTGCCAGCAGCACATGCTTCGGATTGCGCGGATCCACGTAGACGTCGTTGACGATCACGTCCGGACCGGTGGTGCGGGTCCAGTGCTCTCCGCCGTCCTCGGTCTTGTACAGGCCCTGGGTGGTTCCGGCATAAACGGTATTCCGATTGACCGGATCCATCCGCAGCGAGCGCGTCCGCCGGGCTGTGGACGGGATGCCCTGCACCTTCCGGAAATCACCGCCGTAATCGTCGCTGCGATAGATACCGGAGCAGGCGCTGAGGAACACGACGCTGGGCCGGGAGGGATCGACAACCATGGAGAAAACATCGGAGTCGTCAATCACGCCCTGTTTAATGTTGCTCCAGTGGGCGCCGCCGTCCTCCGTGCGCCAGGGCAAATGCCACGTGCCCGCGTAAATCGTTCCGGCATCGTAGGGATCGATCGCCAGCGACTCCACTTCGTGAATCTCGGTGCTCCCGGGCGGGCTGATCTCCTGCCAGTGCCGCCCGCTGTCCTCGGTGCGATACACACCGCGCAGCGTGCCCGCCACCAGCACGTGGGGATTGGAGCGCGCCTGGGCCAGCGACCGTACGGACTGACCCCCCATCTGCGGAGCTTCGCTCCAGGTGTGCCCTTCGTCGTGGCTGATGTAGATGCCGCCGTCCGGGTGGTCCATGCTCCAGACACCCGCGTACAGCGTATGCAGATCGGAGCGGTCGACGACCAGGCTGTCGACGACGAGGTTGTTCTGTTGCCCGAGATGGGCCAGGCGCGACCAGGTTGAGCCTCCATCGTTGGAGACATAAATCCAGCTGTCGGTGGTGCCGACGTAAATCCGGCTCGGATCCTGGGGACTGAAGGCAAAACGCCGCGCATCGCCGCCATCGGGACCGGCGGGATTCCAGAGGGAAAGTGCCGCAGAGGCGGTGAGGCAGCCGCAACCAGACAGAAGAGCGGCCAGGGCCGCAATCCACAAACAGTACCGCATCGATTTCATATTCACTATGGGAACCGCTCCGGAACCGCGAAGGTCAGGAGTCTGATTCCATGCTACCTGCTTTTGCAGGCGATTCGCTCGCCGCGAGCCGCCGGGGTCCCATGATTGGCAACGGAGCGCCGGTTACCGCAGGTCCATCTCCGGGCGCCGCCTGATTGCACAACAAAAAACAGGGCCGACCATGACGGTCGGCCCTGTTGGTGAGGGTTCGCTGGATTTACTGAGCCGCTTTTTTCGCGGCCGCGTGATGGTGATGGTGGTGATGCACCGGATTGCGAGGCTGGGCCTTCACGGCGTTCTCATCGACCGGCGTCGTGCCCTGCACGTCGTTGTCGAAGTTAGCGCCCGCCGGAACCAGGTAATCTTCCACCTCGTTCTGGCCGGTTGTGCCCGTCCTCACCTGGATACGGCTGGCATCGATGCCCTTCTGCGTCACCAGGTAGTCTTTGGTGTTCACCGCGCGCTGGGCTGCCAGTTTATCGGCAGTCATCGCGTGGCGAGAGTGGCGGCCGTGGCGCATCGGCACAGGAGCCGAGTTGCCCACAACCACCAGCGAGGCATCGGCTTTCTGCTGCGCGTTCAGGGCCACGTCGTCCAGGCAGGCCTTGGCTTCGTTATCGACGCGCGTCGGACGCCGCTTGTCCTTGTTGAACTGGATCGAGCACAGGGTCTGCGTCTTCGGAGCCGGCGGCGGTGGCGGAGCCTGCACATCCACTGTCGTCGTTGCCGAAGCGGTTTGGCCTTTGTCGTCCTGGACATTGCCGGTGACCGTGATGGTTCCGGAGGGCGCGCCGGTTGTCGAGAGCGTCGCCGTGTTGCCGGTTCCATTGATCGAGCCAGCCGACGCCGAGTAGCTGTAGGTCAGCGGCCGGTTCTGCGGGCTGACGCCGTTGCAGTTAATCGTGGAGCTTTCGCCCGGCTTCACCGTTGTCGGATTCGCCGTGCAGCTCACGGTCGGCGGCTCAAACTGCTTCACGGTGAACTGCGCCGTGCAGTCCGCAGACTGTCCCGGCTTCTTGCCCTCGGTGACATGACCGGTCACGGTGTAGGTGCCCGGCTGCAGGTTGGCCGTATCGATCGTCGCCGTGGAGTTCGTGCCGCCCACGCTCACGCCCTGGCCGCTCCAGCTGTAGCTGGCCGGCTTCTTGGGGTTGAGGTTGGTGGCGGTCCCGGTGACCGTTACCTGATCGCCCGGAAAGACCGACGCCGGATTCATCGAGCAGGCATACTGCACGGGCGGCGGCGGAACGATGCTGCCGAAGTGGATCAGAATGCCCGTGCTGAGACGCGCCGCGTCGATGTTGGCACGGCCGCCGATATCCGGCACCGGTCCGAAATCCGCGTGCATGTACTGGTAGTCGGCCTGGAAGAGGCGCAGACCGAAGCGATGGTCGGCAAACGGCAGGTCGTAATCGAGACCACCCCCAACCGTCAGGGCCGGGCCCCAGGTGTAGGGATGTTTCGGATTGGCTCCCGGTCCGGAGTTATTGGGTCCGCCGACGCGGGCGCCACCTGCCAGCCCGTGGACAAATGGAGTCATGCCCTGGACGGGGTAACGGAACACGATTCCAGCCTGGCCGTCGGAGATTCCATCGTTCTGGCCGTTCGGATGATTGGCGTATTCAATCTGTCCGCCAACATAACGATTGAAGTAGTAGGTGAAGCTCCCGATGGCTCCCAGATCAATCGCAGAATAATCCAGATAGTTGGTCGTCCCATTCGACAGGGTGGTGGTCACCGTGTCGTGCGGAGCCAGATAGGAGTAACCCATAAAGACGTCCGCGCGCGAAATCGAGCGATCCGGTTTGGCTGTGGGCGCAGCCGGCAAAGAGGACGAAGTCTGAGCCGGGAGCGCCGAAACACCCAATCCTAAAGCGCAACCGACAAGCAGGGTTCGGCCCACAAAACTGTATGGACGAGAAAGCATGCGTCTATCCTCCGCAACCACTGATAAGAGCTAACGAAGACAACAACTGGCCAGTACTAATCTGACAACTGAAGGAAGCGGAGGGGAAAAGACTCCGCGCTACTGAAATTACCACAGGAATTCCCTGCCAGAGCGCATTCTTTCAATCAGTTGGCCGTATACAGGCAGGTTCCCCGGATTTCATTTTCGTGTCATCGCACTATCGCTTCAGCCAACAGAGCGAGTCTATTTTTCCCGGGGGATGTGCGCGGCTGAACAACGTTCCCAACAGCCGTCTCTCACTCAATAAGTTAACCAGGCGGGACCGCTATTGCAAGTTGAGGACCCGCTTCAGGCTGCCGCGTTCGTGCTGAATCTTCTCCTGCAGCAGCGTAATGGCATACAGCAGCTGCTCGGGCCTGGGCGGACATCCCGGCACATACACATCCACGGGAATCACCTGGTTGACGCCCTGCACCAGGGCATAGTTGTTGAACACGCCGCCTGAAGTGGCGCATGCGCCCATGGAAATAACCCATTTGGGCTCAGGCATCTGGTCGTAGAGCCTCCGGATGACGGGCGCCATCTTCCAGGAAACCCGGCCCGCGATCACCATCAGGTCCGACTGGCGGGGCGAGGGACGGAACACCTCCGCGCCAAAGCGCGCCACATCGAAGCGGGAGGCGCCCATGGACATCATCTCGATCGCGCAGCAGGCAAGGCCAAACGTCATCGGCCAGATGGAATTCTTCCGGATCCAGTTGATCGCCGAATCGACCGTGGTGAGGAATACGCCTTCGGGCTGCTCGTACCCATAGCTGGCCTCGAAGATCTTTTCGCGATTCTTCGCAAGGCTCTCCATGCTCCCAAAGAGCCGGCGGTCTCGTAAGGCTTCGCTCATGCTTCCATGATACCTGCCGGCGGGGCCGGTTTTCTTCCTGCAGCCGGTATTCGTCTTCGCGTTGGTAATGCCCGTGTCAGGAAAGGAAAGGATTCCGACCCGCAGGTGCCTCGCGGCGGCAAATCATGCCTTCGCTGTTGGTCGGTTCCGAATCGGCCTTCGCCATTCAGCCGCGGGGTTCGTGTTCGGCTCCAAAATTCCCTGTTTTCCATCGGGCAAAATTATGTAAAAGTAGGTCTCAGGATCGTTGCACAACCTCTTTGCGGCCCGTACCCTCCGGCTGCCACCCTGCGTCACCCTGTCGTGACACAACCCGTGCACTACCTACGGAGTGTTATGCCTTTTCGACGCTGGACCCGCCTGTCTCTTTTGCTGCCTCTGCTCTGTGCCCCCGCCGCCCTGGCGCAGACTACTGCTGCCGCACCGACGATTTCTGCCGGCGACAACGCCTGGATGCTCACCAGCGCGGCGCTTGTGCTCCTGATGACCGGCCCTGGCCTGGCCCTCTTTTACGGCGGCCTGGTTCGCCGGAAAAACGTGCTCGCGACCATGATGCAGAGCTTCGCCATGATGTGCATCGTCACGGTGATCTGGGCCATCGTCGGCTACAGCCTGGCCTTCGGCCCGGGCAACAGTTTCATTGGTGGCTTCCACTACCTTTTCCTGCACAACGTGGGTCTCGCGCCCGATGCCGACTACGCCGCCACCATCCCGGCGCAGACCTACATGATCTATCAGCTGATGTTCGCCATCATTACCCCGGCGCTCATCTGCGGAGCCTTCGCCGAACGGATGAAGTTCAGCGCGATGTGCCTGTTTCTCACGCTGTGGTCCCTCGTTGTCTACTCGCCCATGGCCCACATGGTCTGGGGCAAGGGCGGATTGCTGAACGCCTCCCTCGGCGGCAAAATTCCCTGCCTTGATTTCGCCGGCGGCACCGTCGTGCACATCACCTCCGGGGTTTCGGCTCTGGTCTGCGCTTTGTATCTGGGCAAGCGTGTCGGGTATCCCAAAGAGCCGTCGCCGCCGCACTCGGTCGTGCTCAGCTTCATCGGAGCCTGCCTGCTGTGGGTCGGCTGGTTCGGCTTCAACGCCGGTTCGGCCGTCGCCGCCAACGGACTTGCCACCAGCGCTTTCGTCAACACGCATTTTGCCACGGCCACAGCGGCCATTGGCTGGAGCCTCGCTGAATGGATCCGCAACGGCAAGCCCAGCGCTCTGGGCGCGATCTCCGGCGCGGTCGCCGGGCTGGTCGCCATTACGCCGGCTTCCGGATTTGTCCAGCCCATGTCCGCTCTGATCATCGGCTTTATCGCCGGGATCTTCTGCTTCTTTATGGTCACGGTCGTCAAGAACTGGTTCGGCTACGACGACTCGCTGGATGCCTTCGGCGTGCACGGCGCCGGCGGCACCATCGGCGCGCTCCTGACCGGGTTCTTTGCTTCCAGCGCCATCAACCCGATCTTCGGCAATGGCAAAGCCACCGGGGCGGTCGACGGCAACTGGCATCAGATCCTGAATCAGCTGGCCGGCATCGCCATTGCCTGGGGGCTCTCCATCGTCGGCACCCTGATCCTGCTCAAGCTGGTGGACCTGATCGTCGGCCTGCGCGTTTCGCGCGAAGACGAGATCGAGGGTCTCGACGTGACCCAGCATGGCGAAGAGGGCTACGACTTCGCTTCCTGATGGGCTGAACGTATACTCTGTGTTGCCAGGAATTGAGACCTTATGCAAAAGATTGAAGCTGTCATTCAGCCATCCAAGCTCGATGCCGTGAAGGATGCGCTGCTGGAAGCAGGCATCGAAGGCATGACCATTCTCGAAGCCCGCGGCCATGGGCGCCAGAAGGGTCACACCGAGTTCTACCGCGGTCGCGAATATACGGTCGATCTGCTGCCCAAGATCAAGATCGAAATGGTGGTGCGCGATGAAATGGCCGATCAGGCGATTCAGGCCATCGTCTCCTCGGCGCGTACCGGCAAGATCGGCGACGGCAAGATCTTCGTCTCGAAGGTGGACGACGCCATTCGCATCCGCAATGACGAGCGCGGTCCGTCAGCGCTCTGATCTTCACTGGCTCGCGCGAGCACCGTCATGGCAGTGGCGCCCGTGCAGACGGAGTAAGCCGATTGAGTATTCCCATGGTGGCTGACCCGCTTCCCCTGGGCCGTCTCCGCAGTCGTTATCAGGACGACTTCACCCAGTTGCGTCAGAACTTCGAACGCACCGGCGACGGCTCGGCCACCATTCGGCGCCGCTCCCAGATCGTGGGTGGGCTGCTGTGCGAGCTGTGGGGACACCTGGTTCCCGGCTCGGCCCATACGGAGATCGCCCTGCTCGCCACCGGAGGCTTTGGCCGGCGCGAACTCTTTCCCTGTTCGGACGTGGATGTTCTCTTCCTCTGTGCGAACGAGAAAGTGGAGCCGGCGTACGGCGATTCGATCCGCGCCTGCACCCAGGCCATGTGGGATATCGGCCTGCGCGCCAGCCCGGCCACCCGCACGCTGAAGGAATGCGAACGCGTCAATCCCGACAACCTCGAGTTCACCGTCTCGCTGCTCGACCGCCGCTTTCTTGCGGGAAGCCGCGCGCTCTATACCAAATTCGAAAGCGAGCTGCTGCCTTTCGTGATCCTGCGGGAATGGGACACCATCGTCCAGAACCTGGCCGAGATGGCTCGGGCCCGCCACGCCAAATACGGCAACACCATCTTTCATGTGGAGCCGAATGTGAAGGAGTGCCCCGGCGGCCTGCGTGACTATCATCTGGCGCAGTGGCTCACGCTGCTCAACTCCATCAGGGATGAAAAAGCCTGGCCGCGGGCGGCCGCCGACGAATTCTACGGCACGCACGACGAGCCCGAGTCCGCTTACGATTTTCTCTCGGCGGTCCGCTGTTTTCTGCATTACCGCGCCGGACGCGACGACAACACCCTCGACTGGTACGCGCAGGACGAAGCTGCCTCTCGCTCCATCGGCCTCGAAACCCGCGGCACCTCCGATCCGGCCTACTGGATGCGCACCTGGTATCGCCAGGCCCGCACCGTGTATCGCCGCGCCTCTCTCCTGATCGATGCCGTCCCGCCGCCGCGGCGCTCGTTTTATAAACAATTCCGGCGCAAGCGCACGCCGGTTCCCGGAACGGACTTTTTTCTCGAGGACGGCCGTCTCGATCTCGCCGCCGGCGCCACCGTCCACGACGGCGACAGTATCCTGCAGATCTTCGGATTGATGGCCAAACATGGCTATCGGCTGAGCCACACCACCGAAGACCGCATTGCCGATGCGCTGCCGGTCCTCGCCGTGCAGATGCCCGAGGGCCCGTTCCTGTGGAACTGCCTGCGCGAGGTGCTGCTCGGGCCGTGGGCCGCCCACGCGCTGCGCACCATGCATGCCCTCGGCATTTTGGAGCTGCTCATTCCCGAATTCCACGGCATCGACGCGCTGGTGATCCGCGATACCTGGCACCGCTACACCGTCGACGAGCATACCTTCCATGTGATCGACAACGTGCACCGTCTGCGCCAGCCCCAGCACGAGTGGGAAAAGCGGCTTGCCGGTTTACTGCCCGAGCTGGATCGGCCCGACCTGTTCTTTCTCGCGCTGCTGATGCACGATACCGGCAAGGCGCGGCGGAACGGGAATCATGCCTCGGCCAGCGTCGAGCTGAGCGAAAGCCTCTTTGCCCGTCTGGAACTCGATGCCGATGACCGCGAAACGGTCCGCCGAGTGATCCACAACCACCTGGAAATGTCGGCGGCGATGCGCCGGGATATCTTCGATAACGAAACCATCCGTGCCTTTGCGGAGAAGATTGCCACTCCCTCCCAGCTGAAGATGCTGACGCTGATGACCTACGCGGATATTGGCGCCGTCTCGCCGGAAGCTCTCACGCCGTGGAAGGCGGAGAGCCTGTGGCAGCTTTACATGAGCGCGTCGAACTTTCTCGACCGCAGCGTGGATGAGATCCGCTATCACGCGGCGGCCGATCCCGCCTTCTTCAGCCGCATCACAGCGCTGATTCCTGCCATGGGCTCTGCCGCAGGCGCGGCGCCCCAGGAGCGGCTGCCCGCGGCCGCCCCGGTGCCCACCGACGAACTGCGCGGCTTTCTCGAAGGCCTGCCCCAGCGCTATCTGAATACGCGTTCACCCGAGCAGATTGCGGCGCAGTTTCGCCTCGGCCAGGCGCTCCGCGAGCAGCCGGTTCAGGTGGCCTTTAGAGCGCTGCGGCAACTCAACGAAGTCACCCTCGTCACCGCCGACCGTCCCGGCCTTTTCGCCGATATGGCGGGCGTTCTCTCCGCCTGGGGCATGAACATCGTCAAGGCGGACGCCTTTTCCAACGCTGCCGGGCTGATCGTGGATACATTCCAGTTCACCGACGCCTATCGCACGCTCGAACTCAATACTTCGGAGGTCGACCGATTCCTCCAGAACATTCGGGACGCTCTCACTCATAAGGTCTCCGTTGAACAGCTGTTGCGTTCGCGGAATCTCAAGCCCGCGCGCCCGCGGGTGGCGGTGGAGACGCGGCTCGAATTCGACAATGAAGCCTCTTCGCACAGCACGCTGCTGCAGATCGTTACCCAGGACACACCCGGCCTGCTGCGCGAGATGGCCCTCAGCTTTACCGCCGCGCGCTGCAATATCGCGGTGGCGCTGATCGACACCGAAGGCGAAGCCGCGATCGATGTTTTCTACCTGACCAAAGGCGGCCAGAAGCTGGACGAAGCGGCACAGGGTTCGCTGAGCGCTTCTCTGATGCACCGGCTGGCCCAGATGCGGCCATAAGACGTCCCCGGCCGCGCGGCCGCGCGTGAATTCAGTTTAACGACTTTTTATAAACCATAGTTAAGCTGCTTCGTGTACCCTGAATCAGAAACGGGGTTGCAGCCCCCGGGCCCCTCTTCGATCCCCTCAGCCGAGAGTCAGCTTGCGTCTTCCTGTACCCGTCTTCTCTTTCGCGTTGGTCGCAGCATGCTTGCCGCCTGCGCTCGCGCAGAATACTCCGTTGCCGGAGGCGCCTCTCCCGGTCATCGCGATGAACCAGCAGTCCGGCGCGGCGCCACAGCCGCCGCAGACCGCAGCGCCCCACCCCCCGCCTCCCGACGAGTCACCCCAGCTCACCATGTTTCCGCACAGCGCCACCGCGCCCTGGTGGATCTCAGGCCAGGCGAACGTCATTTTCCAGGGCAAGCCCGGCTTCCACTCTCCGTATCAGGGCCCGAACAGCCTCGACAATGCGTCGGAATACAAAACCTCGATGGTGGAAACCCTCTTCCTCGGCTGGGAGCCCCACCGCAACCTGCGCTACAACACCGATCTGCTGCTCGATCTGGAAAGTGCCGGGGGCCGCGGTCTCGGCCAGGCCCTGGGCCTCGCCGGCTTCACCAACCTCGACGTTGTGCGCAACCCGAACCTCGGCTCCGCTCCGTATCTGGCGCGCGGCGGCATTCATCAGACAATCGGACTGACGAATCATATGGTCGATGCCGATCGTGGCGCCTTCGCTCTCGCGCCTCAGGTGCCCGCGCGGCGCTTCGAGATCCGCGCCGGCAAAATGGGAGCCAACGACATCTTCGATCAGAACGAGGTCGCCAGCGACAGCCATCTCCAGTTCATGAACTGGACCGTCGACGACAATGGCGCCTGGGATTACGCCGCCGATACGCGCGGCTACACCGTCGGCGGCACGCTCGAATACGACGACCCCGCCTGGAGCGTGCGATACGGCCTCTTCGCCATGCCGGTCGTCGCCAACGGCATCGCGCTCGACTGGGCCTTTTCCCGCGCCCGCGGTCAGAACTGGGAGTTTGAGCTGCGCCATTCCCTGGTTCCCGGACGCAAGGGAACCACCCGCATCCTTGCCTATGTGAACACCGCGCACATGGGCAACTATCGCGAAGCCGTCCAGCACTACCAGGCAGGATTAACGACGCGTCCCGACATTATCTCCGTCGAGCGCTTCGGCACCAACAAATATGGCTTCGGCTGGAACAACGAGCAGGAGATCACCTCCAACTTCCGCATCGGCGCGCGCTTCGGGTGGAACGACGATCACGAGGAGTCGTTTGCCTATACGGAAGTAGCGCAAACCGCGCTGGTCGCAGGCGATTACTATGGAACCCGCTGGCATCGCCCCGCCGACAAACTCGGCGTCGCCTTCGTCAGCAATGCCATTAAGAAGGACCACCAGAATTATCTGAAGGACGGCGGCCTCGGCTTCCTTCTCGGTGACGGCCACCTCAACTACGGCCGCGAGAACATTGTCGAAAGCTATTACACCTGGCACGCGGGGAAGGGCCTGTTCTTTGCGCTCGACGGCCAGCACGTCGATGATCCCGGGTACAACCGCGATCGCGGCCCGGTGTGGGTCGGCTCGGTCCGCGGGCACATCGACTTCTGATTCTGGAGCCTGCGAATCTCCACGCGCCGCTCCACATCTAACCGGCAGGCCCATTTCTTATCGAGGAGCGAACACCCGTGAAATACAACACCCTCGGACCGACCGGTCTTCTTGTCTCGGAACTCTGCCTCGGCACCATGACCTTTGCCGCCGGCGAAGGCATGTGGAAGCCCATTGCCGGCGTTGAACAGAAGCTCGCCGATGAGCTCGTTCGCCGCTCACTCGATGCCGGCGTCAACTTCATCGATACGGCCGATGTCTACACCAGCGGCGAGTCGGAGAAGACCCTTGCCCAGGCCATCGCCAACCTCGGCATCGCGCGCAAAGATGTCGTCATCGCCACCAAAGGCTTCGGGCGCACCGGCACGGGCCGCAACGACGTCGGCGCCTCCCGCGGCCATCTCATGAATGCCGTCGACGCGTCTCTCCAGCGTCTGCGCACCGACTATATCGACCTCTATCAGATTCACGCCTTCGACACGGTCACGCCCATGGAAGAGACGCTGCGCGCTCTTGACACTCTCGTCGAGCAGGGCAAGGTGCGCTACATCGGCTGCTCCAACTGGATGGCGTGGCAGATCATGAAAGCCCTCGGCCTCTCCGAGATCAGGAACCTGGCGCGCTTTGAAACCCTGCAGGCCTACTACTCGATCGCCGGCCGCGATCTGGAACGGGAAATTGTGCCCCTGCTCCAGGACCAGAAAACAGGACTGCTGGTTTGGAGTCCCCTCGCCGGCGGGCTGCTCTCCGGCAAGTATTCCCGCGATCACCAGAAGCCGGAAGACTCGCGCCGCTCCGCTTTTGATTTTCCCATCGTGGACAAAGAGCGCACCTGGCGCATCATCGACGTGCTGCGGCCCATTGCCGACGCTCATCAGACCAGCGTTGCCACCGTCTCACTCGCCTGGATTCTGGCGAAGCCCTTTGTCACCTCGGTGATCATCGGAGCCAAACGCGTCGATCAGCTGGAGCAGAATCTCGCCGCCGCCGAGCTTCAGCTCACCCAGGATGAACTGAAGCAGCTCGATGAAGTCAGCGCATTGCCGCCGGAATATCCCGGCTGGATGATTCCCTTCCAAAACATCAACCGTCTCGCCGACGTTCCCCGCTTCTGATCCCGGCCGGCCTTTGCGCCGCGCGGAGGCCGGCACGCGGATCGCAAGGGAAAGCGCCGGTTTAGCTGTCCTTGCGGTACAGCATGTCGCGGATCACGCGGCGGCGTTCCGCATCCGCTTCCCGATCGTTGCCGAAACGTCCTCCCTGGGCCGCTTCCTGCGGAACACCCGTATCCTCCTCGGGTTCGCTGCAGGCCGGACACCGGTTGGCAAAGCCGGGCTTATCGGGTTTCAATTCGAACTCTTCGCCGCAAACGCTGCATGTGCGCATCGGAAAGGCCATGCCTGGATGGTAAAGCCGACGGCGATGGCCTGAAAAGAGCCCCCGCTCCGCCGGCCCAGGTCTGCATCCATCCGTCACCCCATCCTGCAGCATCTCAGTTCTTCAGGCCACCTCTGGCCTGTACGCCGCACGACACATGCTGCGGTAGAAGATCTCCGCGGGTCCAGGTTGATTCCCGCCTCTCCCCGAGGCTGTCAAGGAGATATTCCATGATCCGTACCTTCAACTATGTCTGTCTGAGCGTGTCTCTTTGCGCAGCAGCATGCACTCAGGTCGCCCTGGCGCAAGCCCCCACCGCCGATGCCACTACGGCGCCGTCTCCCGTGGCGATCGTCTACGTCGCGTACACCCCCAGGAACAGCAATGGGAACGAAATCGCGGAGTACTCCGCTGCGTCCAATGGCATGTTGACGAAGCTGGCAGGTTCGCCTTACTCCGGCAACGTCACCAGCATGGCGGTAAACGGCAAATACCTGTTCGGCCCCAACAAAACGGCGCCTTATATCGAGACCTACGAGATCGAATCGAGCGGCGAGCTGCACTGGATCGCCGAAGAAAATTATCTGAAGACCAATCCCGGCAGCGACTGCGGCAGCGCCGGGCCGGTCTTTCTCGACCACACCGGCAAGAGCCTTTACCTGACGGACATCGATGGCGACTGCTCGAATAACGATTACGAGTCGTTCGCCGTAAATTCATCGAATGGCCACCTGACGTATCTCAGCTCCGCGGAGGGCGGCTCTGGCTCTTTCGACGGCATCTACCTGGCGGGAACTGTCACGGCCGGCGATCAGTATGTCTACACGGTGTCGCCGTGCTCCATGTACTACGGGATGTACGCTTTCCAGCGGTCCAGCAATGGCTCCCTCACCACAGTCGGAGACTACGTTGTTGCCAACAGCCCCTTCAAAGTCACGATGCCGTCGGCTCCCTCCGGCGGAGTCTATTGCCCCTGGGAGGCCGCGGCCGATCCCACGACCCACGTCGCCATGCCTGTGCAACTGTCAGTCGACGGCGCCCCGCAGGGCAATCCGCAGGTAGCGTCGTTCACTGAGGCCGGCAATGGCGACCTGAGTTCCACCAACACCTCCTCCAACATGCCTTCCACCCGTGTGACCAACATCGCCGCGGTCCGCATGGCTCCCTCCGGCCAACTGGTCGCCATCGGGGGAACCGGGGGTCTGCAGGTTTTCCACTTCAACGGCGCCGGCGCGCCCACCAAAGACACCCCGCTTCTCACCACGGCGACCATCAGCGCCGCCTACTGGGATAACAGCAACCACCTTTTCGCCATCAGTCAGACCGCCGGCAAGCTGTATGTCTTCACGGTCACGCCCACCGGATACAGCGCAGCCCCCGGCTCGCCCTACACGGTCGTCAATCCCCAGGCGCTGATCGTGCAGCCCAAACCCTGGTATTGAAACAGACGACCCAGGCGACTGCCGCAACGATAGAAGGCCGCTCCGAGGAGCGGCCTTCCTGTTCCATTCCCTACTCCCTACTTCCTACTCCCTGATTCTAAGATCCCCGCCCGTCATCTGCTTTGGTTGCGGCAATCCGAGCAGTTCGAGAATCGTCGGCGAAATATCCCGCAACGATCCCCCCGGTCTCAATCCATACTGCTGCGCATCTTCGCTTACCAGGATGAACGGGACCGGATTGGTGGTGTGCGCGGTATGCGGGCCGCCGGTTCCAGGATCGACCATCAGTTCCGCGTTGCCGTGATCCGCGGTGATCAGCCACGCGCCGCCGCCCCGCTGCTTCATCGCCTGATAGATCTGTCCCAGGCACGCATCGACGGTTTCTACCGCTTTCACCGTCGGCTCCAGCCGGCCGGAGTGGGCCACCATATCGGCATTCGCGAAATTCACCACCACCACGTCGAAAGCCCGGTCGTTGACCGCCCTGATCACCGTATCGGCGATTCCGGCCGCCGACATCTCCGGAGCCAGATCGTAGGTGGCCACCTTCTGCGATGGAATCAGGATGCGGTCCTCGCCGGGAAACGGCGTCTCGATGCCGCCGTTGAAAAAATAGGTTACGTGCGCATACTTTTCCGTCTCCGCCACCCGCAGGTTGCGCAGGTTCGCCTGCGCCATGATGTTGGCCAGCAGGTTCTCCATCGATTCGGGCAGGTTGATCATCGGCAGCGTGAAATGCTTGTCGTACTGCGTCATGCACACGTAGTGCAGGTGGTTCGGAATCGTGCTGCGCGGAATGGTCGTGTCCAGCTCTTCCGACGACGGCAGCTCGCGCCCGCCCTCTTTGCTGAGGCCGCTGTTACGCGCCAGAACCCGGGTGATCTGCCGCGCCCGGTCGGCGCGAAAGTTAAACATGATGCAGACGTCGTCGTCGCGGATCACGCCGGCCGGATGCCCCTGCTCATCCGTAACCACAAACGGCACAATAAACTCATCGGTAATCCCGTTGTTATAGGACTCCTTTACGCGCGCAACGGCGTCGCTGTAGGCGCCGCCTTCGGCATGGCCCGTCACCATCGCGTCGAACGCCTTCTTCTCCCGCTCCCAGCGCCGGTCGCGATCCATGGCGTAGTAGCGCCCGGAGACGCTGGCCAGCTTTCCGCCGTATTCCCGCATCTTCTGCTCGAGCGCCGCCAGATAGCCTGCACCGCTGGTGGGCAGCGTGTCGCGCCCGTCCATGAAGGCATGCACGAATACCTTCTCCACACCCTGCTGCTTCGCCGTCTTCAGCAGCGCGTACAAATGTTCCTGGTGCGAGTGAACGCCGCCGTCGGAAACCAGTCCGAACAGATGCAGTTGCGTCTTCCGCGCCTTCTGCATGGCCTCGACAAGGGTCGGGTGCGTGAAAAACTCCCCGCTGGCGATCAGCGCCTGGATGCGCGTGATGTCCATCTGCACGATGCGGCCCGCGCCGATGTTCAGATGGCCCACTTCGCTGTTGCCCATCTGGCCGTCGGGCAAACCCACAAAGTGATCCGACGCGTGCAGCAGCGTGTTGGGATACTCCCGCAGCAGCTTGTCGTAGGTGGGCTTGCGCGCCAGGGCAATGGCATTATTTTCGGTCTGCGGGCGATAACCCCACCCATCCAGAATGGTCAGAACGACAGGTCGATTCGAAACAGCCACGAAGTCTCCTTGTTTTCGGGGCAGGCCGGAGCACAGCGCGCCCCGACCCGTCCCATCGTCACTTCTGCGCGGCGGTATCCGGATGCTCCTGGTGGTACTTCTTCGCCGCCGCGTCCATCTCTTCTTTGTGCCGCCGGATCACCGTAAACAGGACCCGCTGGCCCAGCTGCGCACCGGCATCCTGGCCTTCATTCAGGATGGCCGGCATCACGGTAATCATCCGCCGCCCGACATCGCTCCGGTAGAACGCGATGATCTGTGCGGCATCTTCGGTAGAAAGCCGCTTCTGAAATGCCTCGACCATCGCTCCCTGAAAATCGGCAGCCGCCAGGCTGGTTTGAAAATCGTCCGCCACGTCGTCCGGCAGATACGGCATCATCTGTTTCATGTAGGGCAGCATGCTGTCCAGCATCTGCCGCCGCATCGGATCGGTTCCCGTCAGCCGCAAAATCTCGTAGACCTGCGCCGCCGTCACCGGATGCAGCGGCGCCGCATGTTCTGCCATCGCGGCCGGCCCAGCCGGCCTTGCAACCGTGGATGCGCCCCACGCCGGCATCGCACCCAGGAGTATCCATACCCACCATGTCGATTTCCGCATGCGAGCCCTCCTTCGAGGCTGCCCCTCTGCGTCTCGACATGGAGACACCCGTGTTCTTCGCGCTCTTGCGGCGCTCCAACAATTCCCTGCTGCGCCGGAAGATATCTTCCTGTCCCGCAACCTTCGGCAGGCTCGACGGGGCTCTGCCTCTGGCTTTACTCTCCGTAGTTCACGGCTTCCAGGCCCAGAAACTCCGCGGCCTGGCCCAGCTCTTCCTCAATGCGCAGCAGCTGGTTGTACTTGGCGATGCGATCGGTGCGCGATGCCGAACCCGTCTTGATTTGCCCGGCGCCCGTGGCCACCGCCAGATCGGCGATGAAGGTGTCTTCCGTCTCGCCGCTGCGGTGCGAAATCACCGCCGTGTAGCCGTATCGCCGCGCCAGCTCGATGCACTCCAGGGTCTCGCTCACCGTGCCAATCTGGTTCAGCTTGATCAGGATCGAGTTCGCAACTCCTTCCTCGATGCCCTTCTGCAGCAGCTCCGTATTGGTGACGAAGTTGTCGTCGCCTACCAGCTGGATCTGGCTGCCCAGCTCGCGCGTCAGGATCTTCCACCCGGCCCAGTCGTTCTCGGCCAGCCCGTCTTCCAGCGAGACAATCGGATACTGCCGGATCCAGTCGGCGTAGAACGCCACCATCTCCTCGGCGGTGCGCTCGCTCTTGTCGCCCTTCTTAAAGACGTACTTCCCTTTCTCGGTATCGAAGAACTCGCTCGAGGCCGGATCGAGTGCAATCGCGACATCCTCCCCGGGTTTATACCCAGCCAGCTCAATCGATTCCAGGATCAGCTCAATCGCCTCGGCGTTCGATTTGAGCGACGGAGCAAAGCCGCCCTCATCGCCCACCGCCGTGTTGTAGCCTTTCTTCTTCAGCACGCCTTTCAGCGTGTGGAAGACCTCCACGCCCCAGCGCAGCGCGTCGCTGAATCGCTCCGCCCCGACCGGCATCACCATGAATTCCTGAAAATCCACGTTGCTGTCGGCATGCGCGCCGCCGTTCATGATGTTCATCATGGGCGTGGGCAAAATGGACGCATTCACGCCCCCCAGGTATCGATAGAGCGGCACCTTGAGCGCCAGCGCCGAGGCCCGCGCCGCAGCCATCGAAACCGCCAGAATGGCATTCGCCCCGATACGGCCCTTGTTCTCCGACCCGTCGAGGGAGATCATCGTCGCATCCAGCAGCCGCTGATTCGAGGCGTCCATGCCCGTCAGCTCCGGCGCCAGAAGGCTCTCGATGTTTTCCACCGCCTTCAGCACGCCCTTGCCGAGGTAGTGGCTCTTGTCGCCGTCGCGCAGTTCCACCGCTTCGTGTTCGCCGGTTGAAGCGCCGCTGGGCACGGCCGCTCGCCCCAGGGCGCCACCTTCCAGGACAACATCGGCTTCTACCGTCGGATTCCCGCGGGAGTCCAAAATTTCGCGGGCATAAATCGCAGCAATTTCCGTCATTTCGCTCCTCACAATGTGGTGCTGGATGCGCTCATTGAGTTTGGGCCGTCGATCCACACGGATCGGTTCCCCGGTGGCTGCGGCAATGGTTTCCAGGAAGGTCATTGAAGGCGGCCCGCCTTCGTAGAAATGCAGAGTTCCACCGCAAATTTTAGCAAAGCGCGGCCCCGGCCACCGGTGACGGTCGTCACGAGGAGATGAATTCCCGAGAGATTCTGTGTCCGGGCGCAGGATTTACGGTTGCGGCCTGCGGTCCCAGACGGCCGTTCGCGCGTACCGGCGGCGCGTAGTTGCCGGGAGCTGTCGCCTCCCGGAACGCCCGCGGTGAACAATAGAAGGTCACGGTTCGACGCGCGTGGCGCGGTTCGGCTCCTGCTCGGACCGCTAATTCAGGTGGACCTTGCCCAGAGTCTGATAATTGCTCGCGACCTGAAAGAGCATGGCGCTGTCGTAGAGATACTGTCCGACAGCCGCCATCGTGCGCAGGTTGTGGTGTACGAGATACCGATAGGCTGCGTAATCGGCGCCCACGGTGGCCGCCTGAAACGCGGCGAAGCCGGCCTTGCTGTGAACCAGGGCGCTGGGCAGGACGTCCTCATGGAAATACTGCGGGTAAGAGAGGGCTTTCTCCGTGGTCGTATAGTCCAGAACGCGCAGGGCGCCCCCACCCGCAATCGCCGCCCAGTCGAATGCATGGAGAGTGGGCATTGGGGAGAGCGTCGGCGCAGCCTGGATCGAAGCATACGGATCTCCTGCCCGGGACGATGCGACGCCCGCGCCTGGCGTCGGCGCGTCGATCAGCCGCAGCGACTGAGCCTGCGCGGATGCAAGGAACAGGACCGCCAGCAACGGCGCGATGGAAGGACAGACTCTCACCTTGCCTTCATCATCGGCAGGGCCGTGGGTTTTGATCAGGCGCGGAACTCAAGCCCTGCCGGGGCACGAAAAGCACACCGCCGCCCGAGAGAGCCCGGCAAGGTGGAGGAGATAGGCTCCCCTCCACCCTGATTCCACCGGCCGATCTAGGGCTGCGCCGCGGCGCTGGGCGTGAGCGTCGTCGATTCGATGTTCCAGCCCCGCACCTTCACGATAGGATTCGCCGGAGCGTCGTCCGGGAGCGGCGCCGTGAGCGTACGGGACTCGCCGGGCACCAGCTCGATCCAGTTATCGGACCACATGACCGGCGCGACCAGTCCGCCGGACGAGGTACGCACCGCGGCCTCCACCTGAAACGCCAGCGCACTGGAATGATTGTCGAGGTGCAGCACGATCTCGCGGCCCTGCGGCGTAGTGCGGATTTCGGCGCTTGAACCGACCGTCGCCTGCGGCAGCTGCGTGAGGGCTGCCAGGTCCGGGTACCGCTCGGCGGGAGTGTACGTGTAGTCGGTCGCTCCCCAGTCGAAGGTGGTGAGGGTGTAGGGCACCCAGTAGAAGTTGCGGCTGACGATATGGCCGGCAGAATCGGCGAGAGTGAGGTCGACGAGGAAGATTCGATCCGTGCCGTTGTAGAGCGTATCCGGAAGGCGAACGATCTGCTGCGAGCTGTCCGAAGGAGCGTCCACCTTCATGGTGGTGTGGTAAAGCTCGTTCCAGTGGATGCCGCGCACGTCGACGGTCGCGTGCAGCCCTTCGGCGCGATGGTACGTGCTGTTGACCACGACGATGGACTGGTCGTCGTAGGAATACTGAATATGCAGCGGCGCGCAGGCGTTCTTCACCGCATAGTAGCCGGCGTCGCCCTCGAGATTGTAATCGTAGAGGTGCCAGATCATCGACGGCCAGGCGTTGTTGAGCATCCACTGGATCACGCCCGTGGATTGATACTTGTTGCGGCTGTAGGACTCGAACATGGCGCGTTCCGAGTCGTACTCCATGGTGTTGGCGATGCGGGTGTACTCGGCGGCCGAAGTGGGTTTGGCGTAGATCGCGTCCATCGCCTCGTCGAGGTCTTTAAGCGTGGTGAAGCCCCCGCCCCCGTTGTGCAGCGACCAGTCGGCCGTGGGCGGCCAGGCGTCGGGATCGGTGAGAAACTTCGCGCGGCTGGCGAGCGACGGGATCGCGGGGCCGGGACTGGTTTCCGTGTTATAGCCCCAGGCGCCCCCGTGGGTGTGGTCGACATACCAGTAGCTGGGCTCGACGTAGTCGTAAGGGCCGGTCATCTTCACGCCGCTTTCGCCGGTAACCGTGGTCGGCCTCTCGGTGGCGGAGGAGAGGATCGGATTGGGCCAGTGCGCCTGGGCTTCGATCTCGAGATAGGCGCTCTCGACGTTCGCCGGTGGTGGATTGTCGCTGCCGTTGAGCCACACCAGCAGGCTGGGATGATAGCGCAGGCGCAGCATCTGCGCGTGGAGCGAAGCGGCGGAGACACTGTAGTTCTCCGGACTCCAGTCCTTCCAGTGTTCCCACTGGTCGCAGCAGCACCAGCCGGCCATCACGAGAATGCCGTTCTGGTCCGCGAGGTTGAAGAAGTCGTCGGTATCGAGCTTGCCTTCCAGCCGGATGGTGTTCAGGTTGAGGTCGCGCACCAGGCGAAACTGCTCGCGCAGCCGTTTGGGATCGGTGCGCAGCATCATGTCCTGCGACCAGCCGCCGCCCCGAATCAGAATCGGCTTGCCATTCACGCGGAAGAGCCGGCTGCCGGTGCCGGTAAGGACGGATGTGATTTCGCGAATGCCGAAGAGAACGGTCTTTTCGTCGGAGACCTTGTTCTGCACGCTGAAGCGCATAGTGAGCGGCTCGAGGTGAGGATCGCCCATCTGCCACGGCCACCACAGCTTCGGATTATGGATGCGCAGCTGCGGGTATTTGTCCGTGGTGAAGACCACCGTGCGCTGCTCGTGCGCCGCGAGCTGGACCGGCTGTTCGAAGGTCACGCCCGCGGCAGATCCGGAAACCACGCCCTGCACGGGACTGTCGGTGCCGTTCTCCACTTCAGCGTAGAGGGTGAGATCGGCCGTGGTGAGATCGCCGTTGGGGAAATGGGTCACGGCCGCGGGAGAACGCAGAGACACCGCGCCGGTGGCGACGAGATTCACCTCGCCGATCAGGCCCATATCCTTGTCCGGGGGAGCGGGGTTCCAGTCGACCCAGTTGATGCCAAGGTCGTGCTCGGTGGGCGCGAAGGTCTCCACGGCAAGCACGTTTTGGCCGCCGGGCTTGAGGAAGGCGGTGACGTCTAGATTGTAGATGCGATAGGCGCCCGCAATCTGGGAGGAATCGGCGATGCGATGGCCGTTAAGCCAGACATCGGCGCGGTAGTTGATGCCGCCGAAGTGCAGCCAGAACTGAGATTCTTTGGCCGCGGCCGGCGGAAGGGTGAACGCATCGCGGTACCACCAGCCGCAGTGATAAGGACTGTCGGCGGCCATCGGCAGGTTGGAGAAATTTTTGCCGATCGGATACGTGGTGCCGGGAAGCTTGCGCAGGTTATCGCCAAAATAGGGATTGGGCAGAAGGCCGGCAGCGACCTGGGCGGCAAGAACGGTGGTGGGGACGGTGGTGGCGATCCAGCCCTCGGTGGAGAAGCCCGGCGCCGAAATGGCGTCGCCGGCCGCGGTGGCCGTACAGGCGGATTGCAGCCGCCAGCCGGTGTGAAGGGGCGTGATGGTGGCTGCGGAAAGCGGGGGAATCAGCAGCATGGAACCCACAAGAGAAGCAAAAAAGTTACGGATCATCGGCGGTTCCCTCCGGCTCCCGTGCGGAAGCGGTGCGAGATTTTTCAAAGGCAGATCGTTGTAAACGGTGGTTTCAATCGTTTGAATTCGAATATTCCAATCGTCTTCATTTGTCAACGCGGACCGGCGAACGCTGGCTTTTGAATTCTGTTTCGGGGATCGGCGGGGCGGACGAAGTGCGCACCACCAGTTCGGGGCCAAGGCGGTGCAGCCGGGCTTTCGGCGCCCGCGATTCGCCTTTGTGGTCGAGGGTCTCGAGGAGGCGCTGCGCGGCGAGCGTCCCCATTTCATGCAGGGGCTGGTGGATGGTCGTTATGCCCGGGGTGGAAATGGCGGCGGAGAGGATGTCGTCGAAGCCGAGCACAGAGCAGTCGCCGGGCACGTGCAGGCCGGCTTCGGAGAGGCCGCGCACCACGCCCAGAGCGGTGAGGTCGTCGAACGCCAGGACGCCGGTGAAAGGGACACCGGACGCAAGCATGTCTTTGGCAAAGCGCAGGCCGCCTTCAAATCCCGAACGGGGATTGACCTGGTTGGGTAACTGAAAGGTCAGCCGGGGATCGATTTGGATCCCGGCGGCACAGGCAGCGTCGCGAATGCCCTGCCAGCGAGGCTCGCTGTCGAACATTTCTTCCGGACCGCGGATAACCGCGATGCGCCGATGGCCGAGATCGAGCAGGTGGCGCATGGCGAGGGCGCCGCCCGCGTGGTTATCCACCAGGACGGAGGTGATGCGGCGCGCGGTCAGATCGCGGCCGACGATCACGACGGGCACGTTGTTCTTTTCGATATCGGCGAGGAGATTGGTCTCCTCGAATACCCAGCTCGCGATGACGATGACGCCTTCCGCGCGGCGCTCGAGGAGCATGCGCAGATAACGGTCGAAGAGCATGCGCTGGGTTTGCGCGTTGACCTGCAGAGAGAAATACTTTGCCGCCTGCAGGGTCTCCTCGATGCCGTGAACCACCGGAATGCAGAACGGGTCGGACATATCGAAGGCGAGGACCCCGATGGTCTGGGTGCGGCGGCGCCGGAGAGAGCGGGCATGGACGTCGGGGTGATAGCCGAGCCGCTCGGCCATGACGCGGATCCGCTGACGGGTGGCCTCGGCAACGTGGCGCGACAGCGGCGCCTCGCTCAGCACAATCGAGACGGTGGAGACGGACAGATGGCAGGCGCGGGCAACATCGGAGAGAGTTACGTGGCCGCGCTCCAGTCTTGTCATGTTCCCGATTCCCGCCCCGTTCATTTTGCACCCGCCCGGGCCAGCGGGCGGCTCAGGCGGAGCCATCCGGGGCGAAGGTTCGGGCTCATGCGGCAAAGGGTCATGCCGGCGGGCCCGTAGTCCGCTTGACAGACACCCTTAAAACTGCCTACATTCATATACCATTCAAACGTTTGAACATCAACAATTCATAAGGGGCGGCCATGAAATTGAAAAATCTCCGGATCGTCGGAAGCCTCGCTTTTCTCGCTATTGTCCTGCTTCTCGTTCCTGGCATACCCAGTGCCTTCGGACAGGCCGGACGCGGCAGCATCAGCGGAACGATTACCGATCCGAGCGGAGCGATTGTCCCGGGAGCCAGCGTCACGCTGCTCAATTCGTCTACAGGAGTGGCGCAGCACGCGATGACGACCAGCGCGGGGCTCTACACGTTTATCTCCCTCAACCCAGGCACATACCAGGTCACGGCAAGCCAGAGCGGCTTTACCACCGCGCAGCGGGAGAATGTGACCGTCAGCGTGGATCAGACGACGATTGTCAATATCGTTCTGAAGGTGGGCAGCGTCAGCACAGTCGTGAAGGTAAATGAAGAGACCAACCTGGTGGAACCGAGCAATTCGACGGTCGGCCAGCTAATCTCCGCGGCCACCATCGACCGAGTCCCGCTGCTGAACCGCGATGTCTACGATCTGACCCAGCTGAGCCCGGGCGTGACACCCTCCAACGGAACGCCGAATTCATCGAATTCCGCGGCGACGGTGAACATCGCCGACGGCCGCCCGGGTATCGACGTTTCCTCGTACACGTTCAACGGCGCGGTCGTCGGCTCCGTGTACTTCATGGTAGACGGCAGCCCGGTAGGGATTCCCGAAAACAACTCCGCGTCGATTATGCCCGCGATGATGATCCCCGAAGATGACGTGGACGAAATGCGGATGGAAACGCAGAACACGCCGGCTTCTTACCAGAGCGGCGGCGCCGGCGTGATCAGCCTGGTGACCAAATCCGGGGGCGACCATTTTCACGGCGATATTTTTGGAGTCTTTCGCCCGGACGTTCTGGCTTCCAACGAATATTTCAATAAGCAGAGCCAGATCTCCAGCGGCACCGCGAATACGCCGCCGTCCTTCCATCGCTACCAGGAGGGCGGGGCGATCGGCGGGCCGATTGTGCATAAGAAGCTGTTCTTCTTTGCCGATTACGAAGATACGCAGCAGCAGTTGTTCGACGGTTCGAATATCTTCACCGTGCCCACCAGCGCGGAGCGCACCGGGAATTTCTCCGCCGATAATTACAAGATCTACAACCCGATGGTGCCGGATAACCCGGATGGAACGCGGCAGGCGTTTACGAACAACGTCATTCCCAATCCAAACCCCATCGCTCTGAAATTCCTCTCGGAAATGCCGAAGTGCAATGTGCCGAATCCGAGCACCTGCGATTCAAACACCACCGGAGCGCTCAACAACCTGTACGTGCCGGGCACCGATCCGACCGAATGGCGCAAATTCGACGTCCGCCTGGACTGGGACAAGAGCGAGAAGCAGCACATCTTCGGGCGATTCTCCTTCGATCGGCTCTACAACTCGCTGGTCAACGCATTCAACAACGCGTGGGATCCCTTCTACGCGCAGAACATCACCAACGGCCGCAATATCCTGCTGGCCGACGACTATACTTTCAATTCCAGGACGGTTCTGCAGCTGCGCTACTCCTTCACCCGGCACTACGAGAACCAGAGCGGAGACCCCGCCCAGAGCGCCCAGGATAATCTCGCCTCGCTGGGATTTGTCACCCCCACGGCGGCAGACGAAAACTACAAGACCCTCCCGTGGGTGCTTTTCGACGATGTGGGAGGCGGCGTCGGCGGTACCACCTACAGCGATACTTTCAACTTTGCCAGCGAGAACAGCGACGCCAGCGCAACCCTGACGAAGGTGATGGGGAAGCACGAACTGAGCACCGGATTCGAATACATGGAGCGCTTCCTCAACGCCGGACAGCCCCCCGAGCCCTCCGGTGGCTATTACTTCGACGAGAGCGCGACCGATCAGTCGGTCAATAACGGCGGCGGCGGCAGCGACTTTGCCTCGTTGCTCATCGGCATGGGTCAGACCCCGGGCAGCGAAACCGAAAACTTCAGCAAGGACCTGTTTGCGGCCGAGGCCAGCCCCTACTACGCCACCTTTATCCAGGATACCTGGCATGCCAGCAATTCCCTCACGCTGACCGCGGGACTGCGCTGGGATATCTTCGGCGGACGAACGGATCGGCATAACCGCCTCGAGTACTTCGATCCCGCCGTCACCAACACGGTGAACGGCGTGAGTTACACGGGCGCCGAGGCTTACGTGAACAGCAGCAACCGCTCGCCCTTCGCAACCAACTGGGGAGACTTTGGGCCGCGGCTGGGCTTTGCCTGGCAGGCGGTGAGGAGCCTGGTGTTTCGCGGCGGGGCAGGGTTCTACTACGGTCCCAGCCCGGAGATGGTGGCCAACGCATTCCAGGACAGCGACGGCTATGAGGCGTATACCAACTGGAACGCCACCTGCTACAACGCGGACGGCAACACCGTGTTTAACGGTACGTCGGGCTGCGCGGGGGCCACGCCGGGAAGTCCTGCTCCCAGCGCTACAGGCGTTTATTCGCTGACCAATCCGTTTCCCAACGGGGTGGTGCCGCAGCTCCAGTCGCCGTCGGGCTATGGCAATAATCTGGGCGAGCCTCTGAACACGGTGCTGCACTCGCAGCACACGCCGACCACCTATGACTTCAACTTCGGCTACGAGTGGGAAATGCCGCATCAGATCGTCCTGAGCATGGCCTACGTAGGCAGCCGCGGACTCTTTGTGCCCTACGGGCAGATCGACCTCAATACCCTCAGCCTGCAGACGATTCAGAAGTACGGCGCGTCGCTCTGCGTGGACCCGGCGAACCCAGCCTGCCAGATGGCGCCGAACTCCTGGGCGCCGATTCAGCCCGCCACCAACAGCAACTATGGCGCTTCAGCCGTGCCGCTGTGGGTTGCGCTGCAGGAATATCCGCAGTTCGGCGACGGCAATTATGGCTCCGGCAACGGAGTTCTGCTGAATGGCTATCCGGGCGGCGATTCCGAATATAGCTCGCTGCAAACCAAGCTGCAGAAACGGCTGACCCGGAACTTCACCCTCCTGAGCAGCTTTACCTGGGCGAAGCTCATTACCGACGACAGCCTGCCTCCGCTGAGCTTTGTCGGCAATCACCTGGGATCGCCCCAGGATACGAAGAACATGCAGTACGAGCACTCGGTGAGCCCCCAGGACGTGAAGTATCAGTTCACCGGCGAGGTTTCCTACGACCTGCCCGTCGGCAAAGATCAGGCGGTCAATCTGGGCGCCCTGGGCAATGGGATTCTGGGCGGCTGGACGGCCAATGGCATCGTCTACCTGAGCGACGGCAACCCCATCGCCTCGCCGGTGGTCGGCGCGCCGATCTCGTATTTCAATCAGCGGCCTAACGAGACCTGCGATCCCAGCAAGAATGCCCCGCACTCGGTGGCGACGTGGTTCAATCCGAACTGCTTTGCCATTCCATCCAGCCCCTTCGTCGCCGGCAACGCGCCGGCTTATCTGGACCACGTTCGCTCGATGGGAGCGCGGGAGCTGGATCTCTCGCTCTACAAAGCGTTCTCCCTGGGAGAACAGCGAAAGCTGCGCTTCGAGGTATCCTCCTACAACGTGACCAACACCCCGCAGTTTGCCCAGCCTGGTGTGCCGTCGATTTATAATGTGCAGACCCAGCCCACCATCGCGTCAACCTTCGGGGAGATCTACAGCACCGTCAATACACCGCGGCAGTTCCAGTTCGGGGCGCGCTTCGCGTTCTGATCTGTCTTTCGCGATTCGGCGTGCCGCCGGGAGTCTCGGGGCACGCCGATGTTTTCGTGAGCTAAATGAGAATCGAATGCGCCCCGGCGTGGACCTTCGCGCCGGGGCGTTTCTTTATATCTCGGCGGGCGCCGGAGTGACGGTGGTCAGACTTCGATATTCGAAGAACATCGCCGCCCGCCAGCGCAGGATCATGCCGAAAGCCAGGATAAAGAACAAGCCGCCTGTCTGCTCAATGGTCATAATCGTGTCGAAGTAGCCGCGGGCAAAGAACCGGACCGCCGCCAGAACGATGATGACGAGCAGGAAGGCACTGGAGCGCTTCATCATGATGGCGTCGCCGTCGCGCTGCAGGCGGGTGGTGGCCAGCAGCGGCCACGCCAGCAGCACCGCTCCGATGAGGAAGGCGACCAGCGCCCACAGCCACGGTACCCGGAAGGCGGGCACGATAAACATGGAGAATCCCGTGGCCATGCCCAGAGGCGGAAAGATGATCTTTTTGATGGTGATGGCGCGGCGGCCTTCCTGGACGCGCCAGACAATGACGGCCATGGCGCCGAAGGCGGAAGCAACGGCCGAAGTTGTCGCGGTAATGTGCATGAAACCCTCTGCCGCAGCGTGCCCCGGCGGCTGAATCCTGCTGAATCCTGATGGTCGGAACGGGGATCTGCGGCGCAGACCCACTCCGCAGACCCACTCCAAGAATATCGCGTTTGCCATGGCGAACTGGGCCAGCGGTGTGCGATTCGTCACGGAGCGAACGGCCATCCGGCGGGCAAACTGACGGCAGAGGCTGGGTGTCGCTGTGTTTCGGCTCGATTACTTGTCGTGTTGTCTGACGGTGCTGTCAACCGTTCTGGTGGGACGTAAATTATGGAGCGGCCTGGTGGTCGCCGGAATCAACAGCGCGATTCTGTGCGTGATCGGGCTGCGAACGGCGCAGTTTGGATTCGTCCCCGCCAACCTGTTCTGCATCGCGGTGTATCTGGTGAGTCTGCGGTCGTGGATGCGGGAGGGCCGAAAGAAGTCCGCGGCCCCCCTCAGCGAGTCATGAAGAGACACAGGCCCTCGACCGCGGAATCCGCGGCTGAACAGCCAACTCCCGGCAGACGGCAAAACATCCTATTCTGATCGCCGCATGATCTCTTTGCAATAGAGACAGATGGGTCCCTTCAGCGGTGACTTTCCCGGCGTCTAACTCTTCGTATGAATTCTTCCTTTCCCCCGGAGGACATCCGGAAATCCCGCTGCCCTTCAGGGCGGTCCCTCCTGTTTCTCAGCCTGACCCTGGCCTTTCTCGGAGCGGCCTGCTCCCCGTCCTCAATCCGGGCCCAGACCCTGAACCCGGCGCCGGAAGCGTCGCCCACGCTCGATGCCGGATTGCCCAGCGCCCCCGACCCGCAGGGGACAACTTCCCTCTCCGGCACCGTGGCCGATCAGACCGGCGCGGCTGTGCGCGGCGCCGTGGTGACCGTGACGGGCGACAACGGAGCGATCCGCTTCAGCGCGAGGACGAACCGGCGCGGCGACTTCTATATTGGGGCGCTCCCTCCCGGGACCTATCAGGTGTCCGTCTCGGGCTCGACCCTCAAGCCCATGGCGCCGCAGCCCCTGGTGCTGGGGGCGCGGGCGCGGAACTTCCCAATTGTGGTCACCCGCATCCCCCGCTTCACCTCGACGGTGCGCGTCACTGCGTCCCCCATCCAGATTGCCACCGCTCAGGTCCATGTGGAGGAGAAGCAAAGAATGCTGGGCGGCGTGGTGCCGAATTTCTATACAGCCTTTGAATGGAATGCCGCGCCGATGACGCCGAAGCTGAAGTACGGCATGGCCTTGCGGGCGACCTTCGATCCTTTCTCTTTTCTCACGGACGCGGCCATTGCAGGATCGGAGCAGTACCACGACACCTATCCCGGGTACGGAGCGGGATGGGAAGGGTACGGGAAACGCTTTGGGGCGACGCTGGCCGACAGCTTTGACAGCCGCATGATCGGGGAGGCTCTGCTGCCCTCGCTGTTGCATCAGGACCCGCGGTATTTCTATCGCGGGAAGGGGAGTTTTGGGAGGCGGCTGATGTATGCCGTGGGACAAACCATCATGACGCGCAGCGATCGCGGCGGCGAGGAAGTGAACTACTCGCGGATTGGCGGGGCGTTTATGGCGGCGGGGCTTTCGAATGTGTACCACTCGCCCGAGGATCGCTCCGCGGGGATCACGGTTCGGGACGCCCTGGTGATCCTGGGCGGGGATGCCGGGGAGAACGTGCTGCGGGAGTTTCTGTCGCGGATGCTGACCTCGCATGTGCCGCCCACGGCGAAGGGCAAGCCGTAGAGTCGTCCGGACCACGGGGCTGTCCCAGATTTTTCTCTCGCAACAACGCTCACCCTGAAGGCTGTCATCCTGACGACTCGCGAAGCGATGCGGAAGGATCCGCGGTTGTCTTAGGAGTTCATGCGGTCCAGGGCCCTTCGATAGTCGGCAGGCTCAAGATCGTACCAGTAGCGGCTGAGATCCTGCCAAACCGGATTGGCCGCCTCGATCAGCGCGACTTTCTTCTCGCGTCGCCGGCCTTTGAGTTCCTTTTCCCGCGCGATGGCCCTGCGTACGTCGCCGTGCCGCTCGAACCAGACGCGGCGGTCGCAGTTGTAGCGCTGCGTGAATAAGGGAAATTCGCCACCCGGCTGCCAGGTGCGGCACATGCAATTATGCTGTCCACATGGCAAAGATGATCCAGGTGCGGAATGTTCCGGATGCTCTTCATCGCACTCTGAAAGCCCGGGCCGCGACCGCGCGGATGTCTCTGTCCGACTATCTGCTTGGCGAACTCCGGGAAATTGCTGAGCGTCCTGCGCTGGCCGAGTTCCGCAAACGGCTGCACACGCGCAAGCCCGTCGCGGTTGTGCTGAAAACCGCCGATCGGCTGCGCGAGGAACGCGCGGCGCGATGATGGTGTCCCTCTTCTCAGGTGGCTGCCCATCGTGGATGGTGGCCGGCATTTTGGAGACATCCCAGGAGTGGCTCTGTGAGCGAACGGCCTCGGCGCTGCGTCTGGTCAGTTTGCGGGCATGCCTGGGGCGCGCTGCGGCTCGCGCAGCCATGCCCCTGCCCACAGAGAACCGGCATACGGAGCCTCTGTTTTTGCGATAGCATGAAGCTCGCGGAAGATTATTCAGCCATGAAAACTACCCCTGGACGGCGCCGTTCGCAGCAACGCGAAGCTGGTTTTACGCTGATGGAGCTGCTGATCGTGATTTCGATCATGCTGATCCTCATGCTGATTGCCATTCCCAACATGTTGAACCTGACAGCCACGGCAAATGAGACGTCGGCGATCCAGTCGCTGCGCACGATTCACGAGGCGGAGATCCAGTACAACACCACTTATCCGCAAAATGGCTATGCGTGCTCGCTGGCCGCCCTGGGCGGAAGTGCCAGCGCGGGAGTGCCCACCCCCCAGGCGTCGCAACTGCTGCAGCCCGATCTCGCCAGCGGCGTGAAGTCCGGGTACGTCTTCAACATCACAAACTGTACGAAGACGACGGTGAATAATCAGGACATGTACACCAGTTGGGAGGCGACCGCGGTTCCCCAGGCGGTGGGCAAGACCGGCCATAACGGATTCTGCCTGGATATGAGCGGGGAGATTAAGAAGGATCCAGCCGGCGGAACGAATTGCACGGTGCCGCTGCGTTGAAACCTGAAGTTCAGTCGAACAGCCGCCGGAGTGTTCTGCCCCTCCGGCGGTTTCTCTTTGGCGCGGCTCTGGTCCTGCCGGCTTTGGGGATTGCGGCGCTTGCCGATGCGCAAACTGCCGTAAACCCGTTGGCGATTGCCCAGCGCGTCGACCACCATTACAACAACCTGCACTCGCTCGAGGTCCACTTCGTCCAGAATTACGAGGGGATGGGGATGCACCGGCACGAGGCCGGCGTCCTGCTGCTGAAGAAGCCGGGGAAAATGCGGTGGACGTATACCCAGCCCGACGGCAAGCTGTTCATCCTGGACGGGCACGATGGGTACTTCTACTCTCCGGGCGAGAGCGAGGCGCAAAAGGTTCCGGAGAAGCAGCTGGACGACCTGCGCTCCCCCCTGCAGTTCCTTCTCGGACATACGGAGCTGGAGAAGGAGCTGAAGAACCTCACAGTCACGCCGGCCGGCAATGGCTTGTACACCCTGGCGGGCGTGCCGAAGGGGCTGGAGCAGCGGGTGGCTTCGCTGAAAGTCACGGTCACGGCCGATGGGACGATCCGGGCGATGACCATCGAGGAAACGGACGGGGTGACCAACACGTTCGACTTCAGCGGCGAAGCGGACAACGTGCCCGCGCCGAACTCGGCCTTTGTGTTTGCGCCGCCGCCCGGCGTCCACGTGGTGACGGGCATGCCCCCGGTGTAGGTGAGCCAAAGTGGCTGCCTCACAAATGGTGCATCGAAAGAGGGTAATACCCAAAAGGTATTACCCTCCATGTGCTTATTTTTCAATCAGATGATACCCACCCCCCATGGGGGGGGTGGGTCGGTAGGGGCCAGGCAGCCCTCGGCGCCGCTGGCCTTCGGTTATGCTGCTGACGTGATGCGCCCGCTCTGCTGGCTGACTTCCCTCCTCGTTCTCATGCCGATTCCCATGCTGGGGCAGAGCCTCCACGAAAACTCCGGCCCATGGGTGATGGAGCGAAGCGGAACCCCCGCGGGCCTGCGCGGGATTCACGCTGTCGGCGGCGGCGTGGCGTGGGCGAGCGGGACGAATGGCACGGTTCTGCGGACGGAGGACGGCGGTTACGAGTGGCAGAGCTGCGCCATGCCTCCCGGAGCGGAGAAGCTGGATTTTCGCGGGATCTGGGCCTGGGACGACAACACCGCCATCGTGATGTCGAGCGGCCCAGGAGATGCCTCGCGGCTGTACAAGACGACAGATGGCTGCTCGCACTGGGAGCTGGTGTTTACGAATCCCGATAAGGATGGGTTTTGGGATGCGCTGGTGTTCCGGTCGCGCCAGCGTGGGTATCTTCTGGGCGATCCGGTCGGGGGGCGATTTGCGTTTTTTACAACCGCAAATGGAGGAGAGACATGGTCTCGGTCTGCGGCCATGGGGCTGCGGGCGAAGCCCGATGCCTCAGGAGCCTTCGCGGCGAGTAACTCTTCCCTGCTTGGCTCTGGCCGCGAGCCGGTTGGGTTCGGTACCGGAGGAGCCTGGTATTATTGGCAGGCTTTCAGCGGCGCGATTGCTCCTCCGATGAAGCCGGGGATGCCGATCAAAATGACGGAGCAGTGGAACCGCGCCCCTGTGCCTCTGGCAAAGGACGGCGACGCAGCGGGAATCTTTTCTCTCGGCTGGCATGACGGAGAAGTCGTTGGCCACGGGTTCAGGTTGGTTGCCGTGGGCGGCGACTATTCGAAGCCGAATGACTCAGCCGGAACCGCTGCCTGGTCCGACGACGGCGGGAAGACGTGGACGGCAGCCGCGAAGCCCCCGCATGGCTACCGCTCGGCCGTGACGTGGGATGCGACGTCCAAAGCCTGGATTGCGGCGGGTACGAACGGGTCGGACATCAGCTATGACGATGGAAAGACGTGGGTTGCTCTCGACAACGCCAACTGGAACGCGCTGAGTCTCCCATGGGTGGTGGGGCCGGACGGGCGGATCGCGAAGCTGGATGCGGGAAAACTGAAAGGGCAATAGGAACCCCGTCCCACATCTGCCAAAACCGGGCCGATTGGCATTCTCCGGTTTGTTGAAGAATGCGGCCAACCCCGGCACGAAGTGCCCGATCGCAAAGCCGATCGCCATCGCCAGAAAAATCCAGAGCGTAAGAAAACGGTCGAGGAACGACAGCTGCTTGCGCGGCATCGGTGAGCACACCCGGCCTTGCGTGCAGGGAATGCTGGACATGATTTACCTCGATGCAAGAGGGGCAGAAGGCGGAATTGGGAGGGGCTGCGGCGCACCCAGCAGGCCTGAGAATTTCTCGGGAGCACAACAGGCCCTGCTGAGCTTGGTCCGGTCGATCTGCATGGTCTTTTCTTCTCTCAGCCACTGCAGGGTCTGGCGAAGCAGATGAGCCGCACCCTCATTCGGTGGCATGGCGATACGGTAATGCATCCACTTGCCCTCACGCCTCGCGGTTACAACCCCGGCATTTCGCAGGTAGGCGAGATGCCTTGAGATTTTGGGCTGGGGCTGATTCAGAATTTCCACGAAGTAGCAGACACAGATCTCCTGGTCTCCCATCAGGTTCAACAGTCTCAGCCGCGTGTTGTCTCCCAGAGCCTGGAAGAATCGCTCGAAGTTGAAGTCTTTTGCCCGTGCTGACATAAAAAATGATTATATCCGTATTGACGGATACGTCCAGCGAGGATATAGTCGCCTATACGAATATATAGGAGGCTCACATGGCAGCGGACTTGCTGGAAACGGTGCGGTCGAGGTATGCGGCGGTCGCGGAGAGTGAACTCTCCAGCGAACATGCCGGGGTGAGGGCGGTGGCTGTGGCGTTCGGATACAGCGCCGATGAGCTGAGGTCGATTCCGGCCGAAGCCAATATGGGGCTTTCCTGTGGCAATCCCACCGCGATTGCTTCCCTTCGAGCAGGTGAAGTTGTCGTCGACCTTGGCTCCGGTGGCGGCCTGGACGTTTTCCTCGCGTCTAAACTGATCGGCCGCAATGGGAAGGCCATCGGCATCGACATGACGCCGGAGATGATTGAGCGCGCTCGCGCAAATGCGCAGGCCGGCGGGTATGAGAATGTCGAGTTTCACCTCGCGACAATCGATCACCTCCCGCTGCCGGACGCCTCCGTCGATTGCGTCATCAGCAATTGCGCGATCAACCTCGCGCCCGACAAGCCGGCGGTCTTTCGTGAGATTGCTCGGATTCTAAAGCCCGGGGGACGCCTCGCCGTCAGTGACATTGCGCTCAAGCGCGATCTGCCGCCCGCCATCGCGGAGAGCCTGGCCGCATACGTCGGTTGCATCGCGGGCGCGATCAGGATCGACGGCTATCGTCAGGGTCTGCTCGCTGCCGGCTTCGAGCATGTGGAAATTATCGACAGCGGAGCGGATCTGAATGCCTACGCAAAGGTCGAGAATCAATCCGGCTGCTGCTCGCCCTCGATGGGAGCTGGCAATGGTCTGAACGTGCTGGCGGAATCCTGCTGTTCCTCCGAATCGGCCGCGCCTGCCGCCCTCCACCAGGATCTGAAGAACCTGCTGTCTCAATATGACGTGAACGCCACCGCGGCAAGCGTCAAGGTGTATGCCGTCAAGCCATATGCCAGCCAAACGGCCTGTTGCGCGCCGAGTTGCTGTCCCCCGACGGTGCAGTAATTGTTTTGCGCGGGACTCTGAAAGGATTGTGAAGAATGTCGGCACGTTACAACGTTCTGTTCCTCTGCACGGGTAACTCGGCGCGCTCGATCATGGCTGAGGCCATCCTCAGGCATAAGGGTAGACCCACTTTCGCCGCATTCAGTGCTGGAAGCCATCCAACGGGATATGTGAATCCTCACGCCATTCGACAACTGCAGGAGGCGCACCTGGACGCCGAAGGCTTATACAGTAAATCGTGGGACGAATTTTCGAAGGCCGATGCCCCTCCTCTAAATTTTGTTTTTACGGTCTGCGATAAGGCTGCTGCCGAGGTGTGTCCCTATTGGCCCGGACAGCCGATGACTGCTCACTGGGGAATACCTGATCCCGTTGCTGTTCAGGGAGCACCGGACGAGATTGATCGGGCATTCAAGCAGGCCTTCGCAACTCTCGATCGGAGGATTGGCCTCTTCCTGTGCCTGCCCATAGCGACGCTCGACCAGTTCGCGCTGCGGAAGGAACTGGACGAAATCGGACACAAGTAGAACCTCGGCTCCCAGCAGAGCCCACTGAATGCAGACATGAAAAAGCTGCGGGACGCCATTAAGGACGGGGCCTGCACGGTGAGTGAGTGGAAGCCCTTGTGCGGCCTCCCCTCCCTTAGACTCCAACACGAAGGAGCATGCTGGGTTCTGCCGTCGATTAGCGGCCGACGGATCGTCCGGGTGGATCAACGCCCGGATCGCCTGAGTAGAGCAACGAGCACACCCTCGTCGCAAGCCGCCAGCAATTCGGCTTGCCGCAATCAGGGACTCGCCATGCCGCAGGACGCATCCAGACACAAGCTCACCGCGTGGAATCGGGAATTCGCGGGAACGACGAGAATCGGTTCAACCGAATCAGCAGTAAATGGTCGGGGAGAGAGGATTTGAACCTCCGACCCCCTGGTCCCGAACCAGGTGCTCTACCAGGCTGAGCCACTCCCCGACTGCGTTCCTCCAGTCTACTGTAGTCACTCCGGTCGGGCAAACCCCTTGTTGCCTGCAGATCACGCGCCTCTGCCCCGCCGGCAATGCCCGGTACTGGTGTAATGACACCGACGCGGCATTGTCCCCGCCCAAGGTAATCGCTTCAATGGTGACCATTGCAGTATGTCCGTGGCACGGTCCGGGGGATTAAACGAAATTGGCCGTGCTGCATCCACCACACACCATAAGGAGAGAACAATGGATCGCATCGCACAGCTGTTCACGGCCCTTATGCAGGAAGAGTCCGGTCAGGACCTGATTGAATATGCGTTAATTGCTGCCTTGATTGCTCTTGGAGCTATTGTTGCTATGGGCTCTCTCAGCAACTCTATCTCGAGCGAGTTCAATGCCATCGGCAGCAGCCTGTAGCCCCGCGACAAATCTTCCCCAGTTGTCGGCGTAGAGTATGGACAAGGGCCGGACCCGTTCCGGCCCCTTGTTTTGGTCTCGATGACTCGCCCCGACTCCATCGACTTCTCTGCCATTCGTGTGCTCGACGGCGGCCTCGCCACGGAACTGGAGCGGCGTGGCTGCGATATTACCGGGCCTCTCTGGTCCGCGCATGTGCTCGACCGTTCTCCCGCGGCTCTCACCGCCGTGCACCTGGATTTTCTGCGGGCCGGAGCGGACTGCATCGCCACGGCAAGCTATCAGATCTCGGCCATGGGGTACCGCGCCCTCGGCCTGTCCCCTCGGGACGCCGGGGCCGCTGCCGCTCGCGCGCTGGTTCAGTCGGTGAAGATCGCAGAGGAGGCACGCGCGCAATATGCGAGCGAGACTCCCCGTCGCGTCTGGATTGCCGCATCTCTGGGGCCCTATGGCGCGGCTCTCCACAATGGAGCCGAGTACCACGGCCGCTACGCCATCGATGACGAGGCACTCGTGGCCTTCCATACGGAACGCCTGGGCGTACTCGCCGAGACCGGCGCCGGCCTCGTTGCTTTCGAAACGATTCCCTCGCTGGCCGAAGCCCGGGCGATCGTTCGCGCGCTGGCGCCATTCCCGCAACTGACTGCGTGGATTTCCTTCACCTGTCGCGATGCCATCCACGTTGCCCATGGCGAACCGCTGCAGACCTGTGCGGAAATGCTGGCGGATGTGCCCCGGATTGCCGCGATCGGGATCAACTGCACCGCGCCGCATCTCATCCTGCCGCTTCTCGCCGCGGCGCAGAGCGGTTCTCAGGGACGGAAGCCGGTGATCGTCTATCCCAATTCCGGAGAGGTCTGGGACGCCGCGACCCATTGCTGGCACGGCGACGACAACACGCTGCGCTTTGGGAGCATGGCCCGATCCTGGTTTGCCGCAGGAGCGCAGGCGGTTGGGGGGTGCTGCCGCACGCGTCCGGCCCACATTGCGGCTGTGGCGGAGGCGGCCCGCCCGGTCGTTCCTCCAGCCCGGTCGTAGTATTCTGAAGGAACGCGCCCGTAGCTCAGCTGGATAGAGCGGATGCCTCCGGAGCATCAGGTCGGGAGTTCGAATCTCTCCGGGCGCACCAGGCCTCCCCGCCCTGTCACGCATCTTCTCTCTTTCACTGCCATTTCGCAGCCATATTGTCGTCGGTGACGGTCGTATGCCGTAGTTGCGTCTGCAGACGGGCGCCGGTCAGCACAACGCCGACGTCCCTCAGGAGGCTGCATCTTGGGACCTCGTCCTACCAAAGTACTATCCGTTTCCTCGTGAGTACTATCGGCATCTCCCCGGTCTCTGCTTATACTCGCAGCGAAGAAGAGATTTTCCTCTCGACGGGTCATCGATGGCCGGCGGCCCGTCTCGTGTCTCCCGGGCAGCGTCCAGGACAATCCCGCCCTTCTTGCTGATGAGTGCCTTCGCCGCACAAACCGAAGCGCCCGCCACACCGCAGAGCCCCTGGGCCGATTTCCGTCTCATCCCGCGCATTGAGACCTGGCCCGCGGCCGTGTCCTTCGTTCAGACGGCGCCCGGAAAAGTGCTTCTGCTGACCCTTTTCGGCCTTGGGATGCGCTTCTTTCTCCCCGACCTTACTGCGGCCGCCGGCCTCACGTTTTTCTTTGGCATCATCACGTTTCTTCCGGAATATCGCCGTCTCGTTCTTGCCGTAGCGCCCATCCTTCTGGTTGTCCGAGAGGATTTTCAGGATCCCCTCCGCGTGGCAGCGACCCTGTTGGTCATCGCCCTCGGCATGGGCCTCTATTTCTGCGTTATGCGCTGGCCGAAATCCCTTTTCGCCCGGCGCCCCATCGTTTCCCTTCTCTCCGGCTTCTCTCTGCTGATCGTCTTAGCCTGCTACAGCCCATCGCACTCGCACACATCGACGGTTCTCTGGGGAATGGTCGCTGTCCTTGCCACTTATGTCTGGTTCATCGCCTACGCCGTGACCGACAAATCCTCCAAACCCGCCCGCGACGCACCGCTGGAGCTCGCCGCGCTCCGCCCGCTCTGGGGCAGTACCAATACGCCCTTCCCCAAGGGCGCCGCGTATCTTCGCCGCATCGAAGCTAAAACTCCGGAGCAGCTCGCCGTTGTCCAGCTCAAGGGGCTCAAGCTGCTCGCCTGGGCCGTTCTGCTCGCCCTATTCCAGAACCTCTGGTACCGCTTCTTCCACGGCTACCTCAGCATCCCCCTCCCGGACCAGGCGATCGCCATGAGCGTCCACGGCACCCCGGTGGCGTGGCATCTCCGCTGGGCCGCGCAGATTCTCGCTTACTTCGAGCTCATTCTCAGCTTCTCCATCTTCGGCCACCGCTTCATCGCCTGCGCCCGCATGGCCGGCTTCAACGCCCTGCGCAACACCTGCCGCCCGCTCTCTGCCACGACCCTCATCGACTTCTTCAACCGCTTCTACTATTACTTCAAGGAACTCCTCGTCGACTTCTTCTACTTCCCGGCGTTCCTCCGCTACTTCAAAAAGCACCGCCGCCTGCGCACCGTCTTCGCTACCTGCGTCGCCCTCATCATCGGCGATTCGTTCTACCACCTCACCCGCGACTGGACTTTCCTCCGCAACGAAGGCCTCTGGAAAGGCATCGCCAGCTACCAGGTCCTCTTCGTCTATAACACTGTTCTCGCCATTGGCCTCAGCATCTCGCAGCTGCGCAGGCGCAAACCTCGGCCCAAAGGCTTTTTCCGCGGCCGGCTTCTGCCTTCCACCGGGGTCGCCTTCTTCTATATCCTCGTGATCGTCTTTGGCTCTGAGGCCCGTTCCTTCACACTCGGTCAAACCCTGCACTATTTCGCCAGCCTCTTCTTCATCTACTACTAGGAGCTGCCCATGACGGAAAAAGCTGCCATCCACGATTTTGTACAGGATCTCCTGCTGCGCAACGAAGATCGCGCTCCCCTTGCCGACGGCGACTCGCTGCTGGTCACTGGACGGCTGCAGTCCGTCGACACCGTCGACATCGTCGTCTTTCTCGAAGAACGGTTTGGCATCGACTTCGCCCAAATCGGTTTCGACCGCGATCAGCTCGACAGTGTCGATGCCATCTACGCCCTGACCCAAAATGCAACCGCGGTCCGCTGACGTTCCCCTTTCGCGTTATGTCCTGCGACCAAACGCCGTCTCCGGATCTCCTCGCTGAGCGGATCCTGCTGTCCCACCCCGCCGTGCAGCAGGCCCTTTTCCTTCGCGAGACCGCCGGTGCCCCGATCGCCCTCGTCGTTCCGCGCGACTCCTGGATCGACGAGGCGCTCGATCGCCATCGTGCTGATGAGGCGGTCCTGCGTCGCTGGCAGAAAACCTATGATCTGACCCAGTCGTCGCCTGCCGCCGATGCGGCTCCCGTCGGCTTCAACACCATCAGCTGGGACAGCAGTTACACGCGCCGCCCCATTTCCGCCGAGCAGATGCGCGAATGGGTGCAAACCACCGTCGCATCGATCCTCGACCTCGCTCCCCGCTCGGTCTGTGAAATCGGCTGCGGCACCGGGATGCTCCTCTTCGGAATTGCCCCGGAGTGCCACCGCTACGCCGCCGCGGATTTTTCATCCGGCGTCCTCCGCCGGGTGCGCGAGCAGCTGGAAATGCTCCCCTCCCTCTCCCCTCGCGTCGAGCTCTTCGAGCGTCGCGCCGATCAGCTCGGCGATTTTCCGCAAGACGGCTTCGACACGGTCGTGCTGAATTCCGTCGTCCAATATTTTCCCGGCACTGCCTACCTGCTGCGCGTCCTCGAAAACGCCGCTCGTCTCGTATCGCCGGGAGGTCATATTTTCGTCGGCGATGTGCGCAGCCTCTCCCTCCTGCCCGCGTTCGCCGCCTCCGTCGAGCTCTTCCAGGCCGAGGACGCAGCGAGCCTGGACGATATTCGCGATCGCGCCCGCAATCGCATCCGCCGCACGCCGGAACTCGTCCTTTCACCGACCTTCTTTCTTTCTCTCCCCCGCCGTATCCCCAGGATAGGCCGGGTCGAAATCCGTCTTCGCGCCGGCCGCGCCGACAACGAAATGTCCCGCTTTCGCTACAACGCGATCCTCCACGTCGGTCCGGAGTGTGAGCCGCCCGTGAATGTTCCCTTTGAGGAATGCCCCGCGGGCGATCGCAGCCTCGCCGCCATTCGCGCCCGTTTCCTCGAGGCACGGGAACCGTTCGCCCTGTGCAGGATCCCGAATCTTCGTGTTGAAAGGGACCTGGAGGCCCTCGCCAGGCTGATTTCGTCCGGACCTGGCGCAACAGCCGGCAACCTGCGCCGCGAGCTGGACGCGCGCCCCGCGTGCGGTCTCCATCCGCAGGAACTGCTCGACCTGGAATCTGCCGTCCCCGGATCGCAAGTGCTGCTTAGCTGGGCCGCCTCTCGCACCGACGGCAGCTTCGATGCCGTCTTCCTGCCCAATCGGGGCATAGCGAAGGGTGGCGTCGATATGCCTGCCCCGGAACCAGCGGCGCTCCTGCACCTCGCCAGCACCCCGGGCCAGGCGGCAGTCCGCGCAAAACTGGTGGAAAGCCTCAGCGCCTCGGTCCACGGGCCGATCGTCCCGGAATGCGAACGTATGCGCATCGAGTTGGTGGACGCGTTGCCTCCGCCTTCCGGGCGAGACGGTCTCGCCGCCTTCATCGCTCGGCATTCTTTCTGAGTCAGCGCTGCGGCGTCCCATCTGGGCCGGTTCGCACGCCGTCCCGGGGCGCACCTTCCTCCAGTCTCCGCACCAGCGCCTTGCGGTCCACCTTCCCGCTCGTGCTCATTGGCAGCGACTCCAGCTCTTCAACCCGCCCCGGCACCATATAAGAAGGCACTCGCTTTTTCATGCCCTCGCGCACCGCGTCGCGCCCGACGCCAGGTGCGCAGTGGAACGCCACGATCCCGGTGGCGCGTCCATCGCTCACCGGCCACGCCACCGCCGCCACCAGGTCCGTGGCCAGCACCTCACGCAGATGCGCCTCAACCTCCTCCAGTTCCACTCGATTTCCCAGCACCTTCACCTGGTTATCCACCCGCCCCAGATGATGAAATGCACCCGACCCGTCCTGATAAGCCAAATCGCCGGTGCGATACCACCGCCGCCCCTCGATCGTTGGGAATCGTGCCGCCGTCAGCACCGTATCGCCCAGATAGCCGCGCGCCACCTGCCGCCCCGAAACCACCAGCTCGCCTTCCTCTTCCGGAGGCAGAAACTTCAGGTCCGGGTCCACGATTCCGGCCTCAATCCCCGGGAACGGTTTCCCGATGGCCAGGGTCCCGCGGTTGCGCGTTACATTCGGTGGCTCCTCCAGTCGTTGCCCGATGCAGTCCACCGTCACTTCCGTCGGCCCGTAGAAGTTTTCGACAATGCTGTTGGGCGAGGCCATCTGCCACGCCCGGGCCGTCGTGATCGGCAGCGCCTCGCCCGCGAACATCGAGATACGCAGAGACGGGAAGACCCCCGCTTTCAACATTTTCATCTGCTCCATCAGCACGGCCGTCGACGGCACCGAAAACCAGATCGTCAGCTCATGGTTGCGGATGAATTTCGCCGGCGCCATCAGCTGCGCCGACGGCACCACGTAAACGCTGCCTCCCGCCGCCCACGTCACAAACAAATCCAGAACCGAGTTGTCGAATGTCAGCTCCGCCATCTGCGAGACCCGGTCTGTCCTCTGAAACCCGCACCGTTCCTGCACCACCTTCCGTAACTGAGCCACACATCCGGCCTCGATCGTCACGCCCTTCGGCGTGCCCGTCGTTCCCGAAGTGAACAGAATGTAGGCCAGCCCGTCATCGGGTACGATCGCAGGCTCCGCCGGTCCCTCTTCGGTCAGCTGGTCGAAGCTCTCCGGGTCCGGACCCCCGACCACTCTTTCGCTCGTCCTCCGGCCGCAGAGAATCAGCCTCGGCGCATGCCTCAGCACACGCTCGGTCAGCATCTTCAGTCCCCCTGCATCGGCAATGATCGCGTCCACCTGCGCCGCCTCCAGAATGCGGATCAGCCGCTCCTCCGGTGTACTCGGATGGACCGGCACATACGCCGCCCCCGCCCACAGCGTGCCCAGCACGCCGGCATAGGCTTCCACGCTGCGCGATGCCAGAATCCCAACGCACTTGGTTGGCTGTCGCTGCAGCCAACCCGCGATCCGCCGCGCCATGCCCGCCAGTTCGCCATAGGACCAGCGCCTCTCGTCCACCACCAGCGCCGTCGCCTCTGCGTCGCGCGCCGCATGCTCACAAAAGGGCAGAGCCAGGTTGTAATTCATTGGAGCGGTACCAGCGCGAGGGCAGGTGCCTCGACCGGAGAATGCAGCGTCACAGAGGCCATAATTGCATTCATGGTATCGGCCCCGGGCACGCTCCGGCGATTACTCTTTTGGAAAAAATCGAAGAAACACCAGGTATATAGTGGCCAGCATGACTGCGCGCCTGCTCTTCCGCTCGATCCTGATTCCCTGCGCCTGTGCGGCGCTTTTGCCGTCGGTGGCGCCCGCATCGCGGCGCGCAGACAATTCCATCGGCCTCTTCGAGAGCCAGTCGGATGTCGGCTCTGTGACCCCTCCCGGAACCGGGAGCTACGATGCAGCCTCAGGCACCTACACGCTCACCGCTGCAGGCGCCAATCTCTGGGACACCACCGATGCCTTTCACTTCCTCTGGAAGAAAATCTCCGGAGACGCGGTTCTCACCGCCGACATCCGCTTTCCCGTCACCGCCGGCGAGCACAACCCCCACCGGAAAGCCATCCTGATCTTCCGCCAGAATCTCACTGCCGGCAGCCCCTATGTCGATGTCGCGCAGCATGGCGTGGGGCTCATGGCGCTGCAGTATCGCGACGCGGAGAACGCGACTACCGACGACATCGAGCTGCCGGTGGAGCAGGCGCCACAGCGGCTGCGAATCATCAAGCGCGGCGACACCTTCACCATGGAGCTCAGCATGGGCAGCGAGCCCCTGCATCCGGTCGGCGCGTCGATCCAGTTGCACCTGCAGGAGCCGTTCTACATTGGCATCGGCCTTTCTTCGCATGATCCCGATCGGGTCGAGAAGGCTGTCTTTTCCCGCGTGACCATCGAGACGCCGGCTCCTCTTCCGGCCAGCCTTACGCTGAACAGCACACTGCAGACCGTGAATACGGACAATGATTTTGCCCGCGCCATCGCCGTCTACTCCGCGCCGGTGCACTTTGAAGCGCCCAACTGGTCTCGCGACGGGAAGACCCTGATCTTCGACGAGGACGGCAGGATCATGACGATTCCCACCGCGGGCGGAGTCCCGCAGCCTCTCAACATCGGCGACGCGACCCGCTGCAACGGCAGTCACGGCCTGTCGCCGGACGGCCAGTGGCTGGCCATCACCTGCAGCACGCCGGGCAAACCGGAATCGCGCGTTTACGTGATGCCCGCCACCGGCGGTACGCCGCGCCTCGTCACCGAGCATCCGAATTCCTACTTCCACAGCTGGTCGGCCGACGGCAAAACGATCATCTTCACCCGTCCCGATCACGGCGCGAGCAACATCTACGCGATCTCCGCAGGCGGCGGTCCGGAGCGCGCGCTCACCACCGGCACCGGGATCAGCGACGATCCCGACGCCTCGCCGGACGGCCAGTGGATCTACTTCAACTCCAACCGCGGCGGCAGCATGCAGATCTGGCGCATGCATCCCGACGGCAGTGGCGCGGAGCCGGTCACGCACGACGGCTTCGTGAACTGGACTCCTCATGTCTCTCCCGATGGAAAATCCATCGTCTTCATCAGTTATGAGCCAGGGACGACGGGGCACCCGGTCAACCGGCCCATCGCTCTGCGTCTGCTGTCGGTGGACGACGGCAAGATCCGCGTCCTCGTGCACCTCACCGGCGGTTCCGGCACCATGAACGTCTCCTCCTGGGCGCCGGACAGCCATCACCTGGCCTTTGTCAGCTACGAGGAGATGCCCGCCTCGGACCCTTCACCGGCAAACTAAACTCTCCATTCAGGTTGCAAACCCTGCGACTCAGGGCGCTTTTGTGCCATCTAAACCAACAGGATGTGCTCTGCTTGCCCCCTGCGGTACACTCAGGGCAGAGACGTTGTTCCCAGGAGATTTCCGCTTATGGCTACTTCCACCGTTACGACCCATGCGACGCCCGAAGCCATTCCCGTGCCGAAGGCCACCCCTGTCCAGCTCACCGACAGCGCCGTGAGCAAGGTGCGCGAGATTATGGCGACGCAGGATCCGCTGCCCGCCGGACTCCGCATCGGCGTGGTGGGCGGCGGCTGTTCCGGCTTTCAGTACTCGATGTCCTTCGAGAACCAGTCCGGCATGATGGACAAGGTGTACGACTTCAGCGGCCTGAAGGTCTTTGTTGACGCCACCTCGCTCATGTATCTGAATGGCTGCGTTGTCGACTACGTCGAAACCCTCGAAGCCGCCGGCTTCAAGTTCGACAATCCCGCCGTGAAAAGCACCTGCGGATGCGGGTCTTCCTTCACCGTCTAAGTCTCAGCACAAGCGTTGAGAAAGGCCCGCTCCTGCAGCGGGCCTTTCTATTGCGGCTGGGTCGTCGAACTGTCGGGTGAGCTCGAATTGTCCGGCGAGCTCGAATTGTCCGGCGACATGAGGGTCGAACCGTTGTTCGGCGGCTGCGTGGTGCTGCCCCCAAACGGCTGCGTGGTCGCGCCCCCCAACGGGCTCCCGTTCTGGGTGCCGTTCGTCCCGTTCGGGTTGGCGCCGGCGCCGCCGCCCAGCCCCGCCATGGCCTGCGCCTGATCCGCCATCGGATCGTAGTTGAACTCCCACTGGTTGTAGTGCTTCTGCTTCATGTAGGTGATCAGCGAGGGCTTCTTCACCGGCAGGGTAAAGCCCACAATCGGTCCTGCTCCGCCGAAGGTCGTGGCCGAAGTGCCCGTGCCCGGCGTATTGGAGCTCGCGCCGAATGTGCTGCCGCCCATCGGGGAGCTGCCGCCCATGGGCGAGCTACTCCCCATCGGGGAATTGCCGCCCATCGGGGAGGACGAGCTGCCGCCGAACATCGACCCCGATCCGGCGGACGAACCCGGCGAGCTGCCGAACCCGGTGTCCGGCGTGCTCGGGCTGCTTCCGAATAATCCACCGCCTGCGGAGCTGCCGCTGGTCGGCGAAGTCGCACTGGCGTCGCCGGCACTGGTGGCGTCTGCACCGTCAGGGCTCGCGATGGGAACCCCGTTGGCATCGGTGGCCGACGCTACCGGCGCATACATAGAGGCCGTTGAGCCGGCCAGCCCCGCCATCGCCATCAGCGGCTGGCCGAAGAAGCCCAGAGGCCGCACGTGTGCCTGCCCGAAGTAGACCGGCTTCCAGTCATCCTTGCCGGTGAGCGGATCCTTATACTTCTTGCGCAAAAAGCGCATCTGGTTCGTTTCCACCAGCTGATCGATCGACGTCGGATAATTGCCGAATTTCCGGTAGTACAGCTGAATCGCTCGCCGGTACTGCTCGCCGCGGTGAATCGTCTCCAGATCCTTGTCGCGCTGAATCGACCGCGCCATCTTCGGCGCAGCAATCGCAACGCTGATCAGCAGCAGGACACACAGGAAAATTGCCGCCAGAAGAACGAATCCATCCTCTGGATCGCATTGGGACGGTTTGGGGGAAGGCTGCATGGGAAACTCAGCTCTGCGACAAAGGCAGCGTCTGCGTGTGGTTGTACAGCAGGTCCGTCACCTGAATCGACAGCGGGTTGATCTTGATGATTTTGTAGTGGTGATCCACCACGTCGCCTTCCGACGCGATGAACACATCGTCATTGTGCAGCAGGAAGGCCTTCTTCGCGCCTCCGGCTGCCTCGTACCCGAAAAACTTCAGATCGATCGGCGGCGGTGGCGGCGGACCCGTCGCAATCATCTTCTGCGCCTCCGGCCGTATCGGGCCGATCGGCTTTTCAATCTTCACCGGCGCCGAGTTCATCGAGAATATATTCCGCCCCGTGCCCGTGTACTCCAGCGACTCCGCTCCCGCCATCACTTCGGGATGCAGCGTCGGATCCAGCTTCGCCAGGGACGGGAGCTTCTGCGCCGCATGTTCTCCTCCCGAGGTCGGCCCCGGTTGTGCGGAAGCCTCCGGCGCAGGCCTTGCCGCCGGGTTACTGCCGCCAACGAAAACCGATCTAACAAAATAGACGGTTGCCACGGTCAAAATGATCAACAAAATGACCAAAATCGTGACGTTGCGCTTGTTCTCCAGGCCGGTTTTCATGGCGCAACCTCGGCCGCGGCTGGTTCCAGACCCGCTTTGTCTCCGGACGCCGGCGGCAGATCGGTCGCTCCAGCCTGCACATAGGTCCGCAGCCGCAGCCGCAGATTCACCAGACCGCCCTGTTGTCCGGTCAGCGTCACCCCGTCGATGATGAAGAAAACATGATCTTTATCGCGTTCCAGATCATTGATGAAATGCATCAGGTCGGTATATTGCCCGCTCAGCCCCGCGTCGATGCGGACTTCCGTCAGCCCATCCACCGAAGGGGAGTAGTCATACCCGGAGCGCGACAGCCGTACATGATTCTTTGAGGCCACCGCTCCCAGCTGCGCCAGAATCGTCGAATTGTTCGGCGCAATTCGCTGGTCAAAAAATGCCTGCGCCTGCGCATGCGACTCCTCGACCTTCTTCGGCAGACCGTTCAGGTGCTGCATTTGCGCCTCGAGCTGCCCATAGCGCAGCTCCTGCTGTACATAGGCGCCCGACTGCCCGGAGCGAATCGCCTCCCAGGCCAGCCCAAACTTCACCGCCAGCACGATGTCGGCGACGAGGATCACCCCCAGCACCGCAAAATGCAGGTTCAGCTTTGTGAAAAGGGAGCCGCGTTTCATCGTTTCGGTCCCCCTTGCCGATCAGCCCGCGGCCTTCTCGGCCGCCTGGCGTTGACCGCATGCTTGCCTGCTGCCGCCTGAGGCTGCTTTTCCTCTTTTTCGGTTTTTTCTGTCGGCTCAATCGGCAGCGGCCGGTAATCGGCCAGGATGTCGAAGTTCACATCGTTGCTGGTGCTCGCATTCTGAGCCCCGCCCTGAGTGCCCTGCGTTGCCAGGCTCTCCGACGCCACCCGCGGCGAAGCGAAGTGCCGGGACTTCTCCAGGTTGCGCACCAGGTCCAGCGCTCGATCCCGATCGCCGGTGACCCGCAGACGGATCGTCACATGCCCATCCGCGGCCACGATCGGGTCGAGGCTCAGTACCTGCACTCCGCTCGGCAGCACCGTCTCCAGATCCGTGATCGTCGCCGTCCACGAGAACGCCTTCTGCCGGAACAGCCCGTTCAGGAAATCCGCCTGCCGCAGAATCGTGGCGTCCTTCGGCTGCTGCATCATCGCCTGATAGGTCTTTTGTTGCTGTTCCAGCTGCTGAACGCGGTTCTCCACACTGGCGACACGCGCCCGCGCCTCCTCGGCCTGCCCCCGCTCCGTGTGATAGAGGAACCATAACGCCAGCCCCACCAGCACGAGGATCAGCGACCATGTCCGCAGCCGGTTGTACACGGGCCGCAGCTCGACGTACGGATGGCTTGCGAGATTGACCGAGATGCGCATCAGCCCGCCAGTGCCCCCGTCACGCCCGCCGTCAGTCCCGCCGGGATGCTCGTCATGGTTGAGGCCTGCTCCGGTCCTGCGAAATCCTCGATCTGCGGAACCGGCTCCACCATCGCCGCCCATGCAGCCGTACGAGCCGCCGCCGCTCCACCCGACCCCGCATAGTGCACTGTGGCCGGCAGGCTTCGCAGCGTGTCTTCATACCAGGCCAGCGCTGTAATCACCGCCTGCGCCATCTCCTGATCGCGGGCTTCTGCTTCTGCCGGCAATTCCATCAGACGGTGCAGCAGCAGCTCGTTCCCCTGCGTTACCGCTGTCGTTACCGATGACCCGGCGTGGTTCACCATCAGCGTCGCATCGCTGCTCTCGATGGCTGCGGAGGCGGCCAAAGTGCTGGGAAGTACGACTCCGGGCGTATAGCCGGCTTTCCGGACTACCTGCTCGTACTCGGCCAGAACGTCGGCCGGCATCACCGTCACCAGAACGCTCAGTTGCCCGTCGCGCTCGCCCATGACCTGGTAGCTCACCGCCGCCGATTCCACCTCGAAGGGCACCATCTTGCGCAGCCGGAAGCGCACCACCGGCAGAGCCTCCGCCCGCTTTCCCGGCAGAGTGTCGAAATCCAGCAGCAGCACGCGCGCCGCCACGTCCGGAACCACCAGGGTCAGATCCCGGGTCTTTGCGTTCACTTCGTCCAGCGCGCCCTGCACCGCCGCTGTCACCGCGTCCGGGTCCACCACGTTGGGGACCTTGAGCCCTGGCGCCAGCGCGCCTGCCGCCAGCGGCGCGAAGGCCATCACCGTCTCGCCCCCATGGCGATGCGACGAACCGCGCGCCGCGATCACGCCTTCCGGGCGAATCTCGCAGGCCAGCCTGGGGCGTATTCCCGGTTTGCGGGTGGTCGTCCGTTCTGCCACTAGCGCGAAGCCTCAATGAACGTCACTTTATTGATTTCCTTCAGCGTGGTATGCCCCCGCCGTATCCGATCCAGCGCGCTTTCCCGCAGGAAGTGCATGCCTTCCTGCTGCGCCAGCTTCCGCACCTCGGAGCTGGGCTTCTTCTCCAGAATGATTTCCCGGATGGGGTCCGTCAAATCCAGCAGTTCGTGAATCGCCGTCCGCCCCCGGTAGCCCGTTCCTCCGCATTCAATGCACCCGCGCCCCTCGCGAAAGGGGAAATCCCGCCACTCGCTCAGCTCCAGACCGCTCTGCCTCAGCGTCTCGTCATCGTACCGCACCTCCTGCGCGCAGTATTCGCAGATGGTGCGCACCAGCCGCTGCGCCAGAATGCAGTTCAGCGCCGAGACGAAGTTGTACGCTTCCACGCCCATGTTCAGAAAGCGCCCCAGCACATCCACCACGTTGTTGGCGTGGACCGTCGTGAACACCAGGTGCCCCGTCAGCGCCGAGTTGATGGCGATCTGCGCCGTTTCCTGGTCGCGGATCTCGCCCACCAGAATCTTGTCGGGATCGTGCCGCAGAATCGACCGCAGGCCGCGCGCAAAGGTCAGCCCCTTCTTTTCGTTCACCGGGATCTGCGTGATCCCGCGAATCTGGTATTCCACCGGATCTTCAATGGTGATGATCTTGTCTTCGTCGCTCTTGATCTCGTTCAGTGCCGCGTACAGCGTCGTCGTTTTGCCCGAGCCGGTCGGTCCCGTCACCAGCACCATGCCGTACGGCTCGCGAATATAACGCCGGAATCGCCGCAGATCCTCTTCCGCGAAGCCCACCACATCCAGGGTCAGCTTGCGGAACTTCTCGCTCATCGACTCCTTGTCCAGCACGCGCAGCACGGCATTCTCGCCATGCACCGTGGGCATAATGGACACGCGGAAGTCGATCAGCCGCGTCTTGTAGCGAACGCGAAAACGGCCGTCTTGCGGAACGCGCCGCTCGGCAATGTCCAGCTCGCTCATCACCTTGATGCGCGACAGGATGGTCGTGTGGTGCTCGCGCGCAATCGGGGCCATCGCCATCTGCAGCACGCCGTCGATGCGGTACTTCACAATCACCGAATCGTCGTAGGTCTCAATGTGAATGTCCGACGCGCGGCGTTCCAGCGCGGTAAAAATCGTCGTATCCACCAGGCGGATAATCGGGCTGATGTCCTCTTCCGAGGTCAGCTTCTCAATCGAAATGTTCTCGTCGGGATTGTCGTCGGACGACAGCACGTCAAACGTCAGTCCCTCCGACGCCTCGTCCAGCACGCGCTGGCTCTGCTCCGTCTTCTTCAGCAGATCGGTGATCTGCGACAGCGTCGCCACCCGCGTCACGATCCGCTTGCCCAGCAGGCCGCTGATCTCGTCCAGCGTCATCAGCTTGCTGGGATCGCTCACCGCGATGACCAGACGCTCCTCGTCCGGCTGCTCCAGCGGCACGAAGTTGTAGCGGAACATCATGTCCACCGGCACCGAGCGCAGCACCTCGTGCTGGATGCGGAAGTTCCGCAGGTCGACGAACTCGCAGCGATAGCGCCGCGCCAGCGTCTGCGCCTGCAAAGTCTCGTCCTGCTCGGTCGGGATCGGAATGGGGGGAGCCTGAGCCATACTCAAAACCTCGTTGACTGCCTTGCTTACAACTGCTCTCTGCTGTCACCCTGAGCGAGTCGCCATCGGGCGGCGAGTCGAACGGGCCAGGGCTGAGGCGCTTCAGCGCATCAGCCGCCGAAATTCGCCGCGTTGCTCATCGAGAAGATGGGCAGATACAGCGCGATCAGAATCACCACCACCACCACGCCCATCACGATCAGAATGGCCGGCTCAATCAGTGCCAGAGCCGCGGTCAACGCCGTCTGCACGTCTTCTTCGAAGAATTCAGCTACCGAGTTCAGCATCTGCGGCAGCGCGCCCGTCGACTCGCCGACCTCGATCATCTCCACCGAAAGCGCGGGGAAAACCTTCGTCGCCTCGAGGCTCTTCGCCAGTCCGTTGCCTTCCCGCACGCTGGTCACCGACGTAGAAACGGCCTTGCTGATCCGTTTGCTGGTGATCGACCGCGCGGCTGTCTCCAGCGACGGCACCAGAGGTATGCCTCCGCTCAGCAGCGTCGACAGGGTGCGCGCAAACATCGCCACCTGATACTTCAGCCAGATCTTCCCGAACAGGGGCAGGGCAATGCGTATCCGGTCGATCCGCTCCGCTCCTGCATCGCTGCGCCCCCAGCGCCACAGTCCATACCCGACCAGCGCCAGCGCCGGCAGGATATAGAGGATGTAGTGCTGCGCGCCCTTGCCCAGCGCCAGCATCATCAGCGTGAGCGTCGGCAGCTTCGTCCCGATCTGCGCGTAAAGCTTCGCAAACTGCGGCACCACGAAGGTGACCAGGAAAACGAACATCCCGAACACCAGGGTGATGAGCAGCGCCGGATAAATCAGCGACGCCTGCAGCTTCTTGCGGAACGCCAGCGAGATCCGCTGAAAGGACAGGTAGCGTCCCAGCACCTCTTCCAGATTCCCCGCTCGCTCGCCGGCCAGCAGCGTGGTGGTGTACATCAGCGGGAAACCGCCCTGCGCCTCAAAGGCCACCGAGATCGGCTCGCCCGTCCGCACCCGCGCCGACACATTCTGCAGCTGTGCGGAAAAATTGGGATTCTTCTGCCCCTTCGCCAGCATTTCGAGTGAGCCCAGGATCGGCAGGCCCGCCTTGATCAGCGTGAGGAACTGCTGGTTGAAGATCAGGAATGTCTCGAGCTTCGCCTTGCGTGCTCCGCCCCCCAGCGCCCCGCGCGGCTTGACGGAGTAGACGTAGTAGCCCGCCTGCGAGAAGCGCTGGCGCAGCTCGTCGGCGGTCGCCGCCGACTGTACCTGCTCCTGCACGCGGCCCCGCTCATCGGCCAGCCTGATGACAAATTCAGCCATATTCTTCGGTCACGGAAAGTATCGCCGGCGTCCCTTGAGGGATCGGACCGACGCTGAGAAAACCTCTTCTAAGCCTAGCAGTTCACAGCGTTGGACGCGGAAATGCGACGATTCGTGTACTGGACGAGTCCGGCCCCCTAAACGCTCACACAGTGGAGTTGTCCTTCTAAAGTGGACGAGGCTGGCCCATGCTAGCCCTGCGGGTGGCCCCTTCCAGGCCGCCTTTGGCTTGAGTGGGGCGGAGTGAACCCCGGAGACCCCCAATCGGCCCGGGCGAGGGCTGATCGAAGAGATTTCCTGCTTTCCTGATCCGAAGAACTGCGAGCGACCGGCGCATTCGGCCCTTGCCGGATATAGCCGCTTGAGGCACTTGCCAGAGGCGCCGCGGGGCAGTAAAGCGGTTTCGCGTGCATGTGGGGCGTTGTGGGTTTCCACACGATGAAGGAGTGCCGCTGAGGAGCGCCCATTAGGCACGGGCGGGGCGGAAGGCGAGAGAGCGATCCGGTACCGGACAGAAGAATGCAGAGGCTGAGAGGTGACAGGAGAGCCCTTCCAGATAGCCACTCAATTAACAGGGAATCACCGATACGCAGGCAGGTACCTATACCCGAGTGGGAAAACCTGGGGTGCGTAACGGTAAAGGAGTGCGTCATCCAGCAAGACAAGACAGGGGAAACGCTATCCCCCGCTCGTCGTGGCGAAAACGCGGGGGGATATCCGACCCCAGGCTCTGCGCGGGCTGGAGTTGGAAGACACACCGGTGAGAGCAGCCGGTTCGCCTAAATTGTTGATCGGATTTGGTGGACCTGGTCGGGATCGAACCGACGACCTCTTCCATGCCATGGAAGCGCGCTCCCAGCTGCGCCACAGGCCCACGAGCGGGACTATCCTATTTTCATGGAGCAGGAACGATTCGTCAATGAAACCGGGGACGGCTGCCCGCCCGGAGACCATGCGGAACGGGGAGCCCGAGCATGTCGGGCACCCGGAATCGGCACGGTGGCACAACCCGCAAAGCAACCGGATCAAGGGCGGAGGCATCGTCGTGTCCATATGCTCCCAGTCCGTCCGGTGGTTCTCCTGATCTTCGCGGCCCTTCCCTGGTCTCTCGCGGCGCAGCCTGCGGCGGCCGATCCCGCACCCTCGGTCATGTCGAACGCGCTGCAGCCCGCGCTTGCGCAGGTAAACCAGGCCATCTCCAATGTCGATATCCGGCACTGGAAGGCGCCGAGTTCGGTGAAGTCGGCGGCAGCCGGCGATATCTCCTCCATTCAGCGCGACTTGTCCGGAACGCTGGCAGGACTGATGAGTCAGGCTCAGGCAGCCCCGGGGTCGATTCCCTCGTCGTTTGCGGTTTATCGCAATGTGGATGCTCTATACGACACGCTGCTGCGGGTGGTCGAGACGGCCGATCTGTCAGCCCCGGACCCGGATGCGATGGCCCTGGAGACGGCGTTGAAGCAGCTGGAAGAGGCGCGAACGGACCTGGGCGAGCGGATTCTGGCGGCGACGCAGGCACAGCAGAATGAGGTGGTTCGCCTGCGGACCGTGATCGCGCGGGCGGCCGCGGCGCCGCCGAAGCCGGTCAGGACCATCGTGGTGGATGACGGACCCGTGAAGAAGGAGAAGGTCGAGCATCATCGGCACACCACAAAGAAGCCGACAAAGAAACCCGAGGAGACGACTCCGAAACCCAATCCCCAGTAGCACTTTTGCCGAGATCCACCGAAATCGCGGGAACCCTGGCCGGGGGCGCCGTGTCTAAAGGAACAGAGCGAGCGAGGCATCCGGTTCCTGCAGTAACCCGGTACGCTGACCAGCGTGCCGGGCACCGGATTTGCGATGCGCGGGATCGAGCGCATTCCTGCTAGGCTGAAGGGAGCATCTGGATGCAGGCGGGTACGGTCTTGGGGAATCTGGCAGGCGTTATCGGTGTTCATCCCGAAGAAGCTGCGGTGATTGAGCAGCTGAAGGCGGGGTCGGAGGAGGCGTTTGGCTGGCTGATTTCCCGGTATCAGCAACCGCTCTACAGTCTCATTTACCGCATCCTGCCGAATCCCGGCGACGCCGCCGATATCACGCAGGAAGTCTTCGTGAAGATCTTTCGCGGCATCGGGCGCTTTCATGGCGAAGCCAGCCTGCGGACCTGGGTCTATCGCATCGCGCTGCATGAGGCGCTGAACCAGCGGCGCTGGTGGTCGCGGCACCAGAAGCAGGAGCTGGCCCTGGACGCGGAGGCGGACGATCAATATGCCGCCCCGTCCGAGAGCCTGATCGATCCGCAGGATTCCCCTTTCGACGCTGCGGCCCATGCCGAAGTGGCGGCCCGCGTCGAGGCTGCGCTGCGCGAGGTGCCGGAGCCGTTCCGGACGGTCGTGGTGCTGCGCGATATTGAAGGTTTTGGTTACGAGGAGATCGCCGAAATTCTGAATGCTAATCTCGGCACAGTCAAGTCGCGGCTGATGCGCGGCCGGGCCCACCTGAAGTGCCGCCTGGCGCCCTACATGGAAGCGGCCAGCCGCCGGCGTTCTCCTTCTTCTGTTGCTTCTCTTCCCCCCGCCTGCTCCATTGAGGAGGCTGTATGAGTTCGTGCGATTCGATTCGCGAGCAGTTCTCGGCGTATCTGGACGGCAATCTGACCGGTGTCGCAATGCAGTCGGTGGCGTGGCATCTGGACCACTGCCGCGATTGCGACGCCGAGTTCGGGCAATGGCGCAACCTGCAGCATGCGCTGGGAACCCTGACGCCGGTGCGACCGCCGGCGGACCTGAATCTGCGTATCCGCGTGGCGCTCTCCCAGGAACATGCGCGCACGGCCCGGAATCGTCTGGCGGCCTGGAAAGTGCGCTGGGAGAATTCGGTGGCGCCGTTCCTGTGGCAGGCCGGAGCGGGGCTGGCCAGCTCCCTGGTGCTGGTCGGCACGATGGCGTTCCTGATCGGAGCGTTTGCCGCGCCGTTGCCGGCCTCGGCGCGCGATGAGCCTCTGGGCATGGCGACCGCCCCGCACTTCCTGTATTCAACCGTCGAGGCCAATTCGGGAACGATGGACGGCAAAGGAGCGCCGGTGACGGTCGAGGTCTACGTGGACGCGCAGGGGCGCGTGTACGACTACGACATTGTTGCCGGTCCGAGCGATCCGGCGACCCGGGCGGAGCTGGAGACGCTGCTGCTCTCAAGCAAGTTCCAGCCGGCGGAGTGGTTCGGGCAGCCGGTACGCGGCGTCGCGGTGCTGTCGTTCTCCGGCGTGGATGTACAGGGATAAAAGCAGGGAGCGGGGCGCAGGGAATTCTCGAAGCTCCAACTGAAAAGCCCGCGCGACGCGGGCTTTTTCTTTTTCTCTCTACAAATTCAAAATTGCGCGGGCGCGAAGATGATCCGTGGGCGGCGGCCGATTCACCCTGATCTATCGGCTGGCCGGAGGGAGACCCAGCGTGGCTTCGATGGCTTTTTTCCAGGCCGAACCGCTGGTGCGATCCTGGGCGCCCATGCTTTCGACAATCGCATTCGTTCCCGCATTGAGAGCGGTGCGGGCATAGGTGACTTCGACCGTTGTATGAGAGCTGCCGGCGGCGGTCAGATGCACGTCGATGAGGCTGACCAGGACATCGGGGATCAGCGAGACATACTGCATGCGGCCGGCGGCAAGATCGAAGACGGTGTTGACCCAGACGCTGGTGTGCGGGCCGTGCTGGACGGTGAAGACAGCGCCTTCGGTGTCTTTAGCGGTCTGCGGGTAGAGAAAGACGGGGTTCCAGGGCTTGCCGGCCCAGGCGCGCTCGCCTTCGGGACCGAAGAGGGGAGCGACACGGGCGAGAGGCGCGGCAAGGGTGAAGCGGAACGTACTCACGATGTGTGCAGGAGCAGGCGGCGGGGACTGCGCCTGGAGCGCGGGGACCGCGGCGGCGAGGACGAAAAGGGCGGCGAGTGTGGTGGGGGCAGGGATCATTTGTGTTCCTTCAGGTGGTGGCTGTCCGTAGCCCGGAGGGTGAGGCCGTAAAGCTTTTTGAACTGGTCGATTTCTTTGAGAGTGTCGGGGGAAAAGGCAGCTTTGCCTTCGAAAGCATGAAGGACAATGCCCTCGATGAGATCGCCGAGGGTCATGTCCTTTAGCTCGGCAACGGCTTTGAGGACCTTGAGAAGCCGCTTTTCGACGCGGACGCCAGTCTGAACGCGCTCGACCTCAATGGGAATGGATTTGGGTTCGCTCACGGGTACAAATGTACCACAATACATTTGTACTTATATTCCGGGGGCGCTCAGGAGAGTTCACACAAGGGATGGGATGGCGGGAGATCTGGTGATAGTCTGGCGGCGCCATGCGGACTGCTCGATCCTCCGTCTCTGCCCTGTTGTTCCTCGCCGCGGTGTGCTCGTCCGCGCAGAACGGCTCGGCCACGCTGCCGGAATTGCCGAAGGATCCGCAGGCGATTCTGGCTCTGGCGGAACAGCACTATCAACTCAATAGCGCTGCCATGAAGCCCTGGTATTTTCGGGTGAGCTACCAGCTTTACGACAGGACGGGCCAGCCCACAGAAAAAGGGACGGTGGATGATTGGTGGGCGTCCCCCAGGGTCTATCGCGAGACCTGGATCCAGGGCGGCAACACACTGAGCGTGTGGCACACGGCGGATGGGAAGCGGCTGACCGTGGCGAGCGGGGATGAAATCCGGTATTTCGAAGCGATGATCCCATCGGATCTGCTGGAACCGCTGCCGCAAAAGCTCGCTGAGAATCTCAAAGGCAGCGAGTTGAAGCGAGATATGATTTCGTTCGGAAACACCAGGGTTCCCTGCGTGCGGAGCTTCAATCTGGGGCAGGTGGATTCGACCTATTGCTTCGACCCGCATCTGCTCATGCTGCTTCTGAAGGTGGACGCGAGCGGTATCGAGTTCCGATACGGGGATTTCGTGAAGGCGGGGGGACGCGATTTCCCGCGTTCGATGATCGAATCAGTGAATGGGCAAAAGCTACTGATGGCCAGGGTGGAGACGATCGGCGACCTAAGTGCCGACGATCCTGCTTTGGACGTGCCCGCCGATGCAAGGACGGATGGATTGGCGTATCCCCATGGCCATGGGGTTTTAGGCAAGCCCACGGGACCCGCGCTCCAGTATCCGTTCGAGGCAAGGGAGGAACGGCTGCAGGGGGCCGTGGTCTTTGAGGCAAAGATCGACAAAGATGGACGGGTTCAGGATCTGGAGCTTATTGCTGGTCCTGATCCGATTCTGGAAGACGCGGCGCGCAAGACTGCTTCCCAGTGGCGATTCGAACCCTATCAGGAGAATGGACAGGCCGTCCCGGTGCGGGCGCAGGTTGAATTGATCTTCAGGCTGCATAGAAGGTGAGGAAGGGCGCCGCACGGCAACCGTAAGTTGGTTTCTGGTGGAGCCTCGCCGCTCATCGAAAATTGCGAGGGCCCAGGGAACGGCGCCGAAAACCGTGAGGCAAAGCGTCCGTCGCGAACCTTTTTGGTCGCAGGAATCTGCGCGTGCCGGAACTGCGGGATGGACGCGCCGGTCTAGTTAAACGGAAGAGACGCGGCCGGTCGTCCCAGAGCCAGTTTCTCGGGGCAGAGATGCTTTGCTTCCAGGCGAAGCCGCTCGGCCGGAGTGTGGTATCCACCGATGGTGCTCATACAGAAGCGGCACACCAGGAAAGTGGACACTTTCCCCACCACGCGAACAGGGGGAAGCTGACTGGGAATAACGTGCGTGGTCTTGACGGATGGATTCATCGCTTACTCCCCCTCAGAGTCGCGACGTGGCGGGCCCTGACGACATGAAATACGCTTTCGCCCTTAGTATGGCAGAAATCATGTGCGAAAACCGCGGGTTCTGGTGAATTTCGCAAGATGACGTTACTAATGGGCAACGTGCAAAGGGTTACATCCAGAGGCCGGCGACGTGCCGCTTGACAGTTCGAAAAGAAATGCAGGCGATGCATCGAGAGATGGCTCGAGGGATCACAGTCTTAAAGAAATCCAATGCGCGAGCCGATAGGGGCGGCAGGAGATTTCGATGGCGACGATGGTGACCGTCCATGCCAGCCCGATAGTGCTGGTGGGGTGCGCGGATGCGGAGACAAGCGAGGGCCTGACGGCGATTCTGGAGTCGTGGCATTACGCGGTGGAGGTGGCGGCGAGCGGCGCGGAGGCGCTGGTGCGGCTGACCGGGGCGACTCCACCGGCGATGGCAATGCTGGACATGGACTTACCCGTGGTCGGCGGGGCGGAGATTGCAGCCGAGCTGCGGCGCCGCAGAGAGTTGCGGCCCGGATGGGTGATCCTGATGAGCCGCCAGGCGAGCCGGGAACGGGTGCGGGAGGCGCTGGAATCCGGGTGCGACGACTTTCTGCGGGTGCCGGCAGATGCGGGGGATCTGAAGGTGCGGATCCGGGTGGCGGAGCGGGTGCTGGCGCTGGCAGGCCAGGTGCAGAAGCAGTCGGCGGAGCTGCGCTACCATGCGACGCACGACGGGCTGACGGGGCTGTGGAATCGCGAAGCGCTGCTGAGTCTGATTTTTCAGGAGACCGACCGGGTACAGCGGATGCGGACGCCGCTGAGCCTGATGTTGCTGGATCTGGACGACTTCTCGCGAGTGAATCACGACTATGGGTACGAGGCGGGGGACCGTCTGCTGGAGGAGCTGGCAAACCGGTTCCGGCGGCAACTGCGCAGCTATGACCTGATCGGACGATGCGGTGAGGACGAATTTTTGCTGGCGCTGCCCGGGTGCACACTGGAGAGCGCGAAGGCGCTGGCGGGGCGCATCCGGGAATTCATTCTGGCCAGGCCGTTTGCGGTGGGACACGAGGCCACAACACTGACGGCGAGCATTGGGGTCGCGACGAGCCGGGGGCGGTCGCCGCTGATCGTGCTGCGGGAGGCGGAGCGCGGGCTGGCGGAGGCGAAGCTGGGCGGGAAGAATCGCGTATGCGGCGATGGGCCGGAGGTATATGTGGCGGACCCGACGGACATCGCGGAGGAACGCGAAATGGTGTAGGGGCCCCGTCGCGGGTGTGGCTCGGATGCGCTACTGAGCGGACGATAAGCGGTTCCGCATCGGCCAGGAGGCGCGGAACGGCAGAGTAGCGCCGCGTCTGCACACCGGCCGGCGAAGCAGGAGGCGATGAACCTGGAGATCGCCGGTCTGCAGGTTGGTAGCGGTCTCGACGAGGTAGAGGAGCCAGGCGCGGCGGCCGCGATCGTGGGCGACGGATTTGTCACGCATCTTGTCGCGCATCCAGCCCTGGCGGAGGCGGTCGATCCAGACGCGGAGGGTTTGCTCGTAATCGTGGGCCAGGGATTCCACCGCGACCACGTCGAGGCCGGCCGATTCGGCGCTGGCGATTTCGGCGGACAGAGGCTGAAAGACCAGATCGGGATCGAGGGAGCGCAGGGCCGGGGCGCCAGCCGAGCGGGCGCTGGTCATGCGATGGAGAAGCAGGAGTCCGCCCGGGACGAGCAGGTTCTGCATGGAAGCGAGATAGCCGCCAAGGCCGGAAGGCTTGACCTGCTCGAAGATGCCGATGTCGGCAATCTTGTCGAAGCACTCGGCGCGGTACGGGGCAGCGCGCAGGTCGCGGTGCTCGACGGAGCAGCGGCGCAGGAGTCCGCTCCGACCGATGCGCTCCGCGGCAACTTCGGCCTGGTGTTCGCTGGAGGCGATGCCCAGCACCTCGGCCTGGCGCGACTGTGCGGCATAGAGCAGGAGACTGCCCCAGCCACAGGCGACATCGAGAAGCCGGTCGCCGCGTTCGAGGGTGAGGAAGGCGCAGGCACGCTCGAGGGCATTGCGCTGGGCGCTCAGAAAATCTTCGTCCGGCTCGCGAAAGAGTGCGCAGGAGTGGGCGAGCAGCGAGCCCAGCCAGGATTCGAAAAACTGCACGGGCAGGTCGGTGGGACACGGCACGCAATGCCAGCTGGAGAGCACGCCGTGCCGTCGGCCGGGGCGAATGCGGCGGGAGAATTCCATGCTGAGGCGGCCCAGGGTCTGGATGAGGCTGCCGCTGAGACCTTCGGAATGGCGCAGGGTGTATTCGGCGACGGAGAGCAGAGCAAAGAGATCGCCCTGGAGGTCGAGGTCGCCATCGAGAAAGATGCGGCCGAGAGTCGCCTCGGTGGCGTCGCCGGTGACGGCGTCCAGGCGGTCACGGGAGCGGAAGGTGGCGACGAAGGCCGGCGTGCGGAGGGTGGAGGAAGACCAGGACCACCCATCAAGGGTGCGAACGGAAAAGGCAGTACCGCGATAATCGCGGAAGAACGCGGTAAATTCCAGAGCGCGGAGGGCGTCGCTGGGGCGCACGGGAACCTTATAGAAGGTGGAGCGGCCCGGTTCGAGTGCTTCGTGCGACATAGCCAGTGGTTGGCGGCGGCGCGGAATTCCGACCGGCGACGGCAGGATGACACGACTGGCTTCTACCGGAAAAGAGGAAAATCCGCACGGGCTGCTTTCTGTGAGATGCAGGATGGGCAGCGTTCGTGAGCCGCGCCACGCGGATTGAAGACGGACTCGAAGGCAGCGCTGTCGTGTGAGCCGCGCAGATTCCGCAGCAACACCAGGCACCGGCCTTGTGTTCCAAGCTGATTAAGATGAGCCAATCTTCCGCGCGCCGGCTGCAGTCGCGCACCTTTTTGTTTCTGGCTACGGCGGTGCTGGCGAACAGCTTCGGGAACCTGATGCTGGCACTCGCCATGGACCGCATGCCGGCATTCACGCACGTGCCACTGCTGCACTATGTGCTGCTGGCGCTGGTGAATCCATTTCTGCTGCCGGGTGCGGTGCTGACGGCGGTGTACACCTTTGCCCAGTTGACGCTGTTCAGCTGGGCCGATCTGAGCTTCGTCATCCCCTGCACCGCGACTTCCTACATCCTGACCACTCTGCTGGGCGATCTGGTGCTGGGCGAGCATGTGGAGATGGCGCGGTGGATCGGCGTGCTGCTCATTTTTGGCGGCGTCACCCTGGTGGCGCGGACACCGATTGAGACAAAGCATTACCCGGAGGGCACCGAACCATGAAATGGGGGCTGATCCTGCTGACGGTGTTCGCCAGCTCGGCGGGCGACATTCTGTGCGCGAAGGGAATGTCGCAGGCTGGGGCGATGCCGCATTTCGGCCCATGGGGCGTGGTGCAGGCGATCAAATACATTCTCCGGCGCAAGCTGGTGATTCTGGGGGGCGCGCTGTACGTGACGGCGTTCATCTCGCTCCTGGCGCTGCTGAGCGTGGCGCAGCTGAGCGCGGCCGTGCCGGCAACGGCGCTGAGCTTTGTCGTGGACACGCTGGGAGCGCGCTTTATTCTGCACGAGCATGTGCCGTGGAAACGCTGGGTCGGGGTGATGTGCGTGACGGCGGGGGTGATTCTGGCGGTAAAGTCGGGGCCCGGCCCGGCGCCTAACTCGGTCCTCCCGACCCAACAGAGCTCCCCTGCAGGCCTGCAAGGATCAGCCCGGCCACAACCAGGGCCGTCCCGAGGGCTTTGATCAGGAGAGCGCGGCGGTTAAAGCTCTCGCGAAACCAGGAGGGCCGCCACATGGTGATGGCCCAGGCCAACACAAAGATGATGACGTAGCGAACCCCGGAGATGGCTTCGACCATCGAGGGCGAGGTCCGGCTGACGGCGAAGACGACCAGGAACGATCCAACGCCGGCGACGAAGCGGTTGATCATGTAGCCGGCTTTGCTGCGGGGCGGCGCTTCCTCGGAATTCTTAAAAATCTGGCGGCGCCAGGAGGGGCGCAGCAGCAGAGCCATGGCGCCGATGAACGTGCCGATGGTGAAGAAGACGTAGCCGGAGACAAAGTTGGTGGCATTAAACGCGAGCTTTTGCAGAACATCGGTGAGGCCGAAGAGGAGCGAGGCGGCGACGATGAGCGGCAGCATGCGGGTAAGAGGCAGCTTTTCCGCGAAGAACATCACGAAGCCGCCGAGAGTCATCACGATGAATCCGATGAACTGGCCGCCATGAAGATGGACGCCCAGCAGAGGGATAGACAGCAGCACGGTGGCCAGGGGCGTGAAGCCACCCATCGCCGCGAGCTCCTCGGAGGCTTCGCCGGCCTTGAGGGCGGCGTAATAGAACCAGGTCGCCAGCAGATCGCAGAAGCCCGCCACGAAGGCGAGCGCGGCGATTTTCCACGGCGGAAGATGGAAGCCGAAGGGAATAAGGATGAGGCCAAAGATGCTGATGGCGCCGAGCCAGAAGACATACGAGGGGAGGCTCTGCATGCCTTTGCGCTGCAGCAGCACCTTATCCCAGATGAGGGAGATGCCCACCAGGCCGTGCGCAATGATGGCGATCAGAACGCCATTGAGCGCGAAAGCTTTGAAAAATCCCATACGGAGGACTCAGGCGAAGGCGACGGTCGTAGCGCGCCCACGGGCTGGGATGCGGAGGAATCCCACGGCGGGAAAACGGCGGACGACAGCGCGCAGGCAGGCTGCCGTCCGCTCGCGCTTCAGGTGTGCAGGAGCCGTTTGGCGGGCGAGATGCCGTAAATGCCGGAGAGAATGGTTTCCGCAGCTATGAATGTGAGAACGCCTTTCCACTTGTAGCTGAGCGGGGCAAAGATGGCGGCCGCCGCGGCAGCGGATCCGACACCGTAGCGGATTTTTTGTTCAGTCTCACTCATTCTGAAGCTCTTGCCGATCTCATTGACAACGTCGGTCATAATTCTCCTTCGAAAATAGATTTCCCTGTCACGGGGTCTGCTCTCTCTCTTTGTGATGCCCCGCATCGGAACGGCGTTTGAGCGGTGGACGCGCGCTCCGCCGCGGCGCAGCGGAGGTTGGCGCTCGAATCAAAAAGATTCGTTGGGCGCCATGGATTTTTTCATGGCCGCGGCGCGCCAGGGTCGAGGCAGGCGACCGGATTTCAGCCGGCGCAAAGGCCTTCTACCTCAGACCGCGCAGGCGGGCGATGAGCTCATCGGGGTGAATAGGTTTGGGAAAGAGCTCGAAGTGGTAGCCCTGCTCCTCGGCGCGGCGCATCAGCTCGCTGGTGGCAGCCTGGCCGGAAAAGAGAAGGACGCGGGTCTGGGGGAACTCGTTGCGCAGGCGAACGCCGAGATCGACACCGGTCATGCGCGGCATAAGCACGTCGCTGAGGACGATATCGGGATGAAAGCTCCGAGCGATCCGCAGGGCGTCTTCGCCGCTCAGGGCCTCCATGGCGTCAAAACCGTGAGCATTCAGGATGGCGGCGACGGTTTGGGCGATCAGGGGCTCATCGTCCACGACGAGCACGCGCAGGACGGCGCGGTCAATTTGGGCGCCATCGCCCTCCGAGAGATCGTGCAGGGGCGGCGGCGGCCCATCGATGGGCAGGAAGGCAATCGGGTCCAGCAAGGCTGACACTCCTGAAACCTACATCAGCCGTGGCGGGGGGGCATTGGACTTCTTTTGGGAATCTGCGACAGCCACCATCGGCAGAAATATCGTAAACGTTGTTCCATGATTTGTCGGTTCGATATTGCTCACAACGCTGATGGTTCCCCCCCAGGACTCGACAAACTGATGGACAACCCACAGGCCGAGACCGGTCCCTGCACCGGCCTTGGTGGTGAAGAAGGGCTCAAAGAGGCGCGGCAGATTGGCGGCCGGAATGCCGGTGCCGCTGTCCTCCACGGTGACCCGGAGGCCTGGCTTTTCGGTGGATTCGCGGATGGAAAGGATGAGCCTGCCGCCATCGCGCATGACGTCGATCGCGTTGGAGATCAGATTCGAGAAGACCTGGTGGAGCTCTCCGCGGAGGGCGCGGACGCTGGGAACGATCACGAAATCCCGGGTGACCTGAATGCCCGAAGCGCGCAGCCGGCTGTCGTAGACGGTGAGGACTTCTTCGAGGAGGGCGGGCAGGTCGATCGGCGAAGGCACGGAGGTCTCGCGGTAGAAGCCCAGGGTGTGACGGGCAATGTGAGAGACGCGGGTCAGTTCCTTTTCGGCAGTAGAGAGATATTCGCGAATCTTTTCCATTTCGGCGCGGGAGGTGCGCGCGAGGTAGATGAGATTCAGGACGGATTCCAGCGGATTGTTGATCTCGTGGGCGATGGTGGCCGCGAGACGGCCCGTGGCAGCGAGTTTTTCCGAGAGGAGAAGCTTTTCCTGCTGAATACGGCGCTCGGTGATGTCCTGGGCGAAGATGGACAGACCTTCCGGACCGGGATAAGCATTCGCGTGGATCCAGCGGCCGGAGGGAGGGTAATAGTCTTCCACCTGAACAGGTTCGCCGGTTTCCATGGCCTGGCGGAAGGCTGCGCCGAATTTCGTCTCGAGGAGCGCGGGAGCGATGTCCCACGCGGATTTGCCGAGCATCTCCGCAACCGGCAGCGCGCTCAGGGCCGCCGATTGCTCGTTGGCATAGAGGATGCGAAAGTCACGATTGAGAAAGATGAAACCTTCGGAGATGCTCTCGAGAATGGAGCGGTACTGGCGCTCGGCGTCTTCGGCTTTGGTGCGCAACTCGTGCTCGCGGCGGGTGAGCTCGACGCGGAGCTGGTGCATGGCGATGTGGGAGCCGACGCGGGCGAGCAGTTCGCGGGCGGTAAAGGGCTTGACGAGGTAATCGTCGGCGCCGGCTTCGAGTCCTTCCGATTCGGCTTCTTCGCCGGCGCGGGCGGAAAGCATGACCACGGGCACAGCGGTGGTAAGGGGTTCCGCGCGCAGTGCACGCAGCAGGGCGAAGCCATCCATGCGGGCCATCATGACATCGGTGAGGACCAAATCGGGCGGATTCTCCATGGCAGCGCGGAGCGCCTGCTCGCCGTCGGCGACGGTGGTGACCTGATAATGGCGGCCCAGGAGCCGCTGGATGTACTCGCGCATGTCACGGTTATCGTCGGCCAGCAGGACGCGGGCTCGGGGCGCGCCGGCCGTCGGGGGTGGATCGAGAAAAGGCCCCGAATCTTCGTTGGCGAGATCCTTCAGCAACTCCTCTTCGCCGGAATGGCCGCCCGGGAGCCAGCGCAGCGCCTCCTGCACGTACGGCGCGGCGCCGAGGGAAACTTCGGCGCCCTGACCCGCGGAGGCAATACGGTCCGGCGCCAGATGCGCGGTCCCGAAAGGGATGCGAATGCGGAAGGTGGTTCCCTGGCCCATGCGGCTCTCCACAGAGACAGTGCCGCCGTGCAGACGGACCAGCTCATCGACCAGAGCCAGGCCGATGCCGGTGCCCTCGTGCGTGCGCCCGGTGGCGCCCTCGATGCGATGGAAGCGCTCAAAAATTCGAGGCAGCTCGGATTCGGGAATGCCGGTACCGGTATCGCCGACAGCCAGCTCGGCCGAATCGCCGACGGCCCGCAGCGTTACCGACACGCCGCCTTCGAGAGTGAACTTGAATGCATTGGAGACCAGGTTGAGGACGATCTTCTCCCACATGTCCAGGTCGATGTAGACCGGCGCAGGAAGCGGTTCACAGGCGACCTGATAGGCCAGACCGGCCCGCTCCATCGCGGAGCGGAAAACGCTGGCCAACTCGGTGGTGCGCGCCGCGAGATCGACGGGGCGGTAGAGCGCCTGGACGCGTCCGGCTTCGATGCGGGAGAAGTCAAGAAGGGTATTCACCAGCTTCAGGAGGCGAAGGCCGTTGCGGTGAACGGTGGCGATGTGGTGCAGCTCGAGAGGGGGGAGTTTGCTGGCACGGGTGTTGAGGATGTCCTCGAGCGGGCCCAGCATGAGGGTCAGTGGGGTGCGGAATTCGTGACTGATGTTGGAGAAGAAGATGGTTTTGGCGCGATCGAGGGCGATGAGAGCCTCGGCGCGGCGGCGTTCCTGCTCGTAGGCCGCGGCGTTGGCCAGGGCCGCGGCGATCTGGCCCGCGACCAGTTCGATGAAGCCGGCGTACTCGGCGTCAAACTGGCGAACCGGGCTGAGCCCCGCGATGAAGAAGCCCGCGGCGCGCGTCTGGCCTTGCTTCTGCAGCGGGATCAGGACGGCACAGCTGGGCGGCTGGTCCCAGGCGCCGGTGGGCAGATCGGGGAAGCGCCGCTGCAGGTCTTCCACGATAACGATGCCCCTGCGTTCGAGCATGTCGGCGACCGGCCAGGGAACATTGTGATCCCCCAGGAACATTGCCTCCGGAGCGGCGGAGTGGCCGCGGTCGATGCCGCTGCGGGAGACGAGCTGGGCGCCGTCGTCGCCACGGAACAGGTAAGTGAGAGCGAAAGGGAGATCGCGCTGGTTCTGGCGGAGGCAGGTATCGACGGCGGCCAGCACGTCGGTTTCGACGATGGCGCCGCTGAGCCCCGCGGCCAGGGCGCGCAGAAAGCTGAGGCGCCTCTCGCCGATCACTCGCTCGGTTTCCTCGGTCACGACACAGAGCATGCCCATGATGCGGCCGTCGTCACCGCTGAGTGGGCTGTAGGAAAAGGTGTGATAGGTCTCTTCGCGGTAACCGCTGCGCTCGAGGAAGAGGAGCAGAGCCTCATCCCAGGTGGCCTCGCCGGTGTCGAGGACGCGCTGAATGCGGGGAGCGATGTCCGCCCAAATTTCCTTCCAGACCTCGCGGGCGGGTCTGCCCAGGGCCCAGGGATGCTTCTTGCCCAGGGTCATGCGGGCGTAGGTGTCGTTATAGAGGAAGGTGAGATCGGTGCCCCAGCCCATCCACATGGCATAGCGCGAGGTGAGCAGGAGACGGACGACGGTCTTCAGGCTCTGCGGCCAGGCGTCGATCGGACCGAGCGGCGTCCGCGACCCATCCAGTGCGCGCATCAGATCGCCGACTTCGCCGCCGCCGGCAAGGACATCGCTGAATGCGCGGGGGGAACGCGGCCGGGACGCTCCAGGCTTGCTGACGGCGAGGCCCCCCGTCACCTCCGGCAAGGCGCTCGCTTCTCCTGAATTCACGCAACAACCTCGGAATGGCTAAGGGGCCCCGGCGAGACAGGGGGACGGACACGGAACATTGTAGAGAACTCTCCCGAGAGATGCGAAAGGAGGGAGCGGGGGTTGCCGGAAGTGGCGAAAGATCAAAAACCTGGCGGCCTTTCACCGGCGACGCGGAACACGCTTTCGAGGGCGATGCCGGAAGCGCCCAGTCGCCCTTCTTCAAACGGTGGTGCGATCAGCGTGACGCCATACGGAACACGCCGCGGCGGCGAAAACTTCGGCAGCGGATGCGCGGGATCGGGCGCCCAGTCGCTGCGGGCCTCCGAAACATGGATGAATCCGGCGCGCAGCGTCAGCGAAGGGTGGCCGGTGAAATTCGTGAGGGTAAGCATCTCGTCGCGCAGCGAGGGGACCAGGAGCAGATCGACCTGGGTGAAGACCTGGGCCATAGCCTCGGCGACTTTGCGGCGGAAGCGGTCGGCCTGGACGAAATCGACGGCGGAGAGGAAGCGGGACTGGCGGAAGGTGTTCGGCCAGGCATCGGGGACCTGCATGCGCATGGTATCGACCTGGTGGTTGAGCGTAATTTCCTCGAAGGCCGCCGCGGCCTCCGTAAAGAGGATGACGTCGAGCGAGTCGTAAGGCCAGTCGGGAAGCGAGACCTCGACGGGGTTCATGCCGAGGCGCGGCAGAGTGGCGAGCGCGGCGCGATCGACCTCGGTCGCGGGCGGCTCGTTCATCCACTTGGGGAAATAGCCGACGCGCAGCCCCCGCACGGACTCAGCAGCGTCGAAGTTCAGATAGCTGGCCACACTGTCGAGGTCGCCGGGATCGGGACCGCTGATAGCGTCGAGGACGAGCAGCGTGTCTTCGACCGTGCGCGCCAGGGGGCCGAGCTTGTCGAGCGACCAGCACAGTGTCATAGCGCCGGTACGCGCGACGCGGCCGAAGGTGGGGCGCAGGCCGGTCACGCCGCAGCGCATGCTCGGGCCAATGATGCTGCCGTCGGTTTCGCTGCCGATGGCAAACGCCACCAGCCCGGCAGCCGTGGCCGCTCCCGGACCGGCGCTCGATCCGGAGGAGCCTTCTTCGAGAAGCCAGGGATTTTTTGTCTGGCCGCCGAACCAGACATCGTTGAGCGCCAGCGCGCCCAGGCTGAGCTTGGCGATGAGAACCGCGCCGGCTTTATCGAGACGATCGACGACAGCCGCATTTTTCGCGGGAACGCGGTGGCGGAAGGGTTCCGCGCCCCAGGTCGTGGGAATGTTGGCGGTATCGAGCAGGTCCTTGGCGCCCCAGGGAATGCCGTGGAGCGGGCCGCGATAGTGGCCGGCGGCGATCTCAGAATCGGCGCGGCGGGCCTGGTCGAGCGCGAGGTCCGGCGTGAGGGTGATGACGCAGAGAAGCTTCGGATCGAAGCGGCGCAGGCGCTCCAGATAAATTTTCGTCAGCCGTTCCGAGGTGAGCTGCCGTTTCTCGATCCATCGGGAGAGGCGCGTGACCGGGGCGAAGGCGATGTCTTCGTCGGAGGCAGGCAGAGGCCCGGGATCGGTCGTGCTGCGGACGAAACGGTCCTGCGCCGGGCCTGACGCGATGCCGGGCTGGACGGCGGAGACGCGCGACCAGGGCTGCAGACCGGATTCGAGCGCGACCTTCCGCAGGCCGGTGCGGCGCTCGTAGACCGCGGCCATCGACTGGCGCCAGTTGGACGCGGCTTCGGCGCGGTCGTGCTCGGTCATCTCGACGCGGACCAGCTTTTCCGCTTCAGCGAACGTGGCCCGGGAAACCTCCGGACCGACCGCCGGCGCGGTGCCGAAAGCGGGAGGCGTGCCAGGTGCCGGCGGAGTCTGTTGAGCATCGAGATCAGCAAGCGAGGGCGCGACGGCCGCAGCGATCAGGCCGGCGGACGACTGGAGAAGAAAATGGCGGCGGGAACGTTCCATAGGATCCTTCAGAAGGCAAAAAGGAGTGTGTACGGACTATAGCGCAGGAGACGGACGCGGAATTCAGGTTGCCGCCCGGGCAGGGGGTAGACGATCTACAGCGCAGGGGGTAGATTGTCTACAACATGAAAAAGGAAAAGGAACCGTATCGGAATCGCATCGAGCTGCTGCAGGGAACGCTCGACATGCTGATCCTGCAGACGCTGCAGTGGGGCCCGCAGCACGGCTACGGCATCAGCCAGGGCCTGCGCAGCCGGTCGAGCGAGGTGCTGCAGGTAGAAACCGGATCGCTCTATCCGGCGCTGCACCGGATGGAGCGCACCAGGTGGATTGCGGCCGAGTGGCGGAAGACGGAGCAGAACCAGCGGGCGCGCTACTACCGCATCACGGCGGAGGGGCGGCGGCAACTGGCGAGCGAGAGAGCGAAGTGGAGCGGGATGGTGGAGGCGATCGCTTCCATTCTGGAGACGTAGCGAGGAGGACGCGATGAGTCTGTGGCGGCGAATTTTCGGGATGGATACGCGGAAGTCGGAGCTGGACGAGGAGATGGAGGCGCATCGGCGCATGGCGATGGAGGATCGTGTGGCGCGGGGCGAGCGCGAAGAAGACGCGCGCGCAGCCGTGGACCGGGAGATCGGCAACCAGGCGCTGGCCAAGGATGTGACGCGCGAGGCGTGGGGCTGGGTCTGGGCGGAGCGGCTGCTGCAGGATGTGCGCTACGCGCTGCGGCAGATGAAGCGGAGCCCAGGATTTGCAGCGACGGTGATCGGGACGCTGGCTCTGGGCATCGGCGCGGCGACGGCGATGTTCACCGTGGTGGATCATGTGCTGCTGCGGCCGCTGCCGTACAAGGACGCGAAGCAGCTGGTAACGATGTCGGAGCATGGAAACGACCCGCGATTCAATAGCGGGGCGCCATGGCTCGACTTCTCGCAATGGCGCGCGGCGAATCATTCCTTTCAGGACCTCGCGTTCTGGAAGGGGATGGACGGGCGCAATTATCTGCAGGGCAATGCGACGGCGCTGCAGATCGACGGTCAGGAAGTTAGCCCGAATCTGTTTGCCGTGCTCGGCGCGAAGCCGGCGCTGGGCCCTGGGTTCATTGACGAACAGCCGGGATTCGGCGCGGTGAAGAATGCCGGCTCGATTGTGCTGAGCCATGCGGTATGGGAGACGGCCTTCGGCGGCGACAAGGGGATCGTCGGCCGCAAGGTACGGGTGAACGACCAGCGCTGGACCGTGGTGGGTGTGATGCCCGCCGGATTCCAGTTCCCCTATGACAACTACCCGGCTGGCCAGGTTTGGACGGTTCGGCAGCTGGACGGCGACGATAAAAAGCTCGACCCCCACGGGGACGACGTAGCTCAGTACACCGTGATGGGGCGGCTGCGGCCCGAGGTGACGGTGAAAGCCGCGCGCGCCGAGATGGCGACCATCCAGAAGCAGGTGGCGGCTCAGTACACCGATCCGGAGCAGCGCGCTTATCGCAACCTGGTGAAGGTGGATCGCTACGGCGATACGCTGGTCGGCGCGGACATCCGCAAAGCCCTGCTGGCGTTGCTCGCGGCGGCGGGGGCCCTGTGGCTGATTGCCAGCGTGAATGTTACAAATTTGCTGCTGGCGCGGAGTACGGCGCGGCAGCGGGAGATTGCCATGCGCGGCGCGCTGGGCGCGAGCCGCGGGCGCGTGCTGCAGCAGATGATGGTGGAAGGACTGGTGCTGAGCTCGTCCGCGGCGGCGCTGGGCATCGCGTTGGCGCTGGTGGCGATTCGGATCACGGGCAGCGTCGCGTCCATCCACCTGAACGTGGATTTCTCGACGCATGTGAACGTCGCGATTCTGGCCATGCTCTGCGGGCTGACGCTGATGACGGCCGTGGTGTCGTCGGCATGGCCGGCCCTGCTGGCGGTGCGCGCTCCCATCGAGCCGGCGCTGAAGCAGGGCGGCCAGCAGACCGGCGCGGGGCGCCGTCACAACCGAATGCGCAGCGCGCTGGTCGCGATTGAGGTGGCGATGTCGCTGACGCTACTGGTGGCCTGCGGGCTGCTGCTGCGGACGATCTATACGCTGCGCCACGTGCCGCTCGGATACAGGACCGATCACATCGTGGTGGCGAATCTGTCGATCCCAACCTATCGCTACGCCGACAATAACGTGGTGACGAGCCTGTATCAGCCGCTGCTGGAACGGGTGCAGCAACTGCACGGGGTCCGGATGGCAGGCATGATGAGCGAAGTGCCGCTGGGGCAGACCTTCAATATCATGCTGTCCCTGCGCCTGAATGGGCAGATGATTACGGCGGGGCTCAAGCCGGTGTCGCCGCAGATTCAGTCGATCTTCGGCATGAAGATGCTGGCCGGGCGTTTCTACAATGCCGAGGACACACCAAACTCAGCGCCCGTGGTGGTGGTGAACGAGGCCTTTGCGCGGGAGTTCGCGCCCAACCAGCACGATCCGCGGTCGGTGGTCGGGATGGGATTGTGGAGCGTGCAGAAGGGTGCGCCCAAGGCACGGGTGATTGGAGTGCTGGACGACGAGCGGCAGGTGCGGGTCGATCGGCCGTCGCAGCCGGAGGTGGACCCGTGCCTCTGCCAGCTCAAGCCGAATACCATGAGTTATCAACCGTCGACGATTGCAATGGATCTGGCGGTGCGCACGAACCGGCCCACAGCCGAGATGATCCCGGAGATTCGCGCGGTGCTGAAACAGGCCAGCCCGGAGCTGGCGAACTCGACGTTTTCGACGATGGACCAGATTGTCGAAGACTCGTTCGGGAGCCAGCGGCTGGCAGCGCACCTGCTGGAGATCTTTGGCGGATCGGCGCTGCTGTTGTGCGTGGCGGGGCTGTATGGACTGCTGGCCTACGTAGTTTCACAGCGCACACGCGAGCTGGGACTGCGCATCGCGCTGGGTGCGCAGCGAGCGGATTTGTCGTGGCTGGTCCTTCGCCAGGCAGGCGGAATGCTGCTGATCGGTGTAGCGGTGGGCGCGGGACTGGCGTGGGCGTCGGCGCGGCTGGTGCGGGGATTCCTCTACGGAGTGCAGGCGCATGACGGCTGGACGCTGGCCGGGGCGGCGGTGCTGCTGTTCCTGAGCGGCATGCTGGCAGCGTATGTTCCCGCGCGGCGCGCGGCGAATGTGGATCCGATGGAGGCGCTGAGAGCCGAGTAGGACAGGTTGCGGGTTACAGGTTACAGAAGACCCGGGCCGCGGCGGCTGCCATACATCTCAGCCAGCTTCAGCAGCAAGGGTGGGCGTGTGGCTGGGGCGGTAGCCGCTGAGTCCAAAGTAGAGAACGAAGCAGTAGCAGACGAGCGGGACGAAGAACGCCATCTGGATATTGCTCGCGTCCGAGATGCGGCCCATGATGGCCGGGCAGACGGCTCCGCCAATGATGGCCATGACCAGCAGCGATGACCCCTTGTGCGTGGCCGGCCCGAGGTGGCGGATGCTGAGCGCGAAGATGGTCGGGAACATGATGGAGTGGAAGAAGCCGAGCAGCACGATGCCCACCAGCGCTGCAGGGCCGCGCGAGGTGAGGACGAGCGCGACCGACGCCAGCGATCCGACAGCAAACGCGGCGAGCATATGGGCGGGCGCGATGCGGCGCATGAGGGCCGATCCGCCGAAGCGCCCAATCATGAAGGCGAGCAGGTGCAGCTTGAGGTAGTTCGCGGCCTGGACGTCCGTGGTGCCGGGGTGCGCGAACTCCACGAAGCGGATGACGAAGCTGGCGACGCCCACCTGCGCGCCCACGTAGAAAAATTGCGCGGCCACGCCTTTGATCAGGTGCGGAAAATGCAGCGCGTCGTGCGCCCCGGCGGTATTGCCGTCCGCGGATTCGACGGAGATGCGGGGCAGATGCGCAAGCGCGATGATCCCCGCCATTCCCAGAAAAATGCAGACGATGATGAGATACGGCAGGCGCACAATAGCGACCTCGGCCGCCGCGGGATTACCGCTGCCGGCGAACTCGTGCGCGCGCGCCAGGATGAGCGCCGATCCAAAGACGGGCGTGAGCACGGCGCCCAGCGCGTTGAAGGATTGCGCCAGGTTGAGTCGCTGTTCAGCGGTCTGCGGCGGACCAAGGAAAGTGACATAAGGATTCGCGGAGACCTCGAGGAAGGACTGCCCGCAGGCCATGATGAAGAGCCCGATGAGAAAGGCATAGTAAACGTGGATGTAGGCGGCAGGGATGAAGAGGAAGGCGCCGGCGGCACAGATGATGAGCCCCAGAACGATGCCGCGCTGGTAACCGAGGCGCTCGGCGATCTTGCCCGCGGGCCATGCGCCAAGGAAGTATCCGCCGAAAAAGGCGACCTGAACGAAAGAAGATTGAAAGTCGGTCAGATGAAAGACGCGGTGCAGGTGCGGGATGAGGATGTCGTTGAGATTGACGCCGACAGCCCAGAGAAAAAAGAGCGTCGTGACCAGAATCAGCGGCACGATGTAGCGCGGCTCGGTGAGCGTGGCGCGAGCCGAGCCGGGAGCCGCGGGGGGAAGGGCCGCGGGGCGAGAGTCCATCAATTCCCTGCCCCACCGGGCTCTGCCTCGACTGGATTGATGAGCTGGCCCAGGCCTTCGACTTCCGCGGTCATGGTCTCGCCGGGCTGCAGCCACCGCTTTGGCGTACGGCCCAGTCCAACGCCGGCCGGCGTGCCGGTGCTGATGATGTCGCCGGGTTCGAGCGGCGTGATCGAGGAGAGGTACGCGATCAATTCCGGAGCCTTAAAGATCAGCTCGCGCGTATTGGAGTGCTGCAGGACTTCGCCGCCGATGGAGAGGCGGATGTCGAGCGCGTGCGGGTCGGGAATTTCATCCTGGCTGACGATGGCGGGGCCAATGGGACAGAAGGTGTCGAAGCTCTTGCCCAGGGTCCACTGCGAAGTGGCGAGCTGCACATCGCGCGCGCTCACGTCGTTGAGGATGGTGTAGCCGAAGACATGCTCGCGCCATTTCTCCCTGGGAATATCGCGTCCGGCTTTCCCGATGACGATCGCCAATTCGACTTCGTAGTCGGGCTGCTGCGTCATTGCGGGGATGCGGACGGTTTCTTCGGGGCCGATGACGGCGGAGGGCAGCTTGAGGAAGATGGTGGGGACTTTCGGGATCTCCATCTTCGCCTCGATCGCGTGGTCGCGATAGTTGAGGCCGACGCAGAAGATGCGCGGCGGCCGCGGAATGGGCGTGAGCAGGCGCACGCCGCTGCGGGCAATGCGCGACGTCTCCGGCATCTCGAGGGCCTGACGAAGGGCGACGGGCCCGACGGCGATCGAGCTGACCGTATCGGGAACACCGAGCGGCGTGAGGTCCAGGATTTCGTCCCCGACCAGCAGGCCGGGGCGCGCGGTGGGATCGGAAAAGAAGGCGAACGAGATCAGCTTCATGCATTTCTCCAGATGCAGCCGTCGGGATAGCTGTAGTCGCGCAGCGTATCCGGGAAAATCTCGGCGCTGTACCCAGGCTTGGAGGGAAGACGGTACCGCCCCTGTTCCACGCGGACGGGATCCACGAAGTGCTCGTGCAGGTGGTCGACAAACTCGACCACGCGATTGTCCAGCGTTGCCGAGACGCGCAGGTAGTCGAAGGCGGCGAGGTGCTGCACGTATTCGCACAGGCCCACGCCGCCGGCATGCGGGCAGACCGGGATGCCGAACTTTGCGGCAAGCAGGATGACGGCCAGATTCTCGTTCACCCCCGCGAGGCGGCAGCTGTCAATCTGGCAAACGTCGATAGCCTCGGCCTGCATGAATTGCTTGAACAGGACGCGATTCGCGCAATGCTCGCCGGTCGCGATGCGCACGCCGGGCACTTCGCGGCGGATGCGCGCATGGCCGAGGATGTCGTCCGGGCTGGTGGGTTCTTCCATCCACCAGGGATTGAAGGGCTCAAGCTCGCGGGTGCGCTGGATGGCTTCTTCAACGCCCCACTTCTGGTTGGCGTCCATCATGAGAAAACGGGCGTCACCAATCTTCGAGCGGAGGATCTGCGCACGGCGACGGTCGTCGTCCGGATCGCCGCCAACTTTGAGTTTGAAATGCGTAAATCCGGCGGCGAGCGCTTCGTCGCACAGGCGCGCAATCTTTTCGTCGCTGAAGCCGATCCAGCCGGCGGAAGTGGTGTAGGCGGGCAGGCCCTGCGTGCGCAACACGTCGAGCCGCTCGTCGATGCCGGCGCGCCGCTCCTCGAGCAGTGCGACGGCCTCTTCGCGGTTAAGCGCGTCGGTGATGTAGTGGAAGTCGATAATGCCGGCGATGCGCTCGGGCTCCATCTCGGCCAGCAGCAGCCAGAGCGGCTTCTTTTCCACGCGAGCATAGAGATCCCAGACGGCATTGATGAGCGCCGCCGTGGCGAGGTGGATCACGCCCTTTTCCGGCCCGAGCCAGCGGAACTGGGTGTCGCCGGTCAGCTCGCGGCTGAAGGCACAGAAGTCGTCAGTGATCGAAGAGAGCGTGCGGCCCTGCACGCGGCGCGACAGATAGCGCAGCGCCTCGCAGCAGAGTTCTGTACCGCGGCCCAGGGTGAAGGTGAGGCCGTAGCCGAACAGATCCTGGTTGGTCTCGAGGATGCAGTACGCGGCGGAATAGTCAGGGTCCTTATTGACGGCGTCGGAGCCGATGCTTTCGCGCGAGGTGGGGAAACGCAGATCGATGACGCGAACGCCGGTGATACGCAGGTCATTCAACGGGAACAGTCCTCCTCCGAGAATCAGGATAGCCGGGGCGACGTCGCTGCGCCGCGCAGCTTTGGATTTTCCAGGGGCGAACCTGCGGCATGCCGGCGCGATGAATGGCGTCGCCCGGGTCGGGAGACTAAGATGACTGCTTTGGTGCGTCCTGTGGGAGTGCACCGGTAAAGGCGGCACGGGCATGGCAGGCGATGGAAAACTGAGCGGCCGAAAGGCCGTGATCACGGGCGGCGCCAGCGGCATTGGCCTCGCGATTGCGAAGGCATTCGCGCGAGAGGGGGCGCCGGTTCACCTCCTGGACGTGAATCAATCGGCTCTGCAAGCGGCGGCGCAGGCGATTCAGGCAGCGGGCGACTCGGCCGAAGCCCACGTGTGTGACGTCTCGGATGCGGCGAGCGTACGCGAGACATTCGAGTCGATTTTCGCGCGCGGCCGGGTGCAGATCCTCGTCAACAGTGCAGGCGTGGCCCACGTGGGCACGGTGGCTTCGACGAGCGAAGAGGATTTCGACCGGCTGATGCGCGTCAACGTGCGCGGCGTTTATCTCTGCACGCGGGCGGTGGTCGAACGCATGAAGGCTCACAGCGGCGGCGTGATCCTGAATATGGCGTCGATTGCCGCCACCGCGGGCCTGCCGGACCGCTTTGCCTACTCGACAACCAAGGGCGCGGTGCTGGCGATGACCTTTTCCATTGCGCGGGACTATCTCAGGGACAACATCCGCTGCAACGCGATTTCGCCGGCGCGCGTGCACACGCCGTTCGTCGATGGATTCGTGGCAAAGAACTATCCGGGGCGCGAGAAGGAAATGATGGAGGTCCTCGGCCAGGCGCAGCCGATTGGGCGGATGGCGGAGCCGGAGGAAGTCGCCAACCTGGCGGTGTGGCTCTGCTCGGACGAGGCCAGCTTCATCACTGGGGGAAATTACCCGCTCGATGGCGGATTTGTGAACTTGCGCGGCTGAGGCGCATCCAAATCTGTCGAGAGCATGAGCGCGACGAAAAAAGCGGCGGACCCCGTCGAGGTGCTCCGGATCGACGGGCGCGAGGTGCGGGTCACGCATCCCGACAAGCTGTACTTCTCAAAACAAACGCGACTCACCAAGCTGGATCTCGTGCGGTACTACCTCGCCGTCGCGCCAGGAGCGCTGCAGGGCATTCGCGACCGGCCGCTGGTGCTGAAGCGCTTTGTGAACGGCGCGGAAGCCGAGGCCTTCTACCAAAAGCGCGCGCCGGCGGACCGGCCGGAGTGGCTACGGACCGTGACCCTGGCCTTCCCTTCCGGGCGCACCGCCGAGGAGCTGGTGGTGGACAACGCGGCGGGGCTGGCGTGGATCGTCAACCTCGGCTGCCTGGAGCTGCATCCCCATCCGGTGCGTTCCGCGGATCTCGACCATCCCGACGAGATGCGCGTGGATCTGGATCCCGGCCCGGGTGTGGGTTGGGCGGATGTGCAGCGTGTGGCTCTCGAAGTCCGCGCGGTGCTGGATGACGCCGGGCTGCGCGCATGGCCGAAGACCAGCGGCTCGCGCGGCATGCACATCCTGGTGCGCCTTTCGCCACGATGGAGTTTTACGGAGGTGCGGCGGGCGGCGCTGGCCCTGGCGCGGGCCGTCGAGCGGCGCGTCCCTGCGCTGGCGACCTCGCAGTGGTGGAAGGAAGAACGGCACGGCGTTTTTCTCGACTACAACCAGAACGCCAAAGATCGCACCACGGCTTCGGCGTATTCGGTGCGGCCGGTGCCGGATGCGCGGGTGTCGGCGCCGCTCGCGTGGGATGAGGTGATGACCTGCGACCCGGCAGCCTTCACGGTGCTGACCATGCCGGAGAGGTTCGCGAAAGTCGGCGATCCCCATGCAGAGATGGATGCGGCTGCAGGTTCGCTGGAGCGACTGCTGGAGCTGGCCGCCAGGGATGAGGCCGAAGGGCTGGGCGATGCGCCGTGGCCCCCTCATTTCCGCAAGATGGACGGTGAGGCAGCGCGGGTAGCTCCATCGCGCGCGAAGAAGGCGGCAAAGCCTCGCGAGAAGATGCCGCTAATCACGGTGGCGAACTCGGCGAGCAAAGACGCGGCCCTCGCCGGTCTGGAGCGGTGGAAAGAGCGCCATGCGCAAGCGGCGCAGCGCCTGGCCGTCGATGACGTCCTGGTGGACTCAATGCGGGGGCGATCCTCCTCGTGGACGCGCATTCGCGTGAACCTGCGCCACCTCCCGGAGGCGCTGCGGCCGACGCAGGAGAAACCCGATCCCGACGATGGGCCTGGGTCGGCCGGAGCAGGAACACGTCCGCGGCGCGCCAGGAAAGCGGCGTAACCGGACGGCCTTCAGCCTGCGTGGGGGAAGATCGCCTTCAACTCCTGCGGCGGCACCACTTCCAGCTGCGCATAGGTACAGTCGCTGGGCTGTTTGTCTTCGCGCCAGCGGCGGAAGTGCGCCATATGGCGGAAGCGGCCGCTCTGCATATGCTCATAAGCGACCTCAACGACGAGTTCGGGGCGCAGCGGCTCCCAGGAGAGATCCTTCCCCTGGCTCCAGCGGCTCTGGCCGCCGGGCATCCGGTGCTCGCCGTCGCCTCCGTTCGCGCCGGAGTCGGCCCAATGCTTCCAGGGATGATGCGCGAGCGCGCTTTTTCGCCATGGCTCCAGGAATTGAACCAGCTCGCGGCGCTTTTCCGTTGTGAAGCTGGCGCACACGCCGACGTGCTGCAGAACGCCCGCGTCATCGTAAAGACCGAGCAGGAGTGAGCCGATGGCGGTGCCGTGGCTCGCCTTGTACCAGCGAAAACCGGCCACGACGCAGTCGCAATCGCGCTCATGCTTGATCTTGAGCATCACGCGCTTGTCCGGTTCGTAGACGCCGGCGAGCGGCTTGGCCACAACACCATCGAGACCCGCGCCCTCGAAGCGGCGAAACCAGTCGAGAGCGATGTTGCGGTCCTGAGTAGCCGGCGTCAGGTGGAGCGGGTCGCTCGCCGAGGCAAGGACTTTTTCCAGACGGGCCCGGCGCTTTTCGAAAGCTTCTCCGCGCAGGTCGTTCTTTCCTTCACAGAGCAGGTCAAAGAAGACAACCGAAGCCGGCGTTTGCTCGGAAAGCAGGCGTACACGCGAGGCGGCGGGATGAATGCGCAGTTGGAGCGCGTCGAAATCGAGACGGCCCTCCCGAGCGATGACGATTTCGCCGTCGAGCACGCAGCTGTCGGGCAGTTGATCGCGCAGGGGGTCCAGCAACTCCGGAAAATAGCGATTCAGCGACTTTTCGTCGCGGCTCTGCAGGAGAATCTCGTTGCCATCCCGGAAAACCAGCGTGCGAAAGCCGTCCCATTTGGGTTCGAAGAGGAACACGCCCTCCGGCGGCATCGCCTCCACGCGCTTGGCGAGCATCGGGAGGACGGGCGGATGGACAGGGAGATTCATGACGGTGGGGTGCGGCGCCGCACTCAGGGATGGATGCGCCCGGAGCGCCGCGGGTTATTGCACCCTGAGCGTGAAGGTGGTTCTATGGGGTGCGCTTTTCAGCAGCGATCTTCCAGGATTTCTTTGTCGAAGAGATCCGCTTCAGGCGGGGAGGGTCGTCTTGTCCGCGGGGTGCCCCTCGGAGATCCAGATGGAAAAGATCGTGCCGCTGCGTCCCGGCTCGGAACAACTGCGCAGGCGGATGGAGGCATGGTGCTTGGTCAGGATCTCGCGACTCACCCAAAGACCGAGTCCGGTGCCATTGTCGCCTTTGGTGGTGAAGAACGGCTCGAAGAGGCGCTCGCGGGTCGCGCGCGTGATCCCATGGCCGGTATCGGCGATGGTAATGCGGACGCCCGGCTCGCCGGTTCGCCCATGAGTTTGGCGACGCGTTCGCAGAATCAGGGAGCCCGACTCGCGGGTGGCGTCAAAGGCATTGCCGATGAGGTTCGCGAAGACCTGGCGCAACTCCGAGCCGACGCACCGCACCCGGGCTGTCTCGCGGTAATCGCGGCGCAGGGAGATACCGGAGTGGCGAAAGCGCGCTTCATAGATCGCCAGCGCCGAATCCAGCAGCTCAGCGACGTTCTCCTCGCCGGCCACATTGCCCCGGCGGTTGAAGCGGAGCGTGTGCGTCACGATATGGGAGACGCGAGCCAGCTCCGTCTGGGCGGTTTGGCAATATATCTTCGCCGCGTCGTCGGTCGCCGCCTGTTCGATCAGGTAAAGCAGATTCGTTACCGACTCGAGCGGGTTGTTGATCTCGTGCGAGATAGTGGCGGCCAGCCGGCCCACCAGGGCCAGCTTCTCGGCGCGGATGAGTGCCTCTTCGGCCCGCTTGCGCGCCTCCTGCGTCTGCTTCAGCTGGGTGATGTCCTGGGTGACGCCGTCGAAGCGAAGCGGGTTGCCGCGTGTGTCGTAGGCGGTGCGCCCGATGGCGTGGATCCACTTGCAGCGCCCGTCGGGGGCGACCGTCCGGTACTCCACGTCATAGGCCGTGTGCTGCGCAATTGACGCATCAATCGCGTGGCGGGTGCGCTCGCGGTCGTCCGGATGCAGAAGCTCGTAAAAGAGCCGAATGTTTACCTGCGCGTCGGCCGGCAGCCAGAAGTGCTCCTTGACGCGAAAATCCCAGCTGAGCTGGTCGAAAGGCAGATCGCAGAACCAGTAGCCGATCCGGGCGGCATCGGTGGCAAATCCGAATCGATCGCGCTGCTCCTTCAAGGCAGTGTCGGCCTGGATGCGATACGTCAGATCCACGCCGAAAACCAGGATGCCGGAGATGCTGCCGTCCGCCTCGCGCAGCGGCTGATACACAAAATCGACGCAGCGCTCCTCGGCGGGGCGCCCCTCCACCGCTTCCAGGGTAAAGCGCAGCCCCTGTCCAACGAAGGGCTCGCCGGTTTGATAAACACGGTCCAGCAGATCGACGTAGCCCTGCTCGACGATCTCCGGCAATGCCCTGCGAATCGGCTTACCGGCCACATCGCGTCCCCCAATGAGGCGGAGGTACATGGGATTGACCAGTTCGAACACGTGCTCCGGCCCTTTCAGCAGCGCGAAGAAGGCCGGGGCCTGCTGAAACGCCGCGAGCAGGCGCTGGCGCTCCAGCTGGAGGGCGCGGCTGGCCCCCACCCGGTTGCTCGTATCCAGAAAAGTGATGAGGACGCCGTGAATCGTGCCCTCGGCATCCCGTGCCGGGCTGTAGCTGTAGGTAAACCAGGTGTCCTGCAGCCGGCCATCGCGGTAGATCGGAATGTGCTGGTCCTCGTTCCAGCAGGCTTCCCCGCGCAGAGCGGCTTCAATCTGGGGCCCGGAGATCGGCCACGCCTCGCGCCAGACCACCGCTCCGCGTTCGCCCAGCGCCGATGGATGCTTCGCCTCGCCCAGAACCGGAATGACGGCATCGTTGTAAATGTGGGTCAGCGCTTCGCCCCACATCAGGATCATGGGCAGCCGCGTTCCCAACAGGTTATTCGCCAGAATGACCAGCGCCCCAGGCCAATCCGCGATCGGGCCCAGCGGCGTCCGGCTCCAGTCGTGATTCCGGATGCGCTCGGCCATTTCGCCGGATCCCGCAATCCGGGGGTGCCCGGGCGCGGCCGCGGCCGGCGGCTCGTCCCTGCCGGAGCGACTGGTTGTAGATCGGTATGCCACGATGCTCGATTCTGATGCCATTGGATACCGAAAGGCAGTGCGAGACGCGGCGTTGCGCCGCAGGGAGGCACTGTTGCCGGTCGCGAATCCGGCGACTCCGACAATCGACCCTCTGCACGGGAATCCTGGCGGGAGCAGAATATCAGGCTCCTGGAGGGGGTTCCCATTGTTGCAGCCGCACAAAAGAAAGCCCCGGCCGTAGCCGGGGCTTTCCTGCGACCTGCGCGATTACATCGCGTATTCCGCTTCTTCTTCCTCGTCGAGCCCGTGGCGCCGCAGCAGCGTGGGCAGATTCTGCGAGAAGGCCGAGCGCGGCATCACGATGTCGCAGCCGGCTTCCACCGCTTTGGCTTTCAGGTCGCCCTGCAGGTGCGAGAGAAAGCCGATCACCGAGGTGCCCTTCTTCAGCTTCGTCTTGAACTTCGGGATCAGCGTCATGGGCTTGGCCGCCGTGTTGTTCAGATCGAAGACGATCAGCGACGGCTTTTCGTCTTCCGGCGCCTCAATGATGCGGGCGATGGTCTCCGGTTCGTTCTTCACAAAGGCGACCTTGATGCCGAGCTTGCGCGCGGTTTCATTGATCTTCGCGAAGAAGAACAGGTCCTCGATAAAGAGGAAGATGCGCACCGGCGCGTCCTCGCGGACGGGCGGCGGAGGCGGTTCCCAGGCGGCAGCGTTTTCCGCGTAATGGCCGCTGCCGTTGTTGCCGTTGCGCAGCTCGATGGTGGACGGCGGCGCATCGGCCACATTCCCGTTCACGGTGCGATAACTGTGGTCCATGGGGCCCACGAAGACGCGCTCGCGCCGCGGCTTATTGCGGCGCCGCCCTCCGCCTCCGCCCTGCTGCTGGCCGTTGCCGTTGTTCTTAAAGAACCGCTGCTGGCTGGATGGCTGGGGCTTGGGAGGTTTGGGCTTATGTGCGTGAGCCTGCGGCTGCGCTGGCGCCGCCTGCTGACTCTGGGCGGGCTGCGCATTCTGCCCCGCGGCCGGCCCGCCTCCACCGCGCTTGTTCTTGCGCCTGCGGCGGCGACGGCGGTGGGCGCCCTGTCCTTCGGACTGCCCCGCATTGGGGCCTTGTGCCTGGGCCGGATATTCAGCCGGAGGCTGAGGCTGGTTCTGCTCTGTTGTCATGCGTGCACTTCCTGGTGCATTGATCCTGGGGGTTCGGGTTCCTGTTTCCTCATCGGCCCGGCCCGGTCAGCCTTCAGCCTTGCAAAAAGGTGGCGACCCGCCGGTCTTCCGTGAATTGGGAACGTAAATTCGTCAGCTCCGGACCAAACGTGTGGGACATGTCCCGACACACGGGCTCGGAAAGGATTGCGTGCGGTGCGAGAATGTGCTGGGTTCCTCGCCTGCCGTGGGGTGGCCGCCCAGGCCTCCCGCCGTAGCAGGGGGAACGCAACCGAATGCCGCGCCGATCAACGGAACGTACTTGAGTTGCCGTCTAATTCTGGTTCAACCTTCACATCCGGGGGTTTCTGCTCTGACCGTGAACGCAGCCGCGGAGAGCAACTCCCGGGGATGATACCTGACTCTCGAGAATGGCGGCGAACCTCGCGGAACTACCAGCGTGGCGTCAGCCGCTCGATAGGTAAAGATCATACTACTCTCGGCGCCCGGGCCTGACAAGTATTTTGATGCGGGTACTTTGGGGACCGATGCTAAGGCGGTTCGCCCCATCCCTCTCTTCCACACAACAGAAAAGCCACCCGACAGCCGGATGGCTTCCCCGTGTGACGGCCAGTCACTGGCCTCCCTGAAGTGCCCTTCATCCAAATCGAGAAGCGATGGATCAGGACGGTAGTTCATTCCGGCCGGGGCAGAATCTTCAAAGATAAAGCTCTCAGCAGCCGGAATCCTTTTGTGTCGCACACCCCCCCGTTTCCGGGGCGCATGCGTCGCTGGCGCCCTACAGATGTGCAATTCTCATGCCGTTTTGTTTGATCATTGAAATCAATGATTTAACCGCCAACAAGGCACCTCGGTCATTCCGATTCCCGTAGAACAGAATCCACCGGGTCCACAAATTCATAACTTCGGCAACAGGGTCACCTTTGGCAGTGGGGACAGAAATGAGTGCCGCGTCCCCCCAGCACGATCCGCCGAATGGGCGTGCCGCAAACCCGGCAGGACAGCCCCTCCCGCCCATAGACCCGGTGCTGGATCTGGAAGAACCCCTCGGCCCCATCCGCGTCCACGTAATCGGAGATGGAGGAGCCCCCCGCCTGAATGGCCCGCCGCAGCACCCCTCGCAGCGCGGTGTGCAGCCGCTCGAGCTGCTCCCGGTTCAGCCGCCCGGCCTGGCGCGTCGGCCGGATCTTCGCGCGAAACAGGCTCTCATCCGCGTAGATATTCCCCACCCCCTGCAGCAGCGACTGGTTCAGCAGAGCCGGCTTGATGGCGAGCTTGCGCCCCCGAAAGAGCGCGGCAAAATCCGCCGAAGTGATCGTCAGCGGTTCGCGCCCTGGACCGGCGAACGTCCCCGCTTCCACCGCATGCAAAGCAAGACGTCCAAAGCGCCGGGGATCGACGAAGCGAAGCTCCCGGCCGGAGGCAAGCCGCAGAATCGCATGCGTGTGCTGCGGCACCGGCACGCTCGCCGCGGAAACCAGCAAACGCCCCGTCATGCCCAGATGCACGACCCACTGCACCGCGATCTTGCTCCCCGCCTTCGCTGCCAGATTGAAGACGATGTGTTTCCCCACCCGAGCCACGCGCGCGATCCGCAGCCCCGCAAGCGCCGCCTCCATCTCCGCCGGCGGGGTTTTGAACGGCTCCTTATAGTGGCTGAACCAGACAGAGACGATGCTGTCGCCGCGAATCCGCCGATGGACGCCGTTCGCGATGGTTTCGACTTCGGGAAGTTCGGGCATGGGCTCTTTTGAGTGTAGAGGCTCGCAAGTTGGCTTGACGCAGCCGCCGATGCCCCGGATAGTGGAGGGTCCCCCCCGAATCAAACGGATGCCATCCCGAACGGTGAGGTGCACCATGCGGCGCATTGCGGCCATTGCGGCTTTGGGAATGATTCTGAGCGGAACAGGCGCGACCCAGGAAACCAGTCCTCCCGTTGCGGTGGTACCGGCTGCGCTGCAACCGTACGTCAAAATCGATGCGCCCGTTCTGGTTCTCGAGCATGTTCGCGTCATCGACGGCACCGGCGCCCCCGCGCGCGACGACCAGGAGCTCGTCATCGAGAAGGGCCGAATCAGTTTTGTCGGCATGCCTTACGCGGCGCCCCCTCGCCCGGAAGGAGCGATCGTTCTGAATCTGGCCGGCAAGACCGTCTTTCCCGGGCTGGTGGGCATGCATGAGCACCTCTTCTATCCGCTGCCCGACGGTGGACCCGGCCTGCTGCCTCTCTATGGCGAGATGGCCGACAGCGCCCCCCGTCTCTACCTCGCCGCGGGCGTCACCGCGGCCCGAACCGCCGGCAGTCTGGAGCCCTATACCGATATCTCCATCAAACAGGACATTGATTCCGGCAAGATGCCCGGGCCGAAGCTGTTTCTCACCGGTCCTTATCTGGAGGGAGCACCCTCGCTCGGCCCGCAGCTCCACACGCTGACCGGCCCTGAAGACGCCGCGCGGCTGGTGGACTACTGGTCGGCCGAGGGCATGACCTCCTTCAAGGGGTACATGCACATCACGCCGGCTGAGCTGAAGGCGGCCATCGATCGCGCCCACGCGCACGGCCTCAGGATCACCGGGCACCTCTGCGCCGTCGGTTTTCAGGAGGCGGCCTCGCTGGGCATCGATAACCTGGAGCACGGCCTCGCCGTGGATACGGAGTTCTACTCCCGGAAAAAGGAGGGCGTCTGCCCCGGCCAGGGGCCTCCGCAAATGGAACTGGCGAAAATGGACGTCGAAGGTCCGAAGATCCAGGGCACGATCCGCGATCTGATCGCGCACCACGTCGCCGTCACGTCCACCCTGGCTATCTTCGAGAGCTTTGTGCCGAATCGTCCCCCGATGAGCGAGGAAATGCGCGTCCGCACCGCCTTGCTGCCGGATGCCTGGGGCGGCTACGCGGCCACTCGCGCCGAAATTGCCGAGCATGCCGACGCCTCCCTGTGGCCGCGTCTGCTGACCATGGAAATGCAGTTCGAGCGTGATTTTGTGAAGCAGGGCGGCTTGCTGATGGCCGGCTGCGATCCCACCGGCTATGGCGGCGTCCTGCCGGGCTTCGGCGACCAGCGCAATCTCGAGCTGCTCGTCGAGGCCGGCTTCACCCCGGAAGAAGCCATCCATATCGCCACCCAGAACGGCGCGCGCTGGCTGGGCCAGACCAGCCGCTTCGGTACCATCGCGCCCGCCCGGGCCGCGGATCTGGTCGTCGTCGATGGCAATCCCGCCGAGCACATTGCCGACGTGGAGAAGGTGGAGATCGTCTTTAAGGACGGCGTCGGTTACGATCCGCAGAAACTGCTCGACTCCGTGCGCGGGCTAACGGGCCTGCGGTGACCGGCGCACTCTCGGCTCGCAAGCGAAACAGGCTCAGGCGGGCCTCCGTCGTGGCGCAGCCTCGATCCGCTCCTGGAGCTGGACCTTCACCGAATCACCGGCACGCTTGCCGATCGATTCGAGAATCTCGGCCTTCACCGGCAGCTTGTGCTGCCCGTTGCCCAGCGCCATAAACGAGCTGCGGAACGGAACGCCATCGACGGTTCCGCGTACTTTCACCAGCCCGCGCGTTCCAAAGAACTCCACTGACTGCGGCCAGATCACATACATCCAGCCCCCTTTGGCTCCGCTCTTTTGCAGTTCCGCGGCAAATGCCTCATCGAGCTTCACACGGTCCCCCTGAGGAATCGTCGATCGACCGCAAGGGCCAGATCGCCTCACGGGTCATCGCGTTTCATCTCTGCCCAGCCTCCAGGCGGCCGCGCATCGAGTTAAGGGCAGCCTGCGTGGAGGATTCTCCCGCGTCGTCCGCGCAGGCTGCTCCGAGGAAACAACTTCGCCGCGCCGGGATATTGCCCGGCGTTTCGTCCTGTTGAAAATCCCGGCGAGTGCAGCCGGTCGCTTTACGCCCGCGCTGTCTGCGGCCGCGGGGTCGCCGCCGCCCCGGCTTCCGCCACACTCTCTTCGCGATACAGGGCCGCACCAGCCACCGTGCCCACAACCAGCTCAATCAAAGCGCCGGCCGTCGTGTAGAGCGTGAGGTGATTGTTGAACAGACCCGTTGCCCACATGAGAGTCGCATTCGGCAGCAGCGATGTGGCCACCCACACCGCGATGCCCGCGCAAATGGCCGTCCGCATCCCCGCGCCAAAGCGGGGCCGGATCGCCGCGTAGACCCAGACCGCCAGCAGGCCCAGACCGATGCCGATCACGTTGAACCAGACCATCTGGCTCGACGTGAATGCCGGACGTCCCAGCCGGCTCATGTTCACGGCCCACCGCGGCGCCAGCATGAGGCCATCCACGACATAGCCCAGCAGATTCACAACAATACCGGCAACTACGCCACCCAGGATCCAGCGGCCCATATTGATCTTGCCCATACAGCCTCCTTGGGGGATGACGCAGTGTACGCGCGCCGACATGTATATACAAAGGAAATCTTCGGTATTTCCTTTGTCTCCCGGGGCGAAGAAGAATCGAACATCCGCGGTAGAATAGGCAGATGTTGTCCCCGGTGACCCCAGTCCCGGAGAGCCTTCCGGACCTGCCCATTCCCGACAGCCTCGCCTGGGCGCATCCCCTCGTCCAGGAGTGGTTCGTCCGCCGCTTCGGCACGCCCACCGAGCCGCAGGAAGCCGGCTGGCCGGTCATTTTGCAACAGCAGCCGGTGCTCATTTCCGCCCCCACCGGCTCCGGCAAGACGCTGGCCGCGTTTCTCATCTGTATCGACGGCCTCATCCGCAAGGCGCTCGACGGCCGCCTCGGCTGCGAGACCGAAGTCGTCTACGTCTCGCCCCTCAAGGCCCTCTCCAACGACGTGCAGAAGAACCTCGAGACGCCGCTGCGCGAAATTCAGGAGCTGGCTCTCGAGCGCGGCTACCTCTGCCCGCCCGTGCGCGCGGCCGTCCGGACCGGCGATACCCCTGCGGCCGAGCGCCGCTCCATGCTGAAAACGCCCCCCCACATCCTCGTCACCACGCCGGAGTCGCTCTACATCCTGCTCACCGCGCAGCAGAGCCGCGAGCACCTGCGCCGCGTCCACACCGTCATCGTGGATGAGATTCACGCCGTGGCCGACGACAAGCGCGGCTCCCACCTGTCTCTCAGCCTGGAGCGCCTGGACGCGCTCGTCACCAGTGAAAATGCCCTTCTGGCCGGCGCCAGCCTGCTTTCGTATCCGAAACCGTTACGCATTGGCCTCTCCGCAACCCAGAACCCCATCGAGCTGGTCGCGCAGTTCCTCGGCGGCACGCGCGGCGACGAGGTGCGCATCATTCAGGCCGGCCAGCGCCGCCAGCTCGACCTCGGGATCGAAGTTCCCACCGATGAGCTGGGCTCCGTCGCCACCATGGCCATCTGGGAGAGCGTCTACGACCGGCTCACCCAGCTCACCCTCGAACATCGCTCCACCCTGGTCTTCGTCAACACGCGCAAAATGGCCGAACGCCTCGCCTTTGCTCTGGGCGAACGCCTCGGCAAAGAAAACGTCGCCTGCCATCACGGCAGTTTGTCTCGCAAGCTGCGCCTCGATGCCGAGCACCGCCTCAAAAGCGGCGCAATTCGCGTCCTGATCGCCACCGCTTCGCTCGAACTCGGCATCGACATCGGCACCGTGGACCTCGTCTGCCAGATCCAGTCGCCCCGCGCCATCTCCGTCGGCATGCAGCGCGTCGGCCGTGCCGGACACTGGCGCGGCGCCATCCCCAAAGGCCGCTTCTTTGCCGTCACCCGTGACGACCTCATGGAGCAGGCCGCGCTCGTCCGCGCCATGCGCTCCGGCGTCCTCGACCGGCTGGAGATTCCGCCCCAGCCCTTCGACGTCCTCCTCCAGCAGATCGTCGCCGCCTGCTCGGCCGAGCCCTGGGAAGAGCGCACCCTCTGGGATGTCTTCCGCCGCGCGCATCCCTATCGCGCCCTCTCCTGGGAAATCTTCGATCAGGCTCTCTGCCTCCTCACCGACGGCATCGAGTCCAGCCGCGGCCGCTACGGCGCCTATCTGCTGCGCGACCGCGTCCAGGGCCGCATCCAGGCGCGGCGCGGCGCCCGCACCACCGCCATCACCAACGGCGGAGCCATCCCCGATGCCGCGATTTTCCCGGTCATCCTGCAGCCCGACGGCGTGCAGATCGCTACCCTCGACGAGCATTTCGCCGTGGACTCCTCGCCCGGCGATGTCGTTCAGCTGGGCAATGCCAGCTGGCGCATTCAGCGCATTGAAACTGCCGGCCGCGTTCTCGTCGAAGACGCCCATGGCGCCCCGCCGACGCTGCCCTTCTGGTTCGGCGAAGCCCCCCAGCGCACCCGCGAACTGTCGGAATTTGTCGCCGAGCTGCGCGAAGAAATCGACCGCCGCACGCGCAATGTGCTCCCCGGCTACATCAGCCAGGCCACGCCGGAAGTCGGCGCCGCCGCAGCTCTCCTGAAAGAGGAGTGCGGCCTTGACGACGCGGGCGCCGAACAGCTCATCGGCTACGTCGTCGCCGGACGCGCCGTCCTGGGCGTCGTGCCTTCTGTCACCACCATCGTTGCAGAACGCTTTTTCGACGAGGGCGGCGGGATGCAGCTCATCCTGCACGCACCCTTCGGCGGCCGCATCAATAAAGCCTGGGGCCTCGCCCTGCGCAAACGTTTCTGCCGCGGTTTCAATTTCGAGCTGCAGGCGGCGGCCACCGACAACGGCCTGAACATCTGTCTGGCCGAGCAGCACAGCTTCCCCCTCAGCGACGTCTTTCATTTCCTCACCACCGAAACCGTCACCGAGCTGCTGGAGCAAGCCTCTCTCGCCTCGCCCATCTTCAAAACCCGCTGGCGCTGGGACGCCGGTCGGAGTCTGCAACTGTTACGGTTTCAAAAAGGTAAAAAAGTCCCGCCGCAGATTCAGCGCATGCGCAGCGACGATCTTCTCGCCAGCGTCTTTCCCCAGGCCGCCGCCTGCTTTGAGAACATCGAAGGCGATATCCAGATTCCGGACCATCCCCTCGTCCAGGAGGTCATGCGCGATGTCCTGCAGGAGGCCATGGACCTCGAAGGTCTGAAGGCTGTCCTCGCCGCCATGCACTCCGGCCAGATCCGCTGCGTCGCCGTCGATACCACGACGCCGTCGGCCTTCGCCCACGAGCTGATCAACGCCAACCCCTACGCCTTTCTCGACGATGCCGGCCTCGAGGAGCGCCGCGCCCGGGCCGTCCAGCTCCGTGGCGTTCTCCCCGATTCCGTCCTCGGCGAAGCCGGACGCCTCTCGCCCCAGGCCATCGCCGAAGTGCGCGCCGAGGTCTGGCCTGACATTCGCGACGAGCACGAGCTGCACGATCTCCTCTGCGCTCTGGTTGTGGTCCCCGCAGCCATTCTGGACCATCCAGGTGCCCGCGGCTGGCCCCTTTTCCTCGACCGTCTGGAACGAGACCGACGCGTCACCCTCGCCCATGCCGCCGGACGCGAATATTACGTCGCAGCCGAACGGACTGAATGGTTTAGCACGTTACGGCCCACTGTGGAATTCGCTGTGGAAATGTGCAAAATGCGTACGGAATTACCCAATTACAGTGACATTCTCCGCAAAACGTGTCAGGGGTGGTTACAAATCGTCGGTCCGACCACTTCCGCCGCCCTCGCCGCGCGTCTCGGCCTCGATCCGGCCCCGGTCTGGACCCAGATGGTGCGCCTCGAATCGACAGGAACCATCCTCCGCGGCGTCTTTGAAGCCCCGCCCGGGCAAACCGCAATCCCTGACGTCGAAATCGAGTGGTGCGAGCGCCGCATTCTCCAGCGCATCCACAAACGCACCCTGGACGCTCTCCGCCAGCAGATCGAGCCGGTCACCCCCGCCGTCTACATGCGCTTCCTCCTCGACTGGCAACACCTCGGCGAGCGCCGCCAGCTCGGCGGTGAGCAGGGGCTTCTCGACGCACTGCGCGCTCTCGAAGGCTTTGAAGCCCCTGCCGCCGAATGGGAGCGCTCGCTGCTGCCCCAGCGCGTCGCCGGCTACGATCCCCGCTGGCTCGACGCCCTCTGCCTCACCGGAGCCGTGGGCTGGGGCCGCATCTCCCCGCACCCCGCCTTTGCCGACCCCACCAGCGGCGGACCCCGTCGCGTGGTGCCCACGAGCATGGCGCCCGTGACGTTTTTCGTGCGTGAAGAAGCCCTCTGGATGGATTTGTGCCTGTCGCGGCGGCAAATTCCCGAAACCACCCTCAGCGCCTGCCTCAGCGAGCTTGGCAATCGCGTGCGCTCCTGCCTGTCGGACCGCGGCGCCATGTTCTCCGCCGACCTCATCCGCCTGCTCGGCGTCGCGCCGGAAGACGTCCATCGCGCCCTGTGGGAGCTGGTCGCCGCCGGGCTGGTCAACGCCGACGGCTTCGACAGCCTGCGCCTGCTCATCGATCCGCGCCGCAAACGCGCCTTCTCCGCGCCCGGCCGCACCAAAGCCGCCGCCCGCCACGCCTCCGGCCGCTGGGCGCTCCTCGCCGATCCCGGCCAGCAGCCCGGCGTTCCCCTCTCGCGCAATTCCGCAGCCGCCGCGGAAGCCGCGACCCAGGCCGCCGTCCGCCGCGACGCTCAGCTCGAATCCGCCTGCCACATGCTCCTGCGCCGCTACGGCATCGTCTTCCGCGACGGGCTCGCGCGCGAAACCACCGTACCGCCCTGGCGCGAGCTGGTCGGCATGTTCCGCCGCCTCGAAGCCCGCGGTCTCGTCCGCGGTGGCCGCTTTGTCTCCGGCTTTGGCGGCGAGCAGTTTGCCTTGCCCGATGCCGCCCGGAGCCTCCGTGCCAACCGCACCCGCTCTCTCGCGGACATGCCGCCGCTCACCCTGGCCGCCGCCGATCCCATGAACCTCGTCGGCGTCGTCATTCCTGGCGACCGCACGCCCTCCATCGCCGGCAACACCGTCACCCTGCCGCTGCCCGAAGCCGCGCCCGAACCCACAATCCTCGAAATGCCTGTCCCGGGCGCCTTTGCGTTCGAGCCGCGCGAACTCGAAGGCGGCGCGCTTGCCTGATCCCGCTCCCAACGCAACCGCCCCAGACCGTCCGCTCGTCGAAGGCGAAGACTTCTACCGCGAAGGTCCCTACGTTGTCTTCACGGAGGCATACCACCGCCGGCGCGGAGTGTGCTGCGGCTCCGGCTGCCGCCACTGCCCGTGGCGCGAGCGGAGTCCCGCCGTCGCGCGGCAGGACTCCAACTCGGCCTGACCTTTACTGCACCTTCCCGATATATACGCCGTACGGTCCCAGCGCCACTGAATGCAGCGATTCCGGATCCGCGCCCCCCGGCGTCTTCAGCAGCGTCGTCGCGTGCGTTCCCTGCACGCCCTGGCCCGACAAATCCAGGCTCACCGTCTGCGGCTGCGTCGTAAAGTTGCAGGCCACCACCACCACCTCGCCGTCCGGCCCCTTGCGCATCCACGAGAGCACATGCGGATCGTTCGGATTCAGCATGACCTCGTCTCCCTCGTGCAGCGCTGCGTCGCTCCCTTTCAGGGCGATGAGCTGCTGATACCAGTGCAGCAGGGAGTCCGGCTCCTTCTCTTCCACGGCCACATTCACGGTCGTATAGCTGGGCGGAATCGGCAGCCAGGTCTTCGCCGCCGTTGAGAAGCCCGCATCCTTGCCCGCGTCCCACTGCATCGGGGTGCGCTCGCCATCGCGGCCTTTCTCTTTCGGCCATCCGCGAATGCCGATGGGATCCTTCACTTCCGCCTTGGTCTTCGGCGGTGTGGTCACCATCCCGATCGCGTCGCCGTAGTACATCATCGCCGTATCGCGCGAGGCAAACAGCAGGGTGGCGAGCACGCGCCCCACATCTTCTTTGTGATCGTCGGTGATGTAGCGGTCCCACCGCGGATTGTCGTGGTTGTCGAAGACGAACAGCGGCATCTTGCCGCCGATTTCCGTCTCCGCCTCGTTGATGCGCGCGCGGAAGCGGTTCACATCCAGGCTGGGATGAGCCGTCGGCGGAAAACCGACCTGCATGTCCATCGGCAGATCCAGCTCATCGTTGTTCGCCCCATACCACTTGTCCAGATCCTTAATCGAGCGCAGATAAGTTTCTCCGATCAGGATCACCTTGCGCCCCTTCGTCTCGTTCGTGACCTGGCGCAGCTGCCGGATCACATCGTGCACTTCCGGCAAATCGTCGGTGAAGTTCGTTTTCACCTCTTTGTCGCCGAAAGCGTTGATCTCCGGCTTGCCGTCCGGCCCCGGAATGTACTCCTCATTGCGGAACTGCGGATCCTCAAACAGCGACGTGATCGCATCGAGGCGAAAGCCCACCACGCCTTTGTTGATCCAGAAGCGCACCACGTCGTACATGGCCTTGCGCACCTGCGGATTGTTCCAGTTCAGATCCGGCTGCTGCACGTAGAAGCGGTGATAGTAATACTGCTGCCGTGCCGGGTCCCATTGCCATGCCGAGCCTCCGAAGACCGACAGCCAGTTATTCGGCGGCTCCCGCTTGCCGTTCACCATCTTCGCGTCGTGCCACATGTACCAGTCGGCTTTGGGATTCGTGCGCGACTTTGCCGATTCTTCAAACCAGGGGTCCTTGTCCGACGTGTGGTTCAGCACCAGGTCCATGATGATGCCGATGTGCCGCTGGCGCGCCTCCCGCACCAGCCGTTCGAAATCCGCCATGGTGCCGTACTGCGAATCGATGGCCTCGTAGTTGGAAATGTCGTAGCCGAAATCCACCTGCGGCGACGGATAGATCGGCGTCAGCCAGATCGCGTCTATGCCCATCTTCTGCAGGTAATCGAGCCGCGAGGTGATGCCGTTCAGGTCGCCGATGCCGTCGCCGTTCGAGTCCTGGAAGCTGCGGGGATAAATCTCATAGATCACCGCGTTCTTGTACCAGTTGGGATTGTCGAAAGCCGACGGGCGGACGGCCTGCTGGGCCACCAGCGGCGAGGCCATAATGGCGTTGAGAAACAGGGCGACGGCCAGACAGGCCAGAGCGCGGGCCACTGCTTTCATATTTGTTGTTCACTCCCAATGAAGTTGGACTGCGGTTAGACCGCTCTGGACAGGCGGTTTCTGAACCAGCCAACGAAGGTACCACAACCCGGCCCACCCACGCGGGCCGACCCCCGGACGCGATACTCTGTTGCCCATGAGCAAGCTCTCGCACTTCGACGAGGCGGGCGCCGCGCGCATGGTGGACGTGAGCGGTAAACCCGCGACCCGCCGTGAAGCGGAAGCCTCGGCCTTCGTCGCCCTCTCAGCCGAAGCTCTCGCCGCCCTGCCCCACAATCCCAAGGGCAATCCGCTGGAAGTGGCCCGCATCGCCGGGATTCAGGCGGCCAAACGCACTGCGGAGCTCATCCCCATGTGCCATCCGCTGCCCCTCAGCCTGGTCGACGTCCGCATGGACATCGTCTCCGGCGGCATCGCCATCCGCGCCGTCGCCGCCACCACCGCGCCCACCGGCGTGGAGATGGAAGCCATGACCGCTGCCTCCGTCGCCGCCCTCACCGTCTACGACATGTGTAAAGCCGTCGACAAAGGCATCACCATTCGCGAGGTGCGCCTCGAGCGCAAAACCGGCGGCAAGAGCGGCGACTACACGCGGCCCTCCTGAGAGCCGCTGCAACGCGCAATCACGAAGCGGCCGGCAGGCGCGCCGTATCCAGTGTCAGCGGGGTTGTCAGAGTCATCTGAAACTGCCATCCCCCATCGAATAGCACGTAATTCCCGCTTCCTCGACGGCGCATCGTCAGCACCGACACCACAACGATGGCCGCCATCCCGCCCATGACACCACCAATGACCGCGGCTTTCGACGGTCCTTCCTGCGGCAGCGGAGGCAGAGTCGGGTTCGTTGGATCCGCCTGATCCACCTGCATTCCGCCCACCGGCGGCGCACCGCCCCACGCCAGATCGCCCACACGCTGCGGCACGTCTGGCCATTCCATCGCCGCCTGCGTGTTCATCGCATCCAGCGGCACGGAGTAGCCGTTCGCAAACAGCATCCGCGTGAAGTGGATCTGCACCGAGGGCCCATGCGCCGACACGGCATTCACCATCCCCTCCACATACGTCCCCGCCGGAATCGCTACCTGCGCGCCCACCGTCACCGGAAACGCCACCACCGCGCGCACGGTATCGCCGACCTTCGTCGTCTTGCTCTGAATCGCTGTCACCAGCGTGAGCGGGACCGGTGTGCCCGCCGGAACCACCAGGCTCCCGGTTCCCGCCGCGCTCCCCACTTCACTGGATGCCCCGCTCGGCACGCCTGCCGGCGGCGCGCTCGCCACTTGTCCGCCCATCAGCGAGGCCACCATCAATGCCACCGTGCACTGCGTAATCATCGCTTCCTCCGTTCCTTCAATTCCTGAACTCCGTATCCATTACCGGTGCGGCGCCACTGGCGGTGAGGCCTCGATGGGCGCAGCATTCGTCCCCATACCGGGGCGGACCACCGGCACGCTCGACAGCACAATCGGCGGCGGAGGGCACACGCTTCCCGGCGTCCCCGGCGTGTCCGGCATCCCCGGAATCACCGTGTCCGGCGTTGCCGGCGTGCCCGGAATCACTGTGTCCGGCATCCCCGGTCCTCCCGGAATTACCGTATCCGGCGTTCCGGGCGATCCAGGGATCACTGTGTCCGGCGTCCCCGGCGATCCTGGACTCCCCGGCATGGGCCGGCAGAGCGTCGCGCTTTTGAAGCTCCCCGGCACCGAGGCCTGGGTCCGCGGAATCGCCTCCGCCACCTGCTTCGCGTCAAGAACCAGCGGCGCCGCCAATGCCATTTCGATGGGCGCGCCGTTGTCCAGCAGCAGATCGTTCGCCGCGCTCACCTGGATCGTCACCCGCATTTCGGTCGCATCCGGCGGCAAGGGTGCGCCCGGCGCGGCCGCGGGCAGAGACACCACAGAGTCATCCGCAAAAATGATCTTCGTGAACAGTACGTCCAGCTCCGCGCGCGCCTGTCTGCGCGAGGGCGGCGTCACCGCTTCAATCTGACCCTGCACCCACGTCCCCGCCGGAATCGCGAGGCGCCCGCTCACCTCCACCGGGTAATCCGTCTGCCCATAGAGCGTGTCGCCCGCTTTCGCCGTCCGCGCCGGAACCGGCCGCACCAGCACGACCTCTATCTTCGTTCCCACCGGCAGCGTTATCGAGCTGGCCGCGTCGGGTGCCTGGGCTGCGCCAATTTCGGTTCCCGCCGTCTGCGCCCATCCCACCCCCGCGCCGGCTAACAAGAACGCGACCAGCCCCCCGGTCGCTCTCCATCGTCCCTCGTGCCTCAATCCCCACCGCATGGCCGCCTCACTTCCCCGCCACCACCGATCAAGACGGATCACCGAGGCGGCTGGTTTCATCGCACGTGCCCCCCAGCTTTCCCGGCCTGTATCGGCAATCCATAATCCCGGCCCCACCCCGTACCCTGTGCCCTGTGCCCTGTGCCCTGTGCCCTGTGCCCTGTAACCTGTAACCTGTAACCTGCTCCCCGCGCTCTGCCCCGCGCACCCTGCCAACTGTAGCCCGCTCTGCACGTCATGACTTCAACAATCGTCACCGCTTTTGACGACACCGCTTCCGATCCGCCCGTCCGCGGTTTCCTCCATCGCCCCGAGCCCTCCGGCCCCGACTCTGGGACCGGCCTTGTCCTCACCCACGGCGCCGGAGCCAACTGCCAGAGCCCGCTCCTCGTCGCCCTCGCCGAAGCTTTCTGCAAGTCCGGCTTCACCGTCCTCCGCTGCGACCTGCCCTTCCGCCAGCTTCGTCCTCACGGACCGCCCCACAACAGCGCCACCCAGGATCAGTCCGGACTCCGCGCCGCCGTGGATGCTCTCCGCCAACTCGGCCTCTCCCGCATCGTCCTCGGTGGCCATTCCTATGGAGGACGCCAGGCCTCGATGCTTGCCGCCTCTGAACCCGGCCTCGTCGAAGCCCTGCTCCTGCTCTCCTACCCGCTCCATCCGCCGCGCCGCCCCGACCAGCTCCGCACCCAGCACTGGCCCCACCTGCAAACTCCGGCCCTCTTCGTCCACGGCGCCCGCGACAGCTTCGGCTCCCTCGACGAAATGACCGCCGCCCTGGCCCTCATTCCCGCCCGCATGCAACTCCTTCCCGTCGAGAGCGCCGGCCATGAACTGTTGAACCCGCGCAACCGCGCCGCGCTGCCGCCCCTCATCGTTCAGGCGTTCCGGACCTTCCTCGAGTAAGCTGCGGTTCCCCGCCGCATCCCGTATCCTGAACCCAATGCGGCCGTCCCATCCCGATCGCTCTCACTTCCTGCGCCTCGCTCGCCACCACACGCTCGTTCCCCTCTACCGCACGCTCACCGCCGACCTCGAAACGCCGGTCTCCGCCTTTCTGCGACTGGCCGCCGCCGAGCCCGAATGCTTCCTCCTCGAATCCGTAGAGGGCGGCGAACACCTCGGCCGCTATACCTACATCGGCATCCGCCCCAGCCGCCGCATCGTCTCCCACGGCAGCGATATCGAGATCACCGAGCATGGACGCACCCGCCGCGTCACCGGCGACGTCTTCGTCCTCCTCCGCGAAGCGCTCCAGGGCCACTCCCCCGCGCGCATTCCCGGCCTGCCGCCCTTCACCGCCGGCGCCGTCGGCTTCCTCACCTACGACGTCGTCCGCCAGATCGAGCGCCTGCCCAACTCCACCCAGGACGACCTCGCCCTCCCCGACGCCTGCCTGATGTTCTTCGACGAGGTCCTCGCCTTCGACCACGTCAAGAAGGAAATCCTCCTCATCGTCACCGCCGACCTCCGCCGCCATAAGCCGCAGGCCGCCTACGCCGACGCCCTCAAGCGCCTCGACCGCCTCGAACGGCGTCTCGCTCAACCACTTCCGAAGCTCACAGCGAAAAAGCCCTCCGGCAAGCTCCGCCTCACCGCCCGCACGAAGAAGGCGGCCTTCATGAAACGCGTCGAGCAGGCGAAAGAATACATCGCCGCCGGCGACATCTTCCAGGTCGTCGTCTCGCAGCGTCTCGATCTCGAGCCCGGCGTCGATCCCTTCTCCGTCTACCGCGCCCTGCGCATCGTCAATCCGTCCCCGTACATGTATTTCCTCCGCTTCGGGCGAAAAAAATCCGGCGCAAAGCCCGCCCGCGGCAAAGTTCCCGAGGAAACCACCCACATCGTCGGCTCTTCGCCCGAACTGCTCGTCCGCGTCGAAGGCCGCAGGATCGAATACCGCCCCATCGCCGGAACCCGCCCCCGCGGCGCCACTGAAACCGCCGACCTGGCCGCCGAGCAGGAGATGCTCCACGACGAGAAAGAGCGCGCCGAGCACGTGATGCTCGTCGACCTCGGCCGCAACGACGTGGGCCGGGTCAGCCAATATGGCACCGTCACGGTGACTAATTTAATGCACGTCGAGCGCTACTCGCACGTCATGCACCTGGTCAGCAACATTGAAGGCAAGCTGAACCCTGAACTCTCTGCCATCGATGCGCTGCGCTCCTGTTTTCCCGCCGGAACCCTCTCCGGCGCGCCCAAAATTCGCGCCATGGAGATCATCGAGGAGTTGGAGCCAACCCGCCGCGGCATCTACGGCGGCACCGTGCTCTATGCCGACTACTCCGGCAACCTGACCAGCTGCATCGCCATCCGCACCCTGCTCGTCGAAGGCAAACAGGGATTCATCCAGGCCGGCGCCGGCATCGTCGCCGACTCCATCCCCGAGAACGAATACGAAGAGAGCCTGAACAAAGCCAGAGCCGTGGTGCGCGCCGTCGAAAGGGCGAGAGAAGGCTAAGGCCAAATCCATATTCAGGATCCAGGAGACCGGTGAGTCGACAAAGGAATGAAGAGGCGAGTTGGCCGAGGTTGCTGGCCCTTCTTGCCCTCCAGTTATGGGCGGCGCATGCAGTCGCGTTCTTCGCTCATGAGTACGCGCATTCGTTTACCGCATGGATCCTGGGCTGGAAAAGCAACCCGCTTGCGCTGAACTACGCCCATCCCACCTTCGTCGTCTTTCTGATGCAACTCGGGATCAATCAAAACGTTAACGAGGCGCCGATCTTCGCGAGCGGGCACGGGGCCCAGGCTGCTTCCATCGCGGCCGCCGGCGTAGTACTGGGAAACGCCCTGATCACCTACCCGCTGAGCCGCCTGGGCTATGCGAATGCCAGACAACGCGGCTCTCGCGGATGGGCCATGTTCGCCTACTGGCTGACGGTCGCCAGCGTTGGCAACTTCATCGACTACGTTCCGATCAGAACCTTTACCACGGAAGGCGATATGGGATCGGTTCAGCGTGGATTCGGCTGGTCCCCGTGGACCCTTATCCTGGTCTTCGGCATTCCAACGCTCGTTGCCCTCATCTATTTCTTCGCGCGCATTCAGCCGAATACTCTCGCGTGGCAGTACCCGGCATCACCGTGGGAACGAGCGTTCCTTGCTGCTGTCACCGCCTTTATTATCTTCGGCTTTTATGGTGCCGCAGGATTGCTGGAAGGCGGCCCTACATCGCACAAGCTGTCCGTTGTGTCGCTCTCCCTTCTGTTTCCGCTAGTGGCTCTCGCAGGCGGAACCATGGCCTGGCTGGGCATTAGCCCATGGCCTTCGCAGCTTCCGCGATCCAGGCTGAATTGACCCGAACGGAGAACGCAGGCACCCCAAACCGGCTTTGTCTGCGCCCTGCGCCAGCCTTATTTCGTGATCCGCTCCGCCGACCCCGCCACATTCAGAGCACAGTTGCTGTGGCCGATGGCGCTCCAGACCGTCCCATTGTCAAAGGTCACCTGATCCAGCGACACGCGCGTCACCCCATAGGCGACCATCTTCTCTGGCAGACGAATCTCGCGCAACTGCTCAGAGGTCTTGTCCGGGGAGTCCGCTCCCGAAAACGTCAGGTGCAGCTCGAACGCGCTCGCGTCCAGCTGGTATTTATTGGTCTTGCCCGTGAACCCCGCCGTGATGCTGACCGACCGGATCGCCTTCCCGCTCGGGTTCTCGAAGCCCAGCGCCAGGTTCGGCTCGGTCACCTTTTCTGCGACGGCGGCGGGCATGTAGGTCGCCGGCCAGTCCAGATGCGCCTGAGTCAGCACGACGGGACAGCCCGTTTGGTCGGGCGACGCCCCCGGCCTGGGCGGACGGCGCGTCCTGCGCGAATCCAGCCGTCGAAACAGCCAGCAGAAGGGCAGCGGAGAGAAGGAGCTTCATCCCAGGAACCTCCGACGCGACGAGCCAGGCACCGCCCGCGGCGAAAACGCGCAAAACCTCGACCTCCCCGAAAGCCTCCCTAACCTCCGCCTGAGCACCCGGCGCTACACTCAAAGCAGATGATTTTTGTCCTCGACAACTACGACTCCTTCACCTTCAACCTCGTCCAGTACATGGGCGAGCTGGGCGCCGACGTCGTCGTCCGCCGCAACGACGAGCTGACGCCCGAGCAGGTAGAAGCCCTGCATCCCGAGCGCATCGTCCTCTCGCCCGGACCCTGCACGCCCCAGGAGGCGGGCATCTCCATCGACCTCATCCGCCACATGGCCGGCAAAGTCCCCATTCTCGGCGTCTGCCTCGGCCACCAGGCCATCGGCGCGGCCTTCGGCGGCAACGTCGTCCGCGCGCCGAAGCTGATGCACGGCAAAACCAGCCCCGTCGAGCACGATGGCAAAACCATCTTCGCCGGCATCGCCTCGCCCATGACCTGCACCCGTTATCACTCCCTGATCGTCGAAGAGAAAGGCCTGCCCGCGGATCTCGAAATCTCCGCGCGCACCGCTGACGGGACCATCATGGGGCTGCGTCATCGCCGGATGCCCGTCGAAGGCGTGCAGTTCCATCCGGAAAGCGTGCTCACCGAGGACGGCAAGACGCTGATCCGGAACTTTCTCCAGTTGCAATGACCTTTCGTCGCACCGCCGGCCTCGCCGCTCTCGTGCCGCTCGCCTGCGGTCTTGCCGCCGCCCAGCAGGTTCCGGCGCCCGCCCCCGCCCGCGTCGAGTCGATCGCCACAGTCCCCATTGAAGGCGTCGCGCTTTCCGGTTCCTTATCCGTCGAGAACGGCCGCGCCACCATCGGCAACAACGGCACCATCACCGCGGGAGACAAAACGGCCAACGTCACCCTGACCCGTGGCGGCAATCTGAATGTCTGCGCCTCCACCAAAATTCACCTCTCCACCGACAACACCACCCCCGGCGGCGCGCTCATGATCGCCATCGACCGCGGCGCCATCGAGGCGCATTACACCCCGGGGCAATATTCTGACGTGCTGCTCACGCCCGACCTGCGCATCCTCATCTCGCCGCCCGGCCAGGCCGACATCAGCCTGCGCGTGAACAACCAGGGCGACACCTGCCTCGACAATCACGGCGCGAATGCGCCCTACGTGCTGGCCAGCAGCCTCTTTGACGGCGGCGCCTATCGCGTGCAGCCCAACCAGCGCGTGCTCTTCGAACATGGCAGCCTGCACGCGGTGGTCGACAACGAGCAGGAGCCGTGTGGCTGTCCGCCAGCGCAGCCGCTCTCGGTCGCCAGCGAAGGCGTTCACGGCAAAACCCCGGCGAAACCCGGTGAGACCGTTGCCAAAAACAAGGCCGAAGCCGAGAATCCCTTCCCGATGGCCGAAAGCGAGGGATTGAAGCCGGCCCCGGCCACACCCACCACGCCCATCGTTCCCGTGGGCGAAGCGCACGCCCAGGTAGAGGCGCCCCTGACCTTCAACAGCAGTCAGCCGATCCTGCCCGATATGCCGGAGCGTCCTGTGTCGGCGAACACGCCTTCCACGGCCAGGCCCCGGCCCGTGGCAACCGAACCGGCAAAGCCACACCACCCTGGCTTCTTCGGCCACATCGGCCACTTCTTCAAGCGGATGTTCGGCGGGTAGTACGCTCCGCGCCGCTCGCGGCAGCCGTCCCCGAAACGCAGGGCCGCCTCATGTTGACAGCGTCCCTGCCATTCCCTAGAGTGGCTCTACTCATCCGAGTCGGCCCTGCAGCAACATCCTCGCGGAAGTTATCGGCAGCCAAATCCTCTCGTGCGCGCGATCCCCGGCCACTTCCCCTCGCGCTCCGTTCCCGGCTGTCTCCCCACCAACGAACCCGCGTCGATGCCCCCGGGAATGTCTGAAAAATCAAGGAGAGTGGCTCGTGGCAACCGCATCGGCTGTGGGGAGACCCCGCTCAACGTGGCATGCACGCGCAACCTGGAGCGCGCGCGACGACAGAAGGGCCTTCATCGTCTGGCTGGCTCTGCTCTGGACTGGAATCCTCGCCGGTTTCGGCGTCGACTTTTCCCGATTCCTTCATGAAGCGCCGCCGGAGCCCGGAGTTGTCGATCTCCACGCCGTCGTCTTCACGGTCTGGATGCTCCTGCTCACCACCCAGGTCCTCCTTGTCGTCGGCGATCGCGTCGCCCTGCACCGCAGGCTGGGATGGTTCGCCGCCGGCTGGGCCTGCCTCATGGCTGTCATGGGACCGTGGGCCGCCTTCGCTTCCCAGACGCTCGTCATCGGCGGACCCGAATACGATCCCGCCTTTCTCGCCATCCAGCTGGGCGGCATCACCGAGTTCCTCATCCTCCTCGCCTGGGGCATTTCGCTTCGCAGGAATCCCGCCGCCCACAAGCGCATCATGATTCTCTCCACGGTCGCCCTCGTGGACGCCGGATTCAACCGCTTTGCCGAGTGGGTCTGGCCCACCGTGCCCGCGTCGCCGCTCGTCTGGTACGTCTGGGCCTTCTACGGCAATGTCCTGATCGTCGCCGCCATGGCCTCCTGGGACTGGTGGCGCGGCCGCCTCATGAAACAGTTCGCTGTCGGCGCGGTGTTCCTTCTCGCCGCCGAGGGCCTCGAAGATCTCCTCTACCACTGGGCTCCCTGGAAGGCCTTCACCACCAGCATGATCGCCGCCTGGGCCCGCCACTTCCGGTAGCGCTCGGAGAGCGTTGCCTTACGGGCCACGGCGAGCCGTTGGGTCCGCCCTCCTCCCGCCTGCGCTAAAATCGAAGGGCCGGAGTCTGTTTCTGCGCGGACCCATCGCGGTCCGCCACCGGGTGCCCCATCCTTGTCGCCGGCGTCGCGACAGGCTGGGTTCTCGCAATCTCTCCGCATCTATCTTCTGCAAGGAGCCTTACCCATGGCGATTCCCGCCACCCAAATGCGTCCGGGCATGATCATCAAGCACAACAACGATCTCCACCTTGTCTTCTCCGTGGAGCACCGCACGCCCGGCAACCTGCGCGCCTTCATCCAGGCCAAGCTGCGGAACATCCGGACCGGCGCCATGTTCGTGGAGCGCTTCCGCTCCCCCGACCCCATCGAGCGCGTCATCGTCGATGAGATCCCCATGGAGTTCCTCTACAACGACGGCGACGACTACTACTTCATGAACACCGAAAACTACGAGCAGACCCACCTGAAGCGCGACACCCTGGGCGACGCGGTCGAATATCTCACCGCCAATCAGTCGATCAAGGTCTCGTTCCACGACGGCACGCCCGTCGGCATCGAGCTGCCCCAGACCGTCGAGCTGACGGTCGTCGAAACGGAACCCGGACTGAAATCGGCAACCGCCTCCTCGGTGACCAAACCGGCGAAGACCGAAACCGGCCTCGTCGTCCAGGTGCCCCCCTTTATTAATGAAGGGGAGAAGATCCGGGTGGACACGGCAGAAGGCGCATACCTGAGCCGGGCCTAACGGCAGGGGTGCAGTTCCTGTCGCGGATTGCCGTCCCCGCCACGTCGAACGGCCACCCCGTGACCGCAGCTTTTAGGAGTTTGTGGGAACCGCCTGAAGCCCCGAGACATGAGCAAAACAGGAATAGCTGGCGGTGAAATGAAGGGGGCGAAGAAACGGTGATGGATGTCACATCCCTAAGGACGATCATGATCGAGACTGTCTGAGCAATGCACGAAAAGTTCACGAACTCGTGAACCGGCGGTGTACACTGCGGCATCCCACGAACCGAGGGTGCAAGGTGCCCGAAACCGAGAAGGACTCTGTTGCGGAGATGATTGCAGAGTTCCTGAGAGAAGCGGCGGTGCTGGTTTTGGTCTTCGTACCGCTGGAGTTGTACAAGCGCGGTCTATCCGTGGGATGGCTTGCTGGGATCATTGGGTTCAGCTTGGGCCTATTAGCCTTTGGGATAGTGCTTGAAAGGATCAGGCCGATATGGTGACGGTGAACCAGGCTCTGACTGTGCTGGGCGTATATTTCGGTGCCCTCTTCGCCTTTGGGCTGTTTTGGACAAAGCGGGAGGCAGCAGCAAGGCGTCGCCGCCAAAAAGATGACCGGGGCTACGGCGAAGGAAGTCCGGCATCCGAAGAGCGTAGCCGAGAGAATGGTCATTACGCCGCATACGCTGACTCGCAACCGGAGATTGCGCACCTGCACTAACGCAGCGGTGGTCCGCATTGCGAAGCTGCCTGGTATCCCGTATCCCTTTCCCGGCCTTTTGTGGAAATCGTGTCAAGACCCCGGCGATGTGACAAAAGTCACTGCCCTTGATACATAACGACTTCCACGCCAAAATACCGGCCAAAAAGTGGCAGTAAATCCGCCCGGACTTGGTATTCTAAAAATAGAGGGCGAAAACGAAATTCTCCGCCCGCGAAGGCTGCCCATCCGGCAGCCTTTTCTGCTTCGGCCTCAGTGTTTCGAGGAGCGCTCACCCTGTCGCCCATGCCGCCGCCCGAACCCCGCCCCCTGAACCGGAGGGGGGATCGGAGAGGGGGATATTACCAAAGTGGCCCTGTCGAATCAGTGCTTCATCGTCACGACCCCATCGAAATTCGATCGATTGTTCCGCCCCCGCTCGCCAGGCTCCGTCGGGAACCAGGGCAGGGTGGTTCGCGTAGGGTTTGAGTATGGCGGGCCGATTGGGGTGGGAGTGGGTCGAGGCCGAGGTGGAGCGGACGGCCACGGAGTGGACCGGGTGCGCGGCGGCGCGGGCTCCCGAGGCGCGGCGTTATTCGATTCAGGAGCACCGGGAACGAGAGCGGGCGTACGACCGGGCTCTGGACGCCGTGGAGAAGGAGGCGAAGCGCGTCCGCCGGCGGGCTCGGTTCGGGGCGCGAGCCAGGGAAGGTGCCCAGGAGCGGATCACAGCGGCCTTTGCCCGGTTTTCGGCCGAGGCGCTGGGCCTCGGTGAGGACGCGATCGGGTTGCTGACAAACGACTTTCTGCCCGTGGGCACGCAACTGGCGCGCTGGGCGCGGGCGTTCGACCCCGGCCTGCCCATGGACGGGATCGTGCAGGCGTGCCGGAATGCCTGGACAGCCTGCGGGGTGCAGCCGCTGCTCGGCGAGCGGATCCGGCTAACGCCCGGGATTCTGGGATACAGCCTGCTCTATCCCTACAGCGACAATCATCTGGACCGGGTGGACCTGCCGGCCGAAGAAAAGCTCGCGGCCAGCCGTCGGTTCCGCGAGCGCCTGCGCGGCGAGGGGCTGCCGCCGGCGGACCTTTGGGAAAGAGCGGTCTGGGAGTTAGTGGGGTTGATCGAGGAGCAGTATCCCCGGGATCGGTATCCGCAGGTCTTCGATTGCCTGCTGGCGATCCATCGCGCGCAGGAGGAGAGCCTGCGGCAGCTGCGCGACGGCTGCTCGGGCGTTGAGCTGCTGCGGTTGAGCTGCACCAAGGGCGGAACCTCGGTGCTGGCGGACGCTTGCCTCGCGCAGCCGGAGCTGACGGAGGCGGAGAGCCGGTTCGGGTTTGCGTGGGGCGTGCTGCTGCAGCTCGGCGACGATCTGCAGGACATCGAGGACGATCTGGGGCGCGGGTCGGCAACCCTGTTTTCGACGGCGGCCCGGCGCGGCGAGTGCCTGGACGGACTGGTCATTCAGCTTCTGCAGTTTGCCGAGCGCGTGGGGGCGCAGATGGAAACACTCCGCACGGCGACCCCATGCTCCAGGACCTGCTGCGGATGAGCTGGCGGTCGCTGATCCTGATGGCGGTGGCGGAGTCGCACACCTACTTTTCGCCGGCGTTTCTGCAGGAGGCGGAGGCCTGGTCGCCGTTCCGGTTTCGCTTTCTGCGAGAACGGCGGGTGCGCCTGGCCGGACGGCGAGGGCTCTACGGGACGTTGTTCGATCTGTTTTTGGCAGGCGAAGACGCAGCTCCGACCGAGCTGCCGGTCGCGAGTGGCCGGATGGGGCTGGCGGCGAACGTCGCGTAGCCGCTCGCGGAGCGGCGGAGCGTTCGGCGGCGCGCGTTCGGCGGCGGCTTCCTCTGGCGAACGGGAATGATTAAGATTGGCGTTCAACCTCATACAAGGGAGGAACGCCGTGCTTCAGAGGTCCTGCCTGGTTGTCGCCGTTTTGGCCAGCCTGAGTTTTTCGGTGGCAGCGGCGGCGCAGAAGCCCACCGCCGGCCCCCCCGCACCGGAAACCGCGACGAAGATCGATCTGGGGCAGAGCGTTGCGGCGCTCTATGGGCCGTGGAGATTCCGCGTCGGCGATTCGCCCATCGATCCAAAGACGGGCGAGCCGCTCTGGGCGGAGCCGGGTTTCGACGATTCGGGATGGGAGACGGTCGATCTTTCGGGGCAGGGCTACGCGAACGATCCGATCATCGGGACCCCGGACTTCGTGCCGGGATGGACGGCGAAGGGACATCGGGGGTACTGGGGTTACGCGTGGTACCGGATCCGCGTGGATGTAGCGAGCCGGCCGGGGGTCAAGCTGGCGATGGCGGGCCCCTCGGATGTGGATGACGTCTATCAGTTCTTTGACAACGGCGGTCTGGTGGGAACCTTCGGCAACTTCGTCCCTGGGAAGGCGCCGACGCTGTATACGACGCGGCCGGTGATGTTCGAGCTTCCCACAGATCGGGCCGGCAGCGGCTCGCGTGTCTTCGCCTTCCGGTTGTACATGACGCCCTACACGCTGACGCAGCTGGACGATGTGGGCGGGTTTCATAACGCGCCGCTGTTGGGGGAACTGGGAGCGATCACCTCGCGGTACCAGGTGCAGTGGGAGGAACTCTACCGCGCCTATGCATCGGAGCTGATCGAGGCGATCGTCTTTGTCATTCTGGCTCTGGTGGCGATCAGCCTGCGGCTGTTCGACCGGACGGACCGGGTGTACTGGTGGATCGGTGCAGTGATGCTGGGGCAGGGGTTAGCGTCGGGGCTGATCGGCCTGGGCGCGTGGACGGAAGTGCTGAACGGCATGGAAGTCACAGTGACGCGGCTTGTGTTTCTGCAGGCGCTGCTGCTGGGTGGATGGGTGATGCTGTGGCGATCGTGGTTCCAGCAGCGCCGCCTGCGCTGGATCCCCCGCGTGCTTCCGGTCCTCATCGTGCTGCTGATGCTGGCCAGCTCTTTGGGCGAGAATCTGTTTTTCGTGATCGTGCCGCAGCCGATAGCGCATCCGTTCCATGTCGTTTCCCTTGTGCTGCGGCTGGCGCTGTGGGGATTGCTGCTGCTGACGGTGGTGGAGGGGATTCAGGAGCAGGGTATCGAAGGCTGGCTGGCGCTGCCCGTGGTTCTGCTGGAAGGGATCGCGGCGTTCGGGCAGGAACTGGTCTATCTGCGCATTCACGAGATCTGGTTTCCGCTGGGCATCCAGTTCCAGGTATCGGATGTGGCGAGTCTGCTGCTGGTGACAACGCTGGCGGTTCTGCTGTTGCGGCGGCTGATCCTGACGGTGCGGCGGCAACGGCGGATGGCGCTGGATGTGAAGCAGGCGCAGGAGGTGCAGCAGGTGATTCTGCCCCAGGCGCGCACGGTGCTGCCGGGGTTTGCGATCGAAAGCGAGTACCGGCCGGCCCTGGATGTGGGCGGGGATTTCTTCCAGATCATTCCCAGCGAAGACGACGGGAGCCTTTTGATCGTGGCTGGGGACGTGACGGGCAAGGGGCTGCAGGCGGGGATGATGGTGGCGCTGCTGGTGGGGGCGATCCGGACGGTCGCCGGGTTCAGCGGCGATCCGGAGGTGATGCTGGCAGAGCTGAACCAGCGGCTGATCGGGCGCGGGGATGTGCAGGCGACCTGCCTGGCGCTGCAAATCGCCGCGGATGGATCGGCAACGCTGGTCAACGCCGGGCATCTGCCACCCTACCTCAACGGCCGGCCGATGGACGTCGAGGGATCGCTGCCGCTGGGGATCGTGGAGGAGCCGGATTTCACCGTGCTCCGCTTCACGCTGGCGGCGGACGACCGGCTGATGCTGCTCTCCGACGGTATCGCCGAGGCGAAGGATGCGAGCGGGCGGCTGTTCGGTTTTGAACGGGTGCTGGCGCTTGTGGGGAGCGCCCGCTCCGCGGAAGAGATTGCGATGGCGGCGCAGCGGTTCGGGCAGGACGACGACATCAGCGTGATCTCGGTGACGCGGACGGCGGTACCCGAAGGGGTGCTGGCGTAGAGGGGCTATCGCGGGGAGACGGTCTGGAGAAAGCGGTCGAGAAGAAGGTCCTGGCCGCGGAAGATCTTTTTGCGGGCGGTCGCGAGATCGAACCAGGCCCCGCGGTCGGCTTCGGGGATTTCGATCTGGCGGCGGGAGCGTGGCGGCCATTCGACCAGGCAGGTATTGGAGACGAGGGTGGCGGGGTCGAAGTCGGCTTCGAGCGCCCAGGCCGTGACTTTCTTGCCGGAAGGCTGACGGACGGCGCCCAGGGGAAGGAAGTCGGTGGCGGGGCGGTCGAGCGCCAGCGCGGACCCGGTTTCTTCCTGAAATTCGCGCCGGGCGGCATCAAGGGCCGGTTCGCCCTCGTGGTATTCGCCTTTGGGGATCGACCAGGAGTCCTTTTTGGCCCAGAAGGGGCCGCCAGGATGAATCAGGAAGACTTCAAGTCCGGCGGAGGCGCGGCGGTAGAGAAGCAGTCCGGCGGAGGTTTTGTGCGGCATGATCGGTCTGCATCATTATGGCGGGTGGCGCGGTGGATTTCGGGGAGAGCGAGACCGGGCGATGCCGGGACCGATTACCTCGGTGACAGAAGCGGGGTCGCGGCGGCCTGGGAAGCAGGCGGCTGGGACGTCTCGCTGACGGCGCGCAGCAAATCGCGGAGCGCGCCCTTCATCAGTTCGACGCGCGCACCGGTATCGAGGAGCATCAGCTCGCGGTCGGTCAGAAGCTTCAACGACAGCCGGACCTGCTGATCCGATGAAGTGGTGAGGCGGTCGATCTCCTTCTGCGCCTTGGGCGTATCCAGCGGTGCGAGGCGCTTTTCGTGAATCCAGTCGTCGATCAGCACCTGCCGCCAGGGTTGATGCAGTTGCGCATACGCGGGCTGAACCGTGTTGAGATAGGCCCACACGTCGGCGGGATAAGCGCTGTGGAGACCCGGATGGCGATCGAAGATCTGCGCCAGCATGTTGGGGGCGAGCCCGAGGGCGGCGGCTCCCCCGCTGATCCGCAGGCCGAGGATCGAGAGGATGACCCCGCCGGCTCCGCCCGCGGCCCCGATGCCGTTGCCGGCGTTGACCGTGCTGTTATTAAACTGGAGCACGTTGCTGACGATGCCGGAGCCGGAACCGACGATCAGGCTGGCGAGCGAGAGCAGGGTCACGGCGTGGTTCTGATTCCCCGTGAGAAGGTCCCGCTTCTCGAGGATTTGGGCGCGCTCAAAGTCGATCTGGCCGGCGACGCCGTCCACGTCGAGGGAGGCGACCACCACGGCGTCGGTGATGCGCTGGCGGACCATCAGCAGTTGCAGCTGTGCCGCGGGGGTGGATTCGCAGAGGACGGCCCGCAACTGGTCCAGCTGAGCGGTGACCCCGATATCGACCGCGACTTCGCCGGCTTCCGGCGTGAGGTGGAGGGCGTTGGGACAGCCCTGGGGCGTGGTCGAGGGGACCGGGCCCGGTAATTGCGCCGCCAGGCAACCGGGGAAGACGAGCACCAGAAGGCCACAGAGGTATGTGCGCATGAAAGCCATCTCCTTTGCACGAGGAATGGGATGCCCGGCCGCCGGAAATGCCTCGGCCGGCGAGAAACCCTGGGAAGATCGGGGGCGCATCTTCATCAGGTGGCCCGCTTTCGGACTGGGTTCGGAGTGGTACGGCAATGCCCCACAACGGTTACCTGGGAATGGCCCTGGAGGGTTGCGGGGTTGACCGGCACAGGCCTATACTCGGACCGTTTGGCTCGGGAACGGGTTGGGTCTGGAACGAACGGCCCAGGAAGACAGTGGAGAACCTTTTGTATGGCGACGATTACGCTGGAACAGGAAATTAACCCCTGGGAAGCCCAGGCAGCTCGATTCGATTTTGCGGCACGCAAGCTGAACCTGGATGAGGGTTTATGGCGCGTGCTGCGGTATCCCTCGCGGGAAATCATCGTGCATTTCCCGGTGACCATGGACGATGGGCGCATTGAGATGTTCACGGGGTATCGCGTGCTGCACTCGCAGGCGCGCGGGCCGGGCAAGGGCGGGATTCGCTACTCGCCGGATGTGACGCTGGACGAGGTGCGCGCGCTGGCCAGCTGGATGACCTGGAAGTGCGCCGTGGTGAATATTCCCTTTGGCGGCGCCAAGGGCGGCGTGATCTGCGATCCGAAGAAGATGTCGCAGGGCGAGTTGGAGCGGATGACCCGGCGTTACACCTCCGAGATCATCGAGTTTATCGGGCCGGAAAAGGATGTGCCCGCTCCGGATGTCAACACCAACGAGCAGACCATGGCATGGATCATGGACACCTACTCAATGCACATGCGGCAGACGGTGACCTCGATCGTGACCGGGAAACCGCTCACCATTGGCGGATCGCGGGGCCGAAGGGAGGCGACCGGGCGCGGCATTGCGCTGGTGTGCGACGAGGCGATGAAGTACGTGGGGCTGCAGCGCGAAGGATGCCGGGTGATCGTCCAGGGCTTCGGCAATGTGGGATCGAATGCGGCCCGGCTGATGAAGGAGCGCGGCTACAAGATCATCGGGATCGGCGAATGGGACGGCGGGCTGTATAACCCCGGCGGGATCGAGATTGAGAGCCTGATCGAGCATAAGCTGCGGCAGGGAACGGTCCTGGGGTTCCGCGGCGCGGAGCCGATGCCGACGGCGGATCTGCTGACCGCGGATTGCGAGATTCTGATTCCGGCGGCGACGGAAAATGTGATCACCAGCCGCAATGCGGAGCGGATCAGGGCGCGCATTGTGTGCGAGGGCGCGAACGGACCCACGACAGCGGTGGCCGATGAAATTCTGGCCGACAAGAAGGTGTTCATCATCCCGGACATTCTGGCCAATTCGGGCGGCGTGACGGCCTCGTACTTCGAGTGGGTGCAGGATCGGCAGGGCTACTTCTGGAAAGAGTCGGAAGTGAACGAGCGGATGGAAGCCATCCTGGTGGAAAGCTTCGACGACGTGACGCGGTATGCCGAAGCGCATGCGGTGAATAACCGGATCGCGGCGTACATGCTGGCGATCGATCGGGTGGCGTACACGATCAAACAGCGCGGGATCTACGCGTAGGCAGCCGGAGAGAGTTTAGAGTTTGGGGATTGGAGTTTGGGCCGCTGCCTGTGCTGCCCCTCCTTTGCCCCCCCAAATTTCGACCCATCATGAGAGTCTCGGCGCTCCAGCTCGCGGCATGGATCGAACTGCTGGTGTGCTGGATTGTTTGGAGCGCCGCTTTCATCCGACCGAGCCGCCAGGCGAAACGGCAGGAGAAGGCCGTCCGCGCCCCCTCATCCCGATGGGGCATCGCCCTGGTCACCGTCGGCTTTGCGCTGGTTTGGATGTGGGTGAAGCCGCCCGCATTTGAAAAGAGCGTGACCTCGCTGATTGTGTCGATGGTTTTGGGGCCGCCCTCGGTGCTGCTGGCCTGGGCGGCGACACGTGAACTCGGCAAACAATGGCGGTACGAGGCGGCGCTGATCGAGGATCACGAGCTGATCCAAACGGGACCGTACCGCTGGATACGACATCCCATCTACACATCGATGTTTGGCATGTTGATGGCGACGGGCGCCGCCTGCACGTGGTGGCCGATGTGGATTGCGGGCGCAGCGTTCTTCGTGGCAGGAACCGAGATCCGTGTCCGCGCCGAAGACCGGTTGCTCGCGGAACGATTCCAGCAGCGATTCCAGACCTTCCGGAAGGGCGTTCCCGCCTACATTCCCTTCCTCCGATAAAGGAAGCTCCCGGGCTACCTGACTCCTCTTGCCGCCTCGGGGCGAGCTGCGCGCAGGGTGATGCGTTTGCCCATCAGGGTGGCGAAGACGCCGGCCAGGACGAGGGCGGCGCCGGCGAGTTCGTGCGGGTTGAGGCGTTCCCCGGCAAGCGTCGCTCCCAGCAATAAGGCGAAAACCGGGTTGACATAGGCGTAGCTGGCGACGCGCGTGGGAGAGTCGTGCGTGAGCAGCCAGGTATAAGCGGAGAAGCCGCATATGGAACCGGCCACGACGAGATAGGCGAGGCTGACCAGCACGCGGGGACTGAGCAGGATGGCGCTGGAAGGCACGCGGTGGAATTCGCCGGTGGCCGCGGACAGGACAATCAGGAAGAAACCGCCGATCAGCATCTGCAGGCCGACGTTGGCGTGCTGCGGGCGGGCCAGGGGAAGGTGCCTGGACCAGAGGGTTCCGATGGACCAGCACAGGGTTCCCCCCAGCATGACGAGAACGGCGAGGGTGGAGGTGTGCCCCGGGCCCGAGGATCGCAGGGAAAGCAGGACGACCCCAACAAACCCGAGCACGAGTCCGGCCGCCGAGAGGACCGTAACACGCTGGGTGCGGAGGATGAGGAACTCGCCGGCGAAGATCCAGACCGGGATCATGGCGCAAACGACGGCGGCGAGGCCGGAGGGGATGCGGGTCTCTGCCCAGAAGAGACTGGCGTAATCGGCGGTGAACATGATGAGGCCGAGCACGAAGGCAGAGAGAAGCTCGCGGCGAGCGATGTGGAGGGGCGTGAGAAGGCGCGCCCAGACGAGAAGGATGATGCCGGCGAGGAGGAAGCGGCATCCGGCGGCGAAGAAAGGCGGAACGGCACTGACAAGCACGATCTCGCGAATGGCGAGGAAAGTGCCTCCCCAGAGGATGTAGATGGCTCCGTAGGCAAGGAGCTTGCGGACGGGCATGGCTAAGAGTAACCGAGCGGTCTAGCTGGCGACCTTGACGACTTCGTAGCGGACCGACGAGGGAGCGATGGGCTGGCCGCTGTTGCGCATCTCCCCCAGGTACAGAGCGATGGCTTCGGAGATCATGGTGCGGGCTTCCTCGTAGTCTTTGCCGGTAGAAACGACGGCTCCCGGCTGGAGCTCCGGGGCCCAGGCACTGATGGTTCCGTCTTCGCCGCGTTCGTAGAGGACGAGATAGTTGCTGGTCATCGGCGGATACCTGCCTGTTTCATTATTGCAGAAAGCAGACCCTTCGGAACATCGTTGCCCGGCGAATGGACGGGAACCACGACGATGCCGGCCTTCTGCGGATGCCGGTAGACGCGGTGACTCCCGTTGGTGCGAACGTGCTCCCATCCGTATTCTTCCATCCGTTCGATATTTCATTACTGGCGCTCAAATCCTGCGTTAACGCTCCAGTATCTCGCGAATAGCTTTGATACACTCAGGCTTCCCCAAAAGCATCCGGAGGTTCCCTTTGTCGACGACAGAAGGTCTCAAGCCATCGAGTGGGGCAAGTTTTCAGCCGTATGTTCCGCCGGGCGAGACGCGGCCGGAGCTGACCTTCCGCGCCATCCTGCTGGGGTGCATCTTTGGGCTGCTCTTCGGCGGGGTCACGGTCTACGTCGGTCTCGAAGCCGGGCTGACGGTGGCGGCCTCGATCCCGATCGCGGTTCTGTCGATCAGCGTGCTGCGGGCGCTGGGGCGCGCGTCGATTCTTGAGAACAATATTGTCCAGACGACGGGGAATGCGGGCCAGTCGATTGCGGCGGGCGTGATCTTTACCCTGCCCGCGCTCATCTTCCTGGGATTCGACCTCGAATACTTCCGCATTTTTGTGCTGGCGATGCTGGGCGGGTGGCTGGGGCTGCTGTTTATGATCCCGCTGCGCCGGCAGCTGATTGTGGAGGAGCATGGGAACCTGACCTATCCCGAGGGGACGGCGTGCGCCGACGTGCTGCTGGCGGGCGAACGCGGCGGATCGTTTGCGAGCCGCGTATTTCTGGGGCTGGGGCTGGGCGGCCTGTACGCGCTGTTCCAGAACAGCGACCTGCTGGGCGCGTGGCCGGATCAGCCGGATTACCAGCCGAACTTCGGGAAGCAGCACATCATGAAGGGCGCCTCGCTGCGCGTCGATGCCGTGCCGGAATACCTGGGCGTCGGTTATATTATCGGCGCGCGCGTGGCGGGGACGATGTTTGCCGGCGGCGTCTTCAGCTGGCTGGTGCTGATGCCGGCGATTTATTTCTTCGGTTCGCATCTGACCGGGCCGCTCTACCCGGCGGTGAAACCGGTGGCGCAGATGTCTCCAGGGGAGATGTGGTCGGCGTACGTGCGGCCGATGGGCGCCGGAGCGGTGGCCGCCTCGGGGCTGATCACGCTGATGAAAACGATGCCGACCCTTGTGAACGCGCTCAGGGCGGGGATGGGCAATCTGCGCAAGGGCAAGGCCGCGGCGGCGAGCAGCGAGCGCACGGACCGCGATATGCCCATGTGGGTGGTGGTGGGCGGCAGCGTTCTGCTGGTGGCGATGATCTGGGTGTTTCTGACGGTGAAGCCGGTGCCCGGAGCGCAGACGGGCATGCTGGCGAACCTGGCGGCGTCGCTGCTGATTGTGGTGTTCGGCTTTCTATTTGTAACCGTGTCGTCGCGCATTGTGGGACTGATCGGGAGTTCCGCGAATCCCATCAGCGGAATGACGATTGCAACGCTGATGGCGACGGCGGCGGTGTTTCTGGTGAAGGGCTGGACGGCTCCCGCATTTGGAGCGCTGGCCATCACGGTGGGCGGGGTGGTGTGCATCGCGTCGTCGAACGCCGGGGACACCTCCCAGGACCTGAAAACAGGCTTTCTGGTGGGCGCGACGCCGTGGAAGCAGCAGCTGGCGCTGATGATCGGCGTGTGCGTCTCGACGTTTGCGGTGGGCGTGACGCTGAACGCGATGAATCGCGGGTTCGAGGAGTTCCACACCATGAACAAGGTGTGGGACATTTCCGCGGCGCACGACGGGGTGCAGGACCAGGGGACGTTTACGCGGAAGGAATTTCGCGTGACGCAATCGATCAACGGCCAGCAAAAGACCGTAGCCACGCTCGAGGGTGACCACTACATTCTGCTGAACGCTCTGGGCTCGCATGAGCTGGCGGACGGGAAATATTTGTACGATCCGCAGACGAAGACGATCGCTGTGCAGTGGATCGAGGGGATTGGCAGCGAGAAGGCGGCGGCGCCGCAGGCGCGTCTGATGGCGACGGTGATCAACGGGATCCTGCGGCAGCAACTGCCGTGGGGGCTGGTGCTGCTGGGTGTGTTTCTGGTGATTGCGATTGAGCTGATGGGGGTGCGGTCGCTCACGTTCGCGGTGGGCTCGTATTTATCGATTGCGACGACGCTGGCGATCTTTGCGGGCGGCGTGGTGCGATGGATGGTGGATCGCGCGATGGAGAAATCCGGCGCCGGCGGCGAGACGGAGAGCGAGATCAGTCCGGGATCGCTGTACGCCAGCGGTTTGATTGCCGCCGGCGGCATCGTGGGGCTGATGGGCGTGGGGATGAAGCTGTGGGAGAGCGTAAGCGAGCGGAACAACCCGATCCAGTTGCCGCAGACCTTGATCTATAACGACTGGGTGTCGGTGCTGATGTTCGTGCTGCTCGCCGGGTCGCTCTACTACTTCGCGCGCAAGCCGCTGAAGTAGGGCGGGCACAGGGCACAGGGCACAGGGCACAGGGCACAAAGAAAAACTAGCTGGGCAGCGAGGCGTTTGCGAGACGGTGGGCCTGTTCGGCGACGGCCAGGGCAGAAACGCCATCGGTGGTCTGCGACCCACTCAGCGAATGCAGCCGCGCGAGCTGCACGGCGAAGTTGCCCAGCGTCGAGCTTTCGACGGCATGGCGCTCGACGGGAATCTTCGCAGCCTGCGCGGTTAAATCATTCAGATAATCATTGCGGCTGCCGCCGCCGACGATGCAGATGCGTTCGGCGCGGTGTCCGGTGATGCGGGCGATGTCGTCGAGCAGAGACGCGTAGCGATGCGCCAGGGAATGAAAGATGAGGTTGGCGTAGTCAGGCGCGGCGTCGCAGCCATCGGATAAAGGCGGCAGACCGTGGCGGCGGCGCTGGGCGTTGATGCGGGCGGGCATGTCGCCGGGCGGGAGAAACGCCGGGTCGTCGAGATCGAGAAGAGCATCGGGTGGAGGCAGGCAGCGGGTCTCGGCAATCAGTTCAGGCAGAGACCAGCCGCGATGGTCTTCCCAGTACACGAGGCACTGGCGGAGGAGCCACATACCGGCGAGTCCGCGATGAAAGAGAATGCCGCCGTCAGCGGCGCCGAGGTGGGTGAAGCCGGCGGCATAGGCTTCCGGGGTGCGACAAGGTTCCGGCAGCACCATGCCGATGAGGGACCAGGTCCCGGAGCTGATATAGGCCCATGGCGCGGAACCGGCGACGGCGATGCCGGCGATGGCCGAGGCGGTGTCGTGGCAGGCGGGGGCGATGAGCTGGGTCTGCGCGAGGGCGGGAAGACTGCGGAGGTCGGGGCGGATGAGTCCGAGCGCGGTGCCGGGCTGGACGAGCGGGGGCGCGGCAGAGCGGTCGAGACCGAGCGCGGCGAAGAGGTCGTCGGACCAGGAGCGCGTGACGGGATCGATGAGCGCGGTGTGCGTGGCGTTCGTGATTTCTGCAACACGCGGAGCGCCGAGCCAGTGCAGGATGGACTCCGGCAGATTGATCCAGGGCGTCGAAACAGAGACACCGGCGAGCTTGTCGGCGTAGAGCTGGTAAATCGTGTTGATGGGCTGGATCTGGACGCCGGTGCGGGCGTACAGCTGATCGGCGGGGATGATCCGGTGCACGGCTTCAAACGCGGCGTTGGTGCGGGGATCGCGATAGCAAAAGGGCGGGGCGATGGGGCGACCGGCCTCGTCGAGGCGGACATAGTCGACGGCCCAGCCGGTAACGCCGATGGAGGCGATGCCTTCGGGCGCCTTTTCAGCGCAGGCGCGAAGGCCGCGGTCGAGTTCCTGACACATGCGGTCGAGGTTCCAGCGGACGCCGGAGGCGTGTGGGTCCGACGCATCGGGCGACCAGGGGGCGTTGGCAAAGCGGTGGACGATGGAAACGGCGGGGTTTTCGGGGGCGCCGGACGAGCCGGCAGTCCAGCGAAGGAGTGAGACACGGCAGCTCTCGGCGCCCAGGTCGATGGCGACCAGAGCCGGACGCGTCACCGGAGGAAGGCCTCAGGCAGCCCGCCATCGACGGGGATGAGATGGCCGGTGGTGCATCGGGTATGGGGACCGGCGAGGAAGAGGATGGCCTGCGCGCAGTCGGCGGGATCGATGGGCTGGTGCGTCAGGGTGCGCTGCGCGTAGAAAGCGGCAAGCCGGTTACGGAGATCCTCGTCGGACGCGGCAGGATCGAAGGCAAGGTTGTATTTGGTGAGCGAGGCGATGACGCGGTCGCGGGGAAACATGGTCGATCCCTTGACGACCGTGGCGGGACTAATGCCGTTGACGCGGACTTTGGGCGCGAGCGAGACGGCGAGTTCCCGGACAAGGTGGCTGAGAGCGGCCTTGCTGACGTCGTAGGCTTCGCTGCCGCGCTTGGCCACGACGGCATTCGCGGAGCTGGTGAGAACGATGGCGCCGTCGAGGCCCTGGGCGGCGAAGATTTTGGCCGCTTCGTCGGCGAGGATGTAGTTCGCCGTCACGTTCAGATCGAGCGTTGAAGACCAGGCTGCGTCGCCAATGGCGCCGGTGGGCGAGGAGGGGAAAATGGCCGCCGTGTTGATGAGGATGTCGAGCCCGCCATACAGCGCGACGGCCGCGCGAAGGGCGGCGACGATGCTTTCGCGGCTGCGGATATCGATGGCGGTGGCAGAGACGGCTTCTTTGCCGGCAATGGGACGCAGCTCCTGGGCCACGGCTTCGGCTCCGTCAAAATCGCGATCGGCAACGACGATGTGGGCGCCGCGCTCGGCGGCGAGCAGCGCGGCGGCCCGGCCAATGCCGCTGGCTCCTCCAACCAGGAGGGCGATGCGGCGGCTGAGTTCCTTTTCCGCGGGCTGGCGGCGGAGTTTTGCATCCTCCAGGAGCCAATACTCGATGCGGAAGGCCTCCGATGGCGGCAGCGCGACGTAGTTCGCGTGGGACTGGAATGCGGAACAGGGCGCGGCAGGCCCGGCCTGCGGGTAGTCGGTCACGGGCGTGTCGCCGGCCAGGGCGGTGGCGCCTTCCATCACGTGAATGGCATTCGTATAAAACTCGCCGACGATACGGGCTTCGGTCCTGCTTTTGCCGAAGGAGAACATGCCGAGACCGGGGATGAGCAGCACCGCCGGGTTGGGGTCGCGCAGGGCGGGCGAGGTGGGCTCGACGTGCTGCTGGTAGTAGGCGGCGTATTCGGTGCGGTAATGAGTCAGGGCGGCGTCGATCTTTTTCTCGATGGCCGGCGCGTCGTCGGTGGTTTCGGCGGCGACAAACAGGGGGCGGATCTTGGTGCGGATGAAGTGGTCGGGGCAGCTGGTGCCGAGGTGGGCGAGCGTGGCGGCGTCCTGTGAATTGACGAAGCGCAGAACCTCGGGCAGATCGTTATAGCCGACGAGGAGGCGCTTCTGCTGTGAGACGCGGCCGCGGAGGAACGGGAGCAGATCGATGGCGAGGTCGCGGCGATTGTCGCGGGACTGGGCGACGGCGCCGCCGAAGAGGGCTTTGCCCTTCCGCTCGAGGTGGGCATGAATGAACTGGCCGAGGTGATCGATCATGGTGATCGTGTTCACGTAGGACTCGCGCTGCGTTTCTCCCCAGGTAAAGAGGCCGTGGCCGCCGAGAACGATGCCGTCGCAACCGGGGTTTTCGCGGGCGGCTGCCCGGAGCATCAGGCCGAGCTCGAAGCCGGGCCGCTGCCAGGGAAGCCAGATAAGAGAGTGGCCGAATTCGCGGTTGAACTGCTGCATCTTCTCTTTGCCATTCGCGGAGGCGGCCATGGCAATCGCCCAGTCGGGATGCAGGTGGTCGACATGGCGGAAGGGCAGGAAGCCGTGCAGAGGCGTATCGATGGAAGCCGCGACGGGATTCACGCCGAAGGTGCAGAGCGGGTAGAGATCGACCATCGCGTCTTCTTCAGAGACCCCGCCGTACCGGGATTCGAGGGCAAGGAGCTTGTCGAGGTAGAGCGTGGCGAAGCCGCGGCGCTGAATGCTGCCGAGATCCCCTCCGCTGCCTTTCACCCAAAGCACCTCGACGGGCTGACCGGTCAGCGGGTCGCGCTCGACGACTTTGGAGCTGGTGTTGCCGCCGCCGAAGTTCGTGATGCGCAGATCGGCGCCGAAGAGGTTCGAGCGATAGCGAAGAAGCTCGGGTTCGTCGAGGCCGGCGGCCAGTTTTTCGTCCCAAAGATCGTCAAGAAGGCGGAGCGCGGTCAGAGTCGTCATGGAAGGTATCCCCGCAGACGATGATGGCACAGCCGCGATGACAGGGCGAGCTTGCCGGCAGAGTTTTGCGGAGGTCCGGCAGCCCTTATGCTGGCAGGCATGGCGGCGCGACGGAAATTCAAGGCGGTACTGGAACGCGACGGAACCCCCCTGGGCTGGACCATCGTCCGCGTTCCGTTTGACCCAACCGCAGCGTGGCCGGAAAGAAAACGGCTGCGGGTACAAGGGACCATCGGCGGATTTGCATTCCGGACCTCGCTGTTTCGCGCGCGACAGGGACACTTCATTCTGCTCGTCAATAAAAAGATGCAGAAGGGCGCGGGCCTCGTCCTGGGGAGCGTGGCCGATGTGGTGCTCGAGCCGGATATCGAGGAACGAACGGTGGCGCGGCCGCCGGAGCTGGAGACGGTCCTGCGGCAGGATCGCGCGCTGCGCAGGTGGCACGACGCGCTCAGCGATTCGTACCGGAAGTTCATCGCCGACCGGATAACGGAACCGAAGAGTGCGGCAGTCCGCGTGAAGCGGGCCGAGCAGATGGCCGAATGGATGATGCTGGCCATGGAAGGCGAGCGGATGACGCCGCCGATCCTCGAAGCGGCCTTTCTGCGTATTCCAAACGCCCGCCCAGCCTGGAAAGCTATGACCCCGACGCAGCGGCGGGGTCAATTGCTGGGCATCTTCTATTACCAGAGTCCGGAAGCGCGGCAGAAGCGGACGCGGAAGGCGATTGAGGAAGCCCTGCGGATCGCCGAGAAGAAGAGAGCCAAAGGAGAGTCGCCGGGCGCGCGATGAGTCTGTCGGGCATTGGGCCGGGAAAACGGAGCCGAACCCCGGGGTTCAGGGGGAATGCACACTCCGTGGCGCACTGACCGCAGTACCCAATCCATTCACTCTGTCTCCCGCCCCAATCAGGAGGCCGCGAGGCTAGCCGGGCGGGGGCGTGTCTTTCGACGTATTGAGGGGGTGGTGGAACGGCCGGGTTCGAGGTGTGGGGCGGGCAAGGCGCCCGGCTGCCACAGTGGCTATAAGATATTTTGATTCATTACTTTAACGAGTCGACGAAAGGGTCGCAGCCGAGAGGGGGGACAGGAGGGGAGAGATCAGGAGGGGCGGGACGAGTACGGCGGTAATGCGGTCTGTATAATACTTAGATAATATCCATCAGGGAATACAATCTGCCAACTTAGCAAGTATATTGGCTCCTGTAACAAGCTGTCTCTACAACTTTTGAGGAGTAAGACTGTCATGAAATTCGCCGTTAAAGCTCTCGTTCTCGGAATGTGTGCAGTTGGGTGTTCCGCCGCTGTTCTCTCTTCGCATGCTCGGACAACCTTCGTGCCGAACCACCAGGTGACGAGCTCGGCGTTCCCGATGCCGACCTGCGGGCCGAATCACTGCCCGACCGGCAAGTAAATAAGCCGGTACTAGGGTCACCACGGTAGCACAAAAGTTGCAGGCTGCAGGGCCTCTCGATGATCTTTTTTCGTTGAGCAGATGGTGCGTTCGGGCTATCCTCGAATCTCTAGAGGAACCGATGAACCATCTGCAAGACGTCCTCATCAAGCTGGAGCCGGCGTTTCTGCTCATCGCAGCCGTTGCATTTTTTCGCTCCGGCGCGGCTCGTCGGTTGCCGGCGCTTGCAGCCTATTTTGTGGTGCGCGGCGCGCAGGCAGTGTTCCTCGAAACAGTCCTGAGCTTGTGGGGCGACGGCATGCCCGCCTGCAACACTCTCCGCTATCAGGTCTACTTCTACGGATACTGGATCTCCTATATCGCGTGCGCTGTAACGATCTTCTTCGTCGTCCAGGAAGTCTTTAAGCGCGTGATGGAGCCGGTTCCAGGGCTTCGTCGTCTCGGGCTGATGGCCTTTCGGTGGGTCAGCATCGTTTCGCTGGTAGTGTGCGTTGGGGCCGTTGCCCTGCCGGCGGCTTTCGCATCCACCAGTGGCGATCGGATCGGACCGGTCGGACTGCAACTCGCCCGTTGCGTGAGCGTGATGGAACTCTGTCTGCTTGCGTTCCTTGCTCTGTCCATCCATGCACTGGGCCGCTCGTTCCGCAGTCGACTTTTCGGAGTTGGCCTTGGGTTCGGCGTTCAGGCTGCGGCGGACCTTATTTTCACGGCTCTCTCGGCCAGATTCCCTGGGTTAAGCTCGACGGCAGCCTTGTCACTGCAGGCTCTTACGACCCTGGTCCTGGTCACCTGGACGGTCTACTTCATCGTGCCCGAGCCCGCGGTCGAGCGCAAAATGGTCGTGCTGCCGCCGCAGTCAATGCTGGCGCGGTGGAACTCGCTGGCCAAGGGGCTGGGACAGCTTTCGCAACCCGCCGTGGCCGGGGCGCCGACCGGCTTCTTCCTGCAGGACATCGAAGGCGTGGTGGATCGCGTGCTGGCCAAGAACCCTGTAATCGTCTCTCACTGAGGAACCTCAGTCCTCCTGACAAGCCCCGGGCAACCGGGGCTTTCTGTTTTGGGCAGCATTCCGCCCTGGGCGGGTGGCGGAGCGCGGGCCGGGCGGCGGCAGGCATGAAAAAGGCCGGACTCTCACGAGTCCGGCCTCAGACAAAGCTGCGCTGAAGCTATTCCGCGGTGACGGCCTCAACGGCGACAAAGCGCCCAGTGCGTCCGCGATCGATGAACTTCACCCGGCCGTCGATCTTGGCAAAGAGGGTGTCGTCGCTGCCGCGCCCCACATTCAGGCCGGCCTTGAGCTTCGTGCCCCGCTGGCGAACGATGATGGAGCCGCCGGTGACCACCTGGCCGGCGAAGATCTTCACGCCCAGTCGCTGGGCGTTGGAATCGCGGCCGTTTTTCGAGCTGCCTAAACCTTTTTTGTGTGCCATATCCTGTTCCTGTATCCTTGGGTGCTTTTGCGGCGCGGGGCCGAAGAGCTACGCCGTGTAGCGGTTGCCGTCGATCTGAATCTCGCTGATGCGAATCTGGGTAAAGCCCTGCCGGTGTCCCTGGAGCTTCTTGTACTGCTTCTTGCGCTTGAAATGGAAGACCAGGATCTTGTCGCCGCGGCCTTCGCTGACCACGGTGCCGAGCACCTTCCCGGTTTGGGGTTTCACGAGCGAGCCCGAGTCCCCGGAAAAGGCCAGAACGTCGCTGAATTCGACCGAGCCGTCGTCGCCGGAGGTGAGGCTTTCGACCTTCACCACGTCGCCCGGAGCGACCCGATATTGTTTGCCACCAGTGCGGATGACCGCGTACATAATGCCTCCGGCATTCGTCGTGAACCGGACAGGATGCAACACCGGGCAGGACGAACGCGCCTGAAAATCTGAGCTGGGCGGAATCCCTTGCTTCTCGCCAGCGGTCAACCCGCCGGGAGGTCCCGAAGACACACGGGACGAGCAGAATCGCCAAACCAACTTAGTTTATCGGGAGTTGCGGACAGGGTCAACCGCAGGCGGCTTAATCGCGCTTCCCGGCCCCGAGGGCGCGGCCCCATCGCCAGGTCAGCTCGGCGTAGCCGAACTGAAGGTTCGACCCGGTGGGGTAAATGGCGGAGACCCCGCGCTTGCCCCAGCCATGTCCGTAATACAGGTTCACGGCGAGGTGCGCTGTGGTTTGCCAGTCGGAGCTGATGTCGGCGACGGAAGCGAGGGAGGTGTGTCCATTGGCGGGTCGCCCGGTGAAGCCGAAGACTTTGTTGTCGTAAGCGCCCCCGCCCAGGTACCAGAGGTCGTGAGCCGAGCTGAGATCCACCCAGTGAAGATCGCTGCGGAGCTCGAGTTTCTTCGCCGGGTCATCGATGAGCTGGACGAAGCTGTCGGTCGTGTTCATCAGGTTATAAAACGGCAGGCGGGCGTAGACGCGGGGAGTGGGAAGCATCTGGAAGAAGGTGGTATTCCGGTTGTCGGAGGGATTGTTGTCGCCGGTACCGCGCCACCAGCCGCCGCGCAGCCAGGGCCCAAGCCACTGCATGGATCGGACCGGTGTGAGGCGATAGCCGCCCTCAAGCGCGGCCCCGCCGGCGCTGTCGCTTTCGCTGCCCCACGCGCCGTTCTGCCGGGCGCCCCAGAAGACAAAGTCCAGCGTGCCGGGGCCGGCGGGCTGGGTGGCGATCAGGCTGCCCCCCCAGGTGCCCAGGCGGATGTTTTTATGGTCGGCCTGGCGAACAGCCAGGGGGCGGTTGTCGGTTTTGGTAATGCCGGTGCGCCCGTCGTGATAGCCGATGGCGAAGGCGCGGGCGAGAACGCGGCCGTGGGCCGCGGTGCGCGTGAGGGCCAGGTACTGCGTATCGACGTTGAGCTCGGGATTGCCGTTCATGTTGAACACGCCCTGGTCGGCGCGCGCGGCCATGGCGGTCACATCCCAGGCGCCGGTCCCGAAATGCGCGTCGATGCCATCGAAGCTGCGCTGCGCATTGGTGAATCCGAAATTGCCGATCAGGCGCTGCTGGACGCGGTTATTCTGCAGCCAGGCCACCGTGGAATCGTTGGGGTGAGTTTCGACTCCACCGAAGAATTCGAATCGGCCGAGACGCAGGGATCGATCCCCGCCAAAGCGATAGCGGAGGAAGCCCTGCTTCAGAAAAGCCGCAGCGGGGTCGCTATTGTTGCCGCTCGACGCATAGTAGGTGGCGCCAAGGCCCAGTTGCCCTCGTGCGGAAATCGGAGAGACGGCATGGTCGGGCAGGCCGAGGACCGCGGGTTGAGAAAGCTCGAGTTCCCAGTCCCAGCGGCGGATCCGCTGCGCGAGAGCGATGCGCAGCAGAGATTCTGTATAGGGATAAGTATTCGAGGTGGGTGGGGCGGCAAACCATTGCCATGTATCCTGGCGGGCGCGCTCATAGAAGGAGACGGTGACCGCGGGGTCCGGCGACACGGCCGCAGCGGCGGGCGAGGAAGAGGGCTGAGCAGCGGCAACAGAAGCCAGGGCAAAAGCGCTGAGGAGGCCTGCGAAGGCTTTTAGCATGAGTCTGGCCAGCATGCCCGGCGCAGTGGCCTGAAGACAACCACCTTTGGATGGATTTCCGCATACAACCACGGATCCGGGGCTGCTCCTTTCCCGGGCCGGACGAGCAGGCAGAGGTCAGAAGCTGGCGCCGCCCCTGTTGGGCTGGTTGCTGACGATCTCCTTGCCCCCGCTGCGCCCGATGACGTAGACCGGGCCCGGAAGGCCGGGCACGGTTTCAATCGGCGACCAGAGCCAGACGCGCGCGGTGCCGCTCCAGCGCGTCGCCAGGTCGGCGGGGCTGATAAAGACCGAGGGATTGGCGGAGACGCCGGGTTTCGGACCGGACCCGGGGCCATTGAGGATCAGCAACTGCCGTTCGAGATAAAAGGCCAGCGATGAGGCTCCTTCGAAGGGGCCGTTGACGATGACCGCATCGCCGGGCCGCACCTCAGGCTTGATGGCCTCCGCGAGGATCTGCGAGGAGAGCACAGGCGAGAACGTATTGAGGGCCAGATGGGCGGCGATGAGAATCGCGACGATCATCCCGGCCAGAAAGCAGTTGGCCATGCGCGCGTTATCGCGCAGGCGGAAGAGAAGCCCTCCGGAGACGCCCGCCAGAAGAGCAATGAACACGATCCAGAGCGGAACCTTAAACGCGCCCATGGCCGGCAGCGTGAGGTCGAAGAGATATCCGAAGAAAACGGCGTGGGCGCCGGTATGGGCACGGAGGAGGGTGGCGATATCCACGCCGGGAGCGGGCCGTGGCGCGGCGAACAGCAGATAGCCGGCGAATGCGGCCGCGGCCATACCGATGCAGAAGAGGATGGCGGCAGCAATGCGGCCCTGATGGTGCGGCAGGGATTCGTCCTCCGCGAGCCAGCCGCCGGCGAGCAGCGCCATGGGCGGCAGAGCGGAGAGCAGATTGAATTCCTGGCGGGCGGTGAAGCTGAAAAAGACAAGGACGGTGAGGATCCAAACGAGACACAGGAGCCGGGCCTGCCGGCGGCGTTCGGGCTGGGGCGAGGCGCCGATGCGCAGGGCGCGAAGGCTGAAGGCGCACCAGGGAACGATCCAGAGCAGAAGAAGGGGCCAGAAGACGAACAGAGGAACGCGGCCTCCCTGCAGGGCCGGCATCAGCGCGCCGAGGCGGATGTGACCGGAGTCCACCCGGGCGGCAATGTGCCAGGGCAGAACGATCACGAAGAACGCAAGGATGGCCGGGATGGGGTGCCAGTGCAGGAAATGGCGCAACTGGCGCGTGAACAGGAGATAGAGAAACACCACCACCAGGGGAAAGACCACGCCGGCCACCCCCTGGGTGAGAACCCCAAGAGCGCAGCAGGCGCCGAATCCTATGGCCGTGCTCAGCCGATGTTGCTTTTGGTCGAGGGAACGCCAGAAGCAGTTGATGGCGAGCGTCGTCCAGAGACAAAGAAAGACGTCGCGCAGGAGAAGGTGGCCGAACAGGAAGACACCGTAGGAAGTCATCAGCGCCAGCGTGGCGTAGAAGGCCGCGACGGGAGAATGGAAGATGCGGCGGCCCAGGGAAAACGTAGCGGTGAAGAGGCCGAGGGTCGCCAGCGCGACGGGCAGGCGGGCGGCCCAGTCACTCACTCCGAAGAGGCCGAAGCTCCACGCGATGGTCCAGTAAAGGAGCGGCGAGTGGTGGCCGTAGCGAAAACCGTTCGCCCAGGGGGTAATCCAGTGGCCCGCGGTGAGCATTTCGCGGCCGATCTCCGCGCTGAGGGCGTCGGCGCCATCGAGCAGAGGCGGCTTGACCATGGAGAAAGAGGCGTAGAGGAGCACCCAGAGCCCGAGCAGCGGAACGACGAATCGCTTGGCGGTGCGCAGGCTGGTCATGCGACTCGATTATAGAGAGGGGAGGGGAGCCGGCGTAAGGAAAGCGTATCGAGGCAGACACGCTGCGGGTGGGCCGCGGCTACCCGGGGAAGAACATCTCCCGCATGGTGGCGGAAGCGCTGCGCATCGCCTCGACATAGGTGGAGGCGATGAAGCCTTCTTCCAGCCCCAGCAGGCGCTGCGTTTCCTGGCATCGCTGCCAGTCGCAGGACTCGAGGCTGCGCACCAGAAGAAGAGCCCGGCCGGGGCCGCTGTCATCGCCGCCGAGAGCCGCTTTCATCTCCGCACTGATGGGCAGCGTTTGCAGGATCCGCGCCAGAGGGGTTTCGAAAAGGACATCGAGCATGGAGATCATGCCGAGCAGATACATGCGCGCGGGCAGCTCCCCCAGCGAAGGCGCCAGCAGCTCGCAAAAATGCGCCCGCGAGAGAGCCATGGACACCAGGGTCGAGGAGCGATCGCCGGCCAGAGCCCCCGCCACCGCCACCGTGGCCATCTTGCGAACGGCGTCTTCCCCCACCATGAGCAGCGCTTCGCGGACCGTGGTGACGGGGCTGGCGTGTCCCTGCATGGCGGAATTGGCGAGGCGCAGAACCCGGTAGCAGAGCGAGGCGTCGCCGGAGATCAGCTTTTCCACTTTGCGCAGGTCGGTGGGCGTTTCATGGAGCGCGCCCAGCAGCCGGAGATACACCAGGTGATTCTGTGGAACGGGGCGGGAGGAGACCAGAACCGGCTGCGAGAAAAAATAGCCCTGAAAGAGAGAGCACCCTTCGGAGCGCGCAATGCGCATCTGGATTTCGGTTTCGATGTTCGTCGCGATCAGCTGCACCGCCGACCCGGCCGCCATGGCATAGGTGGCGCGCCGATCGTCAAAGTCGGTGGTCTGGAAATCGATTCGAATGAAGTCTGCCACTCGCGCAAGCGGCGCAAGGCCGGCGCGGGCGACACAGGAATCGAGAGCGAAGCGATAGCCCTGCTGTCGCAAAGTGAGACAGATCTTCAGAAAATCGGGGTCCGCTCCGGCACCGGCATCCGGGACCAGCACGGTGCTTTCCGCGGGAAGAACCGTCACCAGGCCTTCGGACAGAGCCGAGCGGGTACACCGAATGAACGCGCTGCCCTGATTGGGTTCCGGAGCCAGCAGCAGCCAGTGATCGACCGCCTCGCGGGTAGCCACCTCCGGATCGCAGTCCTCGGCTTCGCCGGGGCGGAGAAACAGCTCATACCCGAAGAGGCGGCACTGCGCGTCGACGATGGGCTGACGGCTGAGGAATCGGCACGGCGTCGAGAGAGAGTCGTGCGGGGAGCCGTCGGGGCGGGTTTGCGGAGAGGGGGTCATCGCGCTCATTCAGGCCTCGCAGTCGTTCGGAGCACACAGGCTGCTCCAGCCATCCACGATGCTTCATCGGCATGGACGCTCCAGGCTTCATGGGTGGGATGGGCCGCAACCCTCGGGAACCCTGCCGCAGGCCCGCAGGGATTCACGGGAGGGGCCGTCGAGCAGCCGGAAAGGGCTGTCCGGGTTCGATACACTGCTGAGAAGTCCTTTTGATGTCGTCCACGCGAACGAAGCACCGCCTGCGCAAATTCCGGTTCGAGCGCCCGCAAAAAATCGCGGCCGCCCTCCTGTTCCTGCTGCTGGTGCAGTGCCTCTGGGTCAGCGCGCTGCGGCCGCTTTCGGAAACCGACTATCAGTTCGCCCGCTGCGGGCGGGAGATGTGGGAGCATCCCTCGCCGCTGGCGGGATATTTCACCACCTGCGGCAATATCCACGATGGAACGCTGGCCTATCGCGCGGCGGGCCTCCCGCTGACCCTGGAGCGCATCCTGGAGGGGCAGGCTGCAACGACCTCGACCTGGGAGATGCGGCATGAGGTCGGCGCTATCAAATTCCTTCTCCGGCTTCCCTTTCTTCTGGCCGGGCTGGCGCTGGGCGCCTCGCTTTGGTGGGTCACGCGCAGGCTCTTTGGCAACGAGGGCGGCTACATTTCTCTGGCCCTTTATTGTTTTATGCCGTCCGTCGTGCGCGCCTGCACCACGCCCAACAATGAAATTCTGGCGGCGTTCGGACTCTTTTCTGTCATCTACACCGCCATTGGAGTTTCCCATGCGCTACAGGGGCCGCGGCGCAAATGGCGGCCGCGGATTTTGCTGCTCACCCTGGCTCTCGGCTTTACCGCTGCGGCGCACATCGCGGCCTTTGTGCTGGCGCTGCTCTTCACCATCGGGTTCATGGCCTGGGTGGCCGAAGGACGGCGCGCGTATATTCCCACCCTGGTCCTGGTCTGGGGGGTGGGCGCGTTTTTCCTGCTGTTTGCGTCGTATGGGTTTCGGCCCGATGCCTTCAGCTACGTCTTTCGAAGCGCCGCGGGGCGCATCTGGGTGTCGCTGGAGCCGGCGCGGTGGTTCTTCTCCAATCCGGCGCACGCGGCCTTCACCGGAGCGCTGCTGGGCGCTCTGGCTCTCTACGCCGTCTCGCGCCGATCGCGCTACTTCGGCAACACGGCGCCGCTGCTGGTGGGAGCGCCGCTGCTGTTTCTGGTGACCACGGGCGTCCCGTCGGAAACCTGGTTGTGGGCTCTGCCCTTCCTGATTGCCTTTGTGGGGGGCGTCTTCGCCGACGCGCTGGAGACGCGCGGGCGCAGGGCCTTCCTGTGGGCGACGGGCATGGTGGTCGTGGCGCAGGCCGTGCTCTGTGTGATGAGTCTGGCGGGGATGACGGGGTAAAGCTTCAGCCGACGGCCGGCATCGACTCCTCGGGGCCGGGCGTCGCCGGCGACTCGTTGCGCAGATCCCGCACGCGCTCGCCGATGGCGTATTTCAGCTTGTCCACGCCGAGGCCGGTGACCGCCGAGATGGCGTAAAACGGCAGCTTGCGGCGCTTCGCCATGGCCTCCAGCTTCTTCAGCTTCTCGGGATTGGCAACGTCCGCCTTCGAGGCGACCACGATCACGGGCTTCTTGTCGAGGCCGTGGCCGAAGTTCTTTAGCTCGCCCTGGATGACGCGGAAATCTTCGACCGGATCGGGGCGTCCGCTGCCGTCTGAAACGTCCACCAGGTGCACGAGGATGCGGGTGCGCTCGATGTGGCGGAGGAACTGAGTCCCGAGACCCGCGCCGAGGTGCGCTCCTTCGATGAGGCCGGGAATGTCCGCAACGACGTAGCTTTCCTCGTAAGGAGCGTCGCCGATGGTGACCACCCCCAGCTGGGGCTCGAGCGTGGTGAACGGGTAATCGGCGATTTTGGGTCGAGCGGCGGAGATGCGCGAGATGAGCGTGGACTTGCCCACATTGGGATAGCCGACCAGCCCGACATCCGCCAGCACCCGGAGTTCGAGCCGGTAGGTGCGTTCTTCGCCGGTGCGGCCCAGTTCGTGCTCGCGCGGCGCCTGGTGGGTGGAGGTGGCGAAGTGCTGATTGCCGCGTCCGCCGCGCCCGCCGCGGGCGATCACCAGGCGCTCATCGGGCCGGGTAAAGTCGTGGACCAGCTCCCCGGTTTCGGCGTCGAAGAGCACGGCGCCCACGGGTACCTTCAGGACCAGATCCTCGCCGTCGCGGCCGGTACAGTTGGAGCCCATGCCATGCTCGCCGCGCTCGGCCTTGTGCTCGGGGTTAAAGCGGAAATAGACCAGCGTGTTGTGGCGCTGGCTGGCTTCGAGGATCACGCTGCCGCCGTGTCCGCCGTCGCCGCCGGAGGGTCCGCCGCGGGGAACGAACTTTTCACGGCGAAACGCCATGCATCCGTTACCCCCGTCACCGGCCTTGACCCGAATTTTGGCTTCATCGATAAACATTCGCTCCCTACAGTTTAACGAATGATCTAGGTTGAACTCACCTGCCCGAAACATACCTCCGGACCGGCACGCTCCACGAATGAGGCGACGTGCACCTTCCTCCCCCGGCCAAGGCGATTCTGCTGGCTCTGTGCCTTGGTTTAGGGTGCGGGGCCGCCGTAAGCTTTTGCGCGGCGCAGGCGGAGATCGGCGGGTGGGTAGCCGGTCAGGTGGCCGGGCCCGGCGGGCGGCCGGTGGCCGGCGCGCGGCTTCGGATTGAGAACGTGGCGACCGGCGAAGCCACCGACGGCGCATCCGACAGCAGCGGTAATTTTCAATTTGAGGATCTGCCGCCGGGCGAGTACACGCTGCGCGTCCTGGTGCCCGGTTTGTCGAACTGGGAGGCGGACCACGTTCGCGTGGGGCTGGGAACATCGGTGCGCCTGCATCCGGTTCTGACTCCTCTCACCGTCCACCGGACGATTCTGGTGAACGGTGACCTCTCCCCGCCGGGCGCAGTTGCCGGCGCAGAAGACGCTGCGGGCATCGCGAGCGAACTGCCCAACAACAGCCGGCACTGGTCGCGCATGGCGGCGCTCTTTGCCGATGGGGCGGCCGATACAGGGGGCGGGATCAGCGTTCGCGGGCTGAGCCCCCTGCTGAATGCCATCACCGTGGACGGGGCCGACCACAACCTGGCCTTTCGCGCCCAGGAGCGCGCCACCGCGGGGAACGGCTACGCGACGGCGCAGTCCGCCGTGGGTGATTTTCGCAGCTCGGCAGAGGGCTTGCCGGGAGCGCGCCAGCGTCCGGGCGGCATGACCACCGTGACGCGGGGCGGCGCCAGCCACATGCACGGGTCCGTGGTCTTCTACGATCGGGGAGCGCCGGGGCAAGCCGCGAATGCGTTCGCCAAAGTGATGCAAATGGAGCCCGAGGGAACCACCGGGTCCGTCAATGGGCAGCCCGTGCTTCTTCTGGATGGCCAGCCGGTGACCTATCAGGAGATGCCGTGGCACGCTCCGGACCGCCGGCAGAGTTGGGAGGCCGCGCTCGGCGGACCGATCCGGCGCGGGCGCGCGGACTGGTTTCTTGCCTGGGAGGAGCACGATCGGCATGACCCCGCGGTGGCTCGCGCGAATGAGCCCCAGGTGTTCTTCGCTGCGCCGTCGGCTCCGACGCTGACCACTCTCGAAGAGCGCCTTGCCGGCAGCACGTCGCCTTTGCTCCAGGGTTGTCCTGCGGACGCGGCGGGTTCCGGCTCGACGGCGCAGGCCGCCTGCGCCTATGCCGCGGTCTTGAGCCAGTTGAACGGCATGCTGGGCGAGGTGCCGCGCGCCACACGGCAGACGATCCTGTTTCCGCGTCTCGATCTCCATGTGAATGCCCACAATCAGCTCATGCTCCAGTACAACTCCATGCGGCGCACCGCGCCGTTTGGCGCCCTGACCGGAACGACGGAAACCGACAGCATGGGCAGCTTCGGCAACAGCTCCACCAGCGACGACGCGGCGGTCGCCCGGTGGGAGGTCTTCGCAACGGCGCATCTGGCCAGCAGCCTGCTCTACCAGTACAGCCGCGATGTCCTGTCCCAGCTTCCGGGCACGAACAGCCCGTTTGAGAAATCGCTGGCCAACAACTTTTACGGATTGCCCCCGCAGGTCTCCATTGACAGCAGCGCCGGCTTCACGTTCGGCACGCGCACAGCCGTGGACAAGCCCGAATATCCGGCGGAAACGCGGCAGCAAATCATGGAAGCGGCGACCTGGATCCACAAGAAGCAGGCCATGCGCTTCGGTTACGACTACAACCACGTAGCCGATGCGGTCGAGGGCCTCAATGACGAAACGGGGAGCTATTCCTACGCCAGTCTGCTGGATTTCACCTCCGATTTGCTGGCCCCCGGTCATTGCGATGGGACGACTACCGGCGCGGGGCGGTATCCCTGCTACTCGCAGTTTCGGCAGACGGTCGGACTTTCGAGCTGGAGTCTCCAGACAGCGGATTATGCAGCGTACTGGATCGACGAGTGGAAACCGAGACCCCGGCTGAGCCTGACCGCCGGCGTGCGTTATGGATACGAGCGCCTGCCTGATACGAATGCGGCTCTGATCAACCCGGCGATTCCGCAGACCGGCCATTTGCCCCACAATAAGGCGGATTTCGGGCCGCGCGCCGGTCTTGCCTGGGATCTGCGGGGCAACGGGCATACGGTTCTTCGCGCGGGGTTTGGCATTTCGTACGGACGCGTTCCCAATGCGACGGTGTACAGCGCCCTGACCGAAACCGGTTCCGCACGCTCGCCACGAATGTATGCGTGGCGTCCGATGGACGCCGGTGCACCCGCGTTTCCCCATGTTCTCGCCAGCGGCGAGATCCCCTATACCGACCCTTACACACCCGATCAGCAGACCACCGCGCCGGAAGTCGTCTTCTTCGACCACGACTTTCGCCGTCCGCAAATCAACTCCTTCGACCTGTCGCTGCAGCAGACGCTGGGACGCGGCACTTTGCTTACGCTGGCGGCCATCGCGACCGACGGCCACGATCTGACACAGTTTGTGGATACCAATCTCGACCGCGGCGCGACCGCTGAAATCTTCTACAGCGTCGCCGCTCCCGGGAATGCGGGCGCGATCGGCCCTCTGGAAAAAGCGGCGAATGCGGCAGGCGGATTTGCCAATCCGATCTACACGCCGGAGCGCTTTTATTACCGCCGTCTCAACGCCGCCTACGGGTCGATGACCGATGTGACCAGCGAGACGAACTCCAGCTACCGCGGAGCGGTGGTGCGGCTCGTGCATCAGAAGCGCGCGCTGCAGATCAACGCGGGATATACCTGGGCTCATGCCATCGACGACGGCCAGACTGAAGCGACCTTTGCCGATCGCAACGATGTGTACGATCCGGCGGATCCGCAGCTGGAGCACGGAACTTCGAATTACGATATGCGCCAGCGCGTGGCTGGAGGCGTGGTCATCCGCGAACCGTGGCGCCCCCGCGGCGCCGATGGGTTCTTCCTGGGTGGGTATTCCCTCTCGACAGCCGGGGAGTGGCACACCGGCCTCCCCTGGTCGATGCGTACCGCGGGCTCAATCCCGGCGCCGTCCTGTTCCTATCTGGACTGGCTGAACGCCGGAGGAGCGCTCGGCCGCGGCTCCGATTGCCTGCAGGCGGTGCATACCCCGGATGAAACCTTCGACTCGGGAATGGCGGGTGAGGCCGTGCCCATCCCCGCGCCGGGCCAGGGTCTCAATGGCTCGGGAGGCGAGAACCTGATTCCGCCCATGGGCCGCAACACTTTTCGCTATCCCCGGGAGGTCAGTCTCGATGGCCGCATCACAAAGCATATTCGTCTCAGCGATCGTTACTCTTTCGACCTCATCGGCGAAGCTTTTAATGCGCTGAACCATCCAACTGTAACGGATATGCAGACAATTGGTTATCGATTGTCCAACGATGCCACCCATCCGAACATGGCAACCCTCACCTGGCAAAGCGGGATGAAACCGGCAACCAAAACGGTGCTCACGAATGGAATCACCCATACCGAGTACGCCTTCGACCCCACTGCCTCCTTTGGCGGGGTGACAAACGCGAACAGCCGCGCGTATTCAAGAGAGCGGCAGATCCAGATCGGAATACGGATACGTTTCTAGAGAATTTGTCACCGTCGTGGCGAGTTTTCCACCGGCTTTTCCACGGAATCGCGAGAAATGAAGCCCGTCGGCCGCCGAAAATCATGCTGTAATTAACGGTACATTTACAGCAGTGTGGAAGGTTGAGAGGGGCGATCCATGTAGATTTCCCCGGCCACGAGTTTTTTTTGAACGGCATCGTGGCAGCAGCCATTAACCGAATTCCTGAGGCCCAATCCTATGAAGAACTTCTTCAGCTGCCGTCTTGTCGCGGTCGTTTTCCTCCTTGTCTGCACTCTTCCGGGCATTCGCTCTCTGCAGGCCCAGCAAACGCTCGGCAGTATCAACGGAACCGTCACCGACGTCTCCGGCGCGGCGATCCAGGGCGCCACCATCGCTGTGGTCAGCGAAGAAACCGGATTGAAGCGCTCTGCCGCGGCCCAGAAAAACGGCTATTGGGAGATTCTGGACCTGCCGATCGGCACATACCGCGTGTCCGTGACGGCGCCTGACTTCCAAACCGTCGAGATTCCCGGGATCGCTGTGCGCCAGGGACTCGCGACCACCATCCCGAATATGGCGTTGAAGCCTGGACAGGTAACAGAGTCCATCACAGTTAACGCCAACCCTCTGCTCAACGCCACGGATACCACCAACGGCTACACACTGGATAAGACCCAGATCGCCGAGACGCCGCTGGCCACAGGGAGTTTCACCCAGCTGGCCATTCTGGCGCCGGGCGTCAGCTCGCAGCTGCTTTCCGGGGTCGGCACCGACTCCGGCCTGGGCAATCAGCCCATCTGGGCGAACGGGCAGCGCGACACCAGCAATACCATCACCGTCAACGGCACCAGCGTCACCAATCTCTTCAACGGCAAGACCTCCAGCCAGGACGCCTCGCAGCGCTATCAGTTCAACATCGGCGAAGGCACTACAACCGGCGGACAAACGCAGGACAACGTTTCGGTATACGGCTCGAACGGCAACGGCCTGGCTTCGCCGCCGCCCGAGTTCATGCAGGAAATCGACGTCACCACGTCGATGTACGGCGCGGAGCAGGGACAGACCAGCGGCGCGCATGTGGCCATCAGCACCAGCACCGGAACCAATCAGTTTCACGGGCAGGTTTACGGAGAGCTGGGCAACAACATCATGAACGCCGTCCCGTTCTTCTATAAACAGGACGCCGCCCTCCAGGAGCTTCCCGCGTCGGAGGAGAACCCGCAGCTGCACCGCTGGGTGACCGGCGGAACCGTGGGCGGCCCCATCATGAAGAACAAGCTGTTTTTCTTTCTCGGCTATCAGCATCTCTACGATTCCGACCAGACCGGAGCGCTCTCGCAGTTCCAGGTGCCCTATGGCCTCACCAACGATCGGAGCACCACCGGCATCGGAGCGGCGTGTGCCAGCTACATTGCTGCTTCGGGCTATGGCTCTTGTCCCTCTCCCGCCCAATTCGATGCGGCGGCCGTGTCCCTGCTGCAGGCCAGGCTGCCGAACGGCAATTATCTGATTCCGTCAGCCGACGCCAATGCACAGACGCAGCTGCAGAGCGGGCTGCCTGACGTAAATACCGCGAGTACCTCCGTCTTCAAGGGCGACTGGGCCACCGGATCGCTGGACTTCAACGCGACCGACAACGACCATCTCTCCGCGAAGTACTTCTTTCAGCACACGCCCGCGAGCAGTCCCTTTGCCTCCTCCAACACCGTTGGATTTCCGGAAAGCGAAGATACCGGCGCGCAGACCGCCTCTCTGAATAACTCCATCCTCATCGGACCGCGGATTAACTGGGTGCAGCAGATCGGCTTCTCGCGGCAGAAGGTATACAGCAACCTGACCAATTCCACCTCTGCCTCAGCTCTGAATTTCAACGCACCGGGTAACATCCTGCCGGGCGTCGAAGCGGAGTACTTCGGCGTGGACAGCTACTCCAATTTCAGTACCGCGCGCCTCGGCCCCTCGAATCTGGATGGTTTTATCGACCAGGGATACTTCGAGAATCGCCTGTCCCCCTCATCCACAGCGATCTTTTCCCTCGGCAAGCACACCATCAGCGTGGGGGGCAGTTATAACTACAACCAATTGAATATCCGAAACAATGCCGAGAACCATTCGCAGCTGGAGACGTCCGGCTTCAATAACTTCCTGAGCGGCAAACTGCGCAGCGGCACCGTGTTACAAGGCAGCTCCGACCGCTATTACCGGTCCAACGAGGCCGGCGCGTTTGCCATGGACAAGTGGCAGGTGCTGCCCAACGTGAGCATCACGGCAGGCGTGCGCTACGACTACACCGGCCCGTTCTCGGAGAAAAACGGCGACCTTTTCAGCTTCGACCCTTCCCTCTATTCAGCCACGGACAGCGCTGTCACCAACACCGGCTTCATCGTGGCCGGCAACAACAAGCAGTATGGAACGCCGGGGGTCAGCGATTCGACGCTGAAGGGGCGCCAGTGGGGTATCGCCCCGCGCCTGGGTGTGGCCTGGGCGCCGAAGGAGTTTAACGGCAAACTGGTATGGCGCGCCGGCGCCGGCCTTTACTACGATCGCGGAGAATATTTCCAGTACCTTTCCCCGCCCGCAGGTTCAGGCATCAGCGGGCCGTTCGGCGTGACGCAGGAGGCCCCGTTCGCTGCCTATACAAGCGCCAACGGAACGCTGAGCCACCCCTTTACCAGCTTCGTCGCGCCCACCACGCCAGGTAGCCTGGCCGCGCTCATGCCGACGGTCGATTCCATTGAAGCCGCCTGCACCTCGGCCAACGTTTACAACGGCAATAACCTGAACGGCTATAACTGCAACGATGGCGCGCCCGACGGTCCGCTGGTGATCGGGAACTACAACATCCACAACGTGCTGCCCTACACCGAAAACTGGATGCTGGACATGCAGTGGCAGCCGCGCAACGATCTCTCCATCGACATCGGATATGTGGGGAATCGCGGCAAGCACGAAGTCGTGCCGATTCCGTTTAACGAGCCCGGAATCGCCACGCCCGGTCATCCCATCAACGGCCAGACTTACTCCTACGGCCTCCAGGTACTGAGCAACAATACCGGTCCGGACGGGACGCCCTACGCCATGGCTTCGGAGCCCTACGACACCTACAGCGGTGGCAATGTGGACCTGCGCGTACCCTATGTCGGGTACGATCCCAACTCGGCCAGCTTCGAGACCGCGGCGATATCCTCTTACGACGCGCTGCAGGCGCAACTTACCAAGCGCATGTCGCACAACATTCAGCTGGGGATGTCCTACACCTGGTCGCACACCCTGGATGAGCAGAGCGATATAGGGCTGTTCTTCACCGGCGACAACCCGAATAACCTGCGATCCTCGTATGCCGATGCGGACTTCGATCAGACCAACACGCTGACCTTCAATTACATTGTGAACCTGCCCAATGCGATCAAAAACGAGCATAACTGGCTGGGCAAGCTCACGAACAACTGGTCGTTACTCGGGATCACGGTGCTGGCCAGCGGCGAGCCTTACAGCGTGTACGACTATTCCGGCTCAGTCGGCAGCGAATACTTTGGCGGGAACATCGAGCTGATGAATCCCATCCTTCCGATCAAGCCAGGCCTGTCGCCGAAGTCAGTCAAGACCGGCCATTCCGGCGCGTACACCTACGCCATGCCCGATGGCAACGGCGGAGTCACCGCAGGCTATTCTCCGGCCCTGAAGGCGCAGGATTTTTATGTCCCGCTCATCGATCCAGGAGCCAGCGGCGTCCCACCCTGCGACACCACGACCTCGGGGGGAAATGCCGGTCCGGGAGGCGGGCCGCTGTGCGACGTGTATGAGACCACCTTCGTTCCCGGCCAGCGCAACATCTTCCGCCAGTCCTTCCAGCGGCGTGCGGATATGACGCTGCAGAAGGATGTTCACATCACCGAGCGATATAACCTGCGCTATCAGTTCGAAGTCTTCAACGTGACGAATACGCCCAGCTTCGACGTCCCCACGAATAACATCGTCCTCAACCCCAATTACGACGAAATCAGCTACGTCAACGGCGCGATCCAGGGCGAATATGGATACGGGCATCAGGTGCAGCCGGGTCCGCTGCCCGTGACCACGCCCAACGGTCCCGCAACCTGCTCCGGGGCTTCGAAGGCCTGCGCGTGGGAGCTGTACACGCCGCCGCAGACTAACTCGAGTAACCAACTGGGGGTGGTCACCAGCGCCATCGGAAGCCAGCGCCTGATCGAAATGTCGCTGCATCTGATGTTCTGAACCATCCGCAATCCGTACCACGCGCGGCGGCTTCGGTCGCCGCGTTCTCTTTGGAGCCTCAGCCGACCCGTTAGAATAAGGATGAAAGGCAGTGCGGCTTCGTCCCCAGACTGAACCGCCCGCGTGACCTGCAATGGCGGGTTCCGCTCCGATTCCAGCATGGTTTTTACCGAACAATATGATGTGGTCGTGGTGGGCGCGGGCCATGCGGGCTGCGAAGCCGCCATGGCTGCGGCGCGCATGGGCCTGCGCACGGCCCTGTTCACGCTCAACCTCGATCTGATCGCGCAGATGAGCTGCAATCCGGCGATTGGCGGCATCGCCAAGGGTCACCTGGTCCGCGAGGTCGACGCGCTGGGCGGCATCATGGGCGAAGTGGCCGACGCGGTCGGAATCCAGTTCCGTCTGCTGAACACCTCGCGCGGACCGGCGGTCTGGTCCCCGCGCGCACAGTGCGACAAGCAGCAGTACCGCGTAAAGATGCGCGAAGTGCTGGAGTCGCAGGCGAACCTCTTCATCAAGCAGGCCGAGGTCAGCGATCTGGTCCTGGAAGAGGCGCGCATTCGCGGCGTTCGCCTGCGCGACGGGCGTGTGATCAACGCCGGCGCAACGATCATCACGACCGGAACGTTTCTGAATGGGCTGATCCACTGCGGCGAAGAAAATTATCCCGCCGGCCGCAGCGGCGAACCCCCCTCGGTGCTGCTGGGCGAGGCGCTCAAGCGTCTGGGCCTGCGCGGCTGCCGGCTCAAAACGGGCACGCCGCCGCGTCTGGACGGCCGCACGATTGACTGGTCGCGCTTCACGGAGCAGCCGGGCGACGCCGATCCGACGCCGTTCAGCTTCCGCACCCGCACGCTGCCCCAGCGCCAGGTTTCCTGCCACATCGCCTTCACCACGCCGGAGACGCTGCGCATCATCCGCGAAAACGTGCACCGCTCGCCCATGTACTCGGGGCAAATCCAGGCGATCGGACCGCGCTATTGCCCCTCGATCGAGGACAAGGTGGTCAAGTTCCCGGACAAGGAGCAGCACCAGTTCTTCCTTGAGCCGGAGGGGCTCAACACGCACGAGGTCTATGTGAATGGCATGTCGACGTCGCTGCCCATGGAAGTCCAGTGGCAGATCGTGCGCTCGATTCCGGGCCTGGAGAATGCCGAGATGCTGCGGCCCGGCTACGCCATTGAATACGACGCCATCGATCCCACCGAGCTGGATCGATCGCTGCGTGTGAAGAGTTTTCAGGGCCTCTACCTGGCCGGGCAAATCAACGGCACCTCGGGGTATGAGGAGGCGGCCTGCCAGGGGATCATGGCCGGCATCAACGCGGCCCTGAACGTGAAGGGTGAGGCGCCGTTCACGCTCGATCGCACGGAAGCCTACACGGGCATTCTGATCGACGACCTGATTTCGAAGGGCACCAACGAGCCCTACCGCATGTTCACCTCGCGCGCCGAATTTCGCCTGCATCTGCGGATCGACAACGCGGACCGGCGTCTGACCCCGCACGGGCGCCGCCTGGGCCTCATCGACCACGCGGCCTGGGCAGAGTATGAGGCGAAGCAGGCGCGGGCCGTCGCGCTGGAGAAAGTGCTGAGCGTGGGGAAGGCGAGCGGCGGGGACTGGCCCGCGGGGCAAACCTGGGCGCAGATTCTGCGACGGCCCGAAGTGACCATCGAGACGATCTGGCCGACACTGCGCGGGCAACTCACTGACCCGGTCTTCGCCCCATGGCTCGCCGCGGGCGCCCACGAACGCCTGCCGGCCAGCGAACACAACGAGCTCAAATCCGTGGAGACGGAGATCAAATACTCGGGCTACCTGGACCAGCAGAAGAAGGCGATCGAGAAGCTGAAGAAGGCCGAGCAGCGCGGTATCCCCGAGTGGTTCGATTACACGCAGGTGAGCGGGCTCTCGCGCGAGATGCAGGAGAAGCTGACCCGCGTGCGGCCCGCGACGCTGGGCCAGGCGAGCCGCATCCCCGGAGTCACCCCGGCAGCCCTGAGCCTGGTCAACGTCTATATCGAGATTCAGGCGAAGCGGCAGGCGGCCAGGGCCTAACCACCAAAGTCCTCTCCGCCCCCCGCTGCATCCGCGAACAGCGTAAAGTCGGAAATCCAGCCGACCTCAAGTGATCCGGTCGGGCCGTTGCGCTGCTTCGCGATGATGATCTCCGCTTTGTGCTCGTTCTCGGGATCGTCGCGGTTGTAATAGCTTTCGCGGTGGATGAAAGCGACCACGTCGGCATCCTGCTCGATCGAACCGGATTCGCGGAGGTCCGACAACATCGGCTTCTTGTCGCCGCCGCGCTGCTCCGAGGCGCGGGAAAGCTGAGAGAGCGCGATCACCGGAATTTCCAGCTCCTTGGCGAGCGCCTTCAGGCCCCGGGAGATGGCGGAGACTTCCTGAGTGCGGTTTTCATAACGCTTCGCCCCCGGCCCCATCGTCCCCCCGGTCATCAGCTGCAGGTAGTCGACGACGATCAGATCAAGCGATCCCGCAGACTGGCGCAGGCGTCGAGCCTTGGCGCGCATCTCGGTCAGCGAGACGCCAGGCGTGTCGTCCACAAAGAGTTGCGCCTCCACCAGGCGCTCCAGCGCGTTGGTCAGCTTGTCGCGATCTTCGCGCGGCAGAAAACCGGTCTGAATCTTCTTCGCGGCTACATGCGCTTCTGAGGCGAGCATGCGCCGCAGCAGCGACTCCTTCGACATTTCCAGCGAGAAGATGGCCACGACCTTGCCGCCACGGATCGCCGCGTTCTGCGCGATGTTGATGGCGAGCGCGGTCTTTCCCATCGAGGGGCGCGCCGCGATGATCGTCAGTTCCGACTTCTGCAGGCCGCTCGTCATCTCATCGAACTTCGTCAGGAACGTCCGCAGCCCTGTGACCTGGTGCTGTCCCTGCTTATAAAGGTTGTCGATCGTCTTGAAAGAGCCGGCGACGATCTCATGGACGGCGGAGAAGCTCCGCGTGATCCCCTTTTCCGTGACCTCGAGCAGAGAGGTCTCCGCGGCGTTCAGAACCTCCAGGGCCTCTTCGCTCTGGTCGGCCGCACGCGTAATCGCGCTGGAGCAGATGTTGATCAGCTGACGCAGCAGCGACTTGTCTTTGACGATGCGGACGTACTCTTCAATGGAAAGGCGCCGCGGCAGGCCTTCGGTCAAAGAGGCCATCCACGCCACTCCGCCCACCGACTCAATTTCCTTGCGGCGGGCAAGCTCCTCGCTCAGCGTGACAATGTCCACGGCGTGATTGCGGTCGATCAGCTCGCCCATGCGGGCAAACACACGCTGGTGAGCAGCGAGGGCAAAATCGTCAGGAGTGAGGGCGGTGGCGGCCTCGCTGTAGGCCTGATTATCGAGGAGGATAGCGCCCAAAATCGTGCGCTCGGCGTCGAGCGAGGCGGGCAGTCCGCGCTCAAATTCAATGTCGGGGGTAGTGGCCATAACCTCCAACGAGTTTAGGACGAACCGACGGAGACGGTAATGCGGATAACCCGCCTGTTTTGTGTAAAAGCTGTGTTAACCGGCTGCAATCGGTGGCCTTCCTGCCAGCCAAACGTCTATCATGAAGGCAGTTCTCCCGTGAGTGAGTTGTTTCTATGCGTTTGAAATTTCTGTTGTCAGCCGTCTGTGTGTGCACCCTGGGATCTTCGATCGCTCTCTGCGCACAGCAGGCGGAATCTGTGGTTCCTGGTCAGTCGGTGCCCCCGGCGGTGAAAGAGTTCCAGGGCTACGAGGACCAGTGGAGCAATGCGATCGTCAAGAACGATCAGTACACGCTGGAGTTCCTGCTGTCGCCGGTCTTCGTCAATATTTCTTCAACCGGCGATGTCACGACACGTAACCAGCAGATCGCGTCGCTTTTCGACAAGGGCGACGAGCCGATCAGCCTCGAGCAGCGCGTCATCAGCGTGCGCACCTTCGGAGATACCTCCGTGGTGAGCGGCACCTACATCGCCAAATGGCGGACGAACGGCAATGTGCGCGAGGAACGGGGCATCTTTACCCACGTCTACAACCACGACCGCACCCACTGGGCCTGCGTGAACGCGCAGCGCACGGCCGTGGTGGAGATGAAGCCAGGCAAACAGAGAGCCTCAAAGAAGAGCGACGCCTCGGAGCCCTTCCACATTCCCCTGTTCTACAAAGGGGCCCAACCGAAGCCGAATGCAGCGCAGACGACGGCCACTTCCAATCCTCCGAATTAATGCGGGCAAAGGCGCCAGACCGGAAAGCATGGCTCTCCGCTCGGAAACGATGACCAGCACACGACCCATCCGGGCTGAAATCTCCCGCGGCAATCTGGTTCACAATTACAGCCTGTTGCGCCGCCTCGCCGGCCCGCGGACGGAAATCCTCGCCGTCGTCAAAGCGAACGCCTATGGCCACGGGCTGGCGCAATGCGCGCAGGCCCTGGAACAAGCCGGCGCACAGCGATTTGGCGTTACCTGCGTCGAAGAAGGCGTGGCTCTGCGCCGCGCCTGCCCGGAAGCCGCCATCGTGATCCTGTCCGGCCTTTGCGCTCAGGAAGCCGACGCGGTTATCGAACATCGCCTGACGCCGGTGGTCTGGGAACCGGCCCATCTGCACTGGCTGCTGACCGCTGCCGAACAACGCGGCCTCCCATCCGGCCAGCTCCCGGTGCATCTGGAGATCGACACCGGGATGTCCCGCCAGGGAGCGGCGCCGGAACAGCTGGAGTCGCTTCTGAACCACTTCAGGCCCGAGTCACCGCTGCGCCTGGAAGCGCTGATGACCCATTTCCCTTCGCCCGAGGACCGCGAAGCCACGCACCAGCAGCAGCGCCGCCTGATCGCCGCTGCCGAACAGGTCCGCGACCGCGGCATCCCGTTCGATGCCCTCAGCGCCGGAAGCTCGGCCGGCGTGTTGCAGCGCGATCCCCAAGACTGCCTCGACGAGTGGACCGCACAAAGAGGAATGCTGCGCATCGTGCGAACCGGCATCGCTCTTTATGGATACTCGCCGCTCGCCGCGCCTCTGGATCCGGCCACAACGCTACGTCCTGTGCTCACCTGGAAGACCCAGGTCGTCTCTCTGCGCACCATTGAACCGGGCACGGCGGTGGGCTACGACGCAACCTTCATCGCGCATCGCACCACCCGCCTGGCGCTGCTGCCCTTTGGCTATGGCGACGGCCTCAATCGGCTGCTGTCGAATCGAGGCAGCGTGCTCGTGCGCGGGCAACGCGCCCCCATCGCCGGCCGCATCTCCATGGATCATACGGTGGTGGATGTGACCGGCATTCCCGATGTGCAGCCTGGCGACGAGGTCATCGTGATCGGCGAACAAAAAGGGCAGCGCATCACCGCGGATTCGCTGGCCTCCGCAACCGGAACCATCGCCTACGAGGTGCTGTGCTCGATTGCCGCGCGCGTGCCGCGAACGATGGTGGATTAGCGCGACATGGTGCAGGAGCTCTATCGCCGCTGGATGATTCGCTGGGAGACCGCGCTGACCACGCGCGACGAAAACCGCGTCGTGCGTCCCATGGAATGGGGCTTCGACTGGCTCGACGAATGGATTAACCAGAACCATCTGCGCGACGCCGTCGCACGGGCGCAGGGCGACCCTCGCGCCGCCGAGCCGGCCATGATCGCCATCAACGAAGCGATTGTGCGCCACAGCGACGCGTTCTATGGCTACCGAACGCCCGGCGACTTCCGCCTGGAAGAGCGCGCTCCGCAGTTATTCCCCACCAACGTTCGCCCGGAGACGCTGCGCCGCGATGCGGAGCTGAAACGGCTGGCAAAAGAGGGCAAGCTGCCCAAGGCGCGGTTTCTGCGCTTCACATCGCCGGTGCGAACCCCCTATCCGGAAAACGATCTGGTGAACGCGCGCTGGTATCCCGCGCCGGAAGAGAAGCAGCGAGGCAAACCGAAGCAGGCGATCATCGTGATGCCGCAGTGGAATGCCGATGCCTTCAGCCACAACGTTCTCTGTTCGCTGTTTAACCGCTTCGGCATTTCCGCGCTCCGGCTCAGCAAGCCGTTTCACGACATTCGCCGGCCGGCGGAGCTCGAGCGTTCCGATTACGCGGTCAGTTCCAACATCGGCCGAACGACCACATCGGTTCGCCAGGCCGTCATCGACATCCGCTGCTGCCTCGACTGGCTGCAGTCGCAGGGCTACGAGCACTTCGGCATCCTGGGCACCAGCCTCGGCTCCTGCTATGGCTTCATCGCCAGCGCCCACGACCCGCGCCTGCGAGTGAATGCCTTCAACCACGCCTCCATGGCCTTTGGAGACGTGGTGTGGACCGGCCAGAGTACGCGCCATGTCCGCGCTGCCTTCGAAGACGCCGGCATGTCTCAGGATCAGCTCTACCGTCTGTGGAACGGCATCAGCCCGGTCGCCTACATGGAGCGCTTCGCACAGCATCCGAAGAAGGTGCTGGTGATCCACGGCCGTTATGACCTGACCTTTTTACCGGAGTATTCCGAGCAGGTGCTGGCGAGCTTCGCCGCGCATGGCATCGACTTCGTCTCGAAGGTGCTTCCCTGCGGCCACTACACCACCGGCGAAACCCCCTACAAATTCATCGATGGCTGGTATCTCGGATCCTTCGTCTACACTGCGTTTCGCGATCTGGCGCGTGCCCCCACAGCCGCCGCGCCGTCCCACGAAAGCGAAGCTCTGCGGCGTTAGCCTTCCAGATGCACCGTGGCCATGGCGAGAGCCGCCGTATGAGTGAGCGAAAGTGAGACACGCGTCACGCCCAGTTGTCCTGCAATGGTACGGGCGCGTCCGCTGAGTTGCAGCCCGGGACGCTGGCCCGGCAGGCGCTGCACCTCCAGCTCTTTCCAGGAAACGCCGTGCTGAATGCCGGTCCCCAGCGCCTTGGCCCCTGCTTCTTTGGCTGCGAATCGAGCCGCAAAACTCTGCGCAGCCGTAGCGCGGGCACGACAATAAGCGATTTCCGCGTCGGTGAAAATGCGACGGAGGAACCGGTCGCCGAAGCGCTCGATGGAGCGGGCGATGCGCGGAACCTCGACCAGGTCGACCCCGGTACCCACCAGCATGAGCCAACGGTAGCACAGCCCCGAACCTTTAGTTCTCGGGCGCAAAGAAAACGCGCTGAAGTCCCGCGTTATGTTTTCCGATGCAGCCAGTGTGGACGACACTGCCGAATTGAATCGGGGCATCCGCGGAGGCTGGGAACTGAACCTCATCGCCCTGGCAGCCGAAGACGCTCCGCGGACCGTTCGCTTTTTGACCGGAGCCATCATGGCCTGCGGGGGCGATGTTCTCTCCCGCCGTTTCGAGGCGGGAGGCGCAGCCGCAATTGAATTTGAGTTTGTCCGCGCCATCTGTGTCGAGATGTACAGCGTCCTCATCGCAACCGGGCTGGAGCTCAGCGTCGAGTCGCATCTGGCGCTCGCCTGCCTGTGTCAGTGCACGCGCGAAACCCTCGAATCGACGGCCGGCGATCCGGTCCGCGCCCAGCTGTTCATCCAGCCGGCTCCCGCAACGCCCAAATTCGAAGGCGGCTCGGCCCCGCCCCGCGTCGCTTAGCGGCCATGCGCACAGGCCTTTCAGGGACCGCATCGTCCGTCCTCTGCGGCCGTCGACGCGAACGAACACCGGGCGCGCGTTTGCAGCCCGCGCACCTGCGGCCTGAGAGTTCCTGACAGCCTCGCCCGCCCATCGGATTCCGCCTGAATTGCTGCTAAGATAATTTTTCGGATGGGAGTTACTCCGTCCACCGTTTCATGCATGCCCCAGTGCGAGCATGATCCACCCGTGCAGGGCGTCTCCAGGCCATCGTCACCGCGTCCTCACGAATCGAAACAGCGGCACGAGCATCCAACAAACTTCTGGCGCATACGCAGATGATTTCCATGATTCGGGAGCACGGCGCTCGAGCGATTCGGCTGATGACCCCGCTGCTGATGGTCTGCGCAGCCAAAGCCGCCGAGGGGCAGGCGACCCAGGGACCGCCCAGCATCTTTGCTCCCGAATCCGCCCCCGCCGACAGCATCTTTCACCTCTCGCTCTTCGTTCTGAGCATCACCGGCGGCATTTTCGTTGTGGTCGCCGGGCTGCTGACCTGGGCCCTGATCCGCTATCGCGCGCGCGGCGACGACACTCGCGAACCTCCCCAGATCTACGGCAGCACCCAGGTCGAGCTGGCCTGGACGGTGGTTCCCATCCTGATCGTGGTTGTGCTGTTCCTCACCACCGCTCGCATTATCTTTGCCATTCAGGACGCGCCCAAACCGAAATCCGCGCTCGACGTCACCGTCGTCGGGCACCAGTTCTGGTGGGAGTTCCGCTACCCGAAGTACGGGATTGTCACCGCCAATGAGCTGCATGTTCCCCTCGGGTCCGCCACCTTTCTGCATCTGCTCTCCGCCGACGTCATGCACAGCTTCTGGGTTCCCCAGCTCGCCGGGAAAACCGACCTGATCCCCAATCATCCCAATGAAACCTGGATTGAGCCCGAGCGCCCCGGCCTCTACCTGGGGCAGTGCGCGCAGTTCTGCGGGATCGAGCACGCCAAGATGCTGTTGCGCGTGTACGTGGATACACCGGCGCAGTTTGCCGCCTGGGTCAGAGATCAGCAGCAGCCCGGCATTCAGGATCCCCAGGTCGCCGCGGGCCGGCAGGTTTTCGAAACCCACGCCTGCACCAACTGCCATGCCATCGCCGGAACAGCGGCCACCGGCCGCTTCGGCCCCGATTTGACCCATCTGGCCAGCCGCGACACCCTTGCCTCCGGCGCCGTTGTCAACACTCCGGCGAATCTGCACGAATGGATCAAGGACCCGGATCACTTCAAAGAGGGAGCCCTCATGCCCGCCATGCAGCTCAACGACAGTGAGATCGACGAGCTGGTGGCTTACCTCGATACGCTGCATTAACTTCAGCAGGATAACGAATGGCCGACCAGAGTTTTCCCATCGCCGGAGCCCTTGACCTGACGCCCACCCACCATCAGCCGCGCCCGCTGGTGGAGTGGCTCCATGAATGGGTGATCACCGTCGATCACAAGCGGCTCGGCATCCTCTACGTCCTCTACTCCCTGCTTTTTATGATCATCGCCGGAGCGGAAGCCCTCTGCATCCGCATTCAGCTGGCGGTCCCCAACAATCACTTCCTGCCGCCGGAGGTGTTCAACAGTTTCTTCACCATGCACGGCACCACCATGGTTTTCCTGGTGGGCATGCCCATCCTCTTCGGCTTTGCGAATTATCTCGTGCCCCTGATGATCGGCGCCCGCGACATGGCCTTTCCCCGGCTGAACGCCTTCAGCTTCTGGCTCACCGCTTTCGGCGGCATCCTCCTCTACTACAGCTTCATCGGCGGATTCGGCCTGTATGGGATGGGCAATGCGCCGGACGTCGGCTGGTTCGCTTACGCTCCCCTGACCGAACACCCCTTCTCCGTCGGACATCCCGTCGATTACTGGGCGATTTCCCTCATCCTCAGCGGCTTCGGCACGCTGGGCACCGCCATCAACATCATCGCCACCACGCTTTCCATGCGCTGCCGCGGCATGACCCTGCTGCGCATGCCGCTGTTCGTCTGGCTGATGCTGGTGGTCAGCGGCATGACCCTGGTCACCATCACCCCCCTGACCGCGGCGCAGGTGATGCTGCTCATCGATCGCTATCTGGGCGGCCATTTCTTCGACGCCCAGGCCGGCGGCTCGGCCGTCATCTGGGCCCACTTCTTCTGGATCTTCGGCCATCCCGAGGTCTATATCCTCGTGCTGCCCGCCTTTGCCATCGAAAACGAGATCATTCCCGTTTTCTCCCGCAAGGCCATCTTCGGCTATCCCGCCATGGTGGCCGCTTCGGTGGGCATCGCCTTCGTCAGCATGGGCGTCTGGGCCCACCACATGTTCACCATCGGCATGACCTCGGTGAGCAATACCTTCTTCGTCCTTTCCACCATGCTGGTCGGCATTCCCACCGGCATTAAGATCTTCAACTGGCTGGCCACCCTGTGGGGCGGCAAAATCCGCTTCGCCGTGCCGATGCTGTTCGCCGTCGCCTTTATCTTCCAGTTCCTGATCGCCGGCCTCACCGGCATCATGCTCTCCATTGCGCCCTGGGACTGGCAGCTGCACAATTCCTATTTCCTCATCGCTCATTTCCATTACGTGCTGGTCGGCGCCATCGTCATGAACATCTTCGCCGCGATCTATTACTGGTACCCCAAGGCGACCGGCCGCATGCTCAGCGAGACCCTGGGCAAATGGCACTTCTGGCTCTTTGTCATCGGCTTTCATCTCACCTTTGACACCATGCACTTCGTCGGCTTCCTCGGCATGCCCCGCCAGATCTATACCTACGAGGCCGACCGCGG
>DATASQ010000054.1:0-1971 GCA_036269135.1 Acidobacteriaceae bacterium
TGCAGGAGATTCACGGGCGGGCACTCCGCCGCATCGAGCAGCAGGTGAATCTGCTGGCGACGATGGCGACCGATGCCATGATCGATCGGGAGACCCATCGGCTGGTGCCGATGTCGCAGGCACTCGAGGCGAGCACGTCGGTACATTTTGTCCGGCTTACGGATCCGCATGGTGCGCCGCTATTGCCCAATACCGGCCACATCGAGACAACCCCGTTGACCGCGACAGAGCGCAAACAACTGCCGCCCCCGGGACGGTCGCTGGGGCGCCCAGACGTCTTTGTGAACGAGGAAGGGAATCGCGAGGCGGTCCAGGCCGTGCGCGACGGCGATGTTCTGCTGGGGTACGCCTGGGTCGCCGAGAATCCGACACCGGAGCGCGAGGAGGTGACGGCGCTGGTGCGCGTTACGGTGATTGCGGGGGCACTGGGCGCGCTGGGCTGCCTGCTGGCCTCGGCGCTGCTGGCCCGCTCGATAACCCGCCCGCTGCATATTGTGATGAACGCGACGCGGCGGCTCATCCGCGACCCGGAGACGAAGGAGGGGTTTCCGATTGAGGTGGCGGAAACGAATGAAGCCGGGGAATTGGCCCAGGCCTTCAACCTGCTGGTGCTGTCGATGGAGGAGCAACGTTCCGGCCTGAACGACACACTTGCCCTTCTGGACTCCATGCTGGCGCACGCGCCTATCGGCTTCGCCTTTCTCGACCGGCAGGGACGATTTATTCGAGTGAACAACTTCCTCGCCACCAGCATGGGTATCGAGCTGACGCGCTTCCTGGGCCACACCGCGGGCGAGCTCTTCAGCAGCTCGGAAGCCGCAACGCTGGAACCGCGTCTGGCGGCGATTTTTGAGGGAGCGCAGCCGGTCGACACCTTCGAGCTGGAGATGGCCGACACCAAGGGCGACGCACGACACTGGCTGGTGAACCTGTATCCGGTAAAGAGCGGGCAAGAGGTGCGGTGGGTGGGTGCGGTGATGATTGACACCACAGAGCGCCGCCGCTCCGAGGACACGCTGCGGCGTACGGAGAAGCTGGCTGCGGCGGGACAACTCGCAGCGTCGATTGCGCATGAGATCAACAACCCGCTGGAGGCGGTGACCAATCTGCTGTTCCTGCTGCGGACCCATGCCACACTCGATGGAGAAGCGTTGCGCTTTACTGAGATGGCGCAGCACGAAGTCGCCCGTGTATCCGAGATTGCCCAGCAAACGCTGCGTTTCTACCGGCCGTCTACCTCGCCCGCGTTGGCGAACGTGGGAGAGATTCTGGACTCGATCCTGACCCTGCACAGCGGCCGGGTCCATACGCTCCGCGTAGACGTGACGCGCCGTTATGGCAAGGACATTGAACTTTACTGTCTCTCTGGCGCGCTGAGGCAGGTCTTCGCCAATCTGATCACCAATGCGCTGGATGCGCTGAACGGCGGCGGACGATTGCTGATCCGGGCGGGGCGCTCCCACTGCTGGAAGGATGGGCGGCCGGGTGTGCGGGTGGTGGTGGCGGATACGGGCTCAGGCATGCCCGGCGAAGTACGTGCGCGGATCTTTGAGCCGTTCTTTACCACCAAGCTGGCTACCGGAACCGGGCTGGGACTCTGGGTTACGCAGGACATCATGGACAAACACCAGGGCACCATTGTGGTGCGCAGCCGGTGCGAGTCGCCGAAGGGCGCCCCGGGCACCGTCTTCATGCTCTTCTTCCCGGACCGCGGAGTGGGGCAGCCGGCGGCGGCGGCTGCCGAATTGAACGCCGCTACGGTGATCTCAGAGCAGATGGCCTGATTGACCAGACAGAAAACGCCAAAGCAGGAAAGGAAAGTCTCCGGAAAGAAGAAGGGCGGCCGGCGTGGCCGCCCTTCTTCCTGCTTGACGGGATGTCGCGACTACTTCCGCGCTGCCGCGCTGTAGTTGATCTTGATCGGGTTCATGGTGCGGTAGCGCACCCGCAGTCCCCCGACGGTTGTGGGCT
>DATASQ010000055.1:0-1658 GCA_036269135.1 Acidobacteriaceae bacterium
GCTTTCGGCTCCACGCCGCAGAAGACATTGGCGGTGCCTTCCCGTTTGTATTCCGAGTCGCGCCGGGCGATCCGCCCCGCTCGCATGGGCAGCGGCGAACGAACATCGGCGTGCAGCATCACCGGCTTCTCGTCCACGCAAACCACTGGCTCCTCTTCGGAAAACGGCCGCTCGTACACGGCCAGCACATCTTCCATACACGCGATGTACTCCTCATCCAGTTCGGCGATGCACCACATTTTTTTCCCGCCATGGCTTCAGATCATGGCTTTGAAGCAGGATACGGATCGTTTCCCGTCCCACGGCGGGCGTCAGTTTTCGCTTCACCGCCTCCTCGGCGATCAGCCGCACGCTCCATCGGGCCCGGCCCTCCGGCGGCGGCCCGCACACCATGGCGATGATGCGTTGACTCTGCTTCACGTTCAGCGCCGGCTGCTTGCCCGGCCGCGGCTTTTCCCGCAGTGCCGATTCGAGACCCTCTTCTTCATAACGACGGGCGATGGCGCGCACCGTCTTCGGCGCCATGCCTACATTCAGCCCCACCTGCGCCGCCTTTTGCCCCTGGTCCAGTTGCCGCAGGATCAGCGCACGCCGCAACACCCGCGCCGACTCCCGGCCCCGGCTCAGCATCACGGCGATCTGCTGCCTCTCCTGCTTCCCCAGACACACATGCACGCGATGATATTTCTGCATGGTCCCAGGTTCAGGCCCTTTCCAGCCCCTGCCAAGTGTCTATATAGGTACACCATCATACGGTCAGAGTACTAGGAGTTCGTCTGAGTAACGCCTGTTCGAGCGCAGAAAGTACTTGAAGGACACCGGGCAGTGGTGGGAACCTGGGTGTATGGGGAAGACCTACCGTCCTTATGTTCCGGAGCAGGATTTACTGCTGCCGCCGAGCCTGCGCGACTGGCTGCCGGAGAATCACCTGGCGTATTTCGTCAGCGAGGTGATCGATCAGCTGGACCTGAGCGCGATTGAGAGTCACTACGAGCGTGAAGAGCGGGGCTATCCTCCTTACCATCCGCGCATGATGACGAAGCTGCTCGTTTACGGCTACTGCGTGGGGGTGTACTCGTCGCGGCGTCTGGAGCGGCGGGTGATGGAGGCTGTTGCCTTCCGGGTGCTGGCGGCGGGCAATCAGCCGGACTTCCGCACCATTTCGGATTTTCGGCGGATCCGTCTGAAGGCGCTCCGGGGCCTGTTCGATCAGGTACTGCGTCTGGCTCTGGAGATGGGGGCGATGAAGCTGGGCCGGGTGGCCATCGACGGCAGCAAAGTCCAGGGCAATGCCAGCAAGCACAAGGCGATGAGCTACCGGCGTATCCGGGAAGAGGAGAAGCGGCTGAAGCAGGAAGTGCGCCGCCTGCTGGCCGAGGCCGAGCGCGTGGATGCGGAGGAAGATGCGCGTTACGGACGTGACCGGCGAGGCGACGAACTGCCCGCCGAGTTACAACGGCGCGAGGACCGGCTGCGGCGCATCCGCGAGGCGAAGCGCGCTCTGGGCCTAATCCCATTGCGAATCTGCGGCCCGGATCAGGAGCCCGGCATGTATTCGCTGCCAAAGCGAGCTTCCGATTCTGTGCGGAAGTCGCTTATCAGAGACATCAGAGCCGTGGTGCCACCATCGGCGACGATGGTCTGGCCGGTGATGAAGC
>DATASQ010000056.1:0-128983 GCA_036269135.1 Acidobacteriaceae bacterium
TTGCCTCCAACGTACATCTCGTCCGCTTCAACTGACGATCCCTCCAGTCTGATGTCTTCCGCCATCAGGGTCCGAATCTGTTTGAAGATGCGCCAGGCGGTTTTGTACGTCACCCCGGTTTCGCGCTGAATCTGTTTCGCGCTCACTCCCGTGCGAGTCGATCCCATCAGGAACATGGCATAGAACCACGTCCGCAGCCGCGTGGTGGACTTCTCAAAGATCGTTCCAGCCATCGGGTAGGTGTGGTTCCCGCAATGGTCGCAGGCGTAGGCTTTACGGCCCGTGACGGGGTAGTGCTTGCGCTCGACTCCGCACTTCTCACAGAGGGTCCGGCAATCGGGCCACTTCTGCTCTGCGATGAAGTGCAGGCAGGCATCGTCATCAGGGAACTCGGTATTGAAGTCCTGAAACGTGTATTTTTGGTTGCCGGGGATGCTCTGGCGCTGTTTCGTGCGGGCTTTCATAGCAGAATCAGGATCGCACGATTCTTACTTGTTTTCAAGGGATAATTAACTCTGAACCTATAGGGTAAGAAAAGAAAAAAGCCCGCCAGCCGCGGGCTTTTCTTTGGGTCTCATGACTCTCGCGAGAGAGTCTCGTCGAAAGGAGCCCCCTCCTAAGTGATCGAGTTTCAATCAACTGGAGACCAGGAGCCCCCTTGGCTGCCGAGCAACTGTAAGATTACAGGGGACTTATCCAAAACGTTGACATCGCAAAACGCATCTTTTCCCTGCGGCGCAGTCGCGCCCCCCGTCCGGCCAGGACCTCTGTGCTCTCTGTGTCCTCTGTGGTGAAAGCTCTCCCTCACCCGTCGAGCTTCTTCACCACCAGCTCGTTCAGCAGCCCAGGATTCGCCTGCCCCTTCGACGCCTTCATCACCTGCCCGACAAAGAACGCGGCGACCGTCTTCTTGCCCTTCCGGTACTGCTCCACCTGCGCCGGATTGGCGGCGATCACCTCGTCGATCATCTTCTCGATTACCGAGGTGTCCGTGATCTGCTGCGGCTTCTCCCGCTCGTACACCGGCCCAAAGTCCTCGCCCTTTTCGAAGCACACATCAAACAGCTGCTTCAGCTGCTTCGACGAGAGCTTCCCCTCTTCGGCCAGATCCGCCGCCTGGGCCACGCCCTTCATGGTGATCGGCGACTGCTCCAGCTCGAGGCTCCCGGCCTTCAGACGCATGGTCAGCTCGCTCTGCACCAGGTTGGCCACGCGTCGCGGACTCTTCGCCGCCCGCGCGGCCGCCTCAAACTGGTCCGCGAACGCCCGCGTCGCCGTCAGCGTGTGCGCGTCCTGCTCCGTGATCCCGTACTCCGCGATCATCCGCGCCCGCCGCGCCTCCGGCAGCTCCGGCATCCGCTCCGCAATCTCGGCCTTCCATGCATCCGTGACAATCAGCGGCGGCAGGTCCGGCTCGGGGAAGTACCGGTAATCATGCGCCTGCTCCTTCGACCGCATCGAGTACGTCCGCCCGTCGTTCGCGTTGTAGAGCCGCGTCTCCTGCACCACCCGTCCGCCCGACTCCACCAGCTCCACCTGCCGCTCGATCTCATACTCCAGCGCCGCGCGAATGAACCGGAAGCTGTTGACGTTCTTCACCTCGGCCTTGGTCCCGAACTTCTCCGCGCCCCGCAGCCGCACGCTCACGTTGGCATCGCAGCGCAGCGAGCCCTCTTCCATGTTCCCATCGCTCACGCCCGTGTAAACGATGATCTCCTTCAGCCGCGTCAGATACTCGTACGCTTCATCCGGCGTCCGCATATCCGGTTCGCTCACAATCTCGATCAGCGGCGTCCCGCACCGGTTCAGATCCACGTACGTCCGGCTCGCCGAATCCGGAAATCCGTCGTGCATCGATTTGCCCGCGTCTTCTTCCATATGCAGCCGCGTGATCCCGATCCGCTTCTTCCCATGCCCCGCGGTCCCGGGCGAACTCGTTTCGCTGGGGTGGTCGCCGCTCGGCACGTCGATCCATCCATGCTCGGCCAGCGGCTTGTCGAACTGCGAAATCTGATAGCCCTTCGGCAGGTCGGGATAAAAGTAATTCTTCCGCGCGAAGATCGACCGCTCCCGCACCTCGCAGTGCAGCGCGAGCGACGCCAGCGTGGCAAACTCCAGCGCCCGGCGGTTCAGCACCGGCAGGGCCCCCGGCAGCCCCAGGCAAACAGGACAGACATTCGTATTCGGCGGCGCGCCAAACCGGTTCACGCAGCCGCAAAACGCCTTGGTCTCGGTGAGCAGCTGCACGTGGACCTCAAGCCCGATGACTGCCTCGTATTTGGCGAGGATTTCCGAGGATACCCCTGCTGCAGTGGCCATACAGAAAGTGTAGCGTGTGTCGCGCCGGCGGTTCTCGGGATACAGTGGCTGCAAGAGACAAGCATGCGAAGATTCATACTCACCGGCGCGCCCGGCTCCGGCAAGACCGCCATTCTGCGCCAGCTGGAGCTCGAGGGCTGCAGCGTTGTCGAAGAGGCGGCCACCGATGTGATTGCTGCCGCGCAGGCCCAGGGAACCGCCGAGCCCTGGATGCGCTCCTCCTTTATCGATGCGGTCGTACAGCTCCAGAAGGATCGCTGCCGGCGGGCCTCGCATCGCCCCGACGACGTCCAGTTTCACGACCGCTCGGCCGTCTGCACCGCGGCCCTCGCCACGTATCTCGGCTACCCCTGGTCCTCCGCGCTCTCCGCCGAACTCGACCGCATCCGCGACGAAGCCCTCTTCGAGAAGCGCGTCTTCTTCATCCGCACCCTCGGCTTCATTACCCCCACCGAGGCGCGCCGCATCACCTTCGAGGACACGCTGCGCTTCGAGACCATCCATCAGCAGACCTATCGGGACCTCGGCTTTGAGCTCGTCCCGATCGAACCGGCCCCGCTGATGGAGCGGGTCAGCGCCATCCAGGCGGCCATCCGCTAATACGCTTCACGCCCTCAGCGCGCGCTCAGGATCGCATCCGCAATGCGGGCCGCTTCGAAAGCCGGGCGCACGTCGTGGACCCGGATGATGGACGCTCCCGCGAGAATCGAGGCGGTGGCGGCAGCCAGCGTGGCGCTCCCGCGCGCGGCGGGCGGAACAAGGGACGCGAGGGATTTCGGTTCTCCAGAGCCGGGCAGCGCCGCCGGCACCGCACTCTGCGCGAGCGTGTAGGCGAGGAACGATTTACGCGAGACGCCGGCGAGCAGCGGCTGGCCCAATGCAAGCAATTCGTTCTGGCGCGCGAGAAGCGGATAATTCGCGTCGAAGGCTTTGCCGAAACCGTATCCAGGATCGAGCACGATGCGGCTCCGCTCGATGCCGGCGGCCATCGCGCGCTCCACGGCAGCCGCGAGACCCGCGAGCACCAGGGGAAGAACCTCGTGCGGCGGCAGCGGCGGAAGACTTCGCCACTCCGAAGGACGTCCCCGCGTGTGCATGAGAATGACGCCGCAGCGAAGCTCGGCGCACGCTGAGGCGAGAGAGGTATCCCAGAGGAATCCCGAGACATCGTTGACGATTGCCGCGCCGGCGGCGACAGCGGCTCGCGCCGTCTCGGCGTGATACGTGTCGATCGAGAGAACCGTGCCGGGGCGCCGGTGCAGGATCGACTCGATGACCGGCAGCACGCGGTCCTGTTCTTCCTGAACGGAAACGGGAGTGGCGCCGGGGCGCGTCGATTCGCCGCCAACGTCGAGCATATCGGCGCCCTGGTCGAGCAGAGTAAGGCCGTGCTCGATGGCGGTCAGCGTGTCCTGGTGCGCGCCGGATTCTGAGAAAGAGTCGGGCGTCACGTTCAGGATGCCCATCACGAGAGTGCGCGGCCCCAGAGCCAGAGTGCGGGCGCGAAGTTCCCACGAGACGGCAGGCCGAGCAGTGAAAATCATGCTGGCAACGATGCTACACTCCAGGAGAATTGCGAACCCCCCGGACAATTGATGGCATGAAGATGGGGCAGGGACTGTGCGCCGTGGCGATGGTGTGTCTGCTGGCGCTGGCCTCGCCGGGAGCGGGAGCAGCGCGGCGGCATCCTGCACGGCGGCCCTCGCGGCGCGTGCCCCTGGCGGCGGCGGTTCACGACATCCTGGCCAATCCGGCCGTGGCGCAGGCGCACTGGGGTATTTCGGTTGTCGCGCTCGATGGCAAGCCGCTCTTTTCGCTCAACGATGCGCAGAGTTTCGAGCCGGCTTCGAATGCCAAGCTGTTCACGACGGCGGCGCTGCTGGACCTGGTCCCGTCCACTGCAACCTGGACGACGACGGTGGTTACCTCGGGGACGCTGGACGCGACCGGCACACTGAACGGCGATGTGCGCCTGCTGGGCGCGGGCGATCCGACGATATCGGGACGGAGCTATCCCTACCAGGGCAAGACGGAGCGGCCGAATCCCCCGCTGCAGGCCCTGGCGCAGATGGCAGACCAGATTGTCGCGAGCGGCGTGAAGAAGATCGACGGCGATGTGATCGGCGACGATCGATGGTTCGTGTGGGAACGCTATGGAGGCGACTGGGCCTGGGACGATCTGGTGTGGGATTATGGCGCACCCGTGTCGGCGCTGACCGTGAACGACAATGTGCAGTACCTGAATGTGACGCCGGCGGCGAGTGGAACCGCCGCGACGCCAGGCGGGAGCGAGCCTGTGAGTCCGGGAACGCCCTGGGTGGTGGCGTGGAATCCCGATGTGCCGTATTACAACGTCGAGAACGGCCTGACCCTGGCGGCGCCGGGAACCGTGGCGCACTCGGGAATCGATCGCGTGCCCGGCAGCAAAGATGTCCGGCTGTTTGGGGCCATCACGCCGAACGGCATGCACGAGGCGCTGGCCATTGAGGATCCCGCGGAGTTTGCGGCGGTCGCGCTGCGGCAAATGCTGCTGGCGCGTGGCGTCACAGTGACGGGATCGGCGCGGGCGTGGCATCGCCTCTCGGAGGATACGGAGGAGTACAGCGCCGAGGTCGGTCAGCCGGTGGTGCTGCGTCCGCTGAGCCTCGCGACGATTGAGCCGCCGGTGACCGGGCTGCGCGTGCTGGCAACGCATGTGTCGCCGACCGTGGGCGAAGACGTGACGGTAACCCTCAAGGTCAGCCAGAATCTGCATGCCGAGCTGTATCAGCGGCTGCTCGGGCGTCTGGAGGGCGACGATGGTTCCATCGCTCAGGGAGCGCGCGTGGTGCGGCAGTTTCTGATCGGTGCAGGCGTGGATCCTGGCGATTTTGTTTTCTTCGACGGCTCGGGACTGTCGCCGAACGATCTGATCACGCCCCGGGCGGCAACCACGCTGCTGGTGTATGCCGCGCGGCAGCCGTGGGGCTCGCTCTACCGGTCAGCGCTGCCGGAAGGCGGCGTGGATGGAACGCTCTCGGATCGCTTTGGCCATGCGCTGCGCGGACGGGTGTTTGCCAAGACGGGAACGCTGGCGGAGGTGAACGCGCTGAGCGGCTATCTGACCGCGCACAGCGGCAAAACGCTGGTGTTTTCGATCCTGTGCAACGATCGGACGCCCGAGGGTCACGCGGCGCGCGACGCCATGGACGACGTGGTGCGTGCAATTGCAGAAAGGAACTGAGGCGCGGTACGCCTCCGTTCCAGGGAACAGGGTTTAGGGAATAAGGTGGAGTAGAGCCGGCAGTGTGTCGCCGGTCGCGCCATGAGGGATGAGAAGGCTGGTGAGAGAGCGTAGAGCAGCACGGATCGGATTTGTCACAGCAGCGGTACTTTGGGGGCTGACGCTCGCTGGGTGTGGCCCGTCGCTGGGGCCGTCCAAACCGGTGAGCGAACTCACGCCGCAGGAGGCGCAGGGGCGGGCGGTCTATCAGCAGGACTGCGCCAGCTGCCACTATGCGAACCACACCGGCGACCTGCACGGGCCGAGCCTGTTTGGGATGTATCGAAAGAAATATCTGCCCAGCGGAGCGCCGGCTAACGATGCCCGCGTGACACCGGTGATTCTGCGCGGGCGCAACATGATGCCGGGATTCGGCAATCAACTGAACGACCAGCAACTCCAGGACCTGCTGGCGTACCTGCATACGTTATGAGCCCTGAACCCAGGCAGAGACCCTTACCCGGCGTTTCGGCCGTGGGACTGTACATGTTCCTGCTGTGCATTCTGGGCGTGCTCGGGGTGACCGAGCACAAGCTGCCGAAGTTCGTTTACCTGTTTTGCATCGCCTTCGCGCTGGCCGGCCAGGGACTGCTGCGCCAGAAGCGCTGGGGCTGGGCGCTGAGCCTGGCGACCGTGCTGCTGTCCGGGATCTTTCAGATGTGGCGGTTCGTCGAGTTCCACGACCTGCCCCTGCTGGGCATGGCGGCGGTGAACATGGTGCTCTTCCTGTATCTGGTCCGGCCCGAAGTGCGGCTCAGGATGCGGTAAAGCGCGTCACAGGCACCGAAGCGCAAACAGCGAGCTACCCGTTACCTGGCGGGCAACGGATAGTGCACGCCGGTGAGTTCTTCCGAAACGTCCCACAAGCGGGCGGCAAGCGATTCGTCATACGCCTGAGCTTCGGCGCGGACCTCGACCGGGTAACCGCGCATCTCGCGAAATCCATTGGGGCCATAGAAGCCTCCGCCATGGACTTCAGAGGAAGTAGCGGCATAGAGGGCGGGCAGCGCGCCCTGCGCCTCGGACTGCGCGATGAGCGCGATGAAGAAGGGAATAATCCTGGCCAGAAGGCCGCTGCCCTGTCCCGGTCCTGCGGCGAAGAGGTTCGTATTGGACACGCCCGGGTGGACCGCAATGGAAAGGGTGGGCGCGGATGCGTTCTGCAGGCGGCGCTGCAGCTCAAACGCAAACAGGAGGTTCGCGAGCTTCGTGCGCCGGTAAGCAGGCCGGGGTTGATAGCCATGCTCCCAGTTGAGATTGCTGAAGTCCATGGTGGCGCCGCGATGCGCAATGGAGCTGACGGTAACGACGCGCGCGGCGGGCGCCGCCAACAGGGGCGGCAGCAGGAGCCCCGTGAGAGCGAAGTGGCCGAAGTGGTTGGTGCCCAGCTGCAGCTCGAAGCCGTCGGGGGTGACGCGTCGCTGCGGGAGTGCCATGATGCCGGCATTGTTGATCAGCAGATCGAGCGGGCGGCCGCTGGCCAGAAATTCCCCGGCTGCGGAGCGAACCGAGGCAAGACTGGCGAGGTCGAGGTCGGCGATGGCCAGCTCGGCTGAAGGAACGGCAGCGTGGATGCGGGCCCGGGCGGCTTCGGCTTTGCCACGGTCGCGGCAGGCGAGGATGACGCCGGCCCCGGCGCGGGCCAGCTCGAGGGCGGCGTGAAAGCCGACGCCGCTGTTGGCCCCCGTGATGTATGCGAGCTTGCCGCGCTGAGGCGGTATCGAGGCAGTCGTCCAGGGATGCATGGCAGAGTCTCTTTCCTGAGTGTCTCAGGTGCCGGCGCGGCGAGCAGGATTCGCCAGCGCACGGTTCTGGTTGCCATTGGCGGCGGAAGTGCATAGACTCGCTGAAATCCCCCTGGAGAGACCGTTTGCCGCGTCGCCTCGGATTCACCTTTGCCGCAGCCTTTGCCCTGGCGATTGTCTGCGCCGGGACTGCGTTAGCCCAGAGCACCGCACTCTCGCTCGCTGCGCCGGCTGACTCCCGTCAAATCACCCTGGGACGCTCCGTGGTCTCGCTGTTCGGTCCCTGGAAGTTCCATCCCGGCGACTCGCCGCTCGACCCGGAAACGCACGCGCCCCTGTGGGCCAGCCCTGCGTTCAACGATGCCAGGTGGGAATCGGTGGATCTGACGCCGGCCGCCGGATCGTTCGATCCAGTCGCCGGCTATTCCGGCTACACGCCGGGCTGGACGCGGCGCGGCCATCCCGGACTGTGGGGCTATGCCTGGTATCGCATTCATCTGCGGGTGCAGGCGCAGCCGGGTGAAAAGCTGGCCCTGAGCGGCCCTCCCGACGTGGACGATGTCTACCAGATGTTTGCGAATGGCAGCGTCATTGGCAGCTTCGGTGATTTCTCGCATGCGCGCCCGACCGTGTACTACACCCAGCCGATGATGTTCCCGCTGGATGTGGCAGCAGCCTCCGGCAGCGCCGATCTGGTGATTGCTGTCCGCGTGTGGATGGAGCCGTTCACGCTGGCAAGTACGCCGGATGCCGGCGGCATGCATACCGCGCCCGTGCTGGGCGATCTGACCGCGATGACCGCTGAAAACCAGATGCGCTGGCTGGAACTGCTGCGGGCGTACGCGCCCCGCCCGGTCGAAGCCGTGCTGTTTCTGCTCCTCGCCATCGTTGCCTTCACCCTGACGCTTTTCGATCGGACGGACCGGGCCTATCTCTGGCTGGGCGCGGCGTTGCTGGTGACTGCCAGCATCATGGTTCTGAACGTCGTAGGTTCCTGGACCCAGTGGCTGGGCTATCGCTCCGGTAATCTCATCGTCGACGTCTTTCTCGGCGCGGCGAGTTGGGCCACCTGGACGATGGTGTGGTGGAGCTGGTTTCGGCTTTCCCGGCCCGCATGGGTCCCGCGCGCACTGGCGGCGCTCGTGGGGGGCTATATGATCTCCACGCTGCTCTCGGAAAATCTGATCGCCACGGTCTCCCCGGGGATGGATGCTGCATTTCAGGATGCAAACCTGGTGATTCGACTTCTCCTGCTGGTGCTGTTCGGGCTGATCGTCGTCCAGGGAATCCGTGTGCGCGGAGTGGAGGGCTGGCTGGTCGTGCCTCCGGCTCTCTGCCTCTGCATCAGCACCTTCACCGCGGAACTCGGCGTTCTTCACATTCGTACAGTCTGGTTCCCGTTCGGCCTGCAGTTCACCATCGGGGATCTGGCTCGCTTTCTGATGGTCGGGACTTTGGCCGTGCTGCTGCTCCGCCGCCTGCTCACTTCCGTTCGCGAACAGCGGCGGCTCGCCCTGGACGTGAAGCAGGCGCAGGAAGTGCAGCAGGTGATTCTGCCCCAGGCGCGTACCCTGCTGCCGGGCCTCGTGGTCGAGAGCGAGTACCGCCCGGCGCTCGAGGTGGGCGGCGATTTCTTCCAGATCATTCCCGACTCCGCCGATGCGAGCCTGCTGATCGTGGCCGGCGATGTGACCGGCAAGGGACTCAAGGCGGGCATGCTCGTCGCGCTGCTGGTGGGCGCGACACGCAGCACCGTGGACGCGACCACCGATCCGCGGGCCGTTCTGGAGGCGCTCAACCGGCGGCTGCTGGGCCGCGGCGAGGCCCATGCCACCTGCCTTGCGCTGCGCATCGACGCCGACGGCAACGTGCTGCTCGCCAATGCCGGCCATATGCCGCCCTATCTGAACGGGCATCCCCTGCCCATGGACGGAGCGCTGCCCCTGGGCATGAAGGCGGTCGGAGAATTCTCGTCCATGCGTTTCCGGCTCGGCGAAGGAGACCGGCTGGTCGTGATCTCCGACGGCGTCGTGGAAGCGACGGATGCGGAGCGGCGGCTCTTCGGGTTCGAACGGACGCAGGCCCTGCTGGACCGCGGGGTTTCGGCGGCGGAGGTCGCCTCGGCCGCGCAGGCCTTCGGTCAGGAGGACGACATCAGCGTGATTTCGGTGACGCGGATGGCGGCTCCGGTGGCCATGCCGGCGTAAACGGCATCAAACCGTCGCTTCCTGCGCTTCGCCGAGGGTGACCCGCGCCGTCATTTTGCGGCGGCCGCGGTAGAAGGTGACCGTGATCGTGTCGCCCGGCTGATGCTCGTCCATGATCTCGGCGAGGTCCTGGGAGTTGGTGATCTGCTGGCCGTCGATGCCGACGATCAGGTCGCCCCCAATGGAAATCTGCTCATTCCCGAGATAGGCCGTCTGATTGCCCCCGTGGAGCCCCGCGCGATCGGCCGCCCCGCCGGGAAGAACGCTCTCGATCAGAATGCCGTATTCCGCGGGAAGGCCCATCTGCTGCGCCAGGTCGGGGCCGACGGCCAGCGTGCGAATGCCCAGCGAGGGACGCCGCGCGTGGCCGTACTTCTGAATGTCGTTGAGCACCGCCTTGGCCGTGTCGATGGGAATGGCGAAGCCGATGCCGGCGTTCTGCTCGGCGCCGTTCTGGGCAATCATCGAGTTGATGCCGATCACTTCGCCCTCCGAGTTCAGCAGCGGTCCCCCGGAGTTGCCGGGATTGATGGCGGCGTCGGTCTGGATGGCGTTTTCGATAGGCGCGCCCTGCGGCCCGCGTACAGAGCGAATGGCGGAGATGATGCCCGCGGTCATGGTGCCGCTGAGGCCGAAGGGATTGCCGATTGCCAGGACCTGCTGCCCGACCTGCAGATCATGCGACGAGGCAAGCACGGCCGGGGTGAGATTCGGTGCGTTGATCTGCAGCAGAGCCAGGTCGTGCAGGCGGTCGCTGCCGATCAGCTGCGCGGTATAGCGATGCTTGTCGTGCGTCTGCACGTCGATCTTCCGGGCGTTGGCGACTACGTGATAGTTGGTGAGGATGTGTCCCTGCTTGTCCAGGATGAACCCGGAGCCCTGATCCTCCTGGGGCACCAGGCCATAGAAGAAGTCCAGCGTCAATGTGCCCGCCGTAATATTGACCACCGACGGAACAACCCGTTTGTAAACGGCAATGTTGTTCAGCTCGGCGGGATTATAGGCAGGCGCGGCGTGAGCCTCGGTGAGCGTGAGCGACGATGGCGCATGACCGAAGGGATTGTGGAAGCTGGAGAACGAGATGAGGTAAGCGAAAGCTCCCACAAAGACAGAGACGAGAAAGACGCGGCGAAAAGTCATAGTCGTAGTCGTGCGGCGGCACAGGACGGCGGCAGCCCGCAGCGAATGAGATGAGCCGGCCGCCGGATACGCCTCTCCAAAGCCAAATTCATTGTAGCGATGCGAAAGCGGGAGGTCAGGAGCCGGGAGCTTCCTGGCGATCGGCGTTGGCCTGGGCATCGCCTTCGGCGCGCAGCCGGGCGGCGAGCCGATCGACCTGGGAGCGGGTGGCCTCGGGCGACCCTGCATTGTCGATAACCGCATCGCTGCGCGGAACCTTGACCGAATCGGGGAGCTGCGCCGCGAGGCGCGCGCGGGCATCGCGCTCGGCGCGGATGCGCTCTTCAGGCGAGGCATCGGCGGGCAGGATGCGCATGAGGAAGCGCTGGATCTTCAGGTCGTCGGGCGCGGTGACCAGCACGACCCGGTCGAAGCGCCGCCGCCACTCCGGAACCGTGCCCCAGGCTTCCGCTTCGAAGATCAGGGCGGACTCGACAAAAACAACGGCGCGCGAGTCGCGGGCGAACAGCTCCTCCATGCGCCGCTCCTGCTCCGCAACCACTGGCGGATGCACGAGGCGGTTCAGCTCGGCGAGCCGGCCCTGGTTGAACACCAGGTCGGCGAGCCGGGGGCGGTCGAGGGCGCCGTCGGCGCGCCGCACCGAGGAACCAAAGTGCTCGACGATGGCGCGAAAGACGGGTTGCCCCGGTTCCATGAACGCACGCGCAATAGCGTCGGCTTCCAGAACAGGGAAGCCGCGTTCCCGCAGAAGCACCGCGACGGTGGATTTGCCGCTGCCGAGGCCGCCGGTGAGTCCGACACGCAACATGGGTCTCCGAGGAATGCGGGCGCGAGCGTTCCGATGTGATTGTAGGACGCCGATCCGCGAGGAGAAAATTAGTGCTGGTGAAACATGGGATGAATGAAAGCCCAGGCAATCCCCGCGGCGATGACCATGCCGAGCAGGATGAAGAACAGCATGAGCCCCCAGGAAGGCCCGGAAGAGGTTGCCTGCGAGTCGGAATTTTGCCGGGATGAGGCCACTCCTTAGTGTACGAGGCGATCTTCCACTGAGTACATCCTGGGCCACGTTAGAAGAAAATTCCAGGCACAGTGGGTAAAAGCGATAGCAACGCGATTCTCCGGAGCGTGTGTCTAATCCTGCAGATGCAGGGCAGAGGATGGCGCGACGGGATGCAGGGATCTGCCGAATCCCCAACGAAACGGAGCGACGCAATGGCCAGCCAGGTGAAGATCGAGAAATTTGCAGCGAATGAGCTCGCGGGCCTGCGCACCGAATTACTGCAGGCCGGCGTCGAGTCGTGGCAGGCGGCGGAACTGCTGACCAGCTTCCTGTCGGGGCGCGGCTATGGCGCGGATCCCGCAACGGTGCGCGAGGCGGTGCTGCGGCTGGAGGGCAACGCCTGCTCTCTCGAATGTATGCAGCAGGAGCTGGAGAGCGTAGCGTACGTCATGTGAATCGTTGTTGAACAAACGATTTACTTAAGGGCATTCGTAAACTAAAGTTTTCCGATTCCCCCGGGATTCTGCATCTTCTCCCGTTCTCACGCGTCCATTCAGGTGAGAAGTTCCCTGTGGGCGTTGTTTCTCCTGCAGGGCAGGCCTGGGTCGCATCCCAATCCATCTTGTGCAAGCCGTTCCGATCGGGTGCGATCTACGAGGCGGAACCGTGTCGTCTTCCGCCGGCGCGCTCGCGCCTGTCTTGTTTCGCAGATCCGCATCCGGAGACCCGGGCTTCTGGCAGCGATGTCAGCGCGTCGGCGCGGTGTCGCTCGCGGCGGACTGCCGGACCAGCAGCGTGGCGCAACTCAGGAATTCAGTAAAAAGGAGTGCACCAGATGCATTTGTCTTCATGGAAATACTGGGGTTTGAGCTTAGCCGTGGTTTCGCTGGCGGGTGTGGGGATCGCACGTGCGCAGTCGCTGGCCGGCGTCACGACAACGCTGGATCACACCCTCGAGTCGAAGAGCGCCAGGGTGGGCGAGCCGGTCACCGCGACCCTCAGGGAATCGGTGAAGCGCGACGGGCTTAATTTGCCCCGTGGCACGGAACTGGTGGGCAAAGTGGCCGCGGTGAATGCGGCGCAGAACGGCGGACAATCCAGCCTGAGCCTGCTGTTCACGACCGCGAAGCTCAAGGACGGCAAGGAAGTTCCCGTGAAGGCAACCATCATTGCCGCGTTTCCGCGGTCGGTCAATGACAGCGGCGATGGTTCCGGCGCCACTTTGGGCGAGCCCCCTCAGCAGGTGCCGTCGGATGGTGTCTTCGATCAGGAGCCGGGTGCCCTGTCCCACGTGACCATGACGAGTGCGGTGAAGAACGACGAGTCAGCGACGTTTACCAGCAGCCGCGAGTTTAAGCTGCAGGCCGGTACTTTCCTGCAACTCGGCGTGGGTGCGGCCGGCGCCAGCTCCACCGGAGCGAGCGCGGCAGAGTAACTGCGCTCCGTTCTTTCTTTCAGGGGCCGCCGCGAGGCGGCCCTTTCTGTTCGCGCCCCGGGTTGCCTCGAATTTGTAACGGTTAAGTGAGAATTAAGCCAGAGAGCGCGATTCCCCCTCTGCTCACCGGCGATTCCCCGCGCGCGAATGAAATCCGTGTATCGATTTCCTCCGGCGGTGCGTCCAACTGGATAGAGAGCAGTTCTTCCGCAGCACGGGGGAAATTGCCGAACAACCTGGATTGCGAGCCGGCAAAAAAGAGCGCCGCGCTTCCGACGCAATTCTCCAGGCGGAGATTGCAAAATCCGCCAGTCAGACGCACAGACAGAAGAGGCCGGCAGAGTCGCGGGTCGCCCCGCGGGACGCAGGGGTGCGTTCAGAATTTTTCCTAAAAGGAGTTGGATATGCGAATCGCATTGTCTTTGAGAAATATATCGCTGGGAGTGGCGACAGCATCGTTTCTGCTGGCGGGGTCCGCCATGGCGCAGACCGCGCAGCCGATGCAGTCGTCGCAGGCTAACGGGCGTTCCGCCCCAACCCAGGACTGGCAGATGAAGGGAGTCGATGCCCGCCTGGATCACTCGCTCGATGCGCAGTCTGCGCGTCCCGGCCAGATCGTCGGCGCAAAGCTCGACAGGACCGTGCAAATGACCAACGGCGCCAAATTCCCCGGTGGAACCGAGCTGTGGGGGAAGGTCGAGAAGGTCGAGTCCTCGCAGAACGGAGGACCGTCGAGCGTAACTCTGCGTTTCACCAGCGCGCAGCTGAAGAACGGGCAAAAAGTGCCGGTCAAGGTTACTGTGATTTCCGCTTTTCCTGCGAGCGCGGGCAGCACCTATATGAATCCCGCGGGTGAATTGCCGCCGCCGCCGAATCACATCAAACCCCAGGACAAATACATGCAGGAGCCCGGTATGCTGGGCCATATCGAGATGAAAAGCGCCGTCCAGGGACGCAACTCGGCGACTTTCACCGACGACAGTGGTAACGTGAAGCTGGATCGCGGCACCTATCTGCAGGTGGCCATCGCCGCTCGAAACAACAACAGCACGACGCGCAGCGGGATGTAAACGAACCTGCGTTCGAGGAGAGAAAAGCAAAGGCCGCCTGTATGGGCGGCCTTTGCTGTCTCCGGCTCGAGTCAGACCTGCATGATCTCGACTTCTTTCCGCTTCGCCATCTCTTCCATCTTCCTGATTTCTTCGTCCGTGAGCTTCTGAATCTCATCCAGAGAGCGCTTCTCTTCGTCCTCGGAGATTTTCTTGTCCTTCGCCGCCTTCTTGATCGCTTCGTTCCCGTCGCGGCGGATGTTCCGGACCGCGGTGCGATGATCCTCGAGAATGCGATGCAGATGTTTGACCACTTCGCGCCGCCGTTCCTCGGTCATCGGGGGCACCGGCACACGGATGATCTTGCCGTCGTTATTGGGATTGAAGCCGAGATCGGAGGTGCGGAGCGCCTTTTCGATTTCAACAATCAGGCCCGCGTCCCACGGCTGAATCACGATCATGTTGGGGTCGGGCGCGGTGAGCTGCCCCACCTGGTTCAGCGGCGTCGGCGTGCCGTAGTAGTCCACTTTTACCTGATCGAGCATGTGAATGGAGGCGCGGCCGGTACGAACCGAGCCCAGGTTGGTCTGAAAATCGCCAACCGCCTTGTCCATGCGCGAGCGCAGCTGCGTGTATTCGGATTTGAGAGCGGGTATCCCCGCCATGAATGAACCTGCCATAGCATCAGTCCCCTCAGAAAAACGAGTTCAAAACACGTATTGTACGCGGAACGAAGGGGCGCTCGGCGTGTCGGCGCCGCGGAACGGAACGTGAGGTTGAGCGGATGGCGTCCAACCCGGCCCTGCATGAAACGCCCATGCCCATCGCTCCCCGGCCTCGGTTGCCCGCGACCGTGCCATTGGCTCAGGCTGCGTTGCTGGCAATTCGACTTAGTCGACCGACGCGAACAGGAGCGCGGCGGCGCCCTGAACGCCGGCCCACCGTCCGGTGGTCGCCATGGCCACGCGGGGCCGGCGTTTCGCGCCAAAATGGAGCCGCTGCGTCACCCGCCGCTCGACTTCCGTGACAAATCCGCCGTAGTCCTCGATCAGGCCGCCGGCGAGCAGGACGGCCTCGGGGTCGAAGAGGTTGAATATATTTGCGATGCCTTCCGCGAGCCACTCAGCCAGAACCGCATAGGCTTGCTGCGCCGCGGCGTCGCCCGTGCGCGCCAAATGATTGATCCGGAGAGCCAGCGCCGCGCTGTCCTGCCAGCCGTCGGCGGAAACGCCGCCGTGCTCGCGATATTCGCGCAGCAGCGCGGCCGTCGAAACATAAGCCTCCAGACACCCGTTGCGGCCGCAGTTGCAGGGCCGCCCGCCGGCGACAATCACGGTGTGCCCGAAGGTCCCGGCATAACCGTGGTGGCCGTGCAGCAGCTTGCCTTCCGAGACGATGCCGCCCCCGACTCCTGTGCCGACCGTGATGACGGCAAAATTGGCCAGTCCCCGACCCGCCCCATAGTGGAGTTCGGCAAACGCCGCCGCCTGGGCGTCGTTCACCACCGCAGCGGCAAGCTGAAAACGCTCCTCGACAAACGAGCGCAGCGCGAATCCGGTCCATCCGGGAAGATTGTCCGTGGCGGCAAAGATGCTTCCGCTGTCGCGATCCACAACGCCGGCCGTGGCAATGCCCGCTCCCGTGGGTATGAGGTTCTGTTGGCCGGCCGCCGCCAGCGTCTCTTCAATCGCTTGCGAAAGGCTCGCGACAATCGCCTCGCGTCCCCTCTGCGCTTCGGTGGGAACCTGGGTGGAGAAGCCGATCTCGCCGTTCCTGCGCACCAGCGCCGCCTTGATGGATGTGCCGCCGATATCGATTCCGATCGCCGTCGCTTCGCTGCATCCCCGTTCGAGGGCTCGGGCAAAGCGGGCCGCGATCGTGCCCGGCCGCGTGATCGCCGACCCTACGATGACACACCACGCTCCGGCATCGATGGCGCGCCAGGCTTCTTCCGGTGTGGCCAGGCGCCCCTCGGCCATGATGGGCAAACTCAGGCGCTCCCGCATCTCCGCCAGCAGGTCCCAGCTGAAATTCTCCGCGCCCCGGGTCTGCTCGGTGTATCCATAGAGCGTTGTGCCAACGCAGTCCACGCCCGCCTTCTCCGCGGCCAGAGCCTCTTCCATCGTCGCGATATCGGCCATCACCGGCAATCGGAGCTGCTCGTGAATCTGCGCCACAAGTTCCCGCCACGGGTCTCCGCTCTCCCACTCGCGGTCGGTGCAGTCCAGCGCGATGAGCGAGGCTCCGGCGCTCGCCAGCGCGGCCGCGGCAGCGAAATCCGCCGTAATACGCAGACCGCGGGGGCCATACTGCTTCTCAATCCCGATGATGGGAAGACACGTCTCCCGCCGCACCGCCGCCACCTGGGCGGCGCCGTTGAGACGCAGCCCCGCCGCTCCTCCCTGGATCGTCGCCAGAGCAATCCGGCGAATGGCCTCCGTGTCCTCCAGCGGATCGCCGGGAGACGCCTGGCAGGAGACAATCAGCTTTCCCTTCAGTTGCTCAAAGATGGCGGTCATCGGCCCTTCTTCCCGGCCCAGGGATGAGAAAGAGTGCGTCTTCTCCCAGGCAAACCTGTATTATTGTATAGCCAGCTAGCTATAGCAACAGAAAAGATGGAAACCTGTGCCCGTCCCGCGTCCCTCAGGGTTCAGGCCGCCCGGACCAGGCGGGGGGAGAAAGAGGCCCAATGAACACGATGATCATAGCCGGGGCGCTTCTGGCCGTTGTCTCCGGACTGATGAACGGCAGCTTCACCCTCCCTATGCGCTTCCTCGGCCGCTGGGAATGGGAGAACGTCTGGGCGGTATTTATCGTCGTGGCCTGTCTGCTGATGCCGGCTGCCCTCGTGACCGCGATCGCTCCGCACAGCTGGGCCCTTCTGCTGCATGCGCCGGGGAAAGCTGTCTGGATCGCGGCACTGGCCGGCTTTGCCTGGGGCTTCGGCGCGATTCTGTTCGGGCAAAGCGTCAGCGCCATCGGCATATCGCTGGCCAATACTCTGGTCCTCGCCATCAGTTCCGCTCTCGGATCGCTGCTGCCGCTGCTCCTGCTGGCCCCGGGCAAGCTGCTCGAGAGCAGCGGCCGGCGCATCCTCGGCGCCGTAGCCGTGGAGCTGGTGGGCATCGCCCTGTGCGGCTGGGCCGGCGGCATGCGCGAGAAGACAGCGGGCATCGATACGGAAAGAGGCGAGATGGTGGGTCATGCCCGGCCCATCGGCGTGGCGCTGCTGATGGCCTGCGGCTCGGGTGTGTTGTCGGCCGTCTTCAACATTGGTTTCTCGCTGGCCGCACCCATCGCAGCCTATGGCCGCGCCGCCGGACTCAGTCAGTTTTCCAGCACCAACCTGATCTGGATGGTGATGCTGGGCGCGGGTTCGGTGGCCAACCTGGGATTCTGCGGCGTCCTCCTCTGCAGGAATCGCAGCGCCGGCAAATTCACCCAGCCCGGAAAGTTACGCTTTTACGGGCTCGCAAGCCTCATGGCCCTCCTCTGGGGAGGCAGTATCTTTGTCTACGGCGCGGCCGCGCCCCGGCTCGGCTCCCTGGGCACATCCATCGGCTGGCCTCTCAGCCTGGCGGTAGGCCTGCTGCTCGCCAACTTTATCGGTATGGCCCTGGGGGAATGGAGACGCGCCCCGCAGCGCGCCCGTACCTTCATGTATGCGGGGATCGCGGTTCTGATCGCCGCAATTGTCCTGCTCAGTCGAGCGGGCGCCTGAGGTCTTGGCGATGGCGCACAGCGGATGGGCCGCCTCTCAGCCGCGCGGCTGCAGTCTGTACGTTATGCTGATAAGCGGAATCAGCCCCGGGCGCGTGCCTCTGCATGGCCGCGCCCGTTTCCTCGACACATTGCGACCGCGAAACCTTACCGCGTCCCGGTGTGCCCTTTTGGAGAGCGGACACCTCGCTCAGGGAAACCCGGAGCGCTCCGCACACGTCACGCCTCCGGAGCGACGGGGGCCCTGCGCTCGCGTCGCCGCCGGCCTGGGCTCGGAGTTCATGAGGGAAGGATATGCGAGAGAGAAATCAGTCTGGACAGTCAACCGCAACGGTCGCTGCCACCCGCACCAAGTGGGATTTCGAGCCGCTGGACAAGAGCAGCTTTACCCCGATGTACTTTCAGATCCAGACGCAGCTGCTGCAGATGATTCAGTCGGGCCGCCTTCGCCCCGGCGATCCCCTGCCCAGCGAAGAGGAGCTGAGCCGGATCTACGGCGTCAGCCGCATGACCTCGAGGCAGGCCCTGCAGTCGCTCAAAAATCAGGGATTCGTCTCCCGCCATAAAGGGCAGGGGAGCTTCGTCAGCCAGCCGCGCGTGGAGAAGGACATCACCCACCTGTGCGGATTTACCGCGGAGATGCGGGCCCTCGGCATCAAAGCCTCGTCCCGCGTTCTCGAGTCGGAAACCGTATCGGCTTCTCCCGAGACCGCCGCCCAGCTGGGCATCCCCGTCGGGGCTCCGGTCTTCCGCCTGCGCCGTCTCCGCCTCGCCGATGGCCTGCCCGTGGCGGTCGAGCAGATTCAGATTCCCTCCGCCCACTTTCCCGGCATTAACGGCATGGATTTCTCCCGCCTCTCCCTCTATCAGACTCTGCGCACCCGCTATGGCATCCGCGTCAGCCGTGCCGACGAGATCCTCGAAGCGCGCGCCGCCAGCAATCGCGAGGCCGAGCTCCTGGATATCCAGCCGAGGGCAAGCCTGCTGGTCATCTCCCGCACCCTGTGGAGTGCCGACGGTCTCCCCGTCGAGACGGCGCACTCCGTTTACCGCGGCGATCGCTATCGGGCGGTGCTGCGCATTCCCGCAACGGCCATGGAGTAGAACCGCTGCACGCGCGCGCTCCCTCGTTGGAGCCGAGCCTCGCTCTTGCCCCCGTGACCCTGCCTCACACCAGATTCTCGTCCCGAGGCCGCGCGAGTGCGCAATTAATCCTTGACGCCTCCCGACAAGTAGTATATACATCCATACGGATAGACAAGGCACACCCTGTTTGCTTCTTCAGTTCTCGCACAGCGGGGATGCGCCCCCAGCACGAATCTCATGGGAGGCTTCCATATGGGTTTCAGGTTTCGCGCACTCTTTCTCGCGGTCCTGACTTCGTTTTGCTTTCACGCCGTTCCGGCCCAGGTCTCGAGTGCCGGTTCGATCGCTGGCGATGTGACCGATTCCACCGGAGCCGTGGTCCCCGCCGTCAGCATTGTGGCCACGCAACAACAGACCAATGTCCAGTGGAAAACCGTCACCGACGCCGCGGGAGCTTATAGTTTCCCCAACCTCCCGGTCGGCACCTTCACGCTCACCGCCGAAAAGCAGGGCTTCAGCACGCAGAAGATCAATTCTGTAATCCTGAACGCCGGCGATGATCTGCGCAACAACATCGCCCTCAGCCCAGGCTCCGTCACCGAAACCGTTCAGGTGAACAGCGCCGCCCTGAACGTCGACACCGAGACCGGCAATGTAGGAAACGTGGTCGAGTCGAAGCAGATCGAGGCCATGCCTCTGGTCACGCGCAATTTCATCCAGCTCGTGGAGCTGGTGCCCGGAGTCTCGAGCGATATCGGCAGCGAGCCGGGTTTCGGATCCAATGCCGGCCTCTACGCCTCGTCCAACGGAGTAAGAAATACCTCCAACAACTGGACCATCGACGGAGTCCCGGACGAAGACGTCTACTACGGCAATAACGCCATCGTTCCCGACGTCGACGCCCTGGCCGAATTCCGCATTGATCGAGGTAATTACTCGGCCGAACAGGGCCGCACCGCGGGCGCCACCATCAACGCCATCCTCAAGAGCGGAACCAATGAATTTCACGGCAGCGCGTTTGAGTTCATGCGCAACGGCGCTCTGAACGCCAACAACTACTTCAGCAATCTCGATGACATTCCGCGCCCTAACGAGCACTACAACAACTGGGGCTATACCGTGGGCGGACCGATCCTCAAGGACAAGCTTCAGTTCTTCTGGTCGGAGGAATGGCGCAGAATCATCGAGCCTTCAGGTACCTTTCAGACGCGTGTCCCGACCGATGCCGAAAAGCAGGGAAACTTCTCCGATTACGCCACCATTGAAGTTCCCGAGCCGATTGTGACCCCGGCGCTGGCCGCGAACCCTGCCTGTACCGGATGTGTTGCGGGGCAGCCCTTCCCCAACGATCAGATTCCGCTGGGAGTCGTCAGCCAGAACTCGCTCAAATTGCTCGCTGACTACTATCCATCCGCCCAAACCTATCGCAATGGCTATAACTATGTCTCCGCCGACCCCACCACGACCACCGTTCGTGAAGAGCTGGTGCGGCTCGACTACAACATCAGCGAAAAGTGGAAGGCCTACGCCCACTACATTCAGGATCAGAACCACATCGATTCTCCCTACTCGTTGTGGGGCGATGAATCCCTCCCGAATATCGGAGCCAGCGTCGAGTTCGAGCCGATTCAGAGCTTTGGCCTGAATCTGGTAGACGCCATCACGCCGAATCTGCTCAACGAGATCCAGTTCGGGATCTATCACAACATTATTCGTATCTCTGAGTCGCCCCTCCTGTCGCGCACGATCGGGGGCGTCAACATCCCCTATTACTTCCCCGATCACACCAATGTCGGCGATCGCATCCCTGTGCTGGATTTCCTGCACTATGCGTCGATCACCACCGATTGGCCGTTCCTGAACGGATTCTTCTATCACAAGTGGAGCGACAACCTCTCCTGGCACCGTGGTACGCATAACCTCAAGTTCGGAGGCCTGGTCATCCAGCAGGGTAAGAACGAGAACAACTCCAATTCCCTGACCAATGGTGAGTTTGTCTGGTATGGCACGCAGACCGGCAACGATCTCGCTGACATGCTGACCAACTACTCCGATGCCTACAGTGAGACCCAGACCAACCCCATGCAGCATCTGCGTTACTGGGATGTCGAGGCCTACGCGCAGGATCAGTGGCAGATCGGGCGGAGGCTCAGTCTCACCTATGGCCTGCGCTACACCTACTATGGTCCCGAAATCGATGAAAATAATCTGAACACAAACTTTCTCCCTCTCGATTACCAGCCGGCGCTGGCGCCCACGGTCAACAGCGATGGAACGCTTTCGGCGATCCCGGCTTCGCAGATGTCCAACGGCTCCTATTTACCCACCAACGGGGTCATCGTAGCCGGTGCGAATTCTCCCTGGGGCAATGCGGTGTTCACGGTGAGGAAGCTCAACTTCGCGCCCCGCCTGGGCTTCAGCTACGACGTCTTCGGCACCGGCAAGACAGCGCTGCGCGGCGGTTACGGAATCTACTATGACCGAACCGCCCCCTATGAACTGGGCGGCAAGAGTAATCCGCCGTTCAACTCCACAGTAACGTTGTACGGGGTGAACGTCGATAATCCCCGCAGCGGCAGCTCCGTTTATTCTCCGGTTGGATTGACCGCCTTTAGCTCGAAATACACCAACCCTTATAACCAGCAGTATTCGCTCGGCGTCCAGCAGCAGCTCCGGCGCGATTCTATCGTGACTCTCGACTATGTAGGAACGCGCGAGAAGCACCTGCTCTATGTCAACCAGCTCAATCAGAACCAGCCCAGCGCTGCTGTGGCGCAGGGAACCGTCAACGTCAATCAGATACGGCCCTATCTCGGCTACGGAGGCATAGGTCAGTTCAATCCCGAAGCCAGCTCGAACTACAACGGACTGCAGGCCTCCTGGCGGCAGCAGCTGGGCCCGTCTCTCACCCTCGATGCGGCTTACACTTACTCGAAGGTGCTTACGGATGCATCGTCCGATAGTTACAGTCCGCAGAACAGTTATGATCTGCAGGCGGATTACGGCCCGGCGGCCTTCGACAAGACGCATATGCTGATCGTCGATTATGTATGGCAACTCCCCGCGCTTGCGGGGAAAGGCGCGCTCCTCCGCGCCGTCGGCGGAGGTTGGCAGTGGTCGGGTCTCCTCAACAGCTCGAGCGGCGAGCCGCTGACGGCAGGGCTCGGCGTCTATGAAAACTCCGGGGTCGTGGACAGCACACAGCGGCCGAATCAGGCCGGCAAAGCCCAGGACGGCAACGGCAGGCAGGACTGGCTCAACACCGGCGCCTTCTCCGTGCCCGCTCAAGGCACCTTCGGGAACTCGCCCGTCGGAGCCGCGCGCCTGCCTCACACCACCCAGTTCGACAGTTCCGTCTCCAAGAGCTTTCAACTCCATGAGCGCCTCCAGATGCAGTTCCGCCTGGAAGCGATCAACGCGCTCAATCACACTCTCTTCAACGGAGTCGACACCTATTACTATCCGGGGAGCCCGACCTTCGGGCAGATTGTCTCCGCCAACACGCCGCGTACGACCCAGGTGGGACTGCATTTCACCTTCTGATTTGTGCGCGCTTCCGAGTGCCTCCCGCAAGCTGCGACGTCTCCGGTTCAATGGAGCGTTCGCAGCTTGTCTTTTCTGAGACCCTGATCCGATGGGCGCCGCTCGTGCTGAGTGCGGCTGATCTCGGCTGAGATCACACCGAGGAGATGCTGAGATATGTCGATTGCCCGAGACAACTCCGCTGCCGGTTCCACTTCCCGCCGAACCTTTTTGCAGGGCATGGGCGCGGCAGGCGTCGCCGCTCTCGGTCGCCGTGTCTGGAGCGCTCCGCTGCCCGCCGCCGTCCAGCAAGCCCTCCGCCGCGCCGGCAAATCCGTCACGCTGCTGGAGGATGGAGGATTCCAGGGATCGGCCTGGGGCTGGCAGTTTACCGAAGGCGCGGCTCTCTCGCGCGTGGGGCGGCATGCGCCCTGCGGCTCCGTCCAGGTGCGCACGCAGTCGGGCGACTACGCGCGCTTTCTCGTCCTCGGGCCTGAGACAGGGAAGACCTATACCCTCAGCGGCTGGGTGAAAACCGAGGGCATCGTCGCAGACGATGACGTGTCCGGCGCCTACTTCACCGCTTCTCAGTTTGAGTTCCAGGGCCGTCCCACGGAGTACACGGTGGACGGCAAGCAGATTCCCGAAAAGCGCTACGGCAACTTTACGGGAACCGCCGGTTGGCAGCGCTTTTCGCAGTCGTTTACCTGCCTGCCCGGAACCACCTGGTTTGAAGTCGCGGTCGGCATCGCGCGCGCCGCCGGCAAGGCCTGGTTCAGCGAGCTGACCTTTGTCGAAGGATCCGCGCCCGCGGATCTGGACGCCGTGGTCGATTATTGGCAGGCGCTCGCGTGGGCTCACCGAGACCGGGTCGGCACGGTCGCGCGTTCACGCCCCGCCGCGGCCGTCCTGCGCGATACCCTTCCGGTGCGCGGTCACTCCAGTGACCCGCAACATCTGGCCCAGCTGCTGAGCGAAAGCTACGACGTCTCGTTTCTCACGGCCCCGGAACTCGCCGACCCGCAGCGGCTGAATCGCGCGGCCTTTGACCTGCTCGTGCTCCCGTATGGAGAGAGTTTTCCTCTGCCCGCGCGCGCCGCGGTCGAGAAGTTCCTCGCCGACGGTGGCGACCTCTTCAGCACCGGCGGCTACGCCTTTCAGTCCCCGCTGATCCAGCAAGAGGGCCGCTGGCAGTTCTATGAAGAGGTGGTCCACGACGAACGGGGAGAGAACCTGCTGCCCGCTCTGGCTGCGGGATCGGCATGGACAGCATCGGAGCCGCAGGGCGCGAGCTTCGAGACTGCGGCGATTCCCGGCAGCGGGCAACAGCCCGCGGCTCGCGTCAGCCTTCCTTCCGGATCGTGGAATCGCACCGCCGCCTGGTTCCTCGAAATCCCCGGCGGTGCTGAAGGCGACCGCTATTGCCTCGAGGCATGGGTGCGTACCGACGGCGTGCATCCCGCGCCGGACGGCCAGGCCTTCCTGGGAATCGAGCAACTCGATGAAAAGGGAGAGAGCATCGAAGCCGCCGGCGTGCAACTGGCGGAGATTCGGGACACGCGCCCCTGGCAGCAGGTCCGGCGCCTGATCTGTCTGGCTCCCGGCTGCCGCAAACTCCGCGTCGGCTTCGGCCTGCAGAAGGCCACCGGAACCCTCTGGGTGGCGGCTCTCCGTCTCGAACATCGTCTCCCTCAGGTGCGCATCAACACCGCCTCCGGCTTTCCCCAGGACGAGTTACAAATCAACCCTCGGCAGATTGGAATGTTCGACGCCGATTTCCGGCTAAAGCGTGCCTCGCTCCTGCGCCCCGCCGCCGACCAGAAGATTCTCCATGCTCCCGGCACCATGACCGGAGCGTTCCAGGGCTACGCCGCCACCTGCGTCCTGGGCATGAACCGCGCGCGCTGGATCCCTCTTCTGGAATGCTTCGATGGGAGCGGGCGTAAACGCGGCGCCGCGGGATCTCTCGTGCATCACCTCCGCGGGCCTTACGCCGGCGGCAGTTGGGCGTTCTTCGGCGTCGACAACCAGGATCTCTTTGCCCCCGGCTCTTCGCTGGGTGAAGCCACGGTCCGGGCTGTGGCACAGGCGCTCACGCGTAAATGTTTCCTCCACGCCTGCGAAACCGATTTCGCCTGCTACCGCCAGGGCGAGCCGGTACGCCTGCGCGTCCTCGCGACGAACCTGAGCGCGCCCAGTGCCCAGTTGGAGGTTCGCTGGACGATTACCGCCGCCGATCGCACCGTCTACCAAAGCCAGAGCCGGCTCAGTCTCGCTGCCGGTCAAACGGAGCGCATCGAAGCGGAATGGCGCCCCGCTTCCTTCGCCGCCGCGCAGTACCGCGTAACGGCGGAATTGCTGACAACCGGCGCCGTGACCGACAATCTCCACACAGGATTTGTCGTGTGGAGCGAGGACACCCTGCGCCAGGGCCTGCCCTTCGAGTTTCGCGATAACTACTTCCAGGCTGCGGGCCAGAGCCTGTTCCTCCAGGGCACTGACGACTATCTCCATACCTTCATCGACCAGGACGAAAACCCGCTCACCTGGCAGAGGGATGTGCAGGGCTGTCGCGACTCCTGCATCGATGTCTATGAGAATCTGATGGGCTTGCGCGGCCCGCAGAATCGGCCCACCCAAACCTGGTGGCGATGGGTTGACGCCATGCTGTTGGCCACGCAGGCCGCGGGCGGCGTGTTCTTTCCCGGCATGCTGATCTTCAGCAACACCGCCGTCAGCAACCGCGACCTTGCCGAGCAGCAGGCTTTCGTGCGCGCCTTTGCCGATCACTATCGAAATGCCGCCGGTATCATGTACTACCTGAACGGCGATCTGGAGCTGCACGACCCCAACCTCCCCGACATTCAGGCCCTCTACACCCACTATCTCCGAGAGAAGTATGGAACCGACGACGCCCTCCGCGAAGCGTGGGCGCTGTCTCCCCCCGAGGCTCCCATCGGCCGTCTCAGCATTCATTCCGGCAAAGACGACTGGCGGGACATCCGCACTCTCGACGATTTTAAGTTTCGTACCGAGGTGGTACGGCGCTGGCTGAACACCCTCTACGACTCCATCCGCACCGTCGACCGGCAGCATCCGGTCACAGCGGAGTTTTATTCTGTGCCCGTCGACGGAATCGACCTGCCCAACGCGCTGGGCAAGCTGGAACTGGCGAACTTCGGCTACTTCGCGCCTCCCGATGAGGACTTCTATCGTTTCCCCCAGGTCTGCAAATTCCTCGATCAGAGAATTCGCGGAAAAGGCCTCAACATCGGGGAGTTTGGAGTCAAGACCCACCCCGCCTGGCGCGACGCATCCGATTACATCGCCGCGCGCAGCGAAGCCTACGAGCATGCCTATTTCCTCGCGATCGCCCATTATGGATTCGCGCTGGGCGCTTCAAAAATTCAGAACTGGTGCTGGAAGTATCCTTCCGATCTGCCCTTCGAGTGGGGGATCAATTACTCTAACGAACTCGTTCCCCGCGACGTGCGCGCCGTCTATCGCAATACCGGGCTCTTTTTTCGCAGGTTGCGCCCCCGCTACGAGCCGAGCGATACGCTCCTGCTCATTCCCGGGGACAACCGCAAGGGTGGCCAGGCCATGCAGGTGCTCGAGGGCCTGGGCAACAGTCTCCGCCTGCTCATCGATGCACGCGTCTCCTTCTCCACCCTCGGCGACGAGTTTCTCGACGAGTTGCCGCCGCATGTGCGCACTATCTTTTATCCGCTGCCGTATTGTCCTGACGACCGCATCGTCGCCCGCCTCGAGGCCTTCGTGCGGCAGGGCGGCCAGCTCTATATCTCCGGCGATCTCAGCTACGATCCTCTGCGCCGCCGCACGCGAGCCGACCGGCTCACCAGTTTGTGCGGTGTGGAGTTTGTCTCCGAGCGCTATCCGAATATCGATTATCAGAATGGCGCTTTGCCGCTGACCGGCGTCGAGGCGGGCTGGCCCGATTACATCGGCGCTCCCGGCATCGTGATGCGCCTCGCCGGAGCCCGCACCCTCGTTGCCGGCCGCCACGGCGCTCCGGTCGTCACGGAATTCTCTCTGGGACAGGGGCGCGTGATTTTCAGCGCCGATCCCATCGAGTTGCATGGCGATCCCCGATACCAGCCCTACGCGCACGCCTTTTACCGGGCGCTTTGTGCCGCCTTTCATCTGAGCGGAGAAGCCGTCGAACCAGCCGCCGCCCCCGTTCATGTCTTCCGCGTTCCCTCCCAGGACGAACGAGAGATCACGATTCTGGTCAACACCAGCACAACGGAGACCCTGCGCGAGCTGCAGGTTCCCTCCCGCGCCGGCGAGGTGGGTCTCACCCTCGGGCCGCTCCTTTCCGGAGCCGTCATCGCCGGCCAGGACGATCGGCTGCACGCCGTCGAAAGCTCCGGCGACGTGCGCGTGAAAGGAAGTCTCCTCCTCGGCAGCGACCTCCACTGCATGGCCGTCTCCATCTCCGATCAGCCCCTGGACAGCAGCCGCGCCTGGCTCTTTCTGCCCATGGCCGAAGGCCTTCTCACGATCGCGGGCGCGGATCGATGGCGTCAGCCCGTCGTGCTGGTGGGCGAAATCGCCGATGGCCGCTGGCGTCAGGGCGAACGCTTCTCACCCAGCCGCGACGGTTCTTCGCTCGCGCTCCCCATCACCCCCGACCGCGCCCTTAGTATGGTGATTCTGTGCGAGGCCGACCACCAGTCCCGCGCCGTTGCGCAGATAGAAACCTGGGTGAAGCGTCCCTGGGAGGCGGAAGGCTGGTCGGAATCGCAGCAATTTTCGACGACCCGACCGTGGAAGGGAAGGCAATCAGCTGCTGGCCAATCTTGAAAGGAGTCGTTCCGCAATGACTGACGTGAATCGCCGAGAGTTCCTGACTGCTCTGGGATTGGGTGCTGCCGCGCTCGCCGTCGATCCCGCCCGCGCCGCGCTGTCCGCCGAGTCCGCAGAAGTCAAGCCCATCCACGGCAGCTGGTTCGAATTTCAGCATCACGCCACCGTCGAAGGCGTCGACTGGAATCCCGCCCTGGTGCAGTTCACCGCCGAACAGTGGGACCAGAAGATCCGCGAGATGGCCGATGCCGGCCTGGAATACCTCGTGCTGATGGCCACCGCCGTCTATTACCGATCCTTCTACGATTCGAAGATTTATCCGAAATGGAAGCTGGCCTGCGCCGATCCGCTGGAGGCCGTTCTGGCCGCCGCCGACAAGTACAAAGTCAAATTCTTCATCGGCGCCGGATTTTACGGGAACTGGGAAAGCGATCGCGTGATTGTCGATCCGGTGGCGCACCGCCAGCGCCTGCAGTCCCTGGGCGAACTGGCCAGTCTCTACGGACACCATCCCAGCTTCTACGGCTGGTACTGGCCCGACGAAGCCTTCATCGACAAGCACTACTCCCCGGACTTCATCGCCTACGTCAACGCGCTGTCCCATGAGGCGCGGCAGCTGAAGCGCGAGGCGCCGATTATGATTGCCCCCTACGGCACCCGCGTCGCCGTGCCCGATGACGAGTACGTGCGCCAGCTGGATTCCATGGACGTGAACATCGTCGCGTACCAGGATGAGGTGGGTGTTCGCAAGTCGAAGGTCACGGAGACCTCGGCCTTTTACCGGGGCCTGCGCAAAGCCCATGACCGCACCGACAAGGCGAAGATGTGGGCCGACATGGAGATCTTCGAATTCGAGGGCGAGGTCTACAACAGCGCCCTGATGCCGGCGCCCTTCGATCGCGTTCGCCGGCAGCTGGAAGCCGTCTCTCCCTGGGTCGATCAGATTCTCGTCTACCAGTATCTGGGCCTCATGAATCGGCCAGGCTCCTCCGCCTTCGCCGGCAGCCCGCAGTCCACCCAGCTCTATTCCGATTACATGACGTGGCGCAACCGGCGCGTCTAAGCCTTTTCCGCGGCCCAGCCCGGAAAACGAAACAGCGCGCGCCGCTGCCTCTCAGACCTCGGCCAGTGATCCCTTGCGGCTGAGCGTCTGATTCGTGATGAGAGGCTTCGCCCAGAAGGAAACCGCCAGAACCCAGCCGAAGCTCACATACAGGAGGCACATGCCGGTGCGCAGCCCAGCCGCATCGGCCACGCGTCCGATGACCAGAGGAAGAATGGCTCCGCCCATGATGCCGGAGCAAAAGATGCCGGCCAGCGGTCCCTGATACTCGAGGATGGAATTGAGCGCGAGAGAAATGATGATGGGCCACATCACCGAGGCAAACAATCCCACGCAGGGGAAGCAGAATTTCGACATCGCCGCCGGACCGAAGAGCGCCCCCGAAAGGCACAGAAGCGCGCCGAAACCGAAGACCCGCAGGATCACGCGGCTGTCGAACAACTTCAGCAGGATCATCCCGATGAAGCAGCCGAGGGTCAGCAGCCCCCAGAACCACGCCACCGCCGTGGCCCCCGTGGTATGCGGATCGAAGCCGTGGTAATGGCTCAGAAATTCTGAAATCCAGTTGGCTGTGCCCTGTTCCGACCCGACATAAAAAAAGACGCTGAAAAAATACAGCCAGACCACCGGACGCCCCAGCAGCGATCGGTACATACCGAGCGTGCCCGAGCTCTCTCCTTCGTTGCGCACCACTTTCGGGAACCGCGAGGCGGCCAGCACCAGAGTGATCGCCACGATCACCACCGCGAAGATCCAGTACATGGCAATCCACTGCATGCTGGAGGGTACCGTCCGCGCCAATACCCGCAGAATCGGATTGCCCGACGCCGGCCCGTCCAGGTTGCGCACGATCCACGAGTAGATCATGGGACTGATAAACGAGGCCGAGCCGAAGATCAGCTGCGCAAACGCGGAATTGAAGGCGAAGTGTTCTTCCCCGCCGGCCACCCGCAGCAGCGGATTGATCGCCACCTGCAAACCCGCCATGCTGCAGCCGATCAGAAACAGCGAGCCGATGGCGATGCTGTAGTCGTGAATCCACGCAAACAGCAGCGAGCCGATCAGGGCCAGAATAAAAAAACCCAGAATCACCGGCTTCTCCCCCCATTTCTCCACCAGAAACCCCGAGGGGATCGAGAGCACGCCGTACGCGATAAAAAATGAGAAGGGAAGCAGCGCCGCCGCGACATAGCTGAGATGGAAGCTCTGAATGATATCGGGAATGAGCGGCCCGAGAATGTTCGTGATGAACGACATGACGAAAAAGATCGCGAATACCACAACCACCATGTACCGGCTGCGCGTCATCGAATCGCTCCTCGCTGCTGATTATTCTTCCGTGGTGATTTTCGTCGCATGTTGAAAGCGGCCTGCTTCCGTGCCGCTCCTCGCTGCAATGGCCAGGCTCAGCATCTGCACCGGTGCCATCTCCAGCAGGGTAAGGGTGCGCGACAGGTTTCCCGGTATCCGCAGAGCCGCAAGTTCCGAGTCCGAGCCGATCGTCTCGGCGCGTCCTCCCCGTTCCCGAATCGTGCGTACCAGCTTGCGGTTCAGGTGCCGCGTCTCGGGATCCCCGTCGAATACCAGCACCAGCGAGTCATGGCTCACCATCTCCAGCGGCCCGTGGCGAAAGGCCGCACTGCTCATCCCTTCGGCGAAGGATCGCGTGGACTCTTTCAGGATCAGAGCCCCGGTCCCGCAGGAGGCCAGCGACCGCCCGCGTCCCAAAATAAAGAACTGGCGAACCTCACCCAGATGGGAAGCCAGTGCCTGGACGTGCGCCTGCCACGAGGCCAGGTAGGCAGCCAGATCTTCCGGCGCCGTGCACAGTTCCGTATACAGAGGTTCCACATCCAGCCCGCCCCACGCCGCGGAAAGCACCTCCAGAGCCGCCAGAGACGCCATGTAGGTTTTCGTGGAAACCGAAAACTCGTCGCCCGAGTTCGTCAGGATGCAAAGGTCCGACTCGCGGTGCAGCGGACTGTCTTCCGTATTCGTAACACCGATAATCCGGGCGCGGCCGTCGTTCTGCTCGAGCAGGCGAATCATCTCCGCGCTCTGGCCTGACTGGGAGACAGCCACAATCACCGAGTCCGCTGTCAGCAGGCCCGGCAGCGCGTGGATCAGCTCGGCCGTCTCGGCGCGGCACACCGTTTCCCCCTGCGCCGTCAGCGCCATCTCCAGCGGGTACAAAGCATAGAGCGAAGATCCCATCCCGGTAAGGATGATCCGTGCCCGCGGCTGCGCCCGGATCGCGGCAATCCGGCCCGACAGCTCCCGATCGTTCCGCAGGTGCTCGATCGTCACCCGCACCGCTGCCGGCTGATCCAGAATGTCCCGGAGATACGGGCCCTCAATGACGTTGTAGTGTGCCTGGCTCACGCGATCCCCTCGGCATTGCCAAAACGGTGATGCCAAACCTGCGCCGCGCCGATCAGGCCGAGATCGCGTCCCAGGGATGCGAGGGAAATAGCGCACAGCTCATGCGGCACCAGCCGGCAATTCTGCGCCACGACTCTCCGTATCTCCGGCAGAAAGAGATCCGCGCTGTCGAACACGCTGCCGCCCAGCACGATCGTTTCCGGCATGAAGATGGAGATGATGTTGGCCAGCCCTGTGCCCAGATAGCCGGCGGTTCGCTGCACGGCCCTCGTTGCTGTGGAATCTCCGGAGCGCGCCAGGGCGCAGATCGCTCTGGCGTCCAAAGCCCCCTGGCCGCCGCTCTCCTGCGCGAACCATTGCTCCATCGCCGGCCCCGCGGCCAGCGCTTCCCAGCATCCATACGCTCCGCAGGAGCACAGCGGGCCTGACGCTTCGATCACATGGTGGCCGATCTCGGGATGGGAGTGCCCGGCGCCGCGGTAGATGCGCCCCTCGATCAGCAGGCCCACGCCAATCCCGGTGCCGACCGTGACGCAGATCAGATTGCGCGCCCCTTTGCCTGCGCCCACGCGCGCCTCTCCCAGCAAGGCTGCATCGGCATCGTTTTCCATCGCCGCCGTCACCTGCATCTCCGCGGAGAGCGCCTCGCACGGCTTCCACCCCTGCCATCCGGGAAGCGTGTTCACATCGCCCACTTCTCCGGTAATCGGGTCCACCGGTCCGGTACATCCAATGCCGACTCCGGTCACTTTCAGCCCCGTGCCCTCCATCTGCCTGCGCAGGATGGCCAGGATTCTCTCCGTTGCTTCGTCCGGGCCGCGGCTTACGTAAATCGGCGTGTCTTCGCGCCTCACCACGTGCCCGCTTGCATCCACCAAACCCACTGCGATCTTCGTCCCGCCAACATCGATACCGGCAAGCATGCGGATCTCACCACCTTCGAGGGTTTCCATCACTTCCACGCGAGCACAGCCCCTTCCCACGGCTGCAGGTCCACCGTCGCGCCCGCGCCCCCGGCCACCGGCCGAATTCCTTCCGAGGTCACACCCTCCACTTCCGTCACCGGCAGCGACGTGTGCAGAGCCACATGCTGCGCCTGGGGCGAATGATTAACCAGAACGAAATAGCCGCGATGCTCCCCGTTGAGTGCGGCGGCTTCCACCGAAGGATTGTCCGTCCACACCAGTCTCCGCACCCCGGCCCACTCGATCAGGCTCTGATAGAGACGCCAGGTCGATTGCGCGCCTTCAAACGCCGAAGGCTGATTGGCCAGGTAGCTCTCGATGGGATACGCGCACAGCAGCGTACTGCCCTTGCCCAGGCGATGCGCGACCAGCGCCGGCCGCCCGTCCTGATCGACCGCAATCACCTCTCCCCCCTTCACCTCCAGCGTGGCCGCCCACTGCTCCGGCGCATCGGGTGACGCGGAGTACGTAAACGTGTCGCCCGGCTTCAGACTGCCGAACGGCGCAACCACTTTCAGGATGACGTCGCGCACCGGCGCATGATCGACCAGCCGCGCCCCGAAGAGCGCGCCCATCTCCGGGATCGCCGCGTCGCCGCTGACCGACGCGTAAAGGACGCCTCCATTCTCCACATAACTCCGCGCCTTGCCCCAGAAGTCGGAGTGCAGATGGATCATCATGGAATTTGTGCTGGTGAGCGGAGAGGGAAGCAGCACCATCGAGTACTTCTGCCAGTCGGCATATTCGCGCGGGAAATCCGGCTTCACGCCCGCCTGGCGCGCAAGGATGTAGCTCGAAAGCCACGCTCCCGTGAGCCGCGCGTTCAGGTCGGACTTATTCGGCAAAGCCTGTCCGGCCACCGAACCTCCCTCCTCGGTTGAGGTGTAGGGAGCGATCTCCGGCCCCGTCAATCCAAAATGCGATTCATCGCCGTACGGCTTCGACCATTCGTTCGGCACCAGGATCGCCGCCTCGGCAGCCGCCGGAGCAACGCCCTGGAGATCAAGCCGGGCCGTGACGTCGGAGAAATCCTGCAGCATTTTCGCCGCGGGCTTCTCTTTGCGATCCCAGGTGACGATCCCGAACTGCGTTTCATGCGGCGAACGCAGGTACGGCACTTTGGCGTACTGGCTCGGAGCCGCATCGGTGTAGCACCAGATCAGGAACCCGTTTGCCCCCGCGCCCAGGCTGGAATAAAGCGCAGCGCGCTCGTAGTCGGCAATGGCCTGCGGATCGTATTGCGCCGTCGAGGCCCCCACCTCCTGGATCATCACCGGGTGCCCGGCGCCTTCTTCCAGCGCGCTCTGGAAGGCCGCGCCGAACGTCTGCCGCTCCGACAGCATCGGATCCGGGAACAGCTTCGGCTCATAAATGGTGTACGGATGGGCGCTGAAGAAATCAACGTCGTTGCGCAGATTGTCGGCCCGGAAGGGCCCGTGGTCCAGATCCTCCGTTGAGGTGCCGACCACGATCGGATGCAGCGTGTCATAACGGCGAATGGCCCCGGAGATCAGACGCGTCCAGTTGATCGCTTCAGCGTCGGTCGTTGACCCGGCAACGATCCAGAAGGGCGGTTCGTCCGTCAGATCCCATCCCAGAATCGCAGTGCTCTTGCCATAGCGGCGCGCCAGCTCTGCGGCAAAATCCGTCTCCAGCCGCAGCATGTATGGATCGGACTGCGGATTGCGCCCGTTGCGATACGGAACATCCCAGTAAGCTTCACCGACTTCGCCGCCGATAAACAATTCGGGGTGCAGGTAGATCTTGTAGCGGTTGGCCAGCGAAACCAGAAAGTCCAGTTCTTTCCAGGCCTCGGGGTTGTAGTCGCCGGGACGCGGCTCGAAGAACGCCCACACCAGATCCAGCCGAACCGCATTCACGCCCAAAGCGTGCATCTGGGCAAAGTCCGCCTCGATCGCCGCCGGATCCCACTGGTACGGCCATTCCATCGCGGCTTTGGCCGGAACCCAATTCACTCCCACCGCGATAAACGGCTTTCCATCCCGCTCGAAATAGTTGCCGTTCAGATGAACAGCGGGAAGCGCCTCGCTGCCTCCGCTCTCCGCCGGCTGCCCGGAGCTTTGCGCAAAGCCCGAGGCTCCCATGCTCAATCCACACGCCAGCGCCACGCCGAACCGGATGCCGGTCTTCATTCGTTCCATCCCTTCCAGGATCGTTGCCGTACGGTTAGTTTGTCTCGGCCGGAGGCCGCGCCGTCAAAACAGGAACTTCGCCGCGAACTGAATCTGGCGGGAACTGTGAATGGTTCCCGTGATGGACCCCGCCTGCGGTGTATCCACTGCATTGTCGGGCAAACCGAACTCCGGTGTGTTGAGCACATTAAAGACCTCAGCCCGCAGCTCCAGATTCAGAGCTTCGCGCAGGGGAATCTGCTTGAACATCGAGGAATCGAGGTTGTACTCCGCCGGGCCGCGCAGCGTCCCCACGCCCGCGTTGCCGAATTCGGTGGCGAAGGTCTGTCCCGGAGCCAGCGGAGGAACGGTATAGACCGCCGGGTTATACCAGCAGGTCATGCTGCGGCGCCCGCCAGGACACCCAACCGCGGACGACGTCGAGAAGTCATAAGGATTCCCGATCACCTCGGGCCGCGGCGACCCCGACCCGGTGTTGGTCGGATCGTAGGACAGTCCCGGCGTAAAGGCTTCGCCCGAATACAGGGTGACGATGCCCTGCGATTGCCACCCTCCGGCGAGATAGCGAATCGGTCCGCCTCTGGTGAGGAACCGTTTCCCCGGCCCAAACGGCAGATCGTACGACCACGCCGAGGTGAGCTGATTGCGATAATCCGGCGACTGGTCCCCGCGCTCGGCTCGCAGGTTGTAAACGTTCTGCGGTCCCGCCCACTCGTTCTCGGCCGTCTGACCGATGGTGTGCTGCCAGGTATAAGCGTTCAGCACGCTCCACCCGCTGGCAAAGCGCTTTTCCAGCTTCACCTGCAGCTGATGCGAAAGTGAATCCGCCAGATTCGAGTTCGTCCGGATCGCGGAGATGTTCGGCACTGTCGAGTAATACGGCCGGCCATAATTCGGCGCCGGCCCAAAGTTGCTGTCCAGCGGCTGCGAAGCCTGGTTCAGGTTATAGACATACGACTCGTGCACGCCATGGGTTCCGACATAGGCAACCTGAAGCGCCGCATTCGCTCCGATTTGCTGCTCCACGTTCAGGTTCCATTCCTGGATGGACGTTGTCGGGTTTCGGTAGGGCACCGCGCTGGCCGCCCCATAAGGATTCGACAGCGTCGGAAAGACTTCCGCAGGGAAGCCGGTGGAGAGCCGCATCCCCGGCGTCGAGGCCGGATACGTGTAGCTCTGGCTGTAGAACAGCCCGGTGGGATTGTAAGGCAGCTCCGAGTCCCCCTGCGTCGCCTGCAGATCGTAGAAAATTCCATAGCCGCCCCGGATGGCCAGCGACCGCCCCCCCGGCGTCCACGCGAATCCGATGCGCGGAGCCAGATTGTTCCAGTTAGTGCGAACGTTCCCCGTGCGGCTCACCCCCGGCATCTGCGGCGCGACAAACTCACCGGTGCTGAAATCGAAGTTCGCCAGCCGATTATGCTGCTCCACATACGGCGTATACAAATCCCACCGCAGTCCAAGATTCAAAGTCACGTTCGACGTCAGCCGATAGTCGTCCATTCCATAAGCGCCCATCTCCAGCCACCGGATGCCAAAGCTGCCCGTCTGCCCGTAGCGAGCCGCGGTGATGGGATAGCCCGTCAGGAAGCTCGCCAGCGGAGAGCCCCCGTCCCCGGTGACCAGATCGTCGGTAAACTGCTGGTCGAAGCCCAGGTCGCCGCGCGCGTTCTGCGTCTGATTGAATCCGTTCAGCCGCCGGCGGATGTCCACGCCCGTCTTGATGGTGTGGGAGCCCCGCGTATAAGTGAAGGAGTCGATGTACTGATAGTTATTCTCGTGCAGAATCTCTGGAAACCAGTCCTGGTTTCCCAGATAACTCAGCCCCGAAATCTGAATGCTGGGCAGACCCCCGGTAGCAACCGGATTGCTCGAGGAGAAGATGCCCGGGATACCCACCTGCCCGGAGATATCCTGGTTGGCAAAGAACGGAATCGCCTGCACCACATACCGCATGTAGCCCACTTTGAACTCGTTGATCTTGTTAGCGGCGAAGGTGTGGACATCGCTGATCCCCGCGGCCCGCGCAAGATCGCTGATGTGCCCTGAAAAACTCCCGCCGCCCGCAAGCCCCGGAAAGGGGTCCGGCTGCATCACGTTCACATTGCCGAAGCTGAAGGTCACGAAGGTGCTATCCCGGCTCGTGAGCTGGTGATCCACTCGCACGTCAAACGAGTCCTGGTTGTTCACCGTCGCCGGGTTCGACAGATAATTGTTGAACTCTCCCGGAAGATTCGGCGTCGGATACAGCGCCACCACCTTCAGCGCCGCGGAATCCAGAGCCCCCGGCGGAATCACGTTCCCGGTGTACGGCGATCGCTCGCTGGTGGCCGGGTTATACGTCGTCGGGTCGAAGATCTGCCCGGTGTCGTACCCATCCGACGAAAGTGTGCCGGTCAGCAGATCGGAGAAATTCCCTGTCCGCTCGGCGGGCGACGGCACCGTGCTGATATCCGTTTGCGACTGATTGATTCGCGTGCCCTGATAATCGACAAAGAAGAACGTCCGGTTCCGCAGGATCGGCCCACCCAGCGTTCCCCCAAACTGATTCTGCTTAAACGGCGGAATCGGCGTGCCCGGACTGTCGAAGTAATTCTTCGCATCGAAGGCGGAGTTCCGGATGAACTCAAACGCGTCTCCGTGGAACTGGTTCGTTCCGGATTTCAGCGCAACGTTGACGACCGCTCCTCCCTTGCCGATATCGGCCGCGAAGTTGTTGGTCTGCATTTTGAATTCGCTGATCGCATCCACCGAGGGCTGAATAATCTCGAAACCAATCTGCTGTTCGTTGTTGTCGAATCCATCGAGAAGGTAGTTATTATTCGTCGCCGTCAGCCCATTGGCCTGAATCGACCCGTTGCCCCGCTCGTTCTCCGGAATCCCGCCCTGCTGCACCGCTCCCGACGGCCCCTGGTTGACCCCCGGTGTCAGATACGAAAGCTGGATGAAGTCGCGTCCGTTCAGGGGCAGCGATTCAATCGACTCGCCCGCAATCACCTGCCCCACCGACGACGTCTCCGATTCCAGCAGAGGCTCCGCCGCCGTCACGTTCACCACCTGGCTCACCGCGCCCACCACCATCGCGATATTCAGCGTAATGATCTGGTTCACATTCAGCTCGAAGGCCGCCTGCACCGCCTTCTGGAATCCTTCGTGCACCACCGTTGCCGTATACGTTCCTGGCTGCAGATGCGTAACCGTGAATTCCCCGTCCGCATTCGTGCTCATCGTCCGGCTGATCGCGGTGGCCGTATTCGTGATGGTCACCGTCGCTCCGGAGATCACCGCGCCCGATCCATCGTGGATGGTCCCCACGATCTCCCCCGATTCGACTTGAGCCATCACGCCCCGAGACGCGAACAGAGACGCGAACAGCACGATGGTCAGGATGACGCTGGACTGGCGCAGCGCACCGGGGAATGCTGAGGCAAGCTCCTCGAGTCTGAGTCGCATGAAAGGTTCCTCCCTTTGAAACGGCAGAGCGTTATGGATATATGTGCATGTGCATACAGGATGTCAAGCAAAGGTTTTTTTCCGGCTTTGATCCGAGCCAGCAAAGCGATGGATAAATGAAAGGAAAAATAAGCGTAAATAATTGTTAATAAAGCTATTAGAGGAGCAACAAAAACTGCGGATCCTTCGGGACAGCGATCGCCCAAGGTGGCCATTCTCCTGGACATAGCAGCGTAGTATATTAGGATGTTTGGAGTGCCCTATGGACGCGAAACCCCCCAGCCCTCTCCTGCATCTCGCCCTCGACCATCAGAGCTACGTGCCGTACTACCAGCAGATCGTCGAACAGGTCCGCGCCTGGGTTAAGGCAGACACGCTTCGGGAGGGCCAGCCTTTCTGTTCGGAAAACGAGGTGGCCCACGCCCTCGGCATCAGCAAAATGCCCGTTCGTCAGGCCTTCCAGAAACTGCGCTCCGAAGGGCTCCTCACCATCGAGAAGGGAAAGAAACCCCTCATCGGCTCGGGCCGTGTCCCCTGGAATTTCCAGGAGCTTCGCGGCTTCAGCGAAGAAATGCGCCGCCGCGGTCTGGTCCCTTCTGCCCGCCTGCTCTCCAGCCAGGTCATCGGAGCCGAGGCCGAAGTGGCCAAAGCCCTGCGTATCCCCGCCGGCGAATCGGTGTACAACATCCGGCGGCTGCGCCTGGTGAATGGAAATGCGGTGGCTGTCGTCACCAGCTTTTTACCGGTCCGCCTGTTTCCCAACATCGAACAGCAGGACCTCGAGAATCGCTCCCTCTACGGCCTCTATGAGACCCTCTACAAGCGCAGGCTGCACTGGGCCGAAGAAGAGATTGGAGCCGTCTGCGCCCAGCAGGAGGAAGCACGGATTCTCGATACGGTCCCCGGCAGCGCGCTGCTGCGCATACGAGAAACGACCTTCGACAGCAACCGCATTCCCATTGAATACAGTTGCTCCCTGCTGCGGGGCGACCGTTACACGGCCTCGGTGATCTCGGTGCGCCGGCAAACAGTCCGCTGACCCATATTCAGCCCGATGACTCCTGCCTGATCCCCGCAGCCGGTGCCAAACGGCAGGCGCCAGGGCCTCAAATCGAATAAAATTCCCCTGAAGCGCACCACATTGATCACCGGAGCGGTGCTATTATTGGTGTAAGGAAGTGGGCATGAGAGCCAGTGTCACGCTCGATGACGATCTGTTGCGCACCGCGCAGGAATACACCGGAGTCACGGAAAGGGCGGAGCTGCTTCGCGAAGCGCTGAAGTCGCTCATTGCGCGGGAGGCAGGCCGCAGGCTTCTCGCGCTGGCCGGCACAGCTCCGAATATCGAGAGTGTGCGCCGACTGCGAGTCGAGGAACGGTGATCCTCGCGGACACGTCCATCTGGATTGAGATGTTCCGCAGGGGCGTATTCAGGGCAGAGCTGGACACCCTGATTGCGAAGGACCAGCTCTGCACTCATCCCTTCGTGGTTGCGGAGTTGGCCTGCGGTTATCTTCCCGACCGGCAAAAGACGCTCACGTATCTTGATAACCTCATCGCGCTGCCTCCGGTGCGCCTGACAGACCTCCGGATCATGATCGAAGCCCGCGGCCTCGCTTCCAGCGGCATCGGCCTCACCGATGCTTATCTGATCGCGTCGTGTCTGGCAACGCCGGGAACCCGGATCTGGACTGTCGATGCGGCGCTCGGCAGGGTGGCCGAATCTCTCGGCATTCGCGCAATCAACCTTTAGCTTCGCCGGTTACCGCGCAGGCGCACCGGCGCTGGTGGGCCGGTCGTCAGACCGAGCCTGGCTTTGCTCGTGCGCATGGTAGCTGGAGCGCACCAGCGGCCCGGATTCAACATGCCGGAACCCCATGGCCAGCGCCTCGCGCTTCATGAAAGCGAACTCGTCGGGAGTGTAGTAGCGGGCAATCGGCAAATGGTCTTTGGACGGCCGCAGATACTGCCCGATGGTCAGCACGTCCACCCCCGCCGAGGCGAGGTCGCGATAGACCGCCAGCAGTTCGTCCATTTCTTCGCCCAGCCCCACCATCACGCCGGATTTTGTCACCGTCGCCGGCTCAATTTCCTTCGCCAGGCCGAGCAGCCGCAGCGTGCGTTCGTAACGCGCGCCCGAGCGGACCACACGGTACAGGCGCGGCACCGATTCGGTATTGTGGTTCAGGATTTCCGGGCGCGCTTCGACCACCAGCCGGATCGCCTCCTCATTGCCCTGGAAGTCCGGGATCAGCACTTCCACCTGGCATCCGGGTGCCTGCCGCCGGATCTCCTCAATGACCGTCACAAAGGCGCGGGCCCCCCCGAGAAGATCGTCGTCGCGATTCACGCTGGTGATGACGGCAAACTTCAGCCCCAGCGCCGCAACGGCTTCCGCTACCCGCCGCGGTTCGTCGAGATCGATCGGCGCGGGTCGCCCCTTCGGCACCGCGCAGAAGCCGCAGCGCCGGGTGCACAGGTTGCCCAGCATCATGAACGTCGCGGTGCGATGGTGCCAGCATTCGCCGATGTTCGGGCACTGCGCGGATTCGCATACCGTGTGCAGGTTCAGCGATCGCGCCAGCTTCTTCAGATCGTGATAATTCTCCCCCACCGGCGCGCGGGCGCGCAGCCACTCCGGTTTCGGCGTCGCACGCCGCGGCGCGAGGTCGATCTGGATCAGTTCCGGAGCGGCGAGTTCGGGCGAGGCAGCCATCCCTCTCTATTTTAGCGAAGGCTGCCGCGGAAGCTGGAACCGGGCCTGCGCCCCCCGTGCTCGTCGCTCAGGACGCGGCTTCCTGCGCCTCGCGAATCAGCGAGCCGACCGGGTGCTCGATCGATTCGTGAGCGATGGTGCTCAGGTCCTCGCCCCGGCGGAACATGAGGTACGCGGCGATCGCGCCGGAAGCCACAGTGGCCCAGAAAATGAAGTTGCGCATCGGAAGCCCTCCACCGCAGGTTGGATGCCGGGAGACGCCGGCCAGGCTGTCGCTGCCCCCGGCCGACGCTGTCCCCGGCCCATTCTCCTCGAACCTGCGGCCCGGGACGGCCGCTGCATCTCATCCTGTGAATTCGCACGAGGAAAGGAGCACGAGGTGGCCGAAAAGAACAAACAGGACGAGACCCTGCTGGTGACCGATACGGTGCTGGTGGCCTATGTCACGGTGCATCTGGACGAAGGAGAGAGCTTCGAACTGCTCCCCTTTGAAGACCCGCACGACGTCAAGAGCAAGGTGAGCGATCTGGTGGAGGAGTGGGTGCGGTCCGGCTGCCTTGTGCGGGGCAACCGGATTTATCCCTGGCACCGCGTGCGCCGTCTGGAGGCGACCCGGGTGGACGAGCTGAGGCTGGACGATGCCCAGCTGCGGCGCGAGCAGGGCCAGGCCCAGGAGACCGAGCGGCTGCTGCAGAGCTTCTGGCGGACGAAGACCCCGCGGGAGAAGCCGAAAGGAAATGAGAAGCAAAAGGACGGTGGCGGCAAGCCCGCCACGTAGAAGAAACGGGCCGCGCGGAGGCGGTCTCGTGGTGCTCCTGGCCGGGCAATTCAGCGCAGGCGCAGACGGCTCGTGCGCTCTTCTTCGATCGCGGATTGCGTCCAGGCCACTTTGGGTTTGGAGGGGTCAACCGTTCGAACCGCGGTGAGCCACCAGGACTCAACGAAGCCGACCAGGAAGAGCAGAGCCGTCTGCACCAGCCGCAGCCCGGAAGGATACGGGCGGCCGTAGTGGTTGAATCCCACCGGCTCGGTCAGCCACGAAGGCAGCGATGCAGCGCCGAGGCTGCCCAGCGTGAGGATGACGATGAGTCCGGTGAGAAACAGCCCGTGGAGAAGAAGAATTTCCGTGATCGGCTTGGCGGTTGGTCCGGCGATGAGGCGCAGGCCCCGCTTGCGGAAAGCGTTGCCGAGGACGGCGAGGGTGTAGCTGGCCGCGGCCGCTCCTTCGAGCGCGAAGCCGGTCTCGCGAAGCGCCGTATACGCGCCGATAAAGGTCAAAAAGGCCAGGAGAGCGATGACTTTACGTTGCAGGAATCCCATTTCGAGACGAGCCTCGAATCATCAGGAGATCGGCACCACGCCGCAGTGTATCTGCCGCCATCAGCCCGCAAAATGCCCTGAAGTGTGTAAGCCGACGGGCTAATCGGGGTGGACCGGCGGCGAGATCCAGGTACTGTGGTGATCTCGCGACGCCAGCGCCGCTATATACAGCCCGGATGTAATGATGAGCCCCGCCCCGCAAAGAGTGAGCAGCGTCGGGGCCTGCCGCCATACCAGCCACGCCATCACCGCTCCGCTCACCAGCTGGGTGTAATGAATTTGCGACACGTTCGCCGCCGCCGTGTGTTTGAGCGCCACGAAAAAGCACAGGCTCCCCGTCGCGCAAAGCACTCCCACGGCAATCAGCAGCGCGCCAATCCGCGGCGTGATCGGCCTCGTATGCGGAAGCATGAGCCGGAAAACCGCCATCAGCGAAAATCCAACCACGGCCATGATCGCTCCGGAAAACAGGGTGAGGCTTTCCGGATTCTCCGTCTGGGTAAGCACCCGCGACCACACCATATTCACTGAAAAGCAGGCCACGCAGACCAGGCACGCTGTATAGCCGATCCAGTCGGCCCCACGCGACCCGCTCCACGGGTGCACCGCAATCACCACCCCCGCAAAGCCGGTGAGGATGGCGGCCGCTTTACGCCACGGAAGCCGCTCGCGCAGAAAAATGGACGAGAGCAGCGCGACCGTGATGGGTGCGAGAAAGATGAGGATGTAGAACAGCGTCAGCGTGAGATGCCGCAGCGCGATGATCACGCAGATGTTGTTGCCCAGGTCGAGCGCCGAGCGCAGAAACTGCGACCGCATCCGGTGGGGCCGCAGCGCCCCGAGGTCGTGCCGCCACAGTCCGCGGGCGAACAGAAAAATCGCCATGAACAGCCCGAGGAAGGCCAGGACCTCATACCAGGGTAGCCCCGTTTGCCCCACCAGCTTGATCGCCGTGTCGGTAAAGACCCAGAGCGTGAACCCGGCAAAGGCGAACGCCATGGCCTGGAGATGAGAAAGACGGTGGGGCATCGCTCTCTCCGTTGTATATCGGCGGCGTGCGGAAAGATTGTCCTGGGCAGGATCGCGGAGCCGGCGACCGCTTTTTGTTTGCCGTCTTACTTGACCCGAAGCCCCGTATCGGCGCTCGCCCGGCAATTTTTCGTGCTCACGGTCAGGGCCCCCACCGGCAACGCTCCGGCGGCCGTGCAGCGATACACAATATGCGACCCATCTCCCGCGCTCAGCACAGGAGCCTTCAGCGCAGGGCTGTCCCCGGCCGAACTGGTGTAGTTCAAATCGCCCTTGCTGTCCGTCGACAGATAGCTCCCAATTAACGCTCCGGCAGAATTGTAGCTGCGGAAAAGAATGGGCGCGGAGGCCGCCCGGGGCCGGGTCGACAGCGCCGGGATGACGATAGCCGTATGCGTCGAGCCATCGTCGAAATTAAGCCCGTAATTCCACGAGCCCGCTGTCTTGCCCACCTCAATCGCATAGGAATTGGACGGCAATGTCCCGGTCCCGTTCCCCGCGATCTGGATGCCGAGCACACTCCACGGCTTTCCATTCACGCCCACATCAATCTCCGCCCCCTCGAGCTTCTGCGAAGTCCCGGGTACATCGTCCACGACAGAATTCAGTCCCCAGCACAGCGCGTTGGTCACTCGCCCCACACATTGCCCGTAAACGCCCACCGTATTCACAGAAGAGCTTCCCGAATACGATTCCATGATTCCCGTAATGCCGTTGTTCTGCCATGTGGTGGCCGAGGCCGGCACAATGCCGCCTCCGGAAATCGCGGAAAACCCCGAATGTCCAGGCACCACGAATTTAAGAAAGTCGATTCCGTCCAGCCCCGCCGAGATCGCGCTGCTGAAGGAGAGCGACGAAGGACTGTAGATTCCCCTCCTCCCAGCCGCCAGGGAACCGCCCACAGCAAGATTGGCCGGCATGGCAACGTCGCTGCCGGACTGCGGGAGTGTCGAGTTCTCGCCCCTGCCTCCCGAAGTGCCGCCGCTCGGGTGCGTGGCCGGCGTTTGGGCCCAGCCAACCGATGCCAGCAGCACGAACAACGCACCGCTCACCACGCGTGGCCGAAGCAGAACGCCAGGCGTGCGCCCGGCAATGGCTGCCATTGAAAATCTCGGCATAGCGGATCCTCCGGGCGCATCGCCTGCAGGCACTGATTGAATTTTCAGATGCCGCCGCGCAAATAGCGCCGCCCCACAATTTGATACTGCCCCGACAGCACCCGCGCAATCGCTTCCGCATACGCAAGGTGTTCCTGCTCGAGGATCCGCTCCGCCAGCGCATGCGCATCGTCGCCCGGCAAAACCGCAACCGGCTTCTGCAGGATGATCGCCCCATGGTCGAGCTGCTCATCGACAAAGTGCACCGTGCAGCCGGACACCTGGACGCCATAGGCAAACGCCTGCGCCTGTGCGTCGAGCCCCGGAAAAGCCGGCAGCAGCGAGGGATGAATGTTGAGAATGCGTCCCGCAAAAGCCTGCACGAACCCCGGCGACAGCAGCCGCATATACCCGGCCAGGCAGACCAGCTCCACCTCGTGCTCGCGCAAACAGGCAACGATCTCCTCGTCGTGCTCAGCGCGCTTGCGCCCGCGAGCCTCAATCGCAATAGCCGTCAGCCCACGCTCGCGCGCGGAAGCAAGCCCCGGCGCATCGGCCAGATTTGAAATCACCACACCGATCCGCGCGTCCGGAATTTTCCCCGCGTCCACCGCATCGGCAATGGCGAGAAAGTTCGAGCCGCGCCCGGAGAGCAGAATTCCAAGATTGTGCATCAGGCGTACAAAACTTTGCGGTCGCCCTTAAGAATGCGCCCGATCACGTACGACTTTTCGCCGGCGCGGTCCAGCATCGACTTGCACCGCTTGAAGCGCTCGGCGGGAACGACCGCGATCAGCCCGATGCCCATGTTGAACGTCCGCAGCATCTCGTCCTGCTCCACGTTCCCCAGCCGCTGCAGATGCTCAAAGATGGGCAACACCGGCCAGCTTCCCAGCTCCACCTGCGCCGCTACTGTCTTGGGCAGGATTCGCGGCAGGTTCTCCGTGATGCCCCCGCCCGTGATGTGCGCCAAACCCACGGCATAGTCGCTGGCGGTGAGTTTCTTAATCAGGCTCAGGTAGCTGCGATGGGTCTTCATCAGCGCCGCACCCGCTTTTTCCTTCAGATCGTTCACATACTGCTCGGGCTTGTACTTCGCCACTTCGAAAAACAGCTTCCGCGCCAGCGAATAGCCGTTGGTGTGCAGGCCCGTCGATGGAAAACCCAGCAGCACGTCCCCCGGCCGGATCTTCGCGCCGGTGATCAGCTTCGCGCGCTCCACCACCCCGACGATGAAGCCGGCCAGATCGTATTCGCCATCGGCATAGAACCCGGGCATCTGCGCCGTTTCGCCGCCGATCAGCGCGCAGCCGTTAGCGCGGCACGCATCCGACAGGCCGGAGACGACCTTCTCCGTCGTGTCGCTGTCCAGGCGTCCCGTGGCCAGGTAGTCGAGGAAGAACAGCGGCGTCGCCCCCTGCACCGCGATGTCGTTCACGCAGTGGTTCACCAGATCGGCGCCCACGGTTTGGTGTACGCCCAGCTGGAAGGCCACCTTGAGCTTCGTGCCCACCCCGTCCGCCGAGGAAACCAGCACCGGCTCCTCATATTTGCCGTCCAGCTTGAACAGGCCGCCGAAGCCGCCGATCTCCCCCAGCACATTGCGCGTGAAGGTGCGCTGCGCCAGATACTTGATGCGCTGTTTGGCGCGGTCGCCGGCCGAGAGGTCCACACCCGCATCGGCATAGGTGACCGAAGGCGCGGCGGCTTTACGCGCTGGGGCAATATTGGCGTCAGGAAGAGGCATGGCCGAGCAGACTTTCGTGAGAAGCCAGTGTACGCGGGATGACTGTGGGACAACCAGCCTTCCCTGCACACCCTTCTGCATTCAGGAAAATGCCCATCCCCGCATGCGAGGATGGGCACTCGACAGGGGGCGAATCAGGCCGCGACGGTGCTGAGAGCGGCTTTGGCCTGGGCGACGAGCGCCGAGAACCCGGCAGCATCGTTCACCGCCAGGTCGGCGAGCACCTTGCGGTCCAGCTCGATGCCGGCTGTCTTCAGGCCGTGCATGAGCTGCGAATACGAGATGCCGTTGATCTTCGCGGCGGCGTTGATGCGCACGATCCAGATGGACCGGTACTGCCGCTTCTTCTGCTTGCGGCCGCTGTAGGCGAACTTCAGTCCGCGCTCCACAGCTTCCTGAGCGGCCTGGTACAGCTTGGATTTGGTGAGAAAGTAGCCGCTCGCCCTTTTCAGGATTTTCTTGCGGCGGTCGCTGCGTTTAGTGCCACGTTTGACGCGAGGCATGGTCGTCTCTCCTTTGCGTTACGGTTGGGCGGCTGGAGGCGGGAGCGCCTCTTCACTCGCTCTGCAATCCTGATCCACTCCTCGCCGTTACAGTCGAAACCGCTTCGGTCGAGGGGAGCCTCCCGCGTCGGGAAGCCCGGAAAGATCAGGCATAGGGAATCATGCGGGCCACCTTCGCGTGGTCGGCGTCCGAAACCAGCACGCTGTGAGCCAGCTTGCGCTTGGTTTTGGTCTCCTTCGACGTCAGAATGTGCCGCATTTTCGACTGGCCGCGCTTGAATTTGCCCGTGCCGGTCTTTTTGAAGCGCTTCGCAGCGCCCCGATGCGTCTTGAGTTTAGGCATGGTTTCCTGCTTACAAAATGCGTAAAGACAACAGAAACCAGTGTATCGGAATCGGCAGGGGCGGTAAAGGCTGGCCCCGGGAGACTGGGATCTCACTGGCCATGCCTCGAAAGCCCATTCATCCTCGATCAGCGCACAATCCCGGGTGCCCCATCCTTGACTCCTCGTGCCTTTCGAGGAGGCAAGGTGGGAAGCCCCCAATCTGAACCAGCCGCTTCGGCCCAGCGCACAATCCCGGGCCCCATATCTGGCTGGTTTTGCCAGATGTGGGAGGCCGATCCCCCCACGCCACCTTGAGGCACCTCGCCCGTTGTCGACTTACAGTCTCAGTCTTTGCAGTCCAGCGAATCCCTTCGCCCCGGCATCCCCGAGCGGACATACGCCCGCCCCTCTCTTCCCGGTGACGCCTTCTTCTTCAGGACCCACGTCGTCATGCACCGCTGCCCCTGCACCACGGTCGTCTTCAGTGGATCCACCAACTCCCCATCCAGACCGCGCGTGAGTTCCATCAACAGCGCTTCATCCACCAGCAGCCACTCCGCCCCATGCGACATCCGGAACCGCCGCCCGCCCAACGCCTCGAACGCCATCCCCTCCACCGCCCCAATCGTCGACGCCAGCCGGCAAAACAGCATCCCACCCGGCCGCAGCACCCGCCACAGCCCTCGCACCATCGCCTTGAGCTGCGCCTCATCCCGCGCAAAGTGCAGCACCGAGTGGCACATCACCAGGTCCGCAAACTCATCCGCGAACGGCATCGCCTCCACGGCCGCCACCTGGAAGTTCTCAGACGGCAGTCCCGGTGCCAGCTCACCTGCCATCGTCCGCACCGCCGCCACCGCATCGACGCTTACGTCCACGCCAAATACTGCATACCCCTCGCGCAGCAGATACTGAAGATTCCGCCCGCCACCGCACCCCGCATCCACCACCCGCATCCCCGGCGCAATATTCCCGCGCAGAATCTGGTCGAACAGGTAGATATCGATCTGCCCAAACTGCTCCTGTAGAGTCATCCCCACCTCTCTCTCCACCCCGCTCCAGGGGCCGCTTCATGCCGCCGCCCCCGTCTTTGCCCGCATCGTGCCAAAGCTTATACCTCGCGTGCTGGTCCCGGCTGAGCAACCGGCTGCGTGACGCACGAGTAGCGAGACTCCGTGCATCGTTGCGATCCCTCAACAGCTGATTTCCCCTTGCGCTGCAGACAGGGCGTGATGACAATTGTCGGCAGGCAATCCATGGAAATTGAACGAGAACTGACGACTCCCAACCAGATTGATATCTGGCGTGCGGCACCGTCCGAGACCCATCATTTGGAATTTAAGGAAGCTAAGACTCAATACGATAACGAAAAGCTGTTTGAATATTGCGTCGCCCTAGCCAACGAGGGCGGAGGGAAGATGTTGCTCGGTGTAAGTAATGCACTCCCGCGGAGCGTGGTGGGCACCAAAGCCTTCAATGATCCTTTTGAAATGGAAACAAAGCTCTTTGAGACGCTGGGTTTTAGAGTCGATATTGAAGAGGTTTCTCATCCGGACGGAAGAGTGCTCGTTTTCCATATCCCGTCTCGCCCGCGCGGCACAGCGTTCAACAGAAAAGGAGCATACTTCATGCGCTGCGGCTCATCGCTCGTACCGATGAGTGAGGATCAGTTACGCAAGATTTTCGCGGAGGGAAAGCCTGGCTGGCTTGATGAGTACACCGTCAAGGGATTGCCGGCGATGGACGTGGCCGAGTTGCTGCATCTTCAGGCCTATTTCGCCTTACTATCGCTTCCTTTCACATCAGTCGAAGCGGCAGTAGACCGGCTCAGAGCGGATCACCTCATCGATGAGGTCGAAGGCAATTACTGTATCCCACGTTTCAGTGCTCTGTTATTAGCTCGAGACCTCGGTTCTTTCCGGGATCTTGAAAGGAAGAAGGCGCGGGTCATCGTTTATAACGGCGATTCCAAACTAAATACGAAGCTTGAGCAAGTAGGGACCAGAGGCTATGCGGTCGGATTCCAAGGGATTGTCAAATTCATCGGAGAGCAGCTACCGCAGAATGAAGTGATCGAAGATGCGGTTCGAAAAAAGGCGAAACTTGTCCCTCCCAGTACCATTCGTGAATTGGTCGCCAATGCTCTAATTCATCAAGATTTCGAGATTACGGGCACGTCAGTGACGATAGAGATCTATTCGGATCGGCTTGAGATTTCGAATCCCGGAATTCCGCAAATCCCCACGGAACGCTTCATCGATGGCTGCCAATCGCGAAACGAGCGGCTTGCGATGATGATGAGGAGACTCGGCATCTGTGAGGAGAAGGGCAGTGGAATCGACAGGGTAGTTCAGTCGGCCGAAATAGGCCAATTGCCCGCCCCAGATTTTCGTACAGGATTCCAGAATACAACCGTAGTGATTTACGGGCCGATGGATTTCGAGGAGATGGCCAGAGATGATCGTGTCAGAGCGTGCTATCAACATTGCGTGCTTCGATACGTGATGGGCGGCCAAATGACCAATCAATCTCTCCGCGAGCGGTTTCATTTACCAGAGAGCAAAAGCACAATCATTTCGCAGATCATCGCTGCGACGGTCGACGCAAAGCTGATAAAACCGGACGGGACTGCCGGAGGCTCTCGGAAGTTTGCACGTTATCTGCCAAATTGGGCATAGCTCTGTTGAAAACCTTATCAAATTTCCGTCGATCAACAAAACTGCTTTTGGTTACAAGTGGTGCGAATTCAATGATTTGCTTATTTAAGGGCAATCTTGCGGCATCTTTCCCCTTAAACTTTAGAGGCAGTGACGGCGGCTTTTCTCGGTGCAACATCTTAGGGTGACGTCGTGACATCCCTCGCACCCAGATTCACATCGCCGATTCTTCTCTTTTCAACTTCTCAAGCAGAATCTTCTCAAGCAGAATCCAGCGCATCTGGAGCCTTTTGCAAAATGGGCATGAAGCACCCCGGGAGTACGATTTCTCCTGGAGAGCTCGCCCCAGGACAATCCCATGGACACCCCAATCGCCAAAGCCCTCGACACCTTCCGCATCGAAATCCCCTCCTGGGGATTCGCCAACACCGGCACCCGCTTCGGCAAATTCCAGCAGCCCGAAGCCGCCACCACCCTCGAGGAAAAATTCGCCGACGCCGCCGAAGTCCACAGCCTCACCGGCTCCTGCCCCACCCTCGCCCTCCACGTCGAATGGGACCTGCCCAACGGCCGCGGCGACGTCGCCCGCATCCAGGCCCTCGAGCGTCAGTATGGAGTCCGCGCCGGCTCCATCAATCCCAACCTCTTCGAGAAGCAGGAATACAAGTTCGGTTCCATCTGCAATCCCGACCCCGGCATCCGCCGCATGGCCCTCGACCATCTCCTCGAAAGCGTTGCCATCGGGAAGGCCCTGCGCTCCCGCGATGTCTCCGTCTGGCTCGCCGACGGCTCCAATTACCCCGGCACGCAGTCGATCCGCCGCCGGATCGACTGGATGGAAGCAGCCCTCGCCGCGACCCACTCCGCCCTTGCCCCCGACCAGCGCCTGCTCATCGAGTACAAGCCCTTCGAGCCCGCCTTCTACCACACCGATATCGCCGACTGGGGCATGGCCCTCCTGCTCGCCCGCCACGCCGGCCCCCAGGCCGTCGTCCTCGTCGATACCGGCCATCACTACCAGGGCCAGAACATCGAACAGATCGTCGTATGGCTCCTGCGCGAAGGCATCCTCGGCGGCTTCCACTTCAACGACCGCCGCTATGCCGACGACGACCTCACCCTCGGCTCCATCGATCCCTACCAGGTCTTCCGCATCTTCCACGAAATTTTGTCGTTTGAAGCGGGCTCAGCGGTTCAGGGGCGCGAAGCGCCGTCCGGTTGCGGCGCCCAGCCGCCCGCCTACATGATCGATCAGAGCCACAACCTGAAGGGCAAGCTCGAAGCGATGATCCAGACTGTCTGCGCTGCCCAGGAAATCTACGCCCGCGCCGCCCTCGTCGATCACGAAAAACTGGCCGAGCTTCAGAACGCCTGCCGCCTGGTCGAAGCCGAGGAGTGTCTCCGCCAGGTCTTTTGGACCGATGTGCGGCCCGCCGTTCGCGCCTGGCGGAAAGAGCACGGCCTCCCCGAAGATCCTCTGTCCGCCCTGCGAGAAAGCGGCTACGTTGAGAAGATTCGCGCCGAACGCGGTGCCCGCAACGCCAAAGCCGTCTCCAGCTACGCGTAGCGGGCAGCGCGCGTCGCCCGCTTCCCCATTTGTTTTCATTGGTTTAGAGGAGTTGTCCATCTCGACAACTCCGGGAAGTCCCTGACCCGCAAGGCCTTACCGCAGGACCCACCCCCCGGGGGGTGGGGGTGTTTTTTCCGTCAGTCGGTCGGGATATCCAGCCCGATCGACTGCATCAGCTTCAGCGCATTGCTGGTCTGCACAATGCCCGGCTTCAGCCGATAGTCGAAGTGGAGCCGCCCATCCTCCATGCTGTCTTCGAAGTGTCCATTCCTCGCCGCCCCCGCCATCGTCGCGTCAAGCGCCTCGGGAATCGCCGTCAGCGCCAGGTCATGCGTCGTCACCAGCCCGATAGCGCCCCGCCGCACCAGCGCCGTCACCACGTGCCGCGTCCCCTCAAGCCGGTCGTGAGAATTCGTCCCGGACAGCAGCTCATCCAGCAGGAACAGCAGCGGCAGCCGCCCATCGGCGAGATCGGACAACAGCTTCAGCCGCTGAATCTCCGCATAAAAACGCGAAACCCCGCCCTGCAGCGAGTCAAGGACACAGATCGACGCACCCACGGCCAGCGGCGAAAGCCGCAGCGATGCCGCCCGCACCGGTGCCCCGGCCTGGGCCAGCACAGCGTTCAGCCCGATGGCCAGCAGAAAGGTGCTCTTCCCCGCCATATTCGGCCCGCTCACGATCAGCAGCCGCGGTGCATCCCCGGCGGAGCCGCCCAGGCTCAGGTCATTGCCGATGGCCGTGGCCAGCAGCGGATGGGCCAGAGCGCGAGCCTCGAAGCACGGGCTCTCCGTCGTGAACCCAGGAAACGGGTCCGCGGGATGCTCGAAGGCATAGCCGGCCAGCGACGAAAGAGCCTCGAATGACCCGACCGCGCCCAGCCACCCCCGAATCGCCGGACCAAAGCGCCGCTGCCACCGTTCGGCTGCGAGGGTGAACTGCGCATTGTAAAAAGCAAGCCCGAACAAGATCCGAGTGAACAGATTGTGGCGGCCCTCCAGCCGGTCCGCGATGCGCTCAAGACGAGCGACGGCTGCCGAAGCGGGCACGCGGTGGGTGTCGAGCAAGCCGCGCAGATCGCGCAGCAGCGGAGCCGCATACGCCTCGCCTTCCAGCAGGGCAAGCACCTCGACCAGAAGGTGAAGGTCCTCAGCGGCATGCTCGATAGCGTTGGCGGCAGCGTCCACCCGAGGCTTGAGCACGCGGCTGATGCCGTAATTCACGACCGAAAGGCTGAGAAAACTCCACCAGAGCGGGCCGGTGACCGAGACATCGTAGCCCTGCACGAGCCTGTCGACTCCATGAAAGAGCCACGCGGCAAAGACAATCATCCAGGCAAGGCCGAGAACAAACAGGATCCACCCCAGCCACCGGGAGCGGAAGGTCGGCGGAGCTTCGCCCCACGCAGCGAGCGCGTCAGGGTGGATGCCGAGGCGAACCGTCTCTCCGGAGACGAACAGCTGCTCGCGGAGCGGCAGGCGCGGCCGGAGATCGGCGACGGCCGCGTGTCGGGCGACAACGGTTTCCGGAGAAGCCGCCTGCAGCAGCCAGTCGGCCAGCATCGCTTCCCCGGCCCGAGTGCGCGCCGTGCACAGCAGCTCGAAGAGCCCCCCGGCGCCAAAAAGGTCCAGGTCGCGAGCATAGGGATGCGCGGACGAGAGAAAACGATCGCCGCTTTCGCCGGTGCCGGCCCACTGGCCGTCGAGGCGGGCGAGTCCACGAGCATAGAAGTCCGCGATGCGCTGGCGCTTCTGCAGACGGCGCAGCACACGTTCATGAACCACCAGCAAGACCACGAAAATCGCGACAGGAATCAGCAACAGCAGCCAGTGCGTCCGCGTCGCGAGCAGCAACACGGCCAGAGCGATCCCCAGGAGAAAATCAGCAACCTTCGCCGAGCCGAGCAGCATGTGGCGACGCTGCTCTCGGGAGAGATGCTCGTGGTTCTCCGCAAGACAGCGGCGATAAACGGAGGCGGGGGACTCAGCGGGATTCAGGTCGGGGCCGGGATCGGATGGCATCACTCCCATGATCGCGCTTTAGCTCGTGGCCGGCACGGACGCCATCTCCGCGAGGATGGCCTGGGTGGCGGCGACGGGATCGGCGGCCTGCGTAATCGGGCGGCCAATCACGAGGTAACTGGCCCCGTCGGCGAGGGCCGCGGCCGGCGTCGCAACGCGTTTCTGGTCGCCGATGGCTGCGCCGGCGGGGCGAATCCCGGGTATGACCAGCGTTGCCTGTGGATAGAGGCCGCGGAGGGTAGCAACTTCTTCCGCGGAAGCGACCAGCCCGGTGATCCCTGCGTCGGCGGCAACGGCGGCGAGACGCCGGACTTGATCCGCGGGGGCCGCGCCCACGCCGATGGCGGTGAGCTGCGCCTGATCCATCGAAGTGAGGACAGTGACGGCGAGGAGTTGCGGCGGGTTCGACAGGGAAGCCGCGGCATCGGCGGCCGCGCGCAGCATGGCGGGACCCCCGGCAGCATGAAGTGTCAGGAGTTCCGCGCCCGTGGCGGCGGCGGAGCGGACTGCGCCCGCCACGGTGTTCGGGATGTCGTGGAGCTTCAGATCCAGGAAGACGGAGAAGCCCCTGCGGCGCAGCTCGCGAACGAGGCCAGGACCTTCCGCGCAGTAAAGCTCAAGGCCCACTTTGAGCCAGCGCACCTGTCCCTCGATCCGATCGGCCAGCGCAAGCGCGGATTCAGCCAGGGGGAAATCGAGCGCGACGATCAGGCGGGCATCCATTGAAAACAGGGTATAGGGAATAGGGAAAAGGGAACAGGAGCCGTCGCCTCTGCCGGTAGCTTCTCGGCTCACCTTTCGGGAGACGCTGGTGCTGTTGGGCAGACGCCCTGGAGTCTCTCCGGCGAACCATTACTGCCGGCACCGCACGAAGGTTGCGTCTTCTCGTAATGACACTTTTGCTCTATTGACCGTTCTGCTACCTCGCGGGAATGCTGAACAGAGATGTTTTCGCCTGGCGGACGTGTGTTCCAGGCTGAAGTCGAAATACGCACGCGCAAACAAGCCGCCCGGAAGAGGCGGCTGCAAGGGCAAAATCCGCGGGAATAAGGCAGACAGGAATCCGTCGGCCGGACGATTGAACGAAACACGCGGAGTGCCGAAGAAAAGAAGAAGGGGACTTTGCCTTGAGTGCTGCCAAAACCGCCATCGAATCGCGGCTGGATACGATTCGGACGGTCAATTACTTCGCATCGGATCGCTCGACGCCGGCGAGCGCCGCCGAAATCAACGACACCCTGGGCAATTTGCCGCTGCTGGTGACGGAGCCGTCCCTCGCGTCGGCCGAAGAGGCGGCGAATGAGGGCGACGGCGTTTTTCAGGGACCCGAGTACCGTCCACGTTCGGCAGCGGAACTGGGCGTCCGGCGCCCCGTGGTCGACGAACTGGCGCTGAAGACCATGTATGTTTGCGGCGCGCTCTCCACGCGCGACCTGGCCCGCCATTTGCACGTAACTCAGCCCATCGCCGACGAGCTGGTGGGCTGGATGCGCACCGAGCAGCTCTGCCAGGTGACCGGCATGGTGGGCAACGTGCCGACCATCGCGCTGACGGCCCAGGCGCGGACCCGCGCCATGGAACTGCTGTCACAATGCCAGTACACCGGGGCAGTCCCGGTTTCGCTGGCCAGCTATGTGGCGCAGGTGCGGGCCCAGAGCGTGCGCAAGCTGGTGATAAGAAAACCGGACGTGGAACGGGCCTTCGACCATATGGTGATCGACGTGAGGATCCTCGGCCAGATTGGAACGGCCCTGAATTCCGGCTCGACGATTTTCGTCCACGGACCGGCGGGTGTGGGCAAGACGGCAATCGCCGAGACCATGTCGCGGGTTCTCGCCGAGGACGATGTCTGGGTGCCCTACGCCATCGAAGTGGACGGACAGATCATCGTCCTCTATGACCCCATCATCCATAAGGAAATCGAGGGCCCGGGGACGGACACCTGCGATGCGCGCTGGGTGCGGTGCCGGAGGCCATCGGTCCTGGTAGGCGGCGAGCTGACCATCGACATGCTCGACCTTCAGTTCAATGCCAACTCGAAATATTACAGCGGCCCGGTGCAGATGAAGGCCAACAACGGGGTGCTGATCGTGGACGACTTCGGCCGGCAGCGGGTGCGTCCCGAGGAGTTGCTCAACCGCTGGGTGGTTCCGCTGGATCGCGGGATCGACTTTCTGACCCTCGTCGGCGGGCGCAAGATCGAAGTGCCCTTCGAGATGCTGGTCGTCTTCGCTACCAACATGGAGCCGTCGGAGCTGGTGGATGCGGCCTTTCTGCGCCGCATGCAGACCAAGATTCGGGTGGATGCCGCGACGGAGGATCAGTTCTGCTCGATCTTTCGCCGGGTCGCTCAGGAGCGCGGGCTACGGGCGGAGGAATCCGTGATTCGGGGGCTGGCCCAGGCCATCCGGAGCATCGGCCAGGAACTGCGGGGATGCCAGCCGCGGGACCTGGTGAACCAGGTCTGTTGGGCGGCCCGCTACGAGGATCGGCCCCCGGTCCTCGACCGCACGTCCCTGGGGCGAGCGGTCGAGTCTTATTTTCTGGTAGAAAAGACGGAAGCGACCGGCGACACGGAACAGCCAATCCCCAGGTAGGGGCTGACTCCGCCTCATCCCTGTTGCGCGAATGGCTGCGCAACAGAGTGATGTTCCTGCTTTTTCAGGGGAGATCCGAGGTCAACCCTTTGGCAGACCGGGGACTTACGCGCACATCAGCGCGCAGGAGGCAGGTCCGCAGGGGATTGGAGCTCGGCCACCTGGGAGCTGGGTCCGATCAGTTCGACCTTCACCGGGGCCAGGCCGCGTTCGCTGAATCCAAGAGCCTGGGCAGCGGCATGAGAAAGGTCGATGATGCGGTCCTCAGGGACCGGGCCACGGTCGTTGACGGTGACGACCACCGAGCGATGGTTGCGAAGGTTGGTCACCCGGAGGACGGAACCGAGCGGCAGGGTCCGGTGGGCACAGGTCAGCGCGTTTTCGTCATAGGGCACGCCACTCGCTGTGGTTTTGCCCTGAAAGAACTTGCCATACCAGGACGCAACGCCAAACTCATACCAATGATGGTGCCGGATGGCGACTTCGGGAGCGGTCAAATGGTCAGCGGGGGAAGCCGCCCGAGCACCCGCGACACCCACAAGAATAGCCAGAACCGCGCCGGCGAAAGTAAACCAGCGGCGAGGACGTTTCGCGTTATCGGATCGTCGGATAGCGTGCATGATCCTCCTCCTGAAATTGTAGGAATCTGCTTCTCGTAAGTCAAACAATCTGCAACTATTTATTTCCGGTCAAGGGTTGCGCAGCCGAAACAACTGTGATAGTCCGGAATGCACAACCGAGGCCCTAAAAAACTAACAGTCTCCATTCCCGTGCCTCATAACGGCAAGCCTCGGAAGTGAAGACCCTGAAAGTACGATGGCAGTAGAAGGACGCGTGCTGCCCGGAACTTGAAGTGGAGATGACAGTGCTCCAGAAGTCTCATGGTGTCAAGCAGTTAGTGCGAGAGCCATTAGCGCTGACGATAGCCGGACTGGATCCCACCGGAGGCGCGGGCGCCACCCGCGACCTGAAAGTGATGGCGGCTCATGGAGTTTCTGGTGTAACTGCACTAACGGCGCTAACCGTCCAGTCAACTTTAGGGGTCAAAAGGGTCGATCCCGTCGATCCGGGGTTGTTAGGGGACACCCTGAAGTGCCTGACGGATGCCTTTGCGGTATCCGCCTCCGGGATCGCGGGCGTGAAGATCGGAATGCTGGCGACGAGCGTCCTGGTCGGCGTGGTGGCGGACTGGCTTCGCGAGGCGCAGGTTCCTCGTGACCATGTGGTGCTCGATCCGGTGATCCGGTCGAGCTCCGGCGCGGAGCTTTTGGAGCCCGCCGGGATTCGCCGGCTGGTGGAAGAGTTGCTGCCCGTGGTGGGATGGCTGACGCCGAACGTCGACGAGGCTGGAGCGCTCCTGGGCGAAGCGGCCCCGGTCCGGGAGGCGGTGCCTGAAGTGGCGGAACGGATCGCCACGCGGGCGCCGGGGCTGCACGTCGTGGTGACGGGCGGCCATTTGGACCCGCCCGACGACTTCCTGCGGACTTCGGCCGGGGAGGAGCGGTGGTTTGCCGGCCAGCGGACCGAGGCGCGTGGGCGGCATGGGACTCATGGGACTGGGTGCGCGTTCTCTACGGCGCTGCTCTGCCGGCTGCTGCGGGGCGACGAACCTGCCGAGGCGGTTGCCGGAGCGAAAGACTTCGTGGTCCGGGAGCTCGAAGACCGGCCTAAATCGTCGTCCAGTCGAGGATGACCTTGCCGCACTCACCGCCGATCATGGCCTGGAAGCCTTTCTCGTAGTCCTTATAGCTGTAGCGGTGGGTGATGACCGGAGAGATGTCCACGCCGCAGGTGATCAGGACGGACATCTTGTACCAGGTTTCGTACATTTCACGGCCGTAGATGCCTCGGACCGTGAGCATGTTGAAGATGATCCTGCGCCAGTCGGTCTGCATGGGTTTCGACGGAAGGCCGAGGACGGCGATGCGGCCGCCGTGGGCCATATTGTCGATCATCTCGGTGAATCCGGCAGGGCTGCCGGACATTTCGAGGCCGACGTCGAAGCCTTCCTGCATACCGAGCTGTTTTTGCACCTGGGCGACCGGCGTTTCGCGCGGATCGACGGCGATGGTCGCGCCCATTTTCCGGGCCAGATCGAGGCGGAAGGGATTCAGGTCGGTGACGGCGACGTAACGCGCTCCGGCATGGCGAACGATGGGGATGGCCATCAGGCCGATGGGGCCGGCGCCGGCGATGAGGACGTCTTCTCCCAAAACGGGAAAGGCCAGGGCGGTGTGCACCGCGTTGCCGAAGGGGTCGAAGATGGCGGCGATTTCTTCGGGGACTCCGGGATGATGGCGCCAGATATTGGTCATGGGCAGGGCGATGTACTTGGCAAAGGCGCCTGGACGATTGACACCGACACCGGAGGTGTACGCGCAGAGATGGCGTCGGCCGGCGAGGCAGTTGCGGCAGCGGCCGCAGGTGACGTGGCCTTCGCCGGAAACGAGGTCGCCGACGCGGAAATCCGAGACATTGGAGCCGACAGCGGCGATTTCGCCTACGAATTCATGGCCGATGGCCATGGGGACAGGGATGGTCTGCTGAGCCCACTCGTCCCATTGATAGATATGGACGTCGGTGCCGCAGATGCCGGTGCGGCGAACGCGGATGAGGACATCGTTGATGCCGTATTCGGGCTCGGGAACATCCTCGAGCCAGAGGCCGCGTTCGGCGCGAGCTTTCACGAGTGCGCGCATGAATCTCCTCAAAGTTCCTTTCTACGGTACAGCAAGCGCATTTTAGACCACCCCCCGGGGGGGTAGGGGATTGCGGCAAGCTGCTGATTCCAGGCCAGTTCCCGGAGCCCCTCCGAGGACTGCGGCAAACTTATGATTCCAGGGGGTTTGCAGAGGGACTTTGAGGGTACAGGGTACGGGGTACAGGGTACAGGGTACGGACGAAGCAAGAGTCCCTCACAACAGAAAAGCTCTGTCGGCGCGAGGGCAGGACAGAGCTCTTCATTTCCAGCGTAGGGGGCGGGAGAAACAGGGGCAAGGAAAATCGGAGGGTAGGACGGTACGGAGGTCATGGCGAGCGATCAGGGCGAGCGATCAGGGGCCGGTCGCTTTTTCGGCTGCCTGTTGAGCGCGGTGCAGGGCTTCTTCGCTGGCGACGGCGCGTCTTTGCTTCAGTGACGCAAGTCGAAACTGTAGCGTAAAGTGAATCGCGCCTGAATCGGTTCGACCGGATGCATCACCCTTGTGAATGCCGCGTTGTCGTTCACGGCCCTCGCAACCTGCTCCTGCCCTGCCAGCGTAATTGGCGGTGTTGCGGGCAGCCCCAGCCCGGCTGCCGGGGTTATTTGCGACACATAGGCGTAATCAACATCGTGATCTCGCCGGTTGAACAGGTTTAAGACATCGCCCGCGAGGCTCCAGTTTTTGTTGAGTTGATAATTGGCTCCGAGGTTGACCAGCGTTGTCGAAGGCGATTGATACAAAGCGTCGGACGTCAAAGGGCGTGGGCCGAAGTAGCGCAGGCGCATGCTGGCCGAAAGGCGTTTGTAATTCCGCAGCGTGGTCCCGCCTGCGACCACCCACCGAACCGCTTCGGGCACCTCCCTGCCGTATGGATTTTGCAGGTAAGCGCCGCCTCCGGCTGGAATCACCCCAAAACAATTCGAGTTCTTTGCGCAAAGCTGAGGACCCGAGGGGGTCGAGGTGTAGAGCGTCGAATCATCCGGGTCGTCTTCAGTAAAAATGGCGCGGGAATCCGCCAGGTCAGCATCGAAGACCCAATGTTCCGAGGGTGCATAGTAGTTGCCAACTTCGATGCCATAGCGGTTACTCGGCTGTTCCGAGGGACTGGTGCCTCCGGTGTCGCCGTCCTGCAGCAGTTCGGAATTACTGTGGAGATACCAGAGCTCAGCGGTGCTTTGCAGATGGGGAACGACCACAGTGCGGACGCCGACTTCCCCGCCTTTGGTCTGAACCAGGAAAGGGACTGGAATGGGGTTCGGCGTGTTGTAGTAGGGATAGTCGGGCGAAACCGGTTCATAGAGTTGCGTGGCGCCGCGCACGTCGTTGGTGTGATAACTGAATCCACCCTGTAAATAGAACTCCGTCTTCGCCCACGGGCCGAAGATCAGACTGGCTTTGGGACTCGGCAGGAACTTGCTGACCGATCGGTGAGTATTGGGATTGTAGGTGGCGGGGTAGGGATCGTTGGGATCGCCGGGATGGGTGGGATTTGTAAAGCTGGTTAAGATACCTTTGCCGTAGTCGCCGCGCAAGCCAAAGACGGAGCGGAATTTGCCGGCCCACTGAATCTTACTTTGCGCCCAGGGACTGCCAAGGGTTTCTGTGAACTTGTTCAGGTCTGTGGCCGCGGGCAGAACCGCGACCTGATCGAGAGCGGATGGTTCATCGAGATAGTTGGCTGCATAGTCAGTTTTGGTCGTACGCAGGCGATTTTCCGTTCGATACAGGCCGTTGTGGATCCAGTCGTTGCGGAGCTGCAGACCGAAGGTAGTTTCCACCTTGCGGCCATACCAGTCGCTGAAGATCGTGTGGCGCAGGTCGAAGCCGGCAACCCAGCGCCTGTCCTGCTGTTCGAACTGGTCGCCTTTATAGGGATCGACCCGATAGTAAGTGAAATCCGACCACAGATTGAGATCGTAATAGAAGCCGTAGGCCATCAGCTTCGTCTGAGAATGTGCGCCCTGACGATGCCATTCGCCCTGCAGACTGTACCGATGGGAATGGCCGCCGTCTTCCGGGTTGAGCGCGCCGAAGAAACCGACGATGGGGATGGCCGTATAAGGTATCTGGTCCGTCGAGTTCCAACGGGTTCCAGCGTAGCCGTGCGCTGCGATGCTGAAGCCATTGTCGTCTCCGCCGTGGCTGTAGGTAGCCATGCCGTTGAATTTGTAGTAGTTGTCCGGATGCACCCAGGGGCCGCCATCGTGATACGCCTCTCCGCCGTAGAGCAGATGGCCCGCTCCCAGCTTGCGCGAGACACCGAAAACGAACCGTGCAAACTGGTACATGCCGCCGTCCACCTGGACGAAGTTTCGCGGCAGCGTTTTGTAGAACACCACCTCGGCATTGCCCGCCGAGCCATAGTCCCCGACATCGGCGTAATAGGGGCCTTTGGCGGCGTTGATCCGCTCCACAAACTCCGGGATAACGACGTTCATGTCCGAGTAACCCTCGCCGTGGGCGTGCGAGGGCAGGTTCAGCGGCATACCGTCGAGGAAGATGGCAAAGTCCGTGCCGTGGTCGAGATTGAAGCCGCGCAGGAAATACTGGTTGGCCTTACCGCCGCCGGCGTGTTGCGTGATGATGAGTCCGGGAAGCGCCTCCAGAATCTCTCCTGAGCGAAGGATCGGACGATTCCTGAGTTCCTCGGCGCCGACGGTCACCTGGCCGGCGGAACTGGCGATGCCGATCAGGTCATCCGCCCGGCTTTGCACGTTCACGGTGGTGTTGACCGAGCCGATGGCCAGAGAGATGCGCAGCGGAGCGGGCGTCCCGGTGGCCGCCAGGGTGATGGGCGTCTCTCTGGTTTCAAAATCGGGCCTGGATACCACGAGTTGGTAATTTCCTGGAGGGAGTCCCGGAAGAACAAAGGCACCGTCCCGATCCGACTGTGTCGTTCTGATGACGACGCCCTTCGCGTTCCAAACCTGCACAGTGGCCCCGGCGATCACCGCGCCCGACCGGTCCGCGACGGTTCCCGATAGCTGAGGAGGGCTGGGGACGGCCCGCTGTGCGAGGCCGGATGCGAGAGGCAGGAGCCATATGAGCGCTACGAATATAAAGCCCATGTCCCCGATGGGGCTGCGGAATCGCATTGGCCGGCGTAGCACTGTTACAAAGATAATCCCCGCCGTTGTCGCCCGGGCCGAGGGGATCCCGCAGGCCGAATCCGGCAACACAGATCCTGGGCCTGTTTCGGTTCTGCTATCCGGCCAGGGTATTGATTGGGGAAGAGAGAAAGGCGGGATGGGGGCAGCCTGGGTGAGTGCGTTGGCGATTGGGCACTCGTCGCGTTTGCCGAAACCCAATTTTGGAGAGATGCAGGGGCGCGAGCCCGACTTATTTTTGGCCTTGTACGGCATGGCTGAAGCCATGCCCTGACACAAAATGGGTCGAGGTTATCGGTTTCCCACCCTGTCGGCTCGAACGGCGCGAGCCGGCAAGGATGGGGCACCCGGGGAGTGCCACGATCCAGATTGGGTGTGTGGATCAGGGCATTGCGGGGGGAATCCGTTCGACCGTGACTACGCCTTCGGGGAGTCCGGAGTAGGCGCGGGCGCTGCTCCATGCCCAGTCTTCGGGCGTGGCGGCGAGGCCGGCTTTCACTGGTTCGTGGTGCATGGAGACGAGGGTGGCCGCGATGGCCTCGGCGCCCACGATGTGGGTGTCGGTGGAGCGGCTTTCCCAGACCTGCTCGTCGGAGCGGGCCGAACTGTTATAGCGGCGGCGGTAGCGCGCCTGGAGCATTTCGACGGCATTGGCGGCGGTGTCGATTTCGGGCTCGCGCATGAGCAGACGGAAATGGTCGGGCATGACGATGTAGCCGGCGATGGCGAAGCGAAACTTGACGCGCAGCTCTTCCATGAGGCGCACGCAAACGTCACGATGCTTTTCTTCGCCGAGCTTGGGCTGGTGGCGGAAGCAGGTGCAGGCGATGAGGTGGAGATGGCCTTTGCCGTAGACGGCCTCGCGGTGTTTGGGCATGGGTTCCAGTGTAGGGGGTGGATGAGATTTTCGGCGGCCTACCTTATCGGCTCGACCATGCTAGCCGGTAGGGATGGGGTACCCGGCATTGTGTCCTGATACAAAGGCGGATCTGAGCTGAACCTTTCGACTTAGCGAGTCATGGATGCGGCACGGCCCTCGGCGACGTCGTTAACCTGAGGGATTGATTATTGAGAGCGGTCGCTTTTCGGTCTGTGATATAGTTTGCCGCAAGTTTTATATTGCCAATTTACTCAAGGAGAACATGTGGTTCATACAGTTACCGTCACTTTGCATAAGAACATCGACGTGGGGAAAAGAGACTGTACTGTCACGGTGAAGCAAAACGGGGAGCAGTTAGGAACTCTGACGTTCAGTAAGGGCGGTATAGAATGGCGGCCCACCAGAAAGTGGCGCGGCGGAAAAAACGAGATCCAAAAGACTTGGCGTGAGTTTGACGGCCTTATGAAATCTTCAAAATGACCGAGAACAGGTTCAGGATGCAGTTTTCTGATTATCTTGGACAGAAAATGGTCCTCATAATTCCACTGATCGATCCCGTGAAATCCCAAGAGGTGACGATACTCGGAGTCGAAGCTGGAGGCGTTTGGGTGGAAAGTGCAACCCTAATGTCTTATGCCGCAAAGAGTGTAGGCTCTTCCGCGACACTAAAAAGCCTCGTGTTTTTTATTCCATACCACGAGATCAGGTTTGGTTTCGTTTCGATCGATAAGACCTTTTTGGACGAAAACGCACTCGGGCTGTGATGCGCGAGGCAGGTAACCAACCTCGGCCGAGTGAACTTTCATATCCCCGGCTTGGCGATGGAATCAATGCGGCAGGGGCTCGGGGATGGCTTCGCCATCTTTTCTTGGATCGGAGGCGCCGAAGTTGACGCCTGTCGCGAAGTTGCGCTCGGTGGCCTGGCCGCCGCCCATCACCGAAGAGTAGTTGCCGCGCAGGACGATCTGATGGCCGCGGGCAGAGAGGGCGTCGCGCACGTCAGAGGGGATGCGGTCTTCCATGTTTACGTCGCAGCCGGTGAAGGTCAGTTTGGTGAAGCGGGCGGCTTCCATGGCGGCCTGGATGTTCATGCCGTAGTCGACGATGTTGGAGACGAACTGGGCGTGGGCCTGGGCCTGGTTGTATCCACCCATGATGCCGAAGGCGATGCGGGTTTGGCCGTGGGTCATGAAGGCGGGAATGATGGTGTGGAGGGGGCGCTTGTGGCCGGCGAGGACGTCGGGTGTGCCGGGGTCGAGGTTGAAGAGCGCGCCGCGGTTCTGGAGGGCGAAGCCGGTGCCGGGGGCGACGAGGCGGGCGCCGAATTCCTGAAAATTGCTCTGGATGAGGGAGACCATGTTGCCCTGCGCATCGGTGACGGAGAGGTAGGTGGTGTCGCCGGCGGGCGGCAGGCCGGGGCCGATGTCGCAGTGGGCGTGCTGCGGATCGATGAGCCTGGCGCGGTCGCGGGCGTAGGCGGGCGAGAGCAGGCCGGCGACGGGGATTTTGCTGAATTTTGGATCGCCGATGTAGCGGTGGAGATCGGCGTAGGCGAGCTTTTTGGCCTCGATCATGATGTGGAGCGCGTCGGCGGAGTTGTGGCCGTACGAGGCGAGCGGGAACTGGCTCATGAGGTTGAGCATTTCGAGGGCGGCGATGCCCTGGCCGTTGGGCGGGAGCTCGTAGACGGTCCAGCCATGGTAGGTGGTGGAGAGGGGATCGACCCAGTCGGCGGCATAGTCAGCGAGGTCTTCGGCGGTCATCGTGCCGCCTTCTTTCTTTGAGAAGGCAACGATTTTTTCGGCGATGGGGCCCTGGTAGTAGGCGTCGCGGCCGTTGTTGGCGATGAGGGTGAGGGAGTGGGCGAGGTCGGGGTTGCGGAAGACTTCACCGAGCGCGGGGGCGTGGCCGTTGGGGAGGTAGAGGCGGGCGGTTTCTGGATTTTTGGCGAGGAAGCCTTCGGCTTCGGCCCAGTAGGCAGCGTCCCATTCGGGGACGGGGAAGCCTTCGTTGGCGTAGCGGATGGCGGACTGCAGGTCGTCGTGGAGCGTGAGCTTGCCGAAGCGGGTGAGGAGTTTCGACCAGCCGTCGACGGCGCCGGGGACGGTGACGGAGTCGATGCCGAACTGGGGCATGGCCGTGATGTTTTTCGACTGCAGGAACGCGGGAGTGAGGGCCTGGGGGGACCAGCCGCTGGCGTTCAGTCCGTAAAGTTGGCCGGATTTTGCGTCGTAGACGATGGCGAAGAGGTCGCCGCCGATGCCGTTCATCATGGGCTCGACGACGCCCATGACGGCGTTGGTGGCCACGGCTGCGTCGATGGCGTTGCCGCCGTGCGCGAGGATTTGGGCACCGGCCTGGGCGGCGAGGGGACTCTCGGCGGCGACGATGCCGTAGCGGGTGACGACCATGGAGCGTCCCTGGCTGCGGCCCTGAGAAGGATTGAGACGCTGCGCTTGCATGAGGCCGGGTGCGGCTAGAACCAGCATGAGGATAGCGGAGAGGGTTCGGCGCATCGAGAGGTCTCCTGAGAAATGCAGTACGAGAGTACTGTATTTCGGGGAACGGGGGCCCGGTCTGGCGCAGCGCGTCTCGTCTTAGTTGGCCCAGTAGCTGCGGTCGAGGGTGCGGTATTGGATGGCTTCGGCGATGTGGGGGACGGCGAGGGATTCGGCGCCTTCGAGGTCGGCGATGGTGCGGGCGACTTTGAGGATGCGATCGTGGGCGCGGGCGGTGAGGCCCTGCTGGAGCATGGCGCGCTCGAGGAGCTTTTCCGCGTCGGGGGAGAGCTCGCAGTGGGCGCGGATCTGGCGGGTGCCCATCTGCGCGTTGGAGAAGATTTTTTCTTTGGCGGTTTTCACCGGGGTCGCGGCGAAGCGGGCGCGCTGGCGTTCGCGGGCGGCGAGGACGCGGGCGCGGATGACGGCGGAGGATTCGGCGGCGGCTTTGCCGCGGAGCTCTTTGTACTGCACGGCCGGGACTTCGATGTGGATGTCGATGCGGTCGAGGAGGGGTCCGCTGATTTTGGCGACGTAGCGCTGGATGAGCGGCGGGGTGCAGTGACACTCGCGGCTGCGATCGTTGAAGTAGCCGCAGGGGCAGGGGTTCATGGCGGCGGCGAGCATGAAGGCGGCGGGAAAGGTGAGCGACATGGCGGCGCGGGAGATGGTGACGCTGCGGTCTTCGAGGGGCTGGCGCATGACTTCGAGGACGTTGCGGGGGAACTCGGGCAGCTCGTCGAGGAAGAGGACGCCGTTGTGGGCGAGGGAGACTTCGCCGGGGTGCGGGATGACGCCGCCACCGATGAGGCCCGCGTCGGAGATGGTATGGTGCGGCGCGCGGAAGGGGCGCTGGGTGACGAGGCCGGCTTCGGCGTCGAGGACGCCGGCGACGGAGTGGATTTTGGTGGTTTCGAGGGCCTCGTCGAACGTGAGGGGGGCGAGGATCGAGGGCATGCGGCGGGCGAGCATGGTTTTGCCGGAGCCCGGGGGGCCGATCATTAATATGTTGTGGCCGCCGGCGGCGGCGATTTCGAGGGCGCGCTTGGCCGTCTGCTGGCCGCGGACGTCGGCGAAGTCGAGGGGGAAGTGCTGCAACTCGCCGAGGACCTGCTCGGCTTCGACTTTGAAGGGCACGGCCTGGATGCCGCCATTGGCGGCCTGGTTGAGCAACTCGCGAACCTGGAGGAGCGAATCGACGGGATAGACGTTGACGCCATCGACGACGGCGGCTTCGCGAGCGTTGGCTTTGGGGATGATGAGGTGCTTGATTCCCTGGGCGCGGGCGGCGACGGCGACCGGCAACATGCCGGGGACGGGGCGGAGGGTGCCGTCGAGGCCGAGCTCGCCAATGAGGAGGAAATCGTCGAGGGCTTTGAGCTGGAGCGCGCCATAGGCGCCGAGGATGCCGACGGCCATGGGCAGATCGAAGCCGGAGCCTTCCTTCTTGATGTCGGCGGGGGCGAGGTTGATGGTGATGTGGGTGGGGGGCAGGTCGAAGCCGGAGTTGCGGATGGCGGCGCGGACGCGGTCGCGGGATTCGCGGACCGCGGCATCGGGGAGGCCGACGGTGTTGAAGGTCTCGTGCTCGGCCTTGAAGGGCGAGAAGTCGACTTCGACGTCGATGAGGTGGGCGTCGATGCCGTAAACGGCGGCGCTGCGGGCAGTGTAGAGCATGGGCCTGCGGGTCGGGAGCGGATTCTGCGGGGAGTGTAGCAGCGCGGGCGGGCGGTTTTCGGTGACGGCGCCGGGGAATCCGGCGGGGGGCGGAACCGTGGTAATGGGAAACCCGGCATGGTGGGCGGGATTGCGGTCCCGGTCAGGAGGCGATGGCAGGCAACGGCAGCGTTATTGAGCTTCGGCAGCCGTCCTGGAACTGCCCTATTGGCGGAGGCGCAGGTGGCGCAGCGGCTCGCCCAGAAGGACCATCAAGAGCACGGCGCAGTCTATCCGCAGAGGGCCGCGGCTCACAAGGTGGGGAAGGTGATTGCGCTCGCGGCGCGGGGTCCATGCAAAACCTGACGGTAGCGAAGGCCTGCTGAAGCGGAGTACAAAGGATCGTCTGCGGAGAAAGCAAAATGCATCGAGGGAAAGCGGTATTGCTGGGCGGCGCTGCGATGGCCGCGACGGGGGTGGTGTGTGCGGGAACTGCGGCGGCGATGCTGGTGCGGCGGCAGTTCCGGCCGCGCAGCCTGCAGGGGCAGGTGGTTCTGATCACGGGCGCATCGCGCGGGCTGGGGCTGGCGATGGCCGAAGCCTTTGGGCGTCGGGGAGCGAAGCTGGCTATCGTGGCGCGGGACCCGTGGGAGCTGGATCGGGCGCGAGCGCTGCTGGTTCAGCGCGGCGCCGCGCGCGAGGCGGAGGTGCTGGTCATCCCCGCCGATCTGCGCAAGCGCGATGAGGCGGAACAGGCGGTGGCGAAGGCGACCGCGCACTTTGGGCGCATCGACGTGCTGGTGAACAACGCCGGAGTGATTACGGTGGGTCCGGTGGAGAACCAGACCGCGCAGGATTTTCACGATGTCATGGAGTCGAATTTTTTCACCGGCCTGCACTGCGCTCTGGCTGTGACGCCGCAGATGCTGGCGCGGCGGAGCGGGACGATCGTGAACATCGCCTCGATTGGGGGGAAGGTGGCGGTGCCGCATCTGCTGCCCTATTCGGCGAGCAAGTTCGCGGTGGTGGGCTTCTCCGAAGGGCTGCACGCGGAGCTGCGACAAAAGGGCGTGCATGTGCTGACGGTGTGTCCGGGGCTGATGCGGACGGGCTCGCATCTGGCGGCGCTTTTCTCCGGCGACAAGGAGCGGGAATATCGCTGGTTCAGCCTGGCGGCAAATCTGCCGGGGGTATCCACCAGCGCGGCCTGTGCGGCGCGGCGGATTGTGCGGGCGGTGCAGTGCCGGGAGACGGAGATTGCGATCACGCCGCAGGCGGTCGTGGCGACGCGGCTGGCGCAGCTGGCGCCGGAGATCGTGGTGCGGGCCATGAGCGTCGCGAATCGGTTGCTGCCGGGGGCTTCATCCGGACAGGGCAGGCCGCAGCGCGGGGCCGAAGTGCGCGGGCGGGATTTGCTGCCGGTGCGGACCCTTGGGGAGTCAGCGGCTCGCCGCTACAACCAGAGCTCGTGAGGATTCAGGCCTGGGCGCCGAGGTGGCTGAGGAGCTGGCGGCGGATCTCTTCGAAACCGGCATTGCCGCGGAGCGAGGCGAAATCGGGATCGGCGATCGCGCCAAAGATCAGGTAGTCGCGATTCTGGAGGGTGGCGCGCAGATAGCGAACGGCGTCGTCGTTGCGGCCGAGGAGCGCGCAGGTGCGGGCGAGTTCGTACCCTGAGGACCGGCCCTGGTTGAAGTAGCGCTCCTGCACCGGACGCATGGCTTCGAGCATCCCGCGTTCGCCTCCGCGGATGAGACCCTGCTCGGCTGCCGCGGCCAGCTCTGTGGATTGGGGATCGTGGGCGACGCTGCCCAGCCTGCGGGTCTGCTGGATGAAGGTGCGGTCGTCTTTTTGCTCGAAGGCGAGGGTGGCCAGATAGCGAGGCGCGGAAACGAAGTCGGGTTCGGCGATCTCGATTTCGCGCAGTTGGCGGATGGCCCCGGCGTGGTCGCCGTTCCAGTAACGGATGAGGGCCTGGTCGCTGAGGATGGAGCGCGACGTCGGCTCCAGCTTGCGCGCCTGGCTGATCTCGGCGAGAGCCTCGGGATAGCGGTGCAGCGTGAGCAGCGACGTGGCGTACCAGTGATGCGCTTCCTCGTCGTGCGGGTCGATGGCGATGGCGCGCCGATATTCCGCCATGGCGCGAGGGATCTGCCACTCCCAGTAGAAGAGGGCGAAGGCGAGGGCGCGGTGGGCTTCGCCCAGGGAATCGTCGAGGGCGAGGGCTTTGCCGGCGGCGGCGATGGCGCGAGGAAAGGCCTCCGAGCGGGGCATGGAAGTGAACTCGGGCATGATGTCGTAGCACTCGGCCAGACCGGCATAGGCCTGGGCGTAGGCAGGATCGTGGACCACCGCCTGGGTGAAGGCGTCCACGGCCAGGTTGAGACTGCCCTCGGTGCGACGGTCCCAGTAGTAGCGGCCTTTCAGGTAAAACTCTTCGGCCTCGGGATCGGGTTTGTGGACCGAGATGGACGCAGCCGGAGCTGGCGGCGGGGGTTTGGGAACGGTGGAACGATGGCGGTATCCGAACCAGACCAGCAGGAGGAGAACGGCGATCGAGACAGCCACGGGCAGAGACGGGAAGCGGCTGGGCCGCCGATCCTCCGGAGGCGGAGCCGCGTTTGCCGAGGGCGGCGGCGGAGTGGGGCCGATTGTTGGTGAGGGATCCGCCGGTTCGTCGCCGGCAGAAGTGGAATTGAGCCAGCGGGTGAGTTCGTCGGTGTAGGCAAAGACGCCGCCTCGTTCGCCGGGAATGCGATGGACGGGGAGGGAGCGCTCTTTCTCCCAGCGGCGAACGGTCCGCTCATCGCGCCCAAAAAACGCCGCGATTTCCTTCCAGGAGTCAATGCGCCGTCCTGGAGCCGCCATGGGAGACATAACGGACCTCTGCCGAAGTGGATACCCTCAGCGGGGGAGCGATGGGGGCCTTCAGTATAGCGGGGCGGGCGGCCTGGGGGGCCGCTGGATGGGCGGGGAGGGAAAACAGAGGCATGTCCTGATCTGACCGGTCCCGCCCTGGCGTGCCCGTTTTCGGCGGGAGAAGGCGCGTGCGATGGTACGAAGGCTTCGAGTCGGACGGGGAGGGCTGATCGTGTCCGGGGAGACCTGCTCGCCTGCCATGCCCACGATGGAAGAGGAGCGGAGGCAGCCAAAGCTCCGATTCGCGGCACAAGAGCGGGGCTCTCCGGCGTTCCCCACAAACGCGGAAGGCGCCGCTCCTGCTCCGGTCGCGCCGGAGGCCGGAGCAGGCCCCCTTTTTGCCGGAAAAACGGCGGACGGGACGGAACAAAACGCGCCCGTCGAACAGATCAGACAGGAGATCCTCAAAATGTACGTCGAACTATCCGAAGAGCATTTGAGAATCGCGGAGCAGGTGTGCCGCACGGCGCGCGAGCAGGGCAAGGCCCTCTTCACCGTCTATCATGGAGACAGCGACCTCCTTGCGGCTGCAGAGCCGGGAGGGACGGCGAAGGAGAAACGGAATTGGCAGACCTGATGAGGACCTCGAATCCCACCTTGAACGATAAGGTGTTTCGAGGACTACCCGGGGCCCTGGGCGAGACCATGACCCTGGAAGGAACGGTCAACAAGACCGCAATCCTGCTGTTGTGCGCGGTGGCGACCGCAGCCTGGACCTGGCACGAGGCGATGAGCCCGGAGACCTCTGCCATGGTGCCGGGGCTGCTGATGATCGGGGTGATCGGCGGCCTGATCTTCGCCCTGGTGACGGTGTTTAAGAAGACCTGGGCGCCGGTGACGGCTCCCCTGTATGCGCTGCTGGAAGGTCTGGTGCTGGGCGGCATCTCCGCGGTCTTCAACGTGCGCTACCCGGGCATCGCTTTTGAGGCGGTGTGCCTGACCTTCGGGACAATGTTCGTGCTGCTGCTGGCCTATCGGGCGCACATCATCCGGGTGACGCAGAAGTTCCGGCTGGGCGTGGTGGCAGCCACCGGCGCGATCTTCCTGTTCTATCTGATGGAGATGGTGCTGGGCTTCTTCCATGTCGGCATGGGGGCTTTCAGTGCGATCAACGGCTCGGGGCCGATTGGGATCGGGATCAGCCTGGTGATTGTGGCCGTGGCGGCGCTGAACCTGGTGCTGGATTTCGACTTCATCGAAAGCGGCGTGGCCGCCGGCGCACCCAAATACATGGAGTGGTACGGGGCCTTCGGGCTGATGGTCACTCTGGTGTGGCTGTATCTGGAGATGCTGCGGCTCTTGTCCAAGCTGAGAAGTCGGGACTGAAGGCAGGGTACAGGGTACAGGTTGCAGGGAGGGTGCGGGCCGGAGCCTGCACCCTTCTCTGTTGAGCGGTCTTGCCCGCTAGCGGCGCTTTTCGAAGGGTTGGCGGTGGATGATTCCGGAGCCTTCGCGGACGGTGATCGTTTCTCCGGCATCGACGTTGGTGAGGTGGTCGACTGCGCCGCTGGGCCAGTGGATCTCGACCGCGTCGGCTTTCGGCGAGTCTCCCAAACCAAACGTCAACACTAATTCGCTGGCGGACAAATAACTGGAGCCGCTGCGGAGCATCTGCTTCTGGCCGGTGGTCGCCGATTTCACCCAGACCACGGAGCCAATGCCGTCGCGGTTAGATTTGGTGCCGACCAGTTTGATCCGCAGGGAGCGGTTCGTCGCGCCCTCGTTGAGGAAGAGCGAAGCCGGACCGGCGTTGGTGGTGATGAGGATGTCCGGCGCGCCGTCGTTGTTCACATCGGCGTACGCGGCGCCGCGGGCGACGCGCGCTGCGTCAAACGACTGGCCCATCTGAGCGGCGACATCGTCAAAGCCGTGGCCGCCGATGTTGCGATAAAGGTGCGGCGGCTCCGCGTAATGCACCCGCTGCTGGATCTTCTCGATGTCGGGATCCAGGTGGCCGTCGGCGACATAAAAGTCGGGCCAGCCGTCGAGGTCGTAGTCAAAGAAGAAGCAGCCGAAGCCGAGAGTGAGGAGGCTGGTGCGGCCGACCGCCGATGTGGGGGCCTCGTCGACGAACAGGCCGTTCCGCTCGTTGTGGTACAGGCCGATCATCTGGTTGGAGAAGTTGGTGATCAACAAACTGGGATAGCCGGAGCGGTCGAAGTCTGCGGCAGCGATGCCCATGCCGGCGCGGGCGACGCCGTCTTCGCTGTAGGCGATGCCTTCGGGAATGCCCTGCTCGGTGAACGTGCCGTTGTGGTTGTTGATGTAGAGCTTATTCGGCTGTGTATCGTTGCTGATGGCAATGTCGGGCCAGCCGTCCTGGTTGGCGTCGAGAATCGCGATGCCGAGGCTCTTCGAGGTGGGATCGTAGAGGCCGGACTGCTTCGTCACGTCGGTAAACGTGCCGTCGCCGTTGTTTTGCCACAGGCGCACCGACGTGCCCTTATACGACTCGGGCGTGCAGTAGGACTTGTCGGTGCCGTCCATGGTGCAGTAGAGGTCGGTGGCGGGCGACCACTGGACGTAGTTGGCGACGAGGAGGTCGAGGCGGCCGTCCTTTGTGGTGTCCAGCCAGGCGGCGCTGGTGCTCATGTCGGACGGCCCCCAGAGGCCGGCCTTCTTTGTCACGTCGGTAAAGGTGCCGTTGCCGTTGTTGTGGAAGAGATGATTCTGTCCATAGGCGGTGACGAAGAGGTCGTCGTAGCCGTCGTTGTCGTAATCGCCGACGGTGACGCCGAGGCCGTACATGGGGATATCGAGGCCGGCTTTTTTCGTCACGTCGGTGAAGGTGCCGTCGTGATTGTTGTGGTAGAGGACCGGCGTGGAGACGTGGCCGGGATGGCCGGGCCATTTGGTGCCGTTGACCAGGAAGATGTCGGGCCAGCCATCGTTGTCGTAATCGATGAAGGCGACGCCGGGGCCCATGGTTTCCGGGAGCCACTTCTTGCCGAAGGCGCCGTTGTTATGGACGAAGTGGATGCCGGCGGCACGCGTGATGTCTTCAAAATGGATATGGCCGGCATTGCCTGGCGGAGTGGCCGCAGGCGGAGCGGCCAGCAGGCGCGGCACCAGACGCGGGGCGAGCGCACAGACGGCGGCCAGCGCCGCCGTGCCGACGACGAGAGCGGCGCGCTTCAATTGCCACCCCGGTGGGCGGCGTAGGACGCGGGCGCGAGAGAGGCGACGGTGCTCTTCATGGGCATGTTGTTGTTGGCATTGGCGACGCTGAGGGGCACCGAGTCGTGCTCGTGGATGGGCTGGCGCTCATTGTTGTCGTCGGGATGCTTCTCGCGATAGGGACCGGTGAGGGTCTGCGAGGCCTCATCGGCTTTGAAGCGCAGATAGCGTTCCTCATAGGCAGCGGCGTCTTTATGGTCGCCCAGGCCGGTATAGCAAAGCATCAGGTTGTAGTTGGCTTCGAGGTCTTCGGGATCGATGGTCATGGTCTGGAGAAAAGCGTCGCGCGCCTGAGCATATTTGTGCTGGAGAAACAGGACCCGGCCCAGGTCGTCGTTGACGACGCGATCTTCAGGATACTGTGCGAGCACGAGGTGCAGACGCGCGATGGCGTCGTCGTAGTCGCCATCCTGGCGCAGCACGCGGGCATAGAAATAATTGGCGCGGGCCAGCTTCGGGGCGAGCGCCAGCGCCTTGTCCAGAACCTGGCGAGCGCCGGCCATGTTGCCTTCCTGCACGCGGACGCGGCCGATGTTCACCCATCCGTCAGGATTCTTTGGGTCGATCTGTGTGACGCGGGTGAAGGCGGCTTCGGCGGCCTTGAGATCGCCCTGCAGCAGGAAGCCGATGCCATAGTCGTTCCAGCGCTGCCAGTCGGCCTTCTCCAGATCGACCTGGGCCTTCGGCACGGGCGAGCCCGCGGGGAGCACGGCGAGATCGACGTTGGACTGAGCCATGACGACGATCGGCAGGTTGGGAATGTGTTTGATCTTCCCTGCGACCTCGCTGGTGTTACCGGTGAAGGTCATGGGCCGGTCATCGTAGTCCTTTGTGACCTGGTCGGGGCCGGTGGCATGAGACACGCCGGCGTAGGCAAACTGCGTGTTGAGCCAGGTAAATTTCCGGTAGTTAACTTTGGCCGTCAGGTGGATGTGGCCGCGCGCGTCCTTCGGAATGTGGAGGCGGAAGTGCACGGTGTCCGCGGCGCCCGGCGGGATGAGGTGGGCGTAAACCGTCGCGCGGGCCGCCCAGGCGTTGCGTTTCAGGATGGGATTGCCGTGCTCATCGATGGAGAGCGAGCGATACATGTGGGCGCCGGGCTCGACGGGCCCGCGGCCGTGATCCTCCACCATGCCGCTCCAGAAGATCACGCGGCCGTCGTCATCGGTGGCCTTCAGCTCCACCCAGCAGTCGAAGGCGTCGACGGTGCCGCCGGGAAAGAAGTGTCCCACGCCGAGAGTGCGGACGACCACGTCGACACGGGCGGTTTCGCCGGGAATCACCTGGCCTTCCACGCGCTCCAGCGGAGCGGTAATGGGGGCGAGATTCGTCTCTCCCGTCGCGACGGTGGGGATTTCGTTCTCCGACTCCTCGCCAACCGCGAAGGTGGTTTCCAGCTGCGGCCCCGCGTAAGCCATCGACGCAGCCTTCTTCGTGGTGAGCGGCTGGGTCTCGGGGGAGAGGGCGAAGATGTCCACGCGCACCTTGTTGGCCTTCATGAACTGCTCGGTGGCGTCGAGCTGTGTTTTGTCGCCGTTGACAAAGGGGAGGGCTGTATTCGCGGCAATAAAGCGGTGGGAGTGGATGAAGCCATCGACGTTGCCGGCGTCGTTGGAGCGGACCTCGGTCATGTGGCAGTCGACGCAGTTCTGCGGTTTGGGCGGGTAGTAGAAGGAACGCGCGCCCAGGCCGGAGACGCCGCTGGCCTGCCAGTTGTCGTAATCGTCGAAGCCGCGCACCCAGCGATAGTGATTCACCGGGTAGTCCAGGTGAACCTTGTGGCAGACCGAGCAGTACTCGGCCACCTGGGCATCGTGCATGAAGGGACGGAGGAAGGTGCGGCGGTGCGGCTCGGGATTCTCTTCGATGAGGAAGTCGATGGTCTTGCGCAGATAGGGATTTTTGCTGGCGACGAGCTTCTGCAGCGCCGGGTATTCGAGGATGAAGTCGGCATTGCCCATCGTGCTCTTCACCCTGCGAACCGAGTGGCAGACCACGCAGCTGATGCCGACGTTGGCCTGCGCCGAATGCACGCGGGGCTCGATGGGCGTATTGAAGTTGCCGGGGAAGAAGAGCGCGGCATCATGGCAGCCGGCACACCATTTCGAGGCCTGCACGCCATCCACCTGCTGCATATAGACGATGGCCTGGCGGTACCACTGATTATTGAAGGACGAGAAGTGGTGGGCGGAGCTGTCCCATTCCTTATAGATGTCGGCGTGGCACTGCTTGCAGGTGGCCGAGTCCATGAAGTAGTCCTCGGGGACTACTTTGCCGGTGTTGGTCTGGGCGGAGCTGGGGAAGAAGGGACTTTTCGGGCCGCCGCCTTCGCCGTCCATGGAAGCCGGGGCGATGGACGGATTGTGAATCACATAGGCGCGCTGCCAGGGAACCGTGCGCTCCCACCAGGCTCCATAAGCGACGGCGGCCACCAGGGCGAGGCAGGCCGCGATGCGCACAACGGTCCGGACGGTCGTGCCCTGGAGCCAGCCGCGGTGGGCGATCCAGACGGAGAGCAGGACGGCGCAGGCCAGCGCCGAGAGGGCTTCGTGCGTATAGAGGAGGGGCCAGTCATTGCGGCGGGCGCCGGTGAAGAGAATGGCACCGCCCACGAGTCCGCCGGCGAGAAAGACCAGCCAGCCGATTTTCTCGACGCCCGTGCGTCCGCGCAGCAGGCGCGTGGCCCAGGGAATGCCGAGCACGACGAAGGCGGCGCCGCCGAAGATATGGAAGACGACGATCGCTTCGTAATAGAGAGTGGCCGTGGGGAAGGCAACGAGGTAGACGGCGCTCGCCGCCAGGGCAACAGCCGCCGCAATCAGCAATCTTCTCATGGAGATGCTTCCGCTCCGGACCTGCTTGTCAGTGTGTCGCGCGGGCGCCTCTTGAGAACCCGAACGGCAGGAGCATCGTAGCGGTCGGAGAAGGCCGCTGACATCCATCTTTGGGTGGATATTGGGGACTGCCCCATCAGGTGGGACTGGCCCATCAGGCGGGACTGGCCGTCCAGGCGGGACTGGCCGTCCAGGCGATGGGGCCTTGCGGCCCTTAAGAGATCACGCAGGGCCCTCCGGGGCGAAGAGGGCAAAGACGGCTCCCTGGGGATCGGTGAGCACGGAGAAGTGCAGCTGGCCTTCCACCACCATGGGGGGCACCTTCATGCCCGCACCGAGAGCGACCGCATGCGCGGTCTGGGACTCGCAGCTCTCGCACTGAAAATAGCCGAGCCAGTGCGGGGGAACGCCGGGCGGCAGGCTGCGCTCGCTGGGCATGCCGCCGATGAACTGATCGAGGTTTTTGATGTGCAGATAGCCGGCGGGATCTTTGTCCTTGCCGAGGACGAACTCCCAGCCGAACAGGTCGCCATAGAATTTCGCGGCGAGCTGGCGGTCGGGGGTCTGCAAATCCGCCCAGCAGAAGGCGCCGTTTTCGGCGACGATGCCCATGCCCCGGTGGCCGCCAGGCTGAAAGATGGCAAAGATGGCGCCCACGGGATCGCGGATGGCGGCCATGCGCCCGACACCGGGGATGTCCATGGCGGGCGAGAGGGGCTGGCCGCCGAGTTCGAGAGCGCGGCTCACGGCTTCATCGGCATTGGCCACGGCAACGTAGAGGAGCCAGTGGGCGGGGATGCCGAGCACCTGATCTTCGGGCTTCATGGGGTAGGCGGCGCAGACGTCGCGATCCCCGTGGAGGAACATGGTGTAGATGAAATCTCTTCCCATGGGAATATCGCAGGGGCGCCAGCCGAACAGGGCGCCGTAGAAATGTTTCGCAGCGGAGGGGTCCGTGGTGGCGAGCTCTATCCAGACAAAATTCCCGGCGGGATGCTGGTCGAGGTTGGGCATGGCGAGGATTGTAGGATGGGCCGGCCTGGACGGGAAATAAAATTACCGGGCTGCAGGATTACTCTAAGGGAACCATGAGCCAGGCCGGGGCAAAAAGAGTACGGCTGACGGAGCGGCAGCTGGGCCTGATCGCGCGGGCGCTGGCCGATCCCCGGCGGTACGCCATTCTGGAGCAGATCGGAAAATCGCGGGGCTCGGTGCCCTGTTCCGCGCTGCGCGCCTGCCAGCCGGTGACCGCGGCCACCCTGTCGCACCATATGAAGGAGCTGGAAACGGCCGGCCTCATTCGCATTACGCGGGAGGGCAAGTTCGCCCACCTGGAGCTGGATCGGGAGATCTGGCATGCGTATCTCGACCGCCTGAGCAGGATTTAACGCTTTCCGCTGAACCCTTCCCCCGGTCCCTCTCATCTATTTGATACTTCGATGAATGTCGAAGTGAGAGACATGCGAGGAGGGATCGAATGAGCAGACTGACGAATAAGGTGGCGGTGGTGACGGGCGCTTCGAAGGGGATTGGCGCAGCGATTGCGAAAGGGCTGGCCGCGGAAGGCGCCTCGGTGGTGGTGAATTACGCCTCCAGCCGGGAAGGCGCGGATCGGGTGGTGAAAGACATCACGGCGGGCGGCGGGAAAGCCATCGCGGTGCAGGGCGACGTGGCGAAATCCGCCGATGTGGAGCGGCTGTTTGCGGAGACGCGGAAGGCGTTTGGACGGGTGGACGTGCTGGTCAACAACGCCGGCGTTTACGAGTTCGCGCCGCTGGGCGACGTGACCGAGAAGCAGTTTCATCGCATGTTCGACACCAATGTGCTGGGGCTGATCCTGGCCACGCAGGAAGCGGCAAAGCATTTCGCCGAGGGCGGATCGGTGATCAATATTGGCTCGGTTGCCTCCACGCTGACGCCTCCCACGAGTGCGGTCTACACAGCGACGAAGGGAGCGGTGGATGCGGTCACGCGGGTTCTCGCGAAGGAGCTGGGGCCGAAGAAGATCCGGGTGAACTCGATCAATCCTGGCGGCGTGGAGACTGAAGGCTTCCACACGGCGGGCTTCGCGGGCAGCGATTTCGAGAAAAACATGGTTGCGCAGACGCCGCTGGGCCGGCTGGGGCAGCCGCAGGATATCGCGCCTATCGCGGTCTTCCTCGCCTCGGAAGAGTCGGGATGGCTGACCGGCGAGACGCTGCTGGCCTCCGGCGGCATGCGCTAAGCAGGAGAAATCCCGCTCAGGGCAACAGACCTGGGCGGGACGGCCCGGCTTCGGTCGCGTGTTTGCGCAGAATTACGCGACAGTCGGTCCGCCAGCGCTCATCGACGGCCAGGAAGTGCCATGGAATGGCGGGGGACAGGTGACGCAGGATCGCCTCGTTGGCAGGATGAATGTGCAGGGCCGGCGCGACCAGAAACAGTAGCGGATCTTCCGCGGACAGCTCGACGCCGGGGAAGTAGCCACGGCGCGCGATCTCTCCGGCGCGGTGCAAGGTGCGCACCCGGGCCCAGTAGTCGAGGGCCTGCAGCGGCAGATGCAGATCGTCATCGGCTTTGAGCTCGAGGACAGCGAGGCGGCCTTGCCGCGTGACGGTGAGGAGATCGAGCAGAGTTCGGCTGGCCGAGGCAAAGGCGGGAACCTGGGAGTAGACCGGAGCGCCGTTCGTGCCGCCGGCAAAGTCCGCGCCCAGCAACGATAAATCCCGGCGAAGCACGGACTCCAGCCAGCGCTCGGGCTGGAGCCGGTAGAGCGGGTCGCGCGCCAGGCCGTCGCAGGCGCGGCTGCGGAACAGGCGATCGATCAGGTCGAGAAAGAGATCCTCTGTGGTTTCGTCGAGGAGAGTCTCGCTGGGGCCGGCGCCAAAATAGATCGCATCGTGCCGGGCGAAGGAGCCGGGGGCAAGCCCATGGCGCACGCGCGCGTATTCGAGCCCGTGCAGCGAGAAGCCCACCTGCGTGGCGCTGTGGGCGCGCATCTCCGTGGCGGCCAGCAGTTCCGGGGGCAGCAGCGCATGGAGATGATCGATGCCGAGACGGCAGCGATCGAGGGCCGCCTGGGGGTCGAAGGCGTGCGGACACTGAATGTCGAGGTTGCCGTCCTGCGCGATGGAGCATGCGGTCAGCTCCGCGGTCGAAGGATGCAGCTCCCACAGCTCCCACTGGGCCAGGCCCGGGTTGAGCCACGCCATCCGCGCCCGGGCCACGGCGGCGCTGCCGGCCGGAACGACGAGCTTGAGTCCGTGGACGACGCGGCGATTCGCATGCTCGCGGCAATACGCCAGCCAGAGAAGCCCCAGAGTCAGAGAGCCTTCGATGACGGACGGCGGTTCTTCGGGGCCGACGCCGGTGATCGCCCAGGCCGATTGGCCCCGGACCAGCAAGCCTCGCGCGTACGCGGGACCGAAGCTGTGCTCCAGATCCATGGCGGAGCGGAAGGATTCGGGCTTCCACTCGGGAAATTGCGCAGCCAGCGCCTGTTCCAGCGTCCGTTGATAACGGCGGCGGGCGGTGTCCCTGGCTGTCGGGGTACGGAAATCCGGATCGGGGACGAGGGTGAGGATCTGGGGGCGGCTCTGGCCAAAGCGGCGCGTTTCGAGGCGCAGAGTATCCCGGCGCGGCTGCAGACCGTAAACCGTCCGGACGAGATTGCGCTCCGCGGACCAGAGATGGAGGAGGCAGCGGCCGCGGTCGGCGGTGATGGAGCAATGGTCGAGGCGAAGATCGAACAGCAGCTGGCCGTCTTCCATGACTACGGCGCGGGGATGATCGGCGAGGAAGGCCTCAATCGACCGGGCCAGACTGGCAGCGGGAAGAGGCGCGTGGGTGGAAGCTGCGGCGGCGGGCATCTGCTTCGATGGTCCGCGCCGGCAGTCGGCGAGGCAAGCAAAACCTTACCAGGTCCGGCTCTTTCGTAATTCCTGGATGTGCGCGAGGTGGTGGCGGGAGTGCCAGTCGTAGAGCGCTACGGCCTCGGCGATGGACTGGCGGCCGTTTTCCGGGTGGGTGTAGCCGCGCTGCCACTGGTCTTCGGTCAGCGAGCGCAGAAGCAGCGTCCACCGGCCATGCAGGGCTTCGATCAAATCAAGGGAGACCTGCAGGGGCGCGGTGCGCGCGTCCGGTAGCTCGGCCCAGGCTTTTTCGTTGTAAGGCTTGATGGTCGGCCAGTCTTCGGTGAGGGCCAGGCGAATGCGGACATAGGCATTCATGTGGCTGTCGGCGACATGATGCACCAGCTGGCGGACGGTCCAGCCGCCCTGGCGGTAGGGCGTGTCGAGCTGTGCGTCGCTCAGACCCTGGACGGCGGAACGCAGGTTCTGCGGAAGAGCCGCCAGTGTGGCGATCGAGCCGCGAGGGTCGGTGAGATTGGCGGCGGCGCGGTTGTACCTGCCGATTGGGAAACGAGGGTCTTTTTCCGTGGAGGCGACGGGCAGCGTGCTCATACACCGGAAGGTACAACGATTCGGAGGGGGGGACAAGACGGGGCCGGCCCGGTTTGCCGGCGGACGGCAATCCCTGGACCGTGGGCGATGCGACGGAAGAGACGACAACCCGGCGTTAGCTATGCGGGTGGTTCGGCGTGCCGTTGTGGGTCTTGTGGTGTTTGTGGTGTTTGGTGTGGTGATTCGTGGCCGCGAAGGCCGATCCGGAGAACGCCAGCAGCAGGGCGACGAGCACGAACTTCTTCATGGGTATGAGCATGACACGACCCGGTATCGACGGCACAGGTAAATCTAATTAAGAATCAAAGAAGCAACAGGAGTGGACGTTACTGCGGTGACGCGCTCTCGGGTTGGAATGGGAGCGGGTGAGAGGGGACTGAGGGTGGATCATAAACGCTACTTTTTTGAGAAGTTTGGCATCACCGAGCGGCTTCTGGAGCGGTGCCTGGGCGAGGCGCTTGCGGCGGGCGGCGATTATGCCGATTTGTACTTCGAATCCGTGGCGGCCACCTCGCTGGGTCTGGACGAGCAGATCGTCAAGTCGGCGAGCCAGGGGGTGAGCGCCGGCTGCGGCGTACGCGTGCTGAGCGGCGAGCGCACCGGGTATGCCTATACCGACGATCTCTCGGCCGACCGGCTGCTGCGCGCGGCGCGGACCGCGGCGCTGATTGCCAGCGGGCCCTCAAAGCAGCGGGTGCAGGGCTTTACGGAGACCGAGGCGCCCAGCCTTTATCCCGCACCGGCCGCGGAGCTGGATACCGACCTCTCGCTCAAGCTGGATCTGGTGCAGCGCGCCGATCGCTCCGCGCGCCGGTACGATCCGCGCATCACGCAGGTGCGGGCCAGCTATGCCGACGAGGTGCGGCGCATTCTGATTGCCGCCTCCGACGGGACCTTCGCCAGCGACACGCAGCCTCTGGCCCGGATGAGCGTCTTCGTGATCGCGAAGGACGCGGAGCACACCGCCAAAGGCAGTTCGGGCGGCGGCGGGCGGGTGGAGATCGACTACTTTGCCGGCGCGAAGAGCCCGGAGCATTTTGCCGAGGAGGCGGCGCGCACCGCGATTCTGCAGTTAAGCGCGGTGGCGGCGCCGGCCGGCGAGATGGAAGTGGTGCTTGGCCCGGGATGGCCTGGCGTTCTGCTGCATGAAGCGGTGGGGCATGGCCTCGAAGCGGACTTCAATCGCAAGAAGACCTCGGCGTTTGCCGGGCTCATTGGGCAGCCGGTGGCCAGCTCGAAGGTGACCGTGGTGGACAACGGGCGGATGCCTTCGCGCCGCGGCTCGCTCAATGTGGACGATGAGGGCTCGGCGACCCAGGAGACGGTGCTCATCGAAGGCGGCATCCTCAAGGGCTACCTGAGCGACAAGCTGAGCGCGCGGCTAATGGGCATCGCCGGGACGGGCAATGGGCGGCGCGAGAGCTATCAGCAGATTCCCATGCCGCGCATGACCAACACTTACATGCTGGCCGGGGAGGACGATCCGGCCGATATTCTGCGCAGCGTAAAGCGCGGCCTCTACGCCGTGAACTTCGGCGGCGGGCAGGTGGACATCACCAGCGGGAAATTCGTTTTTTCGGCGTCGGAGGCTTATCTGATCGAGGACGGCAAAATCACCGCGCCGGTGCGCGACGCGACGCTGATCGGCAACGGGCCGGAGGCGCTGAAGCATGTCTCGATGGTGGGGAACGATCTGGCGCTGGACGAAGGCATTGGCACCTGCGGCAAAGATGGGCAGAGCGTGCCGGTGGGGGTGGGCATGCCTACCGTGAAGCTGGATCGGATGACGGTGGGGGGCACGGGGCGATGACAACCGCCGCGCAGACCGGTGTGGATCTCAGCGCGTTCGCGGCTGACATCGTGGCCCGAGCCCTGCGGGGCGGCGCGTCCGATGCCGAGGTCACGGTCCGCGAGGGCGACGAGTTTTCGACCAGCGTGCGGCTGGGCGAAGTGGAAACGCTCAAGGAATCGGGCTCGCGCGGCGTGGGGCTGCGCGTGCTTGTGGCCGCGGACAATGGCTATCGCGTGGCGAGCACGTCGTCCAGCGATTTCACCGAAGACGGCATCGAGCATCTGGTGCGGGGCGCCGTCGCTTTGGCGGCCGTCACCAGCGTCGATCCCTTTGCCGGGCTGGCCGACGCGGAAGAATTCGGCCAGCTGAGCGGCGACCTGCAGCTTTTTCATGAGGATGTTTACTCGTTGCCCACCGAGGAGCGCATTGCCTGGGCGCGCCGCGCCGAAGCCGCGGCCATGGCCGTCGATACGCGCCTGGTGAACAGCGATGGCGGCAGCTTTGACGCAGCCACCGGCCGGCGCATCTTCGCCAACTCCCGCGGTTTCGTGGGCGAATACCGGTCGTCGTACTGTTCTGTTTCCGCCAGCCCCATCGCTCAAAGCACCAACGGTGAAATGCAGAGGGATTTCTGGTGGTCGCAGGCGCGGGCGCTGCGCGCTCTCGACCCGCCGGAGGAGGTAGGGCGCGAAGCGGCGCGGCGCACGCTGCGCATGCTGGATGCGCGCCGCGTTCCCACCCAGCAGGCGCCCGTGGTGTTTGCGCCGGAGGTGGCGCGCGGCATGGTGGGCGCGGTTTTCGACGCCGCGGCGGGGGACGCCATTTACCGGCAGGCCTCGATCTTCGCGGGACAGTTGCACGAGCAGGTTGCGGCGCCTTCGGTCACGATCGTCGACGACGGGACGATCTGCGGCGGCTTCGGCACCTCGCCCTTCGATGCCGAGGGCCTGGCCAGCCGGCGCACGGTAATCGTCGATCAAGGGATCCTCAACAGTTACATATTGAATACGTATGCCGGGCGCAAGCTGGGCATGAAGAGCACCGGCAACGCGGGCCGGGGTCTGGCGGGGAATCCTTATCTGGACGCCGGCAATCTCTACATGGAGGCCGGCACGGAGACGCCCGAAGCGATCCTGCGCGGCGTGGAGCGCGGCCTCTACGTGACGCGGCTGCTGGGCCAGGGGGTGAACCTGGTCACCGGCGATTATTCCCGCGGCGCCGCGGGACTGTGGATTGAGAACGGCGAGCTGGCGTATGCCGTGCACGAGATCACCATTGCCGGCAACCTCAGGGAGATGCTGCGCAACATCACCGCCATCGGCAGCGATCTGCAGTTTCGCGGCGCCACGGCCGCACCGACTCTGCGCATCGACGGCATGACCATCGCGGGAGCGTAATGTTTCCCAACCAGCTCGCCTTCGACACGGCGCATCCGGCATGGGAAGCGATTCCCGCCGAAGCCGGGGTCTTCGCGCTTTTCGGCGAAGATCCTCAGGCCGAGCCTTACATCAGCCGCACCCCCAATCTGCGCCGGCGGCTGCGGCGTCTGCTCGACGCGCGGCCCGATCAAACCAGGCGGCTGCGGCTGGCTGGACATGCAGCCCGCATCGAGTACGCCCTCACCGGGTCGGATTTCGAGGCGCTGCTGCGGCTCTATGCCGCCTCCTGGTCCGCTTTTGGTGACCGCGCGCGCAAGCGCCTGCATCTGCGCCCGCCGGCTCTGCTGCGCATGACCATAGAGAACGCGTACCCCCGGGTTTATGTCACCAACAAAGTGACAAAATCCGGCATGGAGGATCTCTACGGGCCGTTCCCGTCGCGCATTGCGGCCGAAACGTTTCTCGAGGACATGCTGGACCTGTTTAAGCTGCGCCGCTGCTATGAGGAACTCGCGCCAGACCCGGCGTTTCCCGGCTGCGTCTACTCCGAGATGAAGAAGTGCCTGGCGCCGTGTTTCCGGGGGTGCAGCGACGAGCGCTATGCCGAAGAGGCCGCTGCGGTGCGAGTGTTCCTGCGCACGCGCGGCGCGAGCCTGGCGGAGGCGCTGCGCAAGGAGCGCGACACGGCCTCAGAATTCATGGAGTTCGAAAGGGCGGCGGAGCTGCACAGCCGCATGGCCAAAGCGGAGCAGGTGGCCGGGGAAGCGCCCGGAGCCGTCCGTCCCCTGGCGCACCTCGACGGCATCATCGTTCAGCCGGCGGCGGAAACGGAGCACGTCGCGCTGTTTCGGCTGGCCCAGGGAATGCTGCGCGGACCCGCGTTCTATTCGGTGGCCGGTATGCGGCATCCGAACGAGGCGGCCGGTTCCACCTCGCTTTATACCCAGCCGGTCGCCCGCATGGAAGCCGTTCCGCTCGATGCAGCCGTTGTCACGGTAGCTTCGCGCGATGAACTGGAGCAGCGGCTGGAGGCGGCGCTGGCCGAACTTGCCCCCGCACCCGACGAGCCGCGCAGCCGGCGCTCCACGAAGAGCGCCGGCGATGTGGCCGACCACCTCTGCCTCTTCAGCCGCTGGTATTACCGGCCGCAGGTGAAGCGCGTGGGGGAGATCGTATTTGCGGAAGAGGACGGCACCCTCCCGGCAAAGGCAGTGCTGCGGGCGATCTCGCGGATTTACCGGGGCAAGCCCTCCGAAAAGAAGGCTTAAGGGAGCCTGGGCTTACGACCCGAGCACCCGGAGCAGCAGCCCGCTGCCGCTGCGAATGTTGAGCTTGCCCGCGGGCGCGGCGATCCGCATCGTGCCCACCGGCGCCGAGCGGCCCGCGTGCTGGAGCTTCACGCCGGAATAGCCGTAGAGGCCGCACGCATCCGTCGAGAACAGCCACAGGGCCTGCGGGCGGTCATTGCCGTCGACTGCTTTTCGACAGGGCGGATTGGCAGCGAGGCGGCCGAGGGCGCCATAGGGCATGGATTGGCCCACCACGTCCGTCCCCCGGGCGACTGGACCGCCGGCGCGATAAACGACATCACCGCCGATTTGACGGGTATTTCGATCCTCAGGGGGAAGGCCGCGGCTTGGGCCGCCTTCGGGAATCTGCGCCTCCTCCACCTCCAGCATGGAAGCAATCGCGCGCACGCTGGCGGTGATGGGGATGCGCCGGCCATGGGCGGAAACCGCGTCGAAATGAATCTCAATCCGGTCCGGCGTCGCGCTCACCACGTGGCCCAGCACCTGTGCGCCGCGGCGAATGGGCGTACCCGGGATGTTCTGCATGATCCGCGCCCGCACCGTTTCGTCGGCGTGCAGTTTCCGCGCGTTCAGTCCGGTATCGAGCTGCACCGGGAGAACGGTGCCGGCAGGGATGCGATTCTGCGCCAGCAGAGGCAACGACAAAAGGCAAAGCAGCGGCAGCCACAGGGGTTTCATCGCCAACCTCTTAGCGTTGAGAGTAGCGGAGATATGGGAGAGATGCCCTGCGGCAAGACGACAGCCAGGCGGCTGTGCAGGAAAAAGAGCCGGGGATCAGAACGACCCCCGGGTTTTGGGAGGACAACAAACCTTCGGGCCACGATACCACGAGCACGCGAAAAAGCGATGATTTTCGCGCTCCGAGGACTTCCACGCCAGGATTTCACTCGGCCGCCGAGAAAACTGCGGGCTACGCCAGAAGCACGCCAGCGGAACGATACCTCGTCCCGTCCACCGCGCACTCAATCACAGGAAGCTCCGGTGTAGCCGTCAGAATCTCGATCGCGCCATCGCGGAGCAGGGCGGTGTCCTCGGCCTTGGCGCCCTGCAGACTGGGATTCCAGGCCAACCCCTGCGCCGATGCGAGTGTTTGCGTGCCGGTGGGCGTGGCCACCCAGTCGCGCTCCAGATATCCGCACGGGCCTCCCTGGTGATGATTCCCGATCTCGTCGGGAACCCCGGCGGCGGCGTAGCCCCGGGCGGCCACGGCATAGAGCCCGGACGAAGTTGCACCGGCGCGGCTGGCGTGCAGCAGTTCGGCATTGATCCTTGCGGCTTTTTCGAAATTTGCCGCCAGCTCGCCCGGCATCTGCCCAAAGTGCACGAAGCGCGTAATGGAGACGACCATGCCGTCGCGCCGCGCGCACAGGTTCAGCATGCCGTATTTCCGAAGAACGCCCTTGCGGGGCACGGCGTGCTTGTAGCGGAAGATCCGCTCATCGGCGGCCATCAGCACCACGCTGGGGGTGATGTGTTGCGCGAGCAGGTCGGCGGCCACGCGCGCGGCCATCTCGTCCTCGGTCACGCCGGGGGCGAGGCCTTTCAACAGGCGCGTGGTGGACTCGGCGACCGCGTTGCCCAGCGCTCGGAAGCGCTCCACCTCTCCCGGGAGCAGCGGCGCGCGCAGGCTGGTGAAGTTCCAGGGATAAAAGCCAGGCTGGGGTGTATCGGCCCCGATCTCCGGGCCTCCGTGCTTGTGGGCCAGATCGGCCGCAGCGTCTTCCGTCCAGGGATAGATCACGGGCTCGAACCCCAGTCCGGCAAACTCTTCGTCGGCTAAACGGGCGGCCTCATTATTCGGAGCGATGTAGTAGCGGCGGCCTTCCCGGGTCAGGAGCAGCGAGCAGACCGCAGTCTCCATGCCGAGCGCGACGCGCGCTTCCACGCGGCCCGCGGTCGCCCAGGCAAGATTCTCGTGGCGGCTGAACAGGACAGCGTTCCAGCCGTTTTCGTCCATGAGGGCGGCGAGCCGGGAGTGCTTTTCTTCGAATTCATGCTGCAGAGCTGCAGAGGCGGGCGTTGCGATGGCAGAGGTCACAATGATTGTCCTGTCGATTGGGTGAATCGCTTTAATTCGGCACTTACGGGCCAACCGAGCAATTTACGCGCCCGATGGCGGGGAGGCAAGCGGATTATCCCGGAACGGCAGACGGCGCCGGTTCCGCCGGCGTCGCTGCGGGAACCCAACAAAGGCGGGCTGCCAGGAGAACGAGGCTGATCCAAAGCAGGTCGGCCCCGAGCAGGTGCGCCATCTGGAGCCACGTCGGCGCCAGCAGCGCTAAATCGGCTACGCCGAGCAGATATTGCAGGCCCAGCAGCCCGAGGACCAGCATCCCCAGACCGCGCGTCTCCAGGCGGCGCAACCCGCGGGCAACGATCCACACGATGAAAACCCCGGCCACCACACTGAAGGCGGGATGGAGCCAGCGGATGCGCAGCAGCCAGTTGCTGCCCGGCGAGAAATCCTGGGTAATGGCCCGCAGCAGATTGTGCGCGGGGTAGAGCGTGTCCCCCAGAGCCGCGAGCGAGCCGGTGACCCCGACAAAAAGAACCGCAATCAGGCCGGTCAGCGCCAGGCCAGGCGCGCGCCACTGCACCGAACCGCGCATGCTTCCGCTGCGCCGCGAAAGAAAGTGCGCCGTCAAAGTCAGCGCGGCCAGGAGGAGCAGCGTGTTCGTCAGGTGCAGTCCGAGATACAGCGCCCGCGCCGGCGACTGGTTGTGCGCCACCAGACCCAGCTCGACCAGCAGGGCGCCGAGGAGCGCCTCGTTGAAGGTGAGGATCAGCACGGCCACGGCGCACGCGCGCGCCAGGTGGCGCTTCGGCGCGGCGGCGAAGGTCCAGAAGAAAAGGCCCAGCACGCAGAGGGTATCGATGCCGCTCGTGACCCGGTGCGACAGCTCGATGAGCGTGGCAACGCCGGGGTGATGAACGATCAGGGTGCCGTCGCACAGGGGCCAGTGCTCGCCGCAGCCGCCGCCGGAGCTGGTGGCGCGGACCGCGGCGCCCCACACGATCACCGCGACGTTATAGGCAAGCACGAACCAGGCAAAGCGGTGGAGTGCCGGTGGGACGGCCGGCGCCAGAGCGGGTTGCGTGGGAATCGCTGCAGAAGAGGTCACAGAAAGAATCCGAAAAACAATTTTAAGCCGTGAATCGCCGGTTGCAGCGCAACTCGCCGCCTTGTCCCATCATCCTCCCTTAGCATGACAAGGAATCGGCAGTGGTGGGCAGCAATGTTAGGAGCGGCGCTCATGGTGACGCCCGCGTTCGGGCTTCCGCGCGCGCAGAGCGATCAGGGCACGAGCGCGAAGCAGGACATGAAACAAGCCGGTCGCGACACCAGGAACGGCGCCAAAGATGCGGGGCGGGGCACGAAGAAGGCCACGAAAAAAGGCTGGCACAAAACGAAAAAGGGCACGAAGAAGGCGTATCACAAGACGAAGAACACGACCAAAGGCGCGGTGCGCGGCGCGGATCAGGGCGCGCATCAGCCGCAGTGAGGCAGCCTGTAGCCTGGAGCCTGGAGCCTGGAGCCGGGAGCCGGGAGCTGGGAGACCGACTTCCTTTGCAGCGGAAGCTCCAGGGCTCCGATTCCGCCTGGTTCCGGCCTGCCAGCTCCCGCGACCTCACACAAAGCGCGTATAGAAGTAGGGTCCGAGCCCGATGGTAAAGAGCAGGCAGCCGTACAGCGCGTGCTCCAGCCAGGAGACGCACAGCGAGCGTGTGCGGCAGTAACGCCAGCCAAAGAGAAGGCCGCCAGGGAACGTGAGGGCGATCGCTACCCAGTTGCGAAAGACCAGGTGCATCAGCGCAAACGTCGCCGCGCTCACCACGATCAGCAGCCAGGCTTCGGCGCGTGGCGCCTCCGGCAGCAGCACGCGGTAGCGGTGGAAGAGAAATGCCCGGTAGGCCAGCGCCTGCGGGTAGACCGAAAGCACCGGATACAGCACCATCACCAGCGCCCAAAAGCCTGGATGCATCCGCGGCAGCGCGAGAAAGAACTGTGGCGCAAAGAGGCGGACGAGCAGCGTGACGACGACCGCTCCCGCGCAGAAGAGCGCCAACATCGGCAGCAATTGGCGACGGAGCGGTGCGGCGTTCCAAAGCTGTTTGCGGTCGAAGGTTGGGTCGCGCAGCAGAGCCACCAGGCAGTAGGCGCCGACCGCCCACAAAATCGGTATGGGTGGAACGTGGCGGATCAGCCTTAGAGCCAAAACCAGCGGCAGCCCCAGAAACAGCAGCACAAACTCGCACCCCAGAAAGAGTCGCGAGGTACGGAGCGGCGGGACGTCGGGCGCGGCCGAACGCGGCGGCAGCAGATGGATCACCGTCATTTCGACGGGCGGCGCTTCGGACGCCGCTTCCGAGGTTCGGGGCTGCAGGGCGCGTTGGATGGCCGTGCGGGGAGTCATGGCGGATCGTAGTCTAGCCGGCGGCGAGTTCCTTAGCGCGCTGGCTGGCGCGCATGACTGCTTTGATGAGCGTCACGCGCAACCCGCCTTCTTCCAGTTCAAGGATTCCGTCGATCGTGCACCCGGCCGGGGTTGTTACAGCATCCTTGAGCAGGGCCGGATGGTAGCCGGTCTCGAGGACCATCCTGGCGGCTCCATAGGTGGTTTGCGCGGCCAGCAGCGTGGCGATGTCGCGGGGCAGCCCGACCTTTACGCCCGCTTCGGCCAGCGATTCCAGAATGATGTAGATAAACGCCGGCCCCGAGGCGGAGAGCCCGGTCACCGCGTCCATGTGCTTCTCGTCCACCACCACTGTCCGGCCCACGGCAGCGAAGAGGCTTTCGGACAGAGCCATGTGCCGGGGCTGGACGAAGCGTCCGCGGCAGAGCGCGGAGATGCCCGCGCCCAGCATCGACGGGGTATTGGGCATGGCGCGGACGACCGGGACTTCCTCGACGGCGGCTTTTTCAATTGCTTCGGTGCGGACTGAGGCGGCGAAGGAGATCAGCAGCTTATCCGAGGTCAGCGCGGGACGAATCTCCTCGACCAGCCCCGGCACCTGCACGGGCTTCACGCCGAGCAGGATCACGTCGGCGTTGCCGGCGATGGCGACGTTGTCGGTGGAGACCTCAATGCCCCACTGCGCGGCCAGCACCTGAGCGCGGTCGGCATGAGCGACGGTGGCGGAGAGTCGTTCCGGGGCAAGGATCTGCTGCTTGAGGAAGGCCTGGAGCAGAATGCCGCCCATTTTGCCGGCACCCAGGACGGCCACGCGGAGGTTGGAGACGTTCGAGTCGGTCATGGTTACAGGTTACAGGCGTCCGGTTGCAGGTTGACAATCACGCGGCCTTGATTCCGGGGCCCGCAAAGGCGGTGGTTTTGTCCTGGCCTGCTGGTCTTGCTGCCAGAGCGCGATCTGGACCGGCTGCTTTCTCGACTGGGTGGTGGGGAGAGGGAGGATGCGGGCGCCGCTGGGATCTTTGGCTATGCCTGACGGGGTGGCGCGTTGGGAGCGGTGAATCTGTGCAGGACGGCGTTCGGTATAGTGATCGGGATATGAGGGCGATGGAGATTGTCGAGGTCATCGATTCGCACACGGAGGGCGAGCCGACGCGGGTGGTGATCGCGGGTGGGCCGGATTTGGGCGGGGGGACGCCGGCGGAGCGACGGGCGCGGATGGCGCGGGAGCATGAGGGCTTCCGATCGGCAGTGGTGAACGAGCCGCGGGGCTCGGACGTGGTGGTGGGCGCGCTGCTGGTCGAACCGGTGGATCGGACATGCGCGGCGGGCGTGATCTTCTTCAATAACGTCGGTTATCTGGGGATGTGCGGACACGGAACGATTGGGGTGGTGGCGACGCTGGAGCATCTGGGACGGATCGGGGCGGGCGAACATCGGATCGAGACGCCGGTGGGCACGGTGCGGGCGACGCTGCATGGGGGCGGTCGTGTGACGGTGGAGAACGTGGCGAGCTATCGGTACCGGAAGGGCGTGGTGGTGGAGGTGCCGGGGTTTGGGCCGGTGAAGGGTGATGTGGCGTGGGGTGGGAACTGGTTTTTTCTGGCGGAAGGAGCGCCGGTGGCGCTGAGTCTGGAAAATCGCGAGGCGCTGACGGAGTACGCGTGGGCGATTCGGCAGGCGCTGGGGGCGCAGGGGATCACGGCGAAGAACGGCGAGGCGATCGATCACGTGGAGGTGTTTGCCGAAGCCGGGTCGGAGGCAGGGAGCCGAAATTTTGTGCTGTGTCCTGGGAAGGCGTATGACCGGTCGCCGTGTGGAACCGGAACGAGCGCGAAGATGGCGTGCCTGGCGGAGGATGGGAAGCTCATGCCGGGCGCGGTGTGGCGGCAGGAGGGGATTCTGGGGACGGTGTTCGAGGGAACGTACCGGCTGGACGAGAGCGGTGCAGTGATTCCGAGCATCACGGGGCGGGCATTCATTACGGCGGAGAACCGTTTGCTGCTGGATCCGGAGGATCCCTTTCGGACGGGCATCGTTTCATGAGCGAAGTGGCGGATGTAGTGGTAGTGGGTGCGGGCATTGTGGGCGCGGCGTGCGCTCGGGCGTGCGCGCGGCGCGGGCTGCGCACCGTGGTGGTGGATGCGGCGGGCGTGGGCAGCGGCGCGACGGCAGCGGGGATGGGGCACATTGTGGCAATGGATGACTCGCCGGCGCAACTGGCGCTGACGGCGTATTCGCAAAAGCTGTGGGGGGAGCTGGCGGACGAGCTGCCGGCGGAGGCGGAGTTCGACGCGTGCGGGACGCTGTGGGTGGCCGCGGATGACGAAGAGATGGCGGAGGTGCGGCGGAAGCAGGGGGTGTATGCGGCGGCGGGGCTGAGAGCGGAGGTCCTCGATGGCGCGGCGCTGGCGGAGGCGGAGCCGCATTTGCGAGCGGGGCTTGCGGGGGCGCTGCGGGTGGGGGGCGATGCGGTGCTCTATCCGCCATGCGCCGCGGCGTTTTTGATTCAGGAGGCGGAGAAAGCCGGAGCCGAGGTGCGGCTGGGGCAGCGCGTAGTGGCCGCGGGGCACGGGCGGGTGCGGCTGGAGAATGGGTCATCGCTGGGGGCGAAAACAATTGTGATCGCGGCAGGCACAGATGCGGGGCCGATGGTGCCGGGGCTACCGGTGCGGAAGCGGCGCGGGCATCTGGTGATCACGGATCGGTATCCGGGATGGGTGCGGCACCAGCTGGTGGAGCTGGGGTATCTGAAGAGCGCGCATTCGATGAGCACGGATTCGGTGGCGTTCAACGTGCAGCCGCGCAGGACAGGGCAGCTGCTGATCGGGTCGTCGCGAGAGTATGGGGCGGAGAACGCGGAGGTGAATCGCGCACTGCTGGCGGCGATGCTCGCGCGGGCGGAGAGCTACTTGCCGGGACTTGGCGGGCTGGAGGCGATTCGGGTGTGGACGGGATTTCGCGCAGCGACGCCGGACAAGCTGCCGCTGATTGGGCGGTGGCCCGGCGATGATTCGGTATGGCTGGCGACGGGGCACGAGGGGCTGGGGATTACGACATCGCTGGGAACGGCGGAGGTGCTGGTGGCGGCGATGCTGGGCGAGCAGGCGGAGATTCCGGCGGAGCCGTATGCGCCGGGGCGGTTTGCGGAGCGGGCGGATGCCTGAACGGGCGATTTCGCTGATGATCGACGGGACGGCGGTGACCGTGACGGCGGGGACGACGGTTGCGGCGGCGGTGATGATGGTGGGAGCGGCTACGCGAAGATCGGTGAAGGGCGAGCCGCGCGGGCCGCTGTGCGGGATGGGGATTTGCTTTGAGTGTCGCCTGACGATTGACGGCGCGGCGCACCAGCGGAGCTGTCAGATCGTGTGCGCGGCGGGGATGGATGTGCGGACGGCATGAGGGACAGCTTCGATGTGCTGGTGGTGGGGGCGGGTCCGGCGGGGCTGGCGGCTGCGGTGACGGCGGCGGCGTGCGGGCGGCGTGTGGGGCTGGTGGATGACAATCCCGCGGCGGGCGGACAGATTTGGCGCAGCGGAGCGGCTCTGCCCAGGGCGGCGCGCGGATGGATGGCGCGGCTGGAGGCGTCGGGTGTGGTGCGGTTGCAGGGGTGGCGGGTGTTCGACGCGGCGGGTCCCACGGTGCTGCTGGCGGAACGAAATGCGGGCGGCGCGGTTGCGGAGTTGCATGCGGGGAAGGTGATTCTGGCGACGGGGGCGCGGGAGCGGTTTCTGCCGTTTCCTGGCTGGACGCTGCCGAATGTGACAGGCGCGGGCGGACTGGATGCTCTGGTGCGCGGCGGCTTGCCCATTGCGGGCAAGCGGGTGGTGGTGGCGGGCACGGGTCCGCTGCTGCTGGCGGTGGCGGCGCATCTGGCGGAGCGGGGGGCGCGCGTGGTGGCGGTGTGCGAACAGGCTCCGCTGGGGCGGCTGGCGCGGTTTGGACTGCAGGTGCTGCGCGAGCCGGGAAAGCTGTGGCAGGGAGGGCGGTATCGCATGAGCATGCGGACGCCTCTGCTGACGGGTTGCTGGGTGACGGCGGCTCATGGCAAGGAGCGGGTGCGCAGCGTGACGCTGCGGCAGGGAAAGAAGCACTGGGAGGCCGGGTGCGATTATCTGGCGTGCGGGTATCATCTGGTGGCGAATGGGGAGCTGGCGGCGCTGCTGGGATGCCGGATCGAAGAGGGATTTGTCACAACGGATGAACAGATGCGGACTTCGGTGGCGGAAGTCTACTGCGCGGGGGAGCCGACGGGGATTGGCGGCGTGGAATTGTCACAGTTAGAGGGGCAAATGGCGGGGCTGGCGGCGTGCGGGCGGATCGATGCGGCGCGAAGGCTGGCGGAGCGGAGGCGGCGCAGGTTGGGATTTGTGCGGGATCTGGCGGCGGTGTGCCGGCTGGATCCGGAGCTGCGCGAGTTAGCGACGGATGAGACGGTTGTTTGCCGTTGCGAGGATGTGCCGATGGAGGCGCTGCGCGGACGGGCGAACTGGCGCGAGGCGAAGCTGCAGACGCGGTGCGGGATGGGCCCGTGCCAGGGACGGGTGTGCGGGGCGGCAACGGAGTTTCTGCTGGGGTGGGCGGCGGATTCAGTGCGGCCGCCTTTGTTTCCGGCGCGGGTGGGGAGCCTGGCTGCGGCGGGACTGCAGAACAAGTAACCGGAACGGTGCTAATACCACGAGAACCAAGGAGAGTGTATGCAGTGGAGCGGTGTGATGCCGGCGATCACGACGGGTTTCGATGAGAAGCTGGCGGTCGATCACGCGTTTATGACGCGGCACGTCGAGTGGCTGCTGGAAAACGGGTGCACGGGGATGATTGCGCTGGGCTCGCTGGGGGAAGCGGCGACGCTGACGTTTGCCGAGAAGGAAGCGCTGCTGCGGAACGTTGTTTCTGCCGCGAAAGGCGCGCCGGTGGTGGGAGCGATCTCGGCGTTATCCACCGAGGAGGCGGTGGCGCTGGCGAAGGCGGCGGAGACGGCGGGCTGCTCAGGGCTGATGGTGCTGCCGCCCTACGTGTATCGCGGCGACGATCGCGAAATGCAGGCGTATGTGGCGGCGGTGTTTCGCGCAACGCCGCTGGAATGCATGCTCTACAACAATCCGGTGTCGTACGGGACGGATTTTCTGCCGGAGGCGGTGCAGGCGCTGGCGGAGGAGCACGGGAATCTGGTGGCGGTGAAGGAGTCGAGCGCGGATGTGCGGCGCGTGACGGCGATTCGGGCGCTGACGGGGGAGCGGCTGCGGATTTTTGTCGGCGTGGACGATGCGATCGTCGAGGGGATGGCGGCGGGCGCAGTGGGATGGGTCGCGGGGCTGGTGAATGCGTTTCCGGCGGAGTCGGTGGCGCTGTTCGATGCTGCGCGGGAGGGACGGTGGGAAGAGGCGTTTGCGCTGTACCGCTGGTTCCTGCCGCTGCTGCGGATGGATACGGTGCCGAAGTTTGTGCAGCTAATCAAGCAGGTGCAGCAGGAGACGGGGACGGGGAATGCGCGGGTGCGTCCGCCACGGCTGCCGGTGACGGGCGAAGAGTTGGAAGAGGTGCGGCGGGTGGTGGGGGCGGCGGAGAAAGACAGGTTACAAGTTAAAGGTTCCAGGTTGCAGGGGACTTTGTTCAGCCGCTGAGGGTGGCTTGCGACCCGGCGGGGTGGCTGTCGCGGGCCTTTTCGTGGAGTAACTGGAGGACGCGGCGGTAGAGGCGGTCGCGGACCTCGAAGCGGGCGGAGGCGCGGGTGACGTAGCGCAGCTGAAGATCGATGCCGCCGCCGGAGGGACGCAGGGCGACGACGGGCGCGGCACTGAGGCGACTGAGGGCTGTGGCCCGGGCGCTGTGTTGCCATTCCTGCTCGGCAAGGCGGGCATTCTCCTGGGTTTCTTCGCGGGCGGCGTTCTCGATCCTGTGGGCGAGAGCGTCGATGTCCTCGCCGGCGGGGAGGGTGACGGTGATCTCGTCCCAGAGCCACTGGCCTTCGCTGGAGAAGTTGAAGAGCTGTCCGCGGATGGCATAGCTGTTGAGGAAGGTGACGGTGCGGCCGGTGGGCTCGCCGGTCTGGGCGAGGCCGGTGGTTTCAAGCAGGCTGGTGCTCATGAGGCGAAAATCGATGACCTCGCCGCAGACACCGTTGATCTCGACGCGGTCGCCGATGCGGATGCCGTTTTTGCCGACGAGCATGAACCAGCCGATGAAGGCCAGGATGTAATCCTGGAGGGCGATGGTGAGGGCGGCGGTGGCGAGTCCGATCATGGTGGCGGTCTGCTGAGGCGGACCGACGAGGACCATGACGATGAGGACGAGACCGATCACCTGGACGCCGACTTCGAAGATGGTGCGGAGGGTCTGGAGCTGGCGGCGGCCGAGCGAGGGACGTTCCATGAGGCGGCGCACGAGGGCATCGCCGAGGATCATGCCGAGGACGATGAGGAGGATGATCTCCAGCGACTGCAGGATGAGGTGGAGCATGATGCGGTGCTGGAGGAGGACCTGGCTGCTCCAGCGGGAGTAGACGGTGGCGAGCTGCTGATCGGTCTGGATGCGGTCGTCGTCGATGGAAAGGATCTGGCGCTGGGTGGAGCGGTCCTGGATCTGAGAAAGGGTGAGCGGCGCGGCCGAGGTGGCGGCGTTCATTTGGGATTCGAGGGCGTTGTGATCGCCGGTGAGGGTGCGGGCCTCTGTCTGCGCTTCCGCCATGGCCTGCTGGAGAGAGGCATAGCGGCTGCGCTGGCTGAACCAGGAGCGGAGCCGCTCGACGAGGGTGCTCTTGCGCTTCAGCGTAACCACCGCGGTTTGGCCGTCGCCGCTCTGCTGCTGCTGCTCGTACTGGCGCATGGAGGCTTCGTGCGAGGCGAGCTCGTTCTGGATGATGACGCTGGCGTTGCCGGTGGCGCGGTCGAGATCGTGCTGGGCATCGGTGAGCTGATCGGAGTCGAGGCCGAGCTGGGCCTGGGCGACCTGGAGAGCGTCAGAGCCGGCGGCCGGTACGGATTTTGAGGCGGCGGGGGGTGAGGCGGCTGTGGCTTTGAGGCGGTTGACGACGGCCTGGTCCTGCTCGACCTCGTGCTGGAGCTGGGCAACGCGGCGGGAAAGAGTGAGCGCCTCGCCGGTGAGAGTTTGGTGGCGCGACTGCAGCTGGGCGGCGCGGAGGGCAGCGGCGAAGGCCTGGTCGACATCGTGGTCGGCGAGGCGCTCGGCTTCGCGGGCGTAGTCGTGTTCTTCGGTGGTGACAGCGAGAGAGGCGAGCGTCTGCGCAGTCTGCCAGGGGCGGAGATCGACGGGGGAGTGCGCGGCTCCGCGGCGGGCGCGGAGGAAGGCGAGGTTAGCGACGGCATCGCGCGTGGACCACGACAGAACGAAGCAGAGGGCGAGACCGCCGAGGAGCGCGAACAGGACGAGGAGGCGGGTATGGGTGAAGATGCGGGGGCGCGGCGCGCGGGGGGTGGGGCTGAGGGGGGTGCTCATGGGGAATGGGTACAGGGTACCAGGACAGGGTACAGGGTGCAGGGTACAGGGTGCAGGGCGCGGGGTGCGGTTACAGGTGCAGGGTGCGGGCGGTCAATGGACGTGGCGGCCGATTATTACGAGAGTGAGGGCGATTGCACCGGTCAGGATGGGGATTGCGAGGACGGGGATGACTAAGCGGAGGAGGCGCAGGCGGGACGGCAGCAGGAGAAACAGGAGGAGGGTTGCCGTGATTTCCGCCGTGACCAGGCCGGAGAGCCACAAATTAGCAAGGCGCGTGGCGTGGGTGAGGAAGGCCTGCTGGCTCGGCAGTCCGGCGTAGCCGCTGAGGACGGCGCTCCAGCTCGCGTATTTGACGAGGGAGATGGCTGTCAGGAAGAGAAGGGGCAGCAGCGCGATCCAGCCTCCAACTTTCATGGCGGTCGTGCTGTTGCGGGGCATGGTTAATTTGCTTTCCGCTGGACGGCGATCCAGTCGGTGACGCGCTGGTCGAGGACGTCGAGGGGGAGCGGGCCGGAGTCGATGATCTCGTCGTCGAAGGTGCGGAGGTCGAATTTCGGGCCGAGGGCGTGCTGGGCGCGGTCGCGAAGGGCGAGGATTTCCATGGCGCCGAGTTTGTAGCCAAGGGCCAGGGCGGGCCAGGCGATGTCGCGGTCGACTTCGGCGTTGATGGTGGCGTCGTCGAGGCCGGAGTGGGCGTGGAAGTAGTCGACCATCTGCTGGCGGGTCCAGCGCTGGGAGTGGACGCCGGTATCGACGACGAGGCGGATAGCGCGGAACTCGTCGGATTCGAGGCGGCCGAAGTCGGAGTAGGGATCCTGGTAGAAGCCGATGTCCTTACCGAGGTGTTCGGCGTAGAGGCCCCAGCCTTCGGTGAACGCGGTGTAGTGGAGGTAGCGGCGGAAGGCGGGCAGGTCGGTGAGCTCCTGCGCGAGCGAAATCTGGAGGTGATGGCCGGGGATGCCTTCGTGGTAGGCGATGGACTCCACCGTCGCGAGGGAGCGGTGCGCGTAGTCGTAGGTGTTCACGAAGACGGTGCCGGGGCGCGAGCCATCGGGGGTGCCTTCTTCGTAGTAGGCGGGCGCCTGGTCTTTGGCCATCCAGGCGGGGATGGCTTCGACCACTAAGGGCGCTTTGGGCAGGTGGGTGAAGAGGTCGGGGAGTTTGGGGCGCATGCCGTTGATGTAGCCGCGGAAGGCGTCGAGGAGCTGATTGGCGGAGGTGGGGTGGAGCTTGGGGTTGGCGGCAATGGCTGCGCGGAGAGCCGCGATCGTCGGGTAGCCGAGCCTCTTTGCGATGACGAGTTCCTGGCCTTCGTCTTCTTTCACCTGGTCGAGACCGATCTGGTGAATCTGCGCGGCGGGAATGTCGGTGGTGGTGCTCTGCTGGACGAGGAAGGCGTAGTACGCGGCGCCGTCAGGGAGCGAATCGACGCCGGGGTCGGTACGGCCGGCGGGGATGTAGACACCCTCAAGGAACTTGGCGAAGCGCTGGTAGGCGGGGATGACCTGTTTGGCGATGGCGGCGAGGACTTGGTCGTGGATCTGGGTCTGATCGGCGGCGGAAATGCCCGCGGGGAATTGTTTCAGGGGGCGCGCGAAGGGGCTGTCTTCCGGCTTTTGCGCGGCAATGGCGTTGACCTGGACGAGGACTTTTTCGAGGAGGTATTTGGGCGGGACGCGGTGATCGTCGACGCCGGCGAGCATGTTGTCGGTGATCTGGCGGAAGGCGGTGGGAATCTTGTTGAGGCGGGCGATGTAGTCGTCGTAGTCCTTCGCGCTGGTGAAACTGAGGCGGGCGGCGAGCTGGGGCAGCGAGAGCTGGAGGCCGCTGAACTGGTTGACGGGCATTTCCCAGGGCTTGAAGCGGGATTCCTCCTGCTGCTCGATGAGCTCGCGGACGAGGAGGTCTTTGCTGAGGACTTCCTGGTCGGAGAGGCCGGTGGTGTCGATCTGGCCGAGGCGGGTGAGGAAGTCGCGCCCGCGGGCGAGCTGTTGATTGTAGGCATCGACGGAGTCGTCGGTGAGCTGGTCGTTGAAGCGGTTGTCGCCGATGGTCGAAGCAAATTCGGGGGAGTGGCTGAGGCGGTCTTCCCAGTATTGAGTGAAGAGATCGTTGAGAGCCCTGCGGCGAGCGGTGACGTCGGACTGGGTGGTCTGTCGGGGCGACGGAACAGCGGCAGGCGCGGCGGGTGCGGCGATGGCCAAAGTCAATGCGAGAGCAGCGAAGGCTGTGAGGGACTTCATGATGGGCGTTGGTGACAGGATACAGGGGTGCGGCGGGGAGCTTCTGCGGGGTTGGTGAAAGGCGACAGCGTTCGTTGTCCCGACATTTGCTTTCGGGGTAAGCTGGAGGGCCAGAAAGGAGGACTGGATGTCGAAGCGATGGAGGATCGGCAGCATTCCTCTGCTGATTTCCCTTTGTCTGCCGGTGGCGGCGCAGGATCACGCCCAGGCGATCCGGGTGAATTGGGACACCGTTATAGCGGTTTCAAAGACCACGCCCACGCTGCAGGTCGTCGTGAATCCGAAGCTGCTGGCGGGGTCGAATCTGCATGACGCTGCGTTTGAGGCATTGCATGGGCTGGGCGCCGATTATGTGCGGTTCGTGCCGTGGTTTCCTTATCCGCGCCTGGTTGTTGCGGAGTTGAAGCCGCCGGCGGATGGGCGGACTTTTTGGAATTTCTCGCCTATCGATCCCGTGGTGGATGACTTCATGAAGGCCACCGCGGGGCACTCGGTGGTCATGAACTTCAGCACGATTCCTGCGTGGATGTTCAGGACGAGCAAGCCGGTGACGTATCCCGAGGATCCGAATCAGGTGGACTGGGATTACACGCAGGGGACGGAGCTGCGCGATCCGTCGATGAAAGAGGTGAGCGCGTATTATGCGCGGCTGATCGGCTGGTACACGCAGGGCGGCTTTCGGGACGAGATCGGGCAATGGCATGCATCGGGGCACCACTACAAGATCGCGTACTGGGAAGTTCTGAATGAAGTGGACGCGGAGCACCGATGGACACCGGAGTCGTACACGAAGTTTTACGACGCGGTGACGGCGGCGATGCGGAAGGTCGATCCGGAGCTGAAGTTTGTGGCTTTGGCGCTGGCCGATCCGGGCGGGCACCCGGAGATGTTCGAGTACTTCCTGAACCCGGCGCATCACGCGGGCGGAACGCCGCTGGACTTCATCAGCTATCACTTTTATGCGACGCCGCGGAGAGGGGAGGGGCCGGAGACCTGGCAATACACGTTCTTCGACCAGGAAGCAGGATTTCTCAACACAGTGCGGTATGTGGAGGCGATCCGCAAGCGGCTCTCGCCTTCGACAAAGACGGATCTGGATGAGCTGGGCGTGATTCTGCCGACAGACAATCAGCCGGGCGACGACAAGCCCATTGCGAGCGCGTACTGGAATCTGGCCGGCGCGCTTTATGCCGATCTGTATGTGCATCTGGCGAGAATGGGGATTGAGGTCGCGGGCGAGTCGCAGCTGGTGGGGTATCCGACGCAGTATCCCAGCGTGTCGATGATGGATTATGTGACCGCGAAACCGAATGCGCGCTTCCGGGTGTTGCAACTGCTGAAAGATCATTTCAGTCCGGGAGACCGGCTGGTCGAGACCGGGGATGCGGGCGACGACTTGACGGTGCAGGCTTTTGAGAACGCTCGCGGCAAGTGCATTCTCGCCATCAACAAGCGACTGAAAGGCGAGGCATTCCGGCTCCCCGCCGGATTCCGAGGGACACGGATTGATTATGTGGCGCCTTCGACGGGAGAACAACCACCCATGACGAAGGCTGTGGCTGGAGACACGATTCTGCTGGAACCGAATGAAGTGGCGATAATTTCGGAATGACTTGGCAACGCTTGCTTCCGAGGCAACCGCGGATCCTTCGGCCGCTTTGCGCGGCCTCTGGATGACAGCGTTAACGTCAGGACAAAACCCCCATTTTTTTGGCGGTTTTCTCCAGAGTTGAAAGCGCCTGGTCGAGCTGCTCTCGGGTATGCTCGCTGGTCATGATGGTGCGGATGCGGGCTTTGCCTTCGGGCACGGTGGGGAAGGCAATGCCGGTGCCGAGGACGCCGGCGTCGAACAGGGCGCGGGAGAAATCCATGGTGAGGCGGCCGTCGCCGATGATGATGGGGGTGATGGGCGTTTCGCTGGCGGGGGTGTTGACGCCGCCGATGTTGAAGCCGAGGCGGCCGAGCTCGCCTTTGAAGTAACGGGTGTTTTCCCAGAGGCGCTCGATGCGCTCGGGCTCCGATTCCAGAAGATCAAAGGCAGCGATGCACGTGGCGGTGACCGACGGAGGGTGCGAGGTCGAGAAGAGGAACGGGCGGGCGCGGTGGTAGAGGTAGTCGATCAGATCCTTTGAGCCGCAGACATAGCCGCCGAGCGCGCCGATCGCCTTGGAGAGCGTGCCAACCTGAATGTCAACGCGGCCGTGGCAGCCAAAATGATCAACGGTCCCGCGCCCGTTGCGGCCCAGCACGCCGGAAGCGTGAGCGTCATCCACCATCATGATGGCGCCGTATTTTTCGGCGAGGTCAGAGAGCTTGCCAACGGGCCCGATGTCGCCATCCATGGAGAAAACGCCGTCGGTGATGAGGAGCTTGTGGCCGGGCTCGCTCTGCACTTCTTTCAGCAGCTCTTCGGCGTGGGCGACGTCTTTGTGGCGGAAGACTTTGATTTTCGCGCGGGAGAGGCGGGCGCCGTCGATGATGGAGGCGTGGTTGAGCTCGTCGGAGATGATGAAGTCTTCTTTGCCGAGGATGGCCGAGACGGTGCCGGCGTTGGCGGCGAATCCGCTCTGAAAGACGACGCAGGCTTCGACGTTCTTGAAGCGGGCGATTTTTTCTTCCAGCTCCATGTGGATTTTCATGGTGCCGGCGATGGTGCGGACGGCGCCGGAGCCGACGCCGTAATCTTTGATGGCCTGGAGGGCGGCTTCGCGAAGTTTCGGGTGATTGCAGAGGCCGAGATAGTTGTTGGAGGCGAGATTGATGACGCGTTTGCCGTCGTAGGTGCAAACCGGGGCCTGCTCGTCGTCGAGGACGCGGAGGCGGAAGTGGGTGCCTTTTTTCTTCAGCTCGTCGATCTGGTCGGTGAGGTACTGGAGCTGGGGGCGCGCGGAGAGCGAAGTGGCCATGAAGGGATGCCTCGAAGAATGCGGATGCGCAACCTACGATCCTAACTCCGAAAGCAGGCGCGGAGCACGGAGGCGGGAGCCGGGAGGCGCGAGAGCCGGAGGTTGGGCGGCTCGGATACAATAGGCTATCCAGCGCAGGCAACCAGCTGTAGGCACCAGGGCGGAGGAATGCCGGGTGCGGCGAGGGCAGGCGCGGGTGTTTTATCGAGAGAGTTCCTCACGAATGAATCTGCTGTTCCGGAAGTGCATTGTCAGGCGCCCTGTGCGAGGGCTGGTTATCGTCCCGGGGTTGCTCACCTTCTTGTTTCTCGGCGCGATCGGATGGACTGCAGAGGCGCAGGTTGCCACGCGGACCCAGGTGTCGGCGGAGACCAGCGGCGGGGGCGTGTTGTCGCTGACGGCGAACGTGGCCGATGTGGGCGGCGCGGCAGTCTCCGAAGGCTCGGTGAGCTTTGAGACGGCGAAAGGGTCGCTGGGGTCGGTGTTCGTACAGGACGGCGAGGCAACGCTGCACCTGACGAATCCGCCGCAGTGGGCGAGAAGCGTGACGGCGGTGTATCACGGGGATGCGGCGTTTGCGGCCTCCTCGGCGAGCACGCCGGTCAGCGCCGATGCGGCGAGCACATTGCCGGGGTTCACGGTGACGGCGAGTCCTTCGACGCTGAGCCTGACGCCGGGGCAGTTCGGGACGATCCATCTCACCGTGACCTCGCAAAACGGATTTGCGGAGGCGGTGAACCTGTCGTGCGCGGGGCTGCCGGGGCAGTCGACATGCACGTTCAATCCCGCAGTGGTGACGCCGCCGGCAAACGGATCGATTCAGAGCGCGCTGCAGATCACGACCATGGCGACCTCGCCGGTCACGTCTCACAATGAGCCTGGACCGCTGAGTGGGTCGCGGACCGCGTGGGCGTTGGTGCTGCCGGGAATGCTGGCGTTAGCCGGTGTGGGCGCGGCCCGGCGCAAGCACTGGACGGCGCTGCGCGTGCTGGGCCTGGTGATGCTGCTGGGGGCGGGCATGCTGGGGCTGAGCGCGTGCAACCAGCGTTATGGCTATGAGCATTACAAGCCATCGCCGAATTTCGGCACGCCGGCGGGAAGCTACACCGTGTTGATTTCGGCGTACTCGACGAACGGGACGGCGATCACGAATGCTACTTCGTCGGACGCGAGCTGCTCGGGTGCGGTGTGCGTGGCGCTGACGGTGCAGTAGGGTGGGGACCAGGGAGTAGGGACCAGGGACCAGGGAGTAGCCAAGGCTCGGGGGTGAACCCCGGGCCTTTGCTTTTTTTGTGTCGCCTGCGGACTGCCGCAAGCGCGGGGCAGGGGTGGATTAGCGGCTCAGGCGGCAGACCTGGACTGCGGCATTGCGGTAGGGGCAGGGGAGAGATGTGGAGGCGCCGGGCGGCAGCAGGAGCCAGGTAGCGCCGAGGGGCGGCAGATTGGCGAGGCGTTCGGCGTCGGACATCCGATCCACCGAGAGCTCGGCGTTGCGCTGGGCGGCCCAGCGCGGGGCGAGGGCGGGAACGACGGCGGCGACGCCAGCGTCTTTGTCGTCGGCGAGCTGATCGCGTTCGCTGAGGGCGCGGAAGCCCTGCTCGTCTTCGCCAGGACGGTAGACGAGGCGGGGATTGAAGGCGAAGACGGCGCCGGGCGGCGTGTGGGCGCGAATCCAGAGAAAGGCCTGGGTATAGGGGTTGGCGGGGGCGACGCCCGGGAGTTCGAGACGGCGCCCACCCGGCCATTCGAGGCGTTCAACCTGGAACATGCCGGCGAAGAGCAGGACGACGACAGCTGCGGGGAGCCAGTAAGAGCGGAGGGGCGGGAGAGATTCGGCCTTTCCCTCATCAGCGAATCGCGGGCAGATGGGGAACACCCACGTAGCGAGGAAGCCGCCACAGAGGACGATGCCCACGCCATAGATCAAGTGAAAGCTGCGCAGGACCTGGAAGGGAACAAGCAGAAACGGTCCGCTGGTGGGAACGAAGCAGGCCGCGATGAGGAGGGCGGTGCTTCCGAGAAGGAGGGACGCGAGGCAGAGTGCGCCGGTCGGCGTGCGCGAGCCGAGGCGGCGGAGAGACAGGGCAAAGAGCGCGAGGGGGAGCAGGAGGCCGAGGACTTCGTACCAGCGCCAGCGGGCAAGAAAGAGGAAGGATCGGGGCGCGAGGGAGACGGCTTGCCGGCAGGCGGGATCGACGGGAGCGCCGTGGGCGAGGGTGAAGGCGGTTCCGGCGAGGAGAAAGGCTGCGGCGCAGAGAAGCAGAGCGGTGCGGGGGCGGTCGAAGGCGACGAGGGCAAGGAGCAGGACGAATGCCAGGGTGTAGGCGCCCATGAGGGGGTGGATGGCGATGGTGAGAGCGACGAGGAGAAGCACGCGAAGCCAGCGGCGATCGAGCGTGGCGGAGACGGCCAGGAGGCTGAGGGGCGTGGAGAAGGAGCGCGCCGTGACATAGGGGTCCATGAGGGCGAGGGCGGTTCCGGCAACGGGGAGGGCGCAGCAGGCAGCGGCGAGGACAGTGGCGAAGATCCGGGCAGCGCGGCTGGAGAAAAGGCGCTCGGCGAGGCGAGCGGCAGCGAAGAGGAAGAGCCAGAGGGAGAGCAGATGGGTGGCGAGGAGAATCCACGGGAGCGGCAGGCGGGTGACTCGGACCAGGGCGGCGAGAAGCCAGGGAAAGATGGAGCGGCGCGCGAAGGCGGTGACGAAGACGGCGTTGCGGGGATAAAGCGCGGGGTGGAGGATGTGGCGGATGCCGGCCCCATAGATTCCGGCGTCTCCGGCAAAGGGATGGTAGCCGTGGATCAGAAGGGCGAGGGGGGTGAGGAAGAGGGGCAAGAGACGGACGGCGAGTGGGTTGGCGGGCGAAGAGGCCGCTGCGAGGTGCGGGTTGGACGCGGTGAAGGTGGCCATCAGAGATGCGTTTGTAGAAGTTCGATGGCCTGAGCGGCGGTGCCAGGATCGTCGCCGAAGCTGGGGAGCCAGTGGACGCCGGGTTCACGGCGAAACCAGGTGAGCTGGCGCTTGGCGTAGTTGCGGTGGCCCTGGGCGGTGGCGGCGAGAGCTTCGGGCTCGGTCATCGCGCCGCGGAGGACGGCGCGGGCCTGGCGATAGCCGAGGGAGTCGAAGGCGCCGGGGGTGTCGCCGTAACGGGCAAGAAGACTGCGGGTTTCGTCGAGGAGGCCGCGGGCGAACATCTCTCGGGCGCGAGCGTTGAGGCGTTCGTAGAGAGCGGCACGGGGAGGATCGAGGCCGATGCGGAGGATGCGGTAGCCGGTGAGGGGATCGCGGCCGGCCTTCCAGGCATCGGTGAGAGGCTGGCGGGCGGCGAGGCAGACTTCGAGGGCGCGGATGAGCTTGGGCTCGTCGTTGGCGTGGATGCGCGCGGCGGCGGCGGGATCGAGGCGGCGGAGGAGTCTGTGCAGCCAGGCGGGGCCATGGCGGCGAGCGCTTGCGCGGAGGCGGTCGCGGAGGCCTTCGGAGCGCTGCGGACCGGGGAAGAGGCCGTCGAGGAGGGCGCGCAGATAGAGGCCGGTGCCGCCGGTAACGATGGGGAGGTGGCCGCGGGCGGTGATGTCGGCGAGGGCCTGGCGGGCGAGGCGGCTGTAGTCGCCGGCAGTGCAGAAATGGTCCGGCGGGAGGATGTCGAGGAGGTGGTGGGGGATCTGGCGCCGCTCCGCAGGAGAGGGTTTGGCGGTGCCGATCTCCATATCGCGATAGACGGCGACGGAGTCGCAGCTGACAATCTCTCCGTGGAAGCGGCGGGCGAGGGTGAGCGCGAGGGACGTTTTGCCGCTGCCGGTTGGGCCGAGCAGAGCGACGAGAAGAGGCTCCATAAGACAGAGCCAGACTAGCAAAGGCAGCCGGGAGACGGGGGAGGGAAGCGGCAGCCAGGAGTCGGGAGCCAGGAGCCAGGAGGCGGGAGTCGGGAGCCAGGAGCCAGGAGCCAGGAGCCAGGAGTCGGGAGCCAGGAGCCAGGAGACGGGAGGCTGGAGGAACGCTGCCTGGGGCCGAGGGTCGCCCGGACGCGACTCAGCGGTTGGCGAGACCGCGGGCGTGATGGATGGGCAGGGTACGGATTTCCGTGGTGACGTCAGGTTTGCGGGCGGGCTTTTTCGCGGTGAGAGCTTTTGGCAGGGCAGGCGGAAGCGTGCGGCGGGATTCGAAGGGCTTATCGCTGTGAACTGGGAGGACGGGGTGGGTTTCGGGGTCGGGGGTGTACTCTTTTCGGCCACCGATAGCGGCGACCATGGCGGGTGCGGCGACCATTGCGATAAAGGCGAAAGCAAAAATCAAATCATGCATTAGAAGGGCCTCACGGCGAGAAAATCTTGCCTCGGCGCAGCCTTGGTTACTGCAGTTACTTGAGTATGATGCGCGGGCAACGTTCTCTCTATAGCACTTGAAGGGAATGCGGCTCGGTGATGGCGTGCCTCTTTGGAGGGTTACTTCCAAACCGATGTACCGGAACCGTTGTACCGGAACGGCGGTACCGGGGTTTGAGGGGCTGCGTTCAAGATTGTGGCGAGATCCGGGCCTGAAGGCCCTTGTTCTTTCAGGAAGCTTGGTTCGCCGGGTTAAAAGCCGGCGCTTCTTCGCACGCGCCTGCGGCGCGCAGGGGCTGAAAGCCCGGTTCATTTTGGAACGGTTGGCGGCACGACCGAGGTCGTGCCCTGACACAAAACCGGGCGGCTGCTGAAATTTGCGCGGGCTATGAGGGTCGGGCCTGTGCTCATGCCCGGATACGAAGCGATGGCGCTCGCGCGGGTACCCCATCGGCAAAAACCGGGCCGATGTGGGGCTCCGGGCGGATCTCAGGCTGGAACGGCGGCTGCGACCGACACGCGGGAGACGGTGACGATGCTGATGTCATCTTCCTGGCCGAAAGCCTGGACGATATCCGCCAGCTCGGCCGCCGTGTGGCCGGATTCGACGAGCTGCTGCACGCGGGGAAAGCCGAAGAGCTCGCCCTGCTGGTTCTGCGCTTCGGCGAGGCCATCGGAGGTGAGGGTGAGGCGGTCTCCGGGGTGGAGATGGAAGCGGGTGACGGAGAACTCGGCGCCGTCGAGAGCGCCGAGGGGCAGCGCGCCTTCGAGGGCGATCGGCTGGCCGTTGAGGTAGGGCGGCAGGTGGCCGGCATTGGCGAGGGTGACGGCGCCGTCGGAGGCGATGCGCAGGGCGAGGCAGGTGGCGAAGGCTTCGCCGCGGCCGAGGAGGCGGCGGTTGAGGGCCTGGAGGAGAGAGAGGGGATCGCGGGTGGATTCGGCGGTGGAGCGGATGGCGCCGACGAGGAGGGCGACGAGCATGCCGGCCTGCAAGCCTTTGCCGGCGACGTCTCCGGCGACGATGAGGAGGCTGTCGTCGGCAAGACTGGGGATGACCTGGAAGAAGTCGCCGCCGACCTGGCGAGCGGGACGGTATTCGCTTTCGACGACGATGCCGGGAAGGGCGGTGCGGGCCTCGGGGAGGATGACGCGCTGGACCTCCTGGGCCTGCTTGACGTCAAGGGCGAGGATGCGCTGGTGGCGCAGCGAAAGAATGAGCCGGCGCACGAGGAGGATGGTGAGCGCCACCACCAGAAGCAATCGAGAGGCTACGGCGAGGTTGATCTGAATGCCGAAGGGGAACCAGGCGGCGCGCAGGCCCATCTGCTGAATTTCATGGGAAAACTCGGCGGTGGTTTCCAGCAGAACGGGAGGAAGGGCGAGCCAGCCTTCGACGCCCTGCTCGCGGATGCCGCGGAAGACGATGAAGAGCAGGAAGGCGGCCATGGTGAGGCGGAGGGCGAGGGAGACGGCGTAGCCGATGGCGGACGCGGGACCCGACGCGAAGCTCGCGAAGAAATTTTGGCTGAACGCCTGGGAGAGGCCGAGGGCGACGACCATGGGGATAAGCGCCCAGGGCAGCCAGGCCGGCCGTCGCTGACGAAACCAAAGACGCCAGATCATGACCCAGCCGGCGTATTCGAGAGCGGCAAGAACGAAGTTGTGGGAGACGACGTCGTAACGGGAGTCGATCCAGGTGGTCCAGACGGCGAAGGCTCCGGAGGTGGCATCGATGGCGGCGATCAGGAGCAGGGCGCCGATCCAGAGATAGACGCGGTCGGAGCGGTCGAAGAAGAAGAGGCTGAGGGCGAGCAGGCCGAGGAGGGTGAACAGGCCGGCCTCCACGGGCTGCCAGAGGTAGACACGGGTCAGCTGGTCTCTCAGGGAGTGATAGACGAGCGCGATGGTAGAGGCTTCACCGATGACGGGAGCGGATTCAAAGCCACCAACACCGTTGCCCTGATAGAGAGTAGAGGCCTGCATCCAGACGCGAAAGGCCAGGACCTGGGTGGAGTGGCCGGCGGGGTCGGAGGCGACCGCCGGCAGGTCGATCAGGACGGGCTGGGAGTAATAGAGAAGGTGGCCGTGGGGCAGGAAGCTGCCGAAGTGGCCGGCAAGGATGCCGTTGTCGTAGAGCTGATAGGCGTCGTCGATGGATGGACCGGCGAGGGCGAAGCGGATGCCAGGCTCGGCATCGGTGTGCACGCGGATGCGGTACCAGGCGTAGCCCCAGTAGCCGGCGTGGCCTCTCTGCGACCAGCCTGGGACGTAACCGGCAGTGCCGGTGATGGGGTTTTGGGCGCCGGCGGCGGGGGTGAGGTCGACGGTTTCCCAGCGGGAGTCGTTGAAGGCGGGCTCGGCCCAGAGGGGCTGGCCGGTTTTGGGATCGAGGGGCGAGTCGCCGGTGGTGAATTTCCAGGGGCCGTAGAGGGAGACGGCGGCGCGGCCGAGGGTGATGTTTACGGAATCCTGAGCGGTGGGCGGCGCGGCGGAGGGGGAATGCCGCGGGGCAGCGAAGCCGATGGGGACTGCGAAGAGGAACACCAACAAGCCAGGGGCCAGGCGACGACCAAAGCGCATTCCGACGGACCTTTCGACGGGAAAAAGGGATGCAGACACTATACGTGGAGAGGCGGGAAAATCGCGGGCTGGCTGTTGGTGACGGCTGGGGGTCAGCGGCGGGGGGCGGTGGAAGGAGGTCCTGGGAACGCTTGAGATCTTTTTCGGCCGCTTCGCGACCGACTCCCTCCGCGCGGAGAGCGTTGGTGGCGCGTGCAGATCGTTTCGCTACGGGGGTCCCTCGGCTGCGCGCCGCGACGCTCTCTGCACCGCGGGACGGATTTTTCCCGGCGCTTCGCTCGGGATGACAATTTTGGCTTCGCTCGGGATGACAATTTTGATTTGGTTATTCGACCTGCTGCCTGGCTTTGTAGCCGTCGCGAGCGATGATCGTGTATTTCACCTGATGGTGCTTCTCGTCCTGCATGCGGAGAGGGTGGCCTTCGTCGTCGACCAGCTCCACACGGATGCGGCGGTAGGTGCCGTCCATTTTGGGATTGGAGGGCTTATAGGTGAGCTGGTACTGGTTGCGGATGGACGCGTTGATCTGGGCGAAGATGTCGGGCATTTCGGCTTCGAAGCGGGGCTCGAAGTGCATGCCGCCGGTCATCTGGGCGAATGTGTTCATCTCGTTGTTGGCCTGAAGGATGGTGATGCTGTTCTGGCGGCCGCTGGCAAAGCCTCCGCCCATGTAGCCGGCGTCGCCGGTGCTGATGGTGAAGATGGTGACGTTGGGGGTTTCTTTGATCTTCTGCAGGGTCTTATCGAGGGTGATTTTCGAGAACGTGTCGAGGCCGGAACCGATGAGGATGATGTATTTGCGACCGTCGATGCGGGAGAGCCGGTCGAGGGTTTCGTAGAGGGCGTCGAACATGTTGGTCTCCTGCCAGGTGGGCATCTGGAGGGACTGGATCGCCTGCTCGACGAGCATCTTGTTCTGGGTGAAATCGGTGAGGATGTTGGTGTGCATGTCGTAGCTCTCGACGGCCACGTAGTCCCCTGGGCGGAGCTGCTGGGTGAAGGCGACGGCGGCGTTCCACATGTCGTAAATGAAGTTGAAGCTGGTGGAGGCGAACTCAACCAGCAGAACGGCGGTGATGGGGGCCTGGACCTGACGGAAACCGATAATGTCCTGAGGGACGCCGTCCTCAAAAACGCGGAACTGGTCTTTCTGGAGATTGGGAACGAACTCGTGGGTTTTCTGGGTGAGGACGCCGACATCGACGTTGACGACGGGCACATCGACGCGGAGGGAGTAATTATTCAGGCCTGGAGGGTTCTTAATGGTAGCCGGCGGGGGTGGCGGCGGAGGGGTGACCGTCTTTTTGGGGATGGCGATGGGGCCGTTGTCGTTGCCGGGCCCGCCGTCCTCGGGGGCGGTCTGGTTCTGTTGCTGCTGCTGCTGCTGCTGCTGCTGCTGGGTCTGGGACTGCGGGTCAGGCGCGGTTGTCTGGGCCTGTAACGAGGCAGCGGGCAGAAACGTCTGAAAGAGCAGCAGCGCCACGGCGGCCAGGGCCGGGGTACGCAGGCGGGAGTCCCTCATGTTGAAACCTCTGCAGTCATCTTCTGACCAGCGACGCCTTGGCGGCAAGCGCAGGAGCAGCTTAGTCTATGGACGTGTGTAAAGGTCTGAAGGGTATCGGCCGGGTTTTGCCGGCGCTGGCGCTGGGCGTGTGTGCTTCGCTGGGAGCGCAGACGACGGGAGCCGTGAGTGCGATGGGACAAGATCCGATGCCGGCGCTGCATCTGCCGCCGAATCCGCCGGCGGTGACGAAATTTTTTCCTCTGAGCGAGATTCGGCGCGGGCAGCAGGGCGTGGCCTACACGGTCTTTGAGGGCACGAAGCCGGAGCCGATGGGGGTAGAGATCCTGGGGATCCTGCGCAACGCCATCGGGCCGCGGCTGGACATGATTCTGGCGCGTCTGGAAGGGCCGAAGGCGGATTACACCGGCGTGGTGGCGGGGATGAGCGGCAGCCCGGTGTATATCGATGGGCGGCTGGTGGGTGCGCTGGCGTACCGGATCGGACAATTCAGCAAGGAGCCGATTGCGGGGATCACTCCGATCAGCGAAATGATGGGGGTGACGGAGCAGAGCGGGCCGCCAGGGACGGAAATCGCCGAGGCAGCCCTGCAGCGGACGGCAGCGCTGGAGCCTGGCGCTTCCGGGATGGCGGCTGCGCCGAGCGGGGCCCTGGGGGTGATGGGGCAGACGACAGGATTGCGCAATGGCCTGATTCAGCCGATGGGCACGCCGCTGGTGTTCAGCGGTTTCAACGGTGCGGCCCTGCAGCTATGGAAGGAACATGCGCCGGCGGGACTGATGCCGGTGGAGGGGATTGGCGGATCGGAGAGCGATGAGAAGCAGCCGGGGCCGCTGATGCCGGGGTCGGCGGTGAGCGCGGTGCTGGTACGGGGCGATCTGGATATCGCGGCGACCTGCACGGTGACGTATGTGGATCCGAAGAAGATGCTGGCGTGCGGGCATCCGATTACGCAATTCGGGCCGGTATCGATGCCGATGACGAAGGCGGATGTGGTGGCGACGCTGGCATCGCCGCTGGACTCGTTCAAGATCATCAACACGACGGAGACCATCGGGTCGATCACGGAGGACCGCGAGTCGGCGATTATGGGAGTGTTTGGGAAGACGGCGCGGATGATCCCGGTGACGCTGCACGTGACGGGCGATGGCGCAGGGGCGCAGGCCGCCGCCGGCCGCGAGGCACTGCACTTTGAGGTGATCGACCAGCCGCTGATTACGCCCATGGCGGTGATGGTGGCGGTGTATCAGGGGCTGATGGAGGAAAACGGCTATTCGGCGGAGACGACCTATCGGGTGCAGGGGTCGGTAAAACTGGGCGGGTATCCGACGGTGAAGCTGAACAGCCTGGTGGCGCCAACGGACGCGCTGCCGGCGAATCTGCAGACGGCGCTGGAGCTGGGCGAGCGATTCGAGCGGCTGTACGACAATGCGGCGCGGCGGACGCCGATCGAGAGCGTGGATCTGGAGGTCGCGGCGATTCCGCGGCGGCTGACGGCGGAGATTGAGAGCGCGCACACGAATCGGATCGAGGTGCATCCCGGCGATACGGTGACGGTGGAAGCGACGGTTCTGCCGTGGCATGGGGAGCCGCACAATGTGCGGATTCCGGTGAAGCTGCCGCCGAACCTGCCGGAGGGGCCGGTGCGGCTGCTGGTGAGCGATGGCGGCACCCTGGACCGGCTGCTGCATCCGCCGCAGTTCGGAGCGCAGCCTCTGGATGTGGCGGCGACGATCGCGCAACTGAACAGCGTGCACCCGAGCGATCAACTCTACGTAACGCTGCTGGCGCCGGAGCCGCAGGCCGCCGTGGATGGGCAGACGCTGACGGCGATTCCGTTGTCGCTGGCGAATGCGCTGGAGCCGATGAAGGAAAACAAGGGCATGGCGCTGAACGGAGAATCGGCGGTGCCGATGGCGGCGCTGCCGATGGATGCGGTGGTGAGCGGGCAGCAGGTGGTGACGCTGCAGATAGAAGACCAGTAGGCGGGCTGTTCGGGGGCGGACAGGGTCTGGCTGATTGCGGACTGGATGAGGCCGCCTGGGCACGGATGTTCTTCGGCCGGGCGTTGATTTTCTATAGGGTTAGATCCGTGGCGCCGCGGCGGCGGAGTGGCAGCGCGCGTGCTTCACGCATTGGGGCGGTTTCGCTCGTCGGGCAGTTCATCACCACAGAGAACACGGAGAGCACAGAGGGCGGCGGGCGAGAATCCAGAGTCCAAAGAGCGGGTGAGGGAGGCGGGCGATGGCGTATTTCGAGCGGATGCGCGATGTGATTGCGGGGCCATTCAGCGAAGAAGTCATCCGGCAGCGGATGGCGGTGGGGTGGCAACTGGTTTCGCTGGAGTGGCGGCGGGAGCTGCCGGACAGCGAGACGCCGGGTGAGGGCGTCTTCGAGGAGGAGATTCCTTTTGGGCTGCGGATCTCCGAGGACTGCAAGCGGCTGGAGACGGAACCGACGGAGCACCAGGCGCTGTTGCAGATGATGGAGATGCTGGTGCAGGACTTCTCCTTCTCGACGATTGCCAGCGATCTGAACGAGAAGGGATTTCGGACGCGCGATGGGCGGCGGTGGAATCCGGTGGGGATTTTCAACATGATTCCGCGGCTGATTGAAGTGGGCCCGCGCTTGTTCTCGACCGCAGAGTGGGAAAAGCGGCGAGAGAAATTCGCGCGGATGGTGTAACGCCGGCGCCGGACGGCGCGAGTGATTCCTTCTCGCATCCAACCGGAGGTGCGCGCAAATTGCGCTTCCTGAGCGGGGAGCGCCCTTCCATTTTTGCGCACTCGCACGATCAATCCAAAACATGAGGAGTTATCCATGAAGGCCGTCAGCTATGAGGGCGAACGCCGCATGGTGGTTTCGGACCGTCCGAAGCCGGAGCTGCAGGAGCCGACCGATGCGATCCTGCGCGTCACAACCTCGGGAATTTGCGGCAGCGATCTGCACATGTACGACGGGCGGACGCCGCTGGACAAGGGCACGGTGGTGGGTCACGAGATTATGGGCGTGATCGACCGGGTGGGCGAGGCGGTACGGAGCCTCAAGCCCGGCGACCGCGTGGTGCTGCCGTTTAACGTCTCGTGCGGGTACTGTCACAACTGTTATCGGGGCAACACGCACGCGTGTCTGACGATGAATCAGCAGCCGCATGCCGCGTACGGGTATGCGGGCATGGGTCCTTACCAGGGCGGGCAGGCGGAGTACGTGCTGGTGCCGTATGCCGACTTCAACGCGCTGAAACTGCCGGGCAAGCCGGGCGATGAGTTCGAGGACGATTTCCTGCTGTTGTCCGATGTGTTTCCGACGGCGTACCATGCGACGGAACTGGCGGCGGTGACACCGGGGAAGACGGTGGCGGTGTTTGGAGCGGGGCCGGTGGGCCTGCTGTCCGCCTACAGCGCGCTGATCCGGGGAGCCTCAGAAGTGTACGTGGTGGATCGGGTGAAGAGCCGTCTGGATCAAGCGAAGGAGCTGGGGGCGACTCCCGTGAACTTCGAAGACGGCGATCCGGTGGAGCAGATCAAAAAACTAAGGAAGAAGAACAAGGCGCACGTCTCGAGTTTGCGTCCCGGGGAAGCGGACAAGCTGACCGGGGTGGACTGCGCGATCGACGCGGTCGGATACCAGGCGCACGACCAGAAGAATCCGGACAAGGAACGCGGGCCGCAGGTGATCGAGTACTGCGCGAAGGTGGTGAATGCCGCCGGGAATATCTGCCTGATCGGGGTGTACATGGCGCCCGATCCGGGAGCGAAGAGTGAGCAGGCGAAGCAGGGGATTTATCCACTGCCGATCGGCGAGCTGTTCGACAAGGCGGTGACAATCGGGATGGGGCAGTGCCCGGTGAAGAAGTACAACGAGTATCTGCGCGACCTGATTATTCAGGGCAAGGCGCATCCGGGCAAGATCGTGAGCCACCACATCAAGATTCAGGATGCGCCGGACGCTTACGAGAAGTTCGATAAGCGGATAGAGGGATACAACAAAATCCTGATTCGGTTTGACGACGCGATGGCGGCGTGAACGCAGGCAACAGGGAATAGGCAACAGGCAACAGAAAACGCAAAAGGGGGCGGCGCAAGCCGTCCTCTTTTGCTTAAGCGGCGCGGCGGTGGTGATGGAGGAAGGCCGCGGCGGCGCGGAGATCGTGGACGAAATCGCGGCGGGCCTGTTCGCGGCTGTCGTGGTCGGGTGCACGGAGAATCGACGACGGGTGCACGGTAGCGAGGACCGGTGGGAGGCCGGGCGGGAAGACGGGCTTGCCGCGGCTCTGGGTCACGCGGAAGGTGCGACCGAGCAGGGCCTGAGCGGCTGTCGCGCCGAGGCAGACCACCATTTCCGGCTGGATCTCTTCGAGTTCGGCATCGAGCCAGGGACGGCAGGCGGCAATTTCGCGAGCGCTGGGCTTCTTATGAATGCGGCGCTTGCCGCGCGGCTCCCATTTGAAATGCTTCACCGCGTTGGTGACGTAGACGTCGTCGCGATCGATGCCGGCGTCGGCGAGGCAGCGGTCGAGGAGAAGGCCGGCGGGACCGACGAAGGGAGCGCCTTCGCGGTCTTCGCGGTCGCCGGGCTGTTCGCCAACGAGAATGAGCCGGGCATTGGCGCGGCCGGCGCCGAAGACGGTCTGGGTCGCATCGCGATAGAGCGGGCAGCCCTGGCACCGGCCAGCCGCCTTTTGCAGCGACTCCAGGTCGCGACGCTTTGGGAGGAACGGGGCGGCAGAGGTTGCCGGCTCAGCGGCGATGGGGGAGATGGGTTTCATACAGGAGTCCCAAACAAGTGGGATGCGGCCGAAAGCCGTTTTATTGCGGGATTTCCACGCAGAAGCGAAGGTGGCGCGCGCGGCGCTCTGCGCATCACAGCAAGAGAAAGACGAGGGGAAAGAAGAGGACTGCAAAGACAGACGCAAAGACCGCCGGAAGGCGGCGAACCCAACCCACAGGAGCCTTTTATGAAGATGTTTTCCGAGAATATCGACAATCTTCGCAAGCTGTACATCAACCAGCTCCAAACGCTTTTGTCGACCGAGCAACAAATTGTTGAGGCGTTGCCCACGATGATCGACAAGTCCACGGACACGCAGCTGAAGCAGGCTTTTCAGTCGCATTTACAGGAGACGAAGGAGCAGGCAACGCGGCTGGAGCAGATTCTGAACCAGGCCACGGGAGAGGCGAAACCGATCAAGTGCAAGGTGACGGCTGCTTTGATCTCAGCGGCGGAAGACATGGTGAAGGATGCGGCGGACGACGGCGTGCGCGATGCGGCGCTGATCTCCGCCGGGCAGCGCGTCGAACATTTTGAGATCGCGAGCTATGGCGCGGTGCGGCACTGGGCGCAGCTCCTGGGAGAGACGGCCCATGCGGAACTGCTGGACAAGACGATCAAGGAAGAAGGACACGCCGATCATCTGCTGACAGAGATTTCGAATCGGGTGAATCCTTACGCGGAGAAGGCGGCGTAGCAGCTTTCTGCCTGTCGAAGTGGAGAGGCCGGGCCGGGCGCCCGGCCTTTTTCTGTGCCCGTAAGCCTCGCGATTATGCGGTTACCGAGGGATTTCTCCGCGGGCGGCGGTTGGACTGGAGGATCTTCTTGCGCAGGCGGAGGGATTTCGGGGTGACCTCGACCATTTCGTCGTCGGCGATGAACTCGATGGCTTGTTCCAGGTTCATGAGGTGAGGGGGCGCAAGGCGGATGGCGTCGTCGGCGGTGGAGGCGCGCATGTTGGTGAGCTTCTTTTCGCGGACCACATTGACGTCGAGATCGTTGTCGCGTGAGTGCTCGCCAATGATCATGCCTTCGTAGACTTCGACACCGGGCGGAATGAAGAGGACGCCGCGATCTTCGAGGCCTTCGAGCGCATAGGCGGTGGTGGCGCCGGGACGGTCGGCGATGAGGGCGCCGGTGGGACGCTGGGGAATCTGTCCCTGGTGGGGCATGTAGCCGTCGAAGAGGGAATTCATGACCATGGTGCCGCGGGTCTCGGTGAGGAGATCGCTGCGCAGACCGATGAGGCCGCGGGACGGCACACGGAACTCGAGGCGCACGCGGCCATAGCCGTGGTTGTGCATTTTGACCATCTCGCCGCGGCGCGGGCCGAGGCGTTCGATGACGGTGCCGATGAAGTTTTCCGGGATGTCGATGGTGAGGTGCTCGACGGGCTCCATAAGCTTACCGTTCACTTCTTTGGTAACGATTTCGGGGCGGCCGACCATGAGCTCGAAGCCTTCGCGCCGCATCATTTCGATCAGGATGGAGAGCTGCAGCTCGCCGCGGCCGAGAACCTTAAAGCTGTCGGGACTGCCGGTATCTTCGACGCGAATAGAGACGTTGGTGAGGAGTTCCTTCTCGAGGCGCTCGCGGAGATTGCGCGAGGTGACCCACTGCCCTTCGCGGCCGACCATCGGCGAATTGTTAATCGAGAACTGCATGGCGATGGTGGGCTCGTCGATGATGATGGCGGGAAGCGGGGCGGGATTCTCGACGCTGGTGATGGTCTCCCCGATGGTGATGCCCTCCACTCCGGCGACGGCGATGATGTCGTCGATCTCGGTGGCTTCGATATCGACGCGTTTGAGGCCCATGAAGCTGAAGAGTTTGGTGATGCGGGTCTTCTGGAGGGAGCCATCGCGTTTGGAGATGGCGACGTCGTCGCCGGTACGCAGCGTACCCTGGAAGACGCGGGCGATGGCGAGTCGGCCGAGGTAGTCGGAGTAGTCGAGGTTGGTGACCTGGATTTGCAGGACGCCGCCGGGATCGCCCTTGCCGGTGGGGATGGTGGTGAGGATGGCGTCGAAGAGCGGCATGAGGTCGGTGCCGGGGGTGGCGGGATCGAGGCTGGCCTGGCCGACCCTGGCGTTGGTGTAGAGCACGGGGAAGTCGAGCTGGTCCTCAGTGGCGTCGAGATCGATGAAGAGGTCGTAGATCTCGTTGAGGACTTCCTGGGCGCGGGCGTCGGGGCGATCGATTTTGTTGATGACGAGGATGGGGGGCAGGCGGGCTTCAAGGGCTTTCGAGAGCACGTAGCGGGTCTGGGGCAGCGGGCCTTCGGAGGCGTCGACGAGGAGCATGACGCCGTCGACCATTTTGAGCGCTCGCTCCACTTCGCCGCCGAAGTCGGCGTGACCCGGGGTATCGACGATGTTGATTTTCTCGCCGTGATAGAAGACGGCGGTGTTTTTGGCGAGGATGGTGATGCCGCGCTCGCGCTCGAGCTCGTTGGAGTCCATGACGCGCTCGGTGAGGGCCTCATTGGCACGGAAGGTGCCGGCCTGGCGCAGAAGCTGGTCGACGAGGGTGGTTTTGCCGTGGTCGACGTGGGCGATGATGGCGATATTGCGAATCGAGCTCAAAGAATTTTCCTGATGTTCTGCGCCGCGTTCCGGGACCGTGAGCGGCCGCCTGGGTGGCGGAGGTTGTATGGTTTGGAAATCGTGGTTGGGGCGGCGCGAGGGACCCATCGGCGCCCGGCTAACCGGCTTTCTATGTTAGTTTAGCAGCCGGAGCAAGGTGGAAGGAGCGGGACCGCTCGATTGGCCCGCGATGCTCCCGTGCAAGGAGGATGCGATGAGGCCAGGGTTTCGGCAGTGCATGGTGGTGAGCGCCGGGGCTGCGCTCGTGATGGGGAGCGGTTTGATGACGGCCGCGCAGGGACAGACAAAGCTGCAGATGGTGATGGCACGGGCGGAGCTGAAGGACGGCATCAACGCGAAGAAGGCGAAGCCCGGCGAGACCATCCGGGCGAAGCTGGAAGGAAGCGTCACGCTGAACGATGGGCACGAATTGCCGAAGGGCACGATCATCGAGGGCCACGTGGATCAGGCACAGGCCTCGGAACACAAGAGCGACTCGAGCGTGGTGGTGACCTTCGACAAGGCGCAGTTGAAGGGCGGGGAGGAACTGCCGATTAAGGCGACGCTGGTTTCGATTTGGGAGCCGGTGGCAACCAATGCCACGGCCGAGGGAATGCCGCCGTCGGCGATGGCCGGGCAGCCGTCGGGGCCATCGGGGAAGGGATCCGCTCCTCCGCCGGCGGAATCGATCCATGATCCGCAGAATGCTTCCCAGCAGGGTCCCGAGGGATCGCCAAGGAAAAGCGTGCCCGGGGTAACGCTGCACAGCGACATCCATGAGAAGAGCTCGGCGACGCTGACGGCCAATAAGAAAAACGTGGATGTGCCGGATGGGACGCAGATGGAGTTCGAGGTGGTGGTGATTCCGGCGGGCGTGCAGATTCAATGACCCGCAATCCCGAGTTCGAGACTCCCCGGCGGCTGCCCGGATAATCTCCTTCCCACGATCGGATTCGGCATCGATCGGGCAACGCCAGTTCCCCTTCCCGGCGTCCTGTTAGGGGAGGGGTGCGGGAGCGCACACGGGGAGACGTTTATGAATGCAATTTTTCGGCAACTGCTGGTCGCAGGGACCGGCGCCGGGCTGATGGTGGCCGCGTGCGCGCCCGGCCTGGCCCAGAACCAGAATTCAACAGCGGACCATTCCGCTCAACCGCAGCACTCGATTCAGATGGTTCCGGCGCTGGCCTCGCTGGACCACACCCTGGACGCGAAAAAGGCGAAACAGGGTGAGCCAGTGACCGCCAAACTTCAGAAAGACGTAAAGATTCCCGAACAGGTTCTGCCGAAAAATACGGTTCTGGAAGGGCATGTGGATCAGGTGCAGCCTTCGGAGCACAAAGGCGACTCGACGGTGGTGGTGACGTTCGATAAGGCAAAGCTGAAGAGCGGGCAGGAACTGCCCATTAAGGCGACCGTGATGGCGATTGCCCAACCCGCCTATATGCAACAGCAGCCGACGGCAGAAGCCGCGGGGGGCGAGATGCCGTCCGGCGGCGGTGGCGGGATGCCGAGTGGGGCAGCGCCGAGCGGAGGGGCGAGCCCGAGCGGGACGGCTCCGAGTGCGGCTGCGCCGCAGCCGATGGCTATGCCGAATCAGGCGTCCGGGAGCCAGCGGCCAACGCAGCGAAACGGAGTGCCGGGGGTGAAGCTGCAAAGCGACATTCACCAGCAGGCCTCGGCAACGTTTTCCTCCAAAGGGAAAAACGTGCGCCTTCCGGACGGAATGCAGATGGATGTGGCGCTGGCGGTGATTCCCGCCGGGGTACGGATCCAGTAAGACGCGGCCTTCTGCCCGCTACTCGTAGCGCAGGGACTCAATGGGGTCCATAGCTGCGGCGCGATTGGCGGGCAGCGTTCCGAAAACGATGCCGACCGTGGCTGACGCGACCAGGCCGACCACCGCCGACCAGCCGGAGACGGGGACACGGTAGGCGGTAAAGAACCGCACCGACCAGGGAATGGCGAGGCCGATCAGCGCGCCGATGAGGCCGCCGAAGAGGGAGACGAAGAGGGCTTCCATCATGAACTGAAGTTTGATTTCGCGGGCGGTGGCGCCGAGGGCCTTGCGAATGCCGATTTCGCGAGTGCGGGACCGTACGGTGGCGAGCATGATGTTCATGATGCCGACCCCGCCGACGGCGAGGGTCACGCCGGAGACGAGCAGAAGCATGACCGTAAGGGCATTGACGACCAGTCCGGCGGTGGTGATCAGGGCGGTCATGGTCTGGGTGGTGTAGACCGAACTGGCCTGGTGGCGTGAATGGACGACGGCGACGATCTGTTTGGCCGCATCCTCAACATCATTCTGATCGCGAACGGAAAAGTACATCTGCTTCACGTTGTCGGTGCCGGTAAAGTAGCGGCCGACGGAGTAGGGAATCAGGATGGTCTGGTTGGCGATCTCCGTCTGGCCGAAGGTGTCGACGCGCTCTTTAAACGTGCCGATGATGGTGAAAGGGAGGCCCTTGATCTGAAACGTACGGCCGATGGCTTCGTCGGGGCTGCCGAACATGGCGCGGGCGAAGGGATCGGTGACCACGGCGACCTTGGTTCCGGTGGCTTCGTCCTCGTCGTCGAAGAAGCGGCCGTTTAGAACGACCAGGTTGCGAACCTGGCGGTAAGCCGGCTCCACGCCAAGGACCAGGACATCTCGGGAGAGGCCGCTGAAGCTGATGCTCTCGTGCATATCCAGTACGACGGAGGAATCGGCGACGGCGGGAACGCGCTCGTCGATGGCGTGCTCATCCTCATAGGTCAGAAAATCGGTTTGATTGTTGCTGATGGCGCCGGCTCCGCCCCCGGAGTACTCCAGCTCGACCAGATTGGTCCCGATGCCCTGAATCTGGGCGAGGATGTACTGCCGACCGGTAGCGGAAATGGCGACGACGAGGATGATCGAGGCGGTGCCGATGACCATGCCGAGGGCGGTGAGGGCGAAGCGCACTTTGGAGGCGCGGAAACTGTCAATGGCCAGCTTCGCGATTTCGCTGAGCACCATGGTCTGCCGAGCGCTCGCAATCGTGCGTTCGAACGAGAGGCGGTGATGGGAGCGCTCCGGGACCATCTGTAACTACAGGATGCCACAGGGCCGAAGAACGGCTCAGAACGATCGGGAATCTGTGTGGACGGGGGCGTTGATTGTCAGGCCTTCGGCAAGCCGGGATTCGCATTCCGAAATCGGCGATGCATGCGGGGAAATCCGGTTTGATGACGATGCCGCCGGGAATGGAGGAATTGTCTCCACGTTGGCTGGATGATTGCCAGTGATCGTGCGGACAGCCTTCCAACCCACGGGTCATCGGTTCGCGGAGCGCCGCGTAAGCCGGACTGAGCTCGAAAAGGATGGCGACGGGAGAGCCGTGACTTTTTGGATTCCGCGCCCCTCGTCGATTTCATAAAGGGCGTCGGCGGGAACATCCCGGAATTCCTGACGGAGACCGCTCGGCCAGCGTACTTCAACTCCGGACATGATTGCCGCCTTACCCAAACCGAAGTGCAGACGGGTATCGTTGCTCGAGTTGTACCCGCCTCCGCCACGTACCTCATCCGTCTGGCGCATGCCCGCCGCATCGATGGTGATGCGCGCGCCGATGGCCATGCGATTACTCCTGCTTCCGACGAGGCGTAACAGAACGCGGTGGTTGGCATTATGGCTCTCGTTGAGGAAGAGGGAGGGCGGTCCATCGACATTGAAGACCACGAAATCCAGATTGCCGTCGTTGTTGATATCGCCGAAGGCGATGCCCCGGCGCGACTGGAGGGGTCCCAGGTTGACGCCGGCATCTTTCGAGACATCTGCGAAAGCGTGCCCCTGGAGATTGCGGAACAGAAGCATGGGCTCACGAAACTTCACCTCTCCCTGGAGTTTGTCCATCGCCGAAGAGAAGTTGCCGTTCGCGATCAGAATGTCCGGCCATCCATCGTTATCGAAATCACCGAAACCGGTGCCCCATTTCACGGGCGCCACCGTTTCCCGCGCAAGGCCCAATTGCGAGGCTACGTCGGTAAAAGTAACTCCGTCATTTTGGTACAGGCTGATGGGCTGCCGACTGTAGCGCGTTGTTACCAGGTCCAGCCGGCCGTCGCGGTTAAAGTCCCCGAAATCGGCGGCCATATTGCCGAAGATCTCTCCGTCGGCTCCATAAGCCGTACCCGTGGAGATGCCCTCCTCGTCGAAGGTGCCGTTGCCGCGGTTGTGGTAGAGATAGTTTCGTCCTCCGTCGTTGGTGACGAACAGATCGGGCCATCCATCGTTGTCGTAATCTCCCCAAACCACTCCCATGCCATGCAGTTTTGCCGGATTGCTGACCCCCGCTTTCTGCGAAACGTCTTCGAAGGTTCCGTCGCCCTTGTTCCGCAACAGGAAGTCGCTCTCACCCTGCATTTCATCGGGAACCTGAAGGATGACCGATCGATAGCCTGCGACATCGTGTCCGGGAGGAGGCAGGTGATCGAGGTCTGTTTGTACGTAGCGAGCTACAAACAGATCGATGTGGCCGTCGCGATCGTAATCGGCCCAGGCAGCGCCGGTACTGAAGCCACTCAGCTTCACACCCGCGCGGTCGGTGACATCTTCGAACCGGCAGCCGCCGAGGTTGTGATACAGCACGTTGTGTCCATAGCCGGTGACATAGAGGTCCGGCAGGCCGTCGTTGTCGTAATCACCCACCGCGATCGCCATCCCCCACCCGAGAGTCGTGAGTCCGGCATTTTTTGTGATGTCGGTGAAATGAATCTTCCCCTCGGACCCATCCTGGTGATAGAGGGTGATCATTGGATCGCCGCCCGCCCGATAGCGGTCAATCGTGCTGTCGTTGACCACGGCAATGTCGAGCTTACCGTCGTTGTCGCAGTCAAAAAGCGCGATCCCCCCGCCGCCCATGGTCTCGACAATGTAGCGCCGCTCCGTGGAGGAGTGCGGGACCGTGGTCAAGCCGGCCTCTCGGCTGATATCGCGAAAATAAATGGTGGAAGCGGCGCCTGAATCAGATTCGTTTTTTGCCGCGACGGACGCAGCGGGAGGTCGCGTCGCCTCAGGGGACGTCCGGTTTCGAGCCGTCTGAGCGAAAAGACACGAAGTTAGAAGAAATAAGGCGACAAGGGCAGCGCAAGTCCGCGACGTGAAAGATAAACCTGGGGCAGCCGCTGGCGAGTTGCCGGATCGATGCGGATCGGTCGCCGCCATTGCGGGATTGTATCTGCGAGTTGGACCCGTTGTTGCGAGTGGCATCGGTATCGGATGATCAGGCTGTTTCCGGCGATCCCGGGTTGCGGATGCCCGGCCCCTTCAGTGCGCCGGCCCGGCATCCTCGTCGGCAAGGCGATTGGCGGCAGCCACACGCATAGCTTCGAAGACCTTCTGCAGCTTATCCTTCATTTGCCTGTATTTCTGATATTCGGCAATCTGCGCGGCCGCCATGTCGATTTTTCCCTGCTGGCGGTAGAGGCCGGCCAGGCGGTAGTGTGCCACGTAATTGCTGGGATCGGCATGAACAGCCTGCTCCAGCAGCTTTTCGGCCTTGTCCCGTTCGTTCATGAGAACGAGCACCTTCGCCAGCTCGGTGCAGGCGTCGGTGTCGTTCGGGTCCAGCTGGACGGCGCGGGAATCGTCAGCGTAGGCGGTCTTCAGGTCGGAATTCTCCGCAGCGATCATGCCGAGCGAAAGCACGGCCCGCTCGTCATTGGGGTTCTCTGCAACAGCCGCCTCGAATTCCGCCGGGGCCTCGGCTTTGAGTTTGTCGTCGGTCGAGTGGTAGAGCAGGTCTCCGAGTTCGCTGTGCAAACCGGGCAGACGCGGGTTGATCCGAATCGCCTCGCGGTAGTTCGCGATGGCGGCCGCATTGTCGCCGTGCCGCGCCAACTCGCGCGCCATCACCTGGTGCATTTCCGCGCTGTTGGGGTCCGTCAACGCCAGGGTCAGCATGGCTCGGCCTGCCAGGTCTGAGTACAGCCGGTAAGAGAGATAGAGCAGCGCGGTGTCGGTGGGCCGGGTGGCAAGCAGGCTGGAGACAAGGGTTGCAGCTTTATCGAGATCGCCGCTCGCCGTGTACATATCAATTAGAGCCTGTCCGACATCCATCTGGAACTTTGGCTCGGTCAGGTGGGGAAAGGCTGACTCCAGATCGGCGCGGCTCGCTTCATCGTGCACCTGCTTTTCGGCCAGGCCGAGCAGGGCGCGTTGCTTCCACAAATCAGGATGGATCGCAACGGCAGCCCGCAGTTGCGGAATCGCTGCCGGATAATCGCCGCGGAAGAACAGCAGCACGCCGAGGTTCACCCGCGCGTCCAGGTTATTGGGATCCAGCGCGACCACCTGCTGCAACTCCGGAACGGCGAGGTCCGGACGCCGCTCTGCGAGATATCGATGAGCCAGCCGCGCGTGCGCTTCGATCTGCTCACTTGCCGAAGGCGAGGTCTGCGCCTGCAACCGGGAACCGCAGACGGCCACCCAGCAGAGAAGCAAAAAGGTAACTTTTCCGGACGTCATTTGCGCTTCATGATAGCGGGTCCCGGCAACGAAAAAAAGGGAAGGACGGCTATGCGGCCGCCCCTCCCTCACAGGAGGCACATCGGTTGGTTAGAAGTTGATTTTTCCGTAGAGCTGCATGCTTCTGCCGCCTACGGTCACACCCGTGATCTGTGCGGACTGACCCGGCCCGATCGCATTGTTGCCGGGTTGGCCGAAGCTCGCGTGATTGAACACGTTGAAGGCTTCGCCGCGGACTTCGAGGTTCACGCCGCGCTCGGGCCACAGTGCGAAGACCTTGCCCAGCGAAGCATTCCAGTCGGTCAGTCCGGGACCATACACCGTGTTGCGAACCAAGTCGCCGTAGGTGAAAGGAGCCGGAACAGAAAGAGCGGCCAGGTTGTACCACTCGTTGAGGCGCGACTTGGTGCTGCCCGACAGCTTAACGCTCCCCGTGCGGTTGGCATATTGCGTGTAGGGACAGTTCACGCCAGGCTCGTCATTGGACGAATTGTTGCAGCCGGTCGTAATGCTGACGGGGTTTCCGCCCTGGAGCACGAACGAGCTGGAAGCATTCCAGCCGCCGATGACTTCGCTCAGGATCCGGTTCCCATTCAGGAACTGGCGGCCCTCGCCAAACGGCATCTGGTAAATCACCTCTCCCTTAAACATGTTGCGGATGTCAAAGTTGGAGTTGCTGTAGTTCGACGACGGGCTGTAAGCGTTCTGATAGTTCTGCCATCCGCCGCGGCTGCCCCACCCCGACGAATCCTGGTCGTCGAGGAAATGGGACCACGTGTAGTTGACGCCGAACTGGAGCCCGTAGCTCATGCGCTTCTGCAACTGTGCCTGCAGAGCGTTGTAGTTGGAAATCGCGTTATTGGTGCTTCCGTTGATTGCCTGATACCACGGATATGGCTTCGATGCGGCGTCGTTCGGCCCAAGATCCGCCTCGGGAACCATGTTGACATCGACCGGGAAATTCAGATTCGATCCATGGTTTCCGACATAAGCGAGGTCAGCCGCATAATTGCCGGCGAACTGGTGTTGCAGACCGAAGGTCCACTGATAGTTCGTGGGCACCGGCGTGTGGTACTCGTTGTAGGTCACGGTCTGACCGTTCAACGCCTGCGGGGTCGTGGGAGAGGTCACATAGTTCGCGTTGACGGTGCTGCTGTTAAACGTTCCGGTTCCGCAGCCTGGATCGGCGGTATCGGGCGCTGCTCCGGTGCCGCTCAACTGCACGACCGGGCAGATGCCGTTGGTGTTGTCGCCGTAATTGCCGCTGCTGCCGAAGGCGTTCCCCATTCCGCCGCCGTAGGTATCTTCGCTCCAGGTAGAGGCATAGACACCGAAGCCGCCGCGGACCACGGTATTGTTCATCACTGCCCAGCTGAATCCAACGCGGGGCAGGAAGATGTCCCACTTGGGGGCCTGCAGGGAGGTGCGCCCGTTGGCGTGGCTGAAGCCATACCACATGGCTCCGTCCTTGCCGACGGCGGGGTTGAGAACCGTCGGATCGAAGGCGGCTTCATTGCCCTTGACCTCGGACCAGCCCGTCTCTCCCTCCCAGCGGAGGCCGAGATTCAGGGTCAGCTTCGGTGTCATTTTCCAGTCGTCCTGAACAAACAGCTGCGGGGTCTTCCAGCGGCCGCCGAACTCCGGCGTGACCTTCGCGCCCCAGCTCTGAGTTTGTCCGAGCAGGAAATCCGCGTAGGATTCGCCGGAAGAGTAGGTTCCCGACCCAGTGGTCAGGGCGGTCTGGCCATTGATGGAGGTGTAATTGCCAGTGTAATTCACGTCCCCGGCGTCGATGTTGCCCCAGGCCGTCGAGTCGGCGCGATTGATGAGGAACTCGCCGCCGAAGTGCAGCACGTGGCGACCATGAATCATCGTCACCACATCCGACGGGTCAAAGACCATCTCTTTGTAAACCGAGTTCGACTGGGATCCCAGCTCGTAGAAGTTATTGATGTTCGTATTCGGGAAGTTATCCGCCTTGGCAAACTGCCATCCGAGCTTGGCGGCATATCCCAGGCCGAGGGTATATGGGGTGAAGAAATTGAGCTGATCGGTGAATCCGAAGCGGACTTCGTTGATCAGGTGCGGGCTAAACGACCACACGTCGGATACCTGCGCGTTATCCCGGCTCACATCGCCTGCCTGACAATTGATAGGGCAGATGCCCTGGTTCAGATAGGTCGCCGGATTATCGCTCTCTGTCTCGGAAATCGTCAGTCGATTGCTCTGGGTCAGATCCCAGTCGAGGCGGCCGAAGTACTTGGTAAATGGGTTCGTGCTGGGCGTACTGTAGGTGAAGTTGTTTTGGGCAACCCCGCTGCTGACCTGACCGGTGGTGTTGGGTTTCGGGTAATACGCCTGAATCTTGGCCGCGACCGGATCAATCAGAGAGTTGGGGATAGCGTTCTTTCCGTACTCGGAGAGAAACGTCTTGCGAATCACGCAGGGGCAGGTTTGCGTGTAGCTACCCGTCGGCGTGGTGTATGTGTAGCTTCCGGTGTTCTGAATGGTCTGCGTGGTTGGATCGTAGAGCGTCGGCAGGCCCGCTCCGGAAAAATCACCGGACATGAGGGCGGTGGTGGGCACGGTTTCAAAGCCGATGGATGCGCCGCCGTTGTCGATGGTTTTGTCGTAGTCGAAGAAGAAGAACATCTTCTTCTTCAGGATGGGGCCGCCGATATTGAATCCGAAGTTGTTGTAGCGGAGGAGCGGCACCTTAGCTTGTGTGCCGAAGGCGTACGGGACGGCATCGAGAGCATCGTTCTGGAAATATTCGTACCCTGCGCCGTGGAACTGATCCGTTCCGCCTTTGGTGATCTGGTTGTAAACAGCATTGCCGACGCCGTACTGCGCCGAGAACGCACTGTCGCTGATCTTGACCTCCGCCGTGGTTTCGAAGATCGTGACGTCGGAGTTCTGGCTCATGGGCAAGCTGGTGGTTGCGCCATCGGCAAGATACTGTTCAAAGGGCAAATTGCCGTTGATCGCCACCTGTCCGCCATTCGGCTGGACGGAACTGCTTGAGTTCTCCGGCGTGCCGGCTGCACCGGGCTGCAGCCAGATAAAGTTTTCCCAGTCGGCTCCCACCTGCGGCAACGCATCCATGGTCTGCGCGGTGAGTGTCTGTTCCTGGGCTCCGTTCTCGGTTTCGAGCAGAGCCACGTCGGTGTGCACCGTCACCTGCTGATGGCTGCTGCCCACGCTCATCTGCACGTTGACGCCCTGGATGCCGACGCCCAGAGTAATGGGTCCGCGAACCAGCGTCTGAAATCCTTCTTTTGTGAAGGTCAGCGTGTAGTGATCGGGCACGATGGAACTGGTGTCGTACAGGCCTGCTCCGTCGGTCTCATAGGTATGGGTGACGTTCTTGTCGATGTCCGTGACGACGACGGAAACTCCGGGAATGACGGCGCCCGTGGGATCGGTCACCGTGCCGCGTATGTCACCGGAGTTCGTGCTTTGTGCGTATACTGCAACGCTGCTCAACAGACCTGCGAGCAGCAGGGCGCCCTGAATGGGTCTCCACATGATTCCTCCTGAAAAGCGTTCCGAAATCCGCCACACCACCTGCTTGTCATGTGGTGTATATGAAGTTCCGGTCTCGTGATTTTCTCCACTCCGCATATAGGAACGGGAGTGCGATTGAGACAACCGTTTGTCTTGGTCACGGAGAGCACTATCCGCCCCGAGCCGGCACCTATGAAACCACCGGCAGTAATTCGTTGTCAAGAAGATTTTCAGGATTGAAGTGCTTTAGACAAACCTTTGTCTTGCGCACGAGAGCGCGATTCATGCTATGAGAAGCCATGCAGAATGGGCGCCCGTCGATGCTTTATCGCTTTAGCGGCAGATATGCTTCGATCCGAGCGAAGGCGGCGTAAATTAAGTGGGGCGGCACTCGGGAGGAAATCAAATCCGTACGGGCGCAGCAGCCAATTGCCTGTGCCGCGGGGGCGACAATTGCAGAGCCAGCAGTAACATGCCCGCAGCTCCCACGAGCGTGACCAGCAGTCCGATGCGCAAAGAATGCGCCGCAGAGGAAACAGCGCCGGCGACCCAGGGGAACGCCCCTGCGCCGAACCCGGCGATTGCAAACACCCAGCCCACATTGGCGCTATCCCCTGCCCGGTCAATGAAAAGGGAAACAGTCAGAGGGAAAATGGGCCCCAGCATGAGTCCGGTGCAGCAGGCGCCGGTGAGCAGGGTTAGCTGTCCGTGTGCGCCCAGCAGAAGGAGAATGCCGGCGAATGCCCCAGCGATTGCGCAGCGGTGCAGGAGTATTTCGCTTGCGAACTTCAGAATCAGCGGCGTGATTCCCCGCCCCACCAGAATCGCTCCCCAGAAGCACGCTGCCACAAGATTGTTTCCCGCTGCGCTCCAGTGCAGGGTGCGCGCCGCGTAGGTGGTCATCCAGCCACCGAGAGTTGACTCAGTGCCAACGTAGAGAAACGCGAGGATCGAGAAAAGCAGGATGGGCATCCAGCTTTGCTCGCCCGCGGCAACGGCCGCAGCCGGAGCCGGGGGCCTGTCCGAAGCTGACACAGCCGGGATGAGCGCCAGACCGAGCGCAGCACTGAGTACGGCGAGCGAGACGCAGAGCTCGCGGAGTGAAATCCGGCCGCCCAGGCGCGCGAGAATAAGCGGGCACAGGGTTGCGCCGACGCTCCAGCTGAAATTCAAAATCGACATCGCCGACCCGCGGGATCGGCAGAAAATTCGTCCGACCAGCAGGCTGCTGGAGGTCATCGCCATACCCAGGCCCAGGGAAAAGAGGGCAATCGCAGCCAGGGCTTCCATCGGCGACGCTGCCACCAGCACCGCGGCGCCTGCTGCCATCAGCAGATATCCGCGGACGAGGGTATGCGCAAATCGGCGGCGGACAAAAAGGGCCCCGCAGGCGCTGGCGGTGAACTGCGTAGTCAGCAGGATGCCGCATTGACCGTCCGACAAGTGATGTTGCGCCGCGATTCCGGGCAGCAGCACTCCCAGCATGACCGTCGCAATGCCCAGGAAAAAGAATCCGCCATAGAGGGGGAACACCACGCGAAGACGCTTGTCGGCAGCGCTTCCGATTTGAGTTTCAGGAGACATGGTCCGTGCGGGCCATGGCCCGGGTCCGCTTCGCGGGCTTTCGCCGAGGCACAGCGGTCGTCTCCCGAATGATCAAATGGGGCTCGACAGAGACCTCGACGGGCATGGCCGCCCGGGTCGCCAGGTGCTCCAGGAGCACATCCGCCGCGAGCCGGCCCATCGTGTGAAGCGGCTGGCGCACGGTCGTGAGGCTCGGCATTTGAAAGGCGGCCTGCGGAATATCGTCGAATCCCACGACGGAGATGTCCTGGGGTACCCGCAACTGCGCATCGTGCAGAGCACGGATCGCTCCAATCGCTGCCATGTCGTTAAAACAAACGATGGCCGTGAACCGGCGGTGATACGCGAGCAGACGCTGAACAACCGGGTACCCCAGCTCGGGCGAGGTCAGATCTTCGCTCAGCTGAATCGTGAGCTCCGGCCGGATCGGGATTCCGAGGTCGCGAGCCACCCCCGTCAGACTGGACCAGCGCACCTCCGAGTCGGAGCTGAAGGGCTGCCCGCGCATAAAGGCGATGTCGCGGTGGCCCAGACCGGCGAGGTGCCGCAGCGTCTGCTCCGCCGCACTCTTGTGATCCAGCACCACATTGGTGATGCCTTTGATCCTGCCGTGCCCGGCCACGGTGACGGTGGGAACGGTCAGGTGGTGGGTGAGCAGCGTGTCCACCGCGATCACGCCCTCGGCGCCACGACTCACCAGCATACGTGGGTAGCGTTCGATCAAATCGGGCCGATGGCGGTGGTGGGCGATGAAATAAAAGTAGTTTTTATCGAGCAGGCGGTCGCCGATACCACTCATCACCTCGGCGTGATAACCGTCGGCCAGAACCGGGACCAGGATGCCGATCGCCATGGTACGGCGGCTCCGGAGTGAGCGCGCAACGAAGCTGGGCTGGTAATTGAATTTGCGCGCCGCGGCCCGGATTCGCTCACGGGTCGCCTCCGGTATCGATCGCCCCGGCACATCGTTGAGCACGACAGAAACCGTGGC
>DATASQ010000057.1:0-135565 GCA_036269135.1 Acidobacteriaceae bacterium
CCGCCACCTGCGCGAAGCCCTCGCCGCCTCGCGACTCCCGCACTCCCTCATCCTCGCCGGACCCCGTGGCGCGGGCAAATATACCCTCGCCATCATGCTCGCCCAGGCCGCCAACTGCCTCGAGCGCTCCGAGACCGACGGCCTCCCCGACTTCTGCGGCACCTGCTCCAACTGCCGCCGCATCGGTGAATCCCGCGACCTCGACGCCCGCTTTGCCGAAGCCGTCGCCACCCGTGAAGACATGCGCGACGCCGACAAGCGCGACACCCGCATCCTCATCCAGACCCACCCCGACGTCCTCGTCATCCCCCCCGATCCGCCGCAGATGCTGATCAAGATCGGCCAGGTCCGCGTGCTCACCCGCGAAATCTACCGCGTTCCCGGCGAAGCTCGCCGCGCCTTCTCCATCTTCACCTCCGCCTCTTTCATGAAAGAGGCCGCCAACGCCATCCTCAAGGTCCTCGAAGAGCCGCCCGCCCACGCCACCATCGTTCTGCTCGCGGAAAATCCCGGCGAGCTGCTCCCCACCATCCGCTCCCGCGCCGGCATCTTTCGCCTCGGCGCCATTCCCACCGAGCAGATCGAGCATCTCCTCGCCGAGCGCCGTCCCCAGAACAAACCCGCCGAGCGTGCCCTCATCGCGCGCCTCTCCGAAGGCGCCATCGGCCGCGCTCTCGGCTTCGATCTCGACGCCTGGCTCGCCAGCCGCGCCGACGCCCTCGTCCTCCTGCGCAATTCCACCGGCCAGGCCGACGCCACCGACCTTTTCAAAGTCACCGAAACCTACCGCGCCGGCGCCGAAGGCCAGCAGAAAACCGAAGCCCTCCTCCGCACCGCCGCCTCGCTGCTCGAAGACCTGCTCCTTCTCAAGTCCGCCACGCCCGACCTCGTCCGCAACATCGACCTCCGCCGGGAACTCGCCGCCATGGCCACCTCCGTCAGCTTCAACTGGATCGAATCCGCCGCCCGCGGCCTGCGCCAGGTCGAATCCGGCATGCGCCGCAATCTGCTTCGTTCCCTTTCGCTCGACAGCTTCGCCGCTCAGCTCAGTCACGCCGTCGAAATTTAATCTTCCTGGCCGATCCTGGCGCTCGTTTCTCCGCCTCGCCTCGGAGTACGATGACTCTCAGATTCCCCAATTCCCCGATCGCCATTTGCGACGCGGATCTGGTTTCCCGCATCACATAGGCATCATTTGTCCGTAAAGGATTCTGGGTTTATGTCCCAATCGTCTGCCTCCGCCGTGCGCACGCTGAGCGTGCAGTCTTCCAGGACTTCGCTCCAGAGAGCCGCCTCGGCTCTCGGCCCCGCTCCCACCGCTCTGCCCGGGCCCGTTGCCGTACCGCCGCCCGCCGCGCCCGCTCCCGCGCCTCCGGAACGCCGCAACAATACGCATGACCTCGACGTCATCGGCCCCCGCAAGCTCATCCGGCCTCATCTGCCCGAAGGTTTCGTCCGCACCCGCCGCCAGCAGCGCCCCGAGGAGACTCCCTATCTCTGGCGTCCCACCCCGCCGCCGGCCGCCGCCACCCACGAAAGCTCCAGTGCCGAGTCTTTCTACTTCCAGAAGCAGATTCAATCTCAGACGCCGATGATCTTCGTCCTCGACGACGGCGAGCGCATTGAAGGCTGTATCGAGTGGTACGACCGCGACGTCATCAAGGTGCGCAGCAGCAGCACCTCGCCCTTCCGTTCCAGCGACCACGTCACGCGCATGCTGATCTACAAAACCGGAATCAAGTACCTGTTCAAAGCCGGCGAAAACCAGCCGCAATACTGAATCAGCCCGTAGCCCGTAGCGAGTAGCCCGCAGCCAGCCGCCGCAATTTCGGCTCCCCGTCCGCTGACTCCCGCCTCCCTGCTCCTCACCCTACCTGCCTTTCGCCCCCTTCTGCAGCCGATCCCGCAGCGCCGTGCCCACCCCCCCATCGGCCGGCAGCGGACACACAATCACCGTCACGCCCGTGCCATCCAGCCAGCGCAACCCCGCATAGAGCCGCTGCGCCAGCTCTTCCTGGTCCTCCCATCGCCCCCAGCGAAAGGCCCGCGCCTGCCGCCCCATCACCGCTGTCTGGAAACCGTCCGGCAGCATCACCCCCACCGTCTCTCCCGCCTCTTCGCACCGCCGCACCATCGCGCCAAGACCGGTTTTCTGCGCCTCGCCTTCGCCCTCCACCAGAATCAGCCGGGCCCGCGGCGCGTAGTGGCGTCCGCCCATCCCGGGCGCGGCCGCCGCCTCCGCCGTCTCTTCCGCCGTCTTACCCTCGCGGATCCACACCGGGCAGCGGCACGCCGCCCGCAGTTGCTCCAGCGAAATCACCCCCGGCCGATACACCACGCAGCTCGATTCGCGCACGTCCACCACCGTGGACTCCACCCCGTGCGTCGTCTCTCCGCCATCCAGAATCGCGTCGATCCGCTCGTTCAGATCCTCGGCCACGTGCTCCGCCGTGGTCGCGCTCGTCCGCCCAAAACGATTCGCGCTCGGCGCCGCCACCGGCACGCCCGCCGCCCGCAGCAGCGCCTGCGCCACCCCATGCGCCGGCATCCGCACCCCCACCCGCAGCAGCCCGGCCGTCACCGCCGCCGGCACCTGCGCGCTCCTCGGCAGCAGCAGCGTCAGCGGCCCCGGCCAGAACGCATCGATCAGCCGCTCCGCCTCCGGCCTGATTTCCTCCACCACCGTCCCCAGCATCGCCGCATCGCCAATGTGCACAATCAGCGGATCCCACGACGGCCGTTCCTTCGCCGTAAAAATCTTCGCCACCGCCGTCGCGTCCAGCGCGTTCGCGCCCAGCCCGTACACCGTCTCCGTGGGAAAAGCCACCGTCCCGCCCCCGCGCAGAATCTCCGCGGCCTGCGCAATCGCGTGGCGCGACGCCTCGCTTTTCAAATCGCCCGGATCGACGCTCAATCGTGCTGTCTTCATCGATTCCATGCTACGTCCCGAATCGTTTCAAATCGATCCGTCCTTCGTAATGGAACCAGATGACTCCCGCTGATAACTCCGCACCGCGAGAGAACGCCGGGTGCCCCATCCTTGTCCGCAGCTTCACCGCGGACAGGGTGGGTCAGCCTCCTCCTTAAACTCCAAACGCTAAACGCCAAACCCTCGCCTGCACCCTGCACCCCGCGCCCTGCGCCCCGCGCCCTGCGCCCTGCGCCCTGTGCCCCGCGCCCTGCACCCTGCGCCCTGTGCCCCGCGCCCTGCACCCTGTGCCCCGCACCCTGCACCCTGCGCCCCGCGCCCTGCACCCTGTGCCCTGCACCCTGTGCCCTGCGCCCCGCGCCCTGCGCCCTGCACCCTGCACCCTGTGCCCTGCGCCCCGCGCCCTGCGCCCTGCACCCTGCACCCTGCACCCTGTGCCCTGCACCCTGTGCCCTGTGCCCTGCGCCCTGCACCCTGTGCCCTGTGCCCTGTGCCCTGTGCCCTGCGCCCTGCACCCTGTACCCTGTGCCCTGCGCCCCGCACCCTGCGCCCTGTGCCCCGCGCCCTGCACCCTGCGCCCTGCACCCTGTGCCCCGCGCCCTGCATCCTGTGCCCTGCGCCCTGCGCCCTGCGCCCTGTGCCCTGTGCCCCGCGCCCTGCGCCCTGTGCCCTGCGCCCTCCACCCTGTACCCTGTCCCTATGGGCCTGGAAATCGAAGTCAAATTCCGCGTCGCCGATCCCGCAGCCCTCCGCCGCCATCTCGCCACGGCCGGCTTCCACGAGAAGACCCCGCGCACCTTCGAGCGCAACGTTCTCTACGACACGCCCGACCGCCGCCTCCGCGCCCGAACCGCCATCCTCCGCGTGCGCAAGTATGGAGAGCGCTGGGTCGTCACCTTCAAGTGCCCGCCGCCCGACAACGATCCCTCTGCACGCCACAAGAGTCGCGAAGAAACCGAAACCCCCGTCCAGGACGGCGAGGCCATCGGCCATATCTTTACCCAGCTCGGCTACCAGCCCACTTTTGTCTACGAAAAATGGCGCACGGAATTCGCCGACGCCACCGGCCACTGCGTCCTCGACGAAACCCCCATCGGTGTCTACGCCGAGCTCGAAGGCCCCCCGGAGTGGATCGACGCCAGCGGCCACAAACTCGGCATCGATCCCGCCGATTTCATCACCCTCAGCTATGGCCGCCTCTTCGAGCAGTGGAAGAAAGACACCGCCAGCCCCGCCGAAAACCTAACCTTCACCGAAATCCCTGAACGCTAACCTCCCAGCTCCCGGCTCCCAGCTCCCGGCTCCCAGTTCCCAGCTCCCGGCTCCCAGCTCCCGCCTCCCGGCTCCCGGCTCCCAGCTCCCGCCTCCCGGCTCCCGGCTCCCAGCTCCCGCCTCCCGGCTCCCGGCTCCCAGCTCCCGGCTATCCGCTGAAGGGATTCCCCTCCGGCGCCTTGATCGTCGTAGGATCCACCTTCTCCACCGCCCGGCTCTCCTCGATCCGCACGGCCTGATCCTGTTCCCTGTCCCCTGCACCCTGTACCCTGCCCTTCCAGACCCGCATCGGATCCCCCGGCAGCATCCCATGCTCCTCCAGCGCCAGACGGATCCGCCGCTGCGTCTCCCGCATCGCCGCCCACTGCTGATTCGCCTTCGTCCGCAGTTGCACCGGGTAAATCACCTGCGATCCCTTGATCGCGTCCACCCCCAGCAGCGTCGGATCGGCCAGGTACACGCCGCTGTATTTCGGATCGGTGCGCACGCTCATCGCCACCTCTTTCAGCAGCGCCATCACCTCGTCGGGATTTGCCGAGAAATCCACGGAAACCTGGATCGTCGCCAGCGTGTAATCCCGCGTCACGTTGGCCACCGTCGTAATCTGCGAGTTGGGCACGATGTACAACGTCCCGTCGCCGCCCCGCAGCTGCGTCCGCCGCAGCGTCATTGCCTCCACCGTGCCCGTCACTCCGGCAATCGTCACCACATCGCCAACGTTGTACTGGTCTTCGACCAGAATCAGGAATCCGTTGAAACAGTCCTTCACGATGTTCTGGGCTGCCAGCCCGATCGCCACCCCGGCCACGCCCGCGCTGGTCAGCAGCGGCCCCAGGTTGTAGCCCAGAATCGGCAGCACCTGCAGGATGGCCAGAAACACGATCACCACGATCCCCGTCGCCCGGATCACCGACGTCAGCGTCTTCACCTGCGCCAGATGCCCCGCCGTGCTCGACTGCCGGTTGGCCATCCGCAGCACGTGATCCGTGATCAGGCGCAGCACCCGCATCAGCACCCAGGCGAGCACCGCCACGCCCAGCAGCTTGGGCAGCTTGTCGTGCAGAAAATCCTGCAGGTCGAGAAGATACTTGTCACCCAGGCCGATGAAAAACTCTCGCCGCCCCGCCAATAACAATGCAGTCCACATGTTTTCCAAGAATACCTTCCACAGCCGGACTTCTCTCCGCTCTCCGTCCTATAATGCTGCCACCCCAGGACCGGATCCCCTGCCCCAGAGGAGATTTCCCATGGCCGCCCTGCAACGGACTTCCCTTCGCACGCGCTTCGGCTGGATTCTCCTGCTCGCGGTCGTCTGGCTGGCCCCCGCTCCTTCTGCGCCCGCTCAGGTTTCGTCGCCTGCCCGCTCCCGCGCGGCCCACGCCGCCGTCAGCAGCGACGCCTCCGACGACGCCGCGATCACCGCCGCCGGCGGCGCCAGAAACCAATCCCCTCGCGCTGTCAACCCCCGCCAGGACGCGCTGCGCCAGAAAGCCATCGTCGACGACACAGCGCAGCTTCTCCAACTCGCCCAGCAGCTCAAAGCCGCCGTCGACAGCAGCGATCAGGATCACCTCTCTCTCAAGATCATCGATACCGCCGGACAGATTGAAAAGCTCGCCAAAACCGTGAAGAAGAAGATGCGCGACGCGGATTAAGCCGCGGACGCTGCGCCCCGGGCACGGCAGCGCATCCTCCTGCTCGGCGGCAGAGCCGGATCCAGGGGCCCCGGCTCTGCCTCCAGCGCAATCCAGCTAAGGAAGAGTCGCCGTGTACACGTTCGAAGCTGTGCTTTCCACCCCCGAAGTATCCACGCTCATCACCTTGTAGCTGTAAGTCGTCCCGCTTTGTGCCGTCGCATCCGAATATGTAATCGGCGCATTGACCGACGTATTCATCAGCTCATAACTGCCGCTGCCGGTCGCGCGGTAAATGTTGTATCCCACCACCGCATCCGGCGAGCTGGCCGGCGCCTTCCAGCTCAACTTCACCGCATAGCTCGATGAGGTTGCGCCGGTGCCGGTCAGGCTGATCGTCACCGCCGACCCACTGGAAGCATTGCTGTCGATGGTGACCGTGCCGCTCGCCGCCCCCGTCGTCGTGGGATCGAACTGCACCTCCAGCGTGGCCGACTGCTTCGGGTTCAGCGTGATCGGAAAATTCACCCCCGTTGCGCTGAAACCTTTCCCCGCCACCGTGGCCGACTCCACCGTCAGGGCCGCGGTGCCGCTGGACGTCAGCGTGACCGCCTGCGTCGCCGGGCTGTTGTCCGTCACGTTGCCGAAGGCCACCTGCGCGGCATTTACCGTCAGGGCAGCCGTCCCCGCTGCCTTCGCCTTCAGAGTCAGGACAAACGTCTCGGACGTGCCGCCTTCACTCGCCGTCAGCGTCGCGCTCTCGCTTGCGGTGACCGCCGACGCATCGACCGTGAAGCTGGCGGCGGTGGCCCCCTGAGGAATAACCACTGAGGCCGGCGCCACCACCGCCGCCTTGTTGCTGCTCAGGCTCACCGACGTGCCCTGGCTGCCGGCCGCCGCACTCAGCGTGACCGTACAGGAATCGCTGGCGGTTCCGCTGAGACTGCTCTGGCTGCACGTCAGTGCGCTCACATGCGCGCCGCCGTTCGATCCGCCGCTGCCGCGGCTGTGGCGCGCCGCAAAGCTCGACAGGGGCAGCAGTCCGGCCATCGCCACGGCCATGGCGGCGCGCCGCGCGCTGCGGGAAAAAGCTGCGCGCGGCTGCTTCTCGGCTCCGCGGGCAGGTAAGAGTTGGCGGTGGCCGGCTGCAGTGAAGCAGCCGCTCGGGGGAGGAATAAATGGCACCATCATCGAAACGAATCCTGGGTCCACGCCGAAGCACACGTACCCTGTCCGCGCGCGAAACCAGGTTCCGGCGCGGTGATCGAAAATCCACTTCAGGAACGGGTGATCCTGCGCTTTCGGCCCTGCAAAGGGGGGGAGTCTCGCAACCGTCGCTGAACCGGAGCAGGATCAGCAGGAACTCAGCAACGGAAGCTGCCGGCACAGTCGTGCGCAGCAGGAGCGACGCGACCCTTGTCGGGGCGGGACACTACCTTTCTCTCTCAGACTGAGATCCCAGGGCTTCGAGCAGGGGGTCTTGCAAGGCTGGGCGAATCTGGAACAGCGCTGGCTGCTTCTCAGCTCGCGTTACTGCGCGGGACAACGGGGCGATTCCGGGCGGGCGTCTCTGTCGAAAACCGGCGCATCCTGCGTCCGGTGGCGTCAGGCCCTCACTTCCCTGGAACTTGGTACAGTAATCAAATGGTAATGCAGGAATCGCCGAGCGGGTTGCCTAAAGTAGCCTGACTCAGTACCTTTGGCGAAGTCAGTCTGCGCCCTCTACCCGCATAGCCGGCGCCTTATCTGTCGAAGGATCAGCCGCTTGCATTGTCGACCTGCATCATAACCGATGCATCACTAAAGTCACCGTTTCCCGAATCGGAACCCAGCCCACCCTCCGCCCCTGACGCCGTCCCCGCACTTGCGATACGCTTTCAGGCATGCAGAACCGCATTACCGGCACCACCATGCCTGTGCTCGAGTTCCTCCTCGAGCCCAACGACGCCATCATCTCCGAAGCCGGCGAGCTCTCCTGGATGTCCTCCAATGTCCAGATGACCACCCATACCCAGTTCGGCGGCGGCGGCGGCCTCTTCGGCGCCATCAAACGCGTCGCCGGCGGCGGCAGCCTCTTCATGACCGAGTACCGCGCCATGGGCGGCGCGGGTGAGCTGGCCTTCGCCACCCGCGTCCCCGGCCACATCGTCCCCGTCGAAGTCGCCCCCGGCAACGAGTACATGATCCACCGCCACGGCTTCCTCTGCGCCACCTCGGCGGTCACGCTCGGCGTGGGATTTCAGCAGTCCCTCGGCGCCGGCATCTTCGGCGGCGACGGCTTCCTGCTGCAGAAAGTCGGCGGCCAGGGCACCGCCTGGCTCGAGCTCTCCGGTGAGCTCGTCCAGCGCGACTTGCGCCCTGGCGAAACCCTCCTCGTGCACCCCGGCCATGTCGGAGCCTTCCAGGCCGGCGTTGGTTTTCAGATCACCATGGTCCGCGGCATCAAGAACCTCATCTTCGGCGCCGACGGCATCTTCCTCGCCGCCCTCACCGGCCCCGGCCGCATCTGGCTGCAAACCCTGCCCATCTCCAAACTCGCCCACCAGATCCAGGAGTACCTGCCCGCCCAGCAAGGCCGCCAAACCGCCGAAGCCGGCCTCTTAGGCGGCATAGTAGGCTCCGTCCTCGACAACATGCGCTAGCCGCCCCAACTCTCGGGTGCCCCATCCTTGTCCGCAGCCCCACCGCGGACAGGGTGGGAAGCCCCTGCCCCTGTCTAAACTGGCCTGGATGCGAAACCGATTCATCAATCTGTGGACCCTCGGCGGTCTCTCCCTCCCGGATCTCCTGCGTCGAACCCTGCGCGCCTCCTGGCGGGACGAGGTCTTCGGTCAGGGCGGCCGCATGGCCTTCTATCACTTCCTCGCTCTCTTCCCTTCTCTGCTCGTCTTCTTCACCGTCACCGCCCATATCCCGCATCTCGGCAGCTACCTCAGGAACGCTCTGCACGATGTCACCCGCCAAATCCTCCCCGCGCAGGTCGCGCAAATGGTGCAGCAGACGGTCAACGAGCTTATCCAGCATCCCCGCTCCGGACTGCGGCTCATCTCCGTCTGTCTCGCGGCGTTGTGGGCTGCGCATAACGGCACCTGGGCCATGATCTACGGGCTCAACAAGGCGTATGAAGTCGAGGAGAAGCGCTCCTGGCGTGCCATGACCGTCACCAACGTCGCCCTCACCTTCTTCCTCGCGGCCACCGGCTTCCTGGCCCTGTTCTTCTTCTTCTGCAGCCGATATCTGCAGACCCGCCTCCACGGCGGCGCCCTCCCTCTCCGCGTTCTGGACTGGCTCGTGCTCACCGTCGCGGCCTCCGTCGCCTTCGCCGTCCTCTATCGCTTTGCCCCCAACCTCCGCGACCATGAATGGCGCTGGAGCACCCCGGGCGCGCTCTGCGCACTCATCCTCTGGATCGGTGCGACCGTCGCGGCCCGCCTCTACTTCGACCACGTCAATAACTACGCCTACAGCTACGGCCATCTGAACGGCGTGGTGATGCTCTTAATCTGGCTCTACGTCACCAATGGAGCGATCCTCATCGGCGGCGAAATGAACTCCGAAATCGAGAAAGCCGCCGCCCGCCAACACCGTTCGATACCGCGCAGCTAGCCCGGCCGTTCCCGCGCTGCACAGCCCGCGCCGGGCCAGGAACGGTAGACTGATCCCGCGAGGATGACGATGAACGACAATCCGCGGTCCCCTGAAGAACGCCAAATTCGGGATGCTCTCGATGCCCACTGGCACGCGTCCGCAACCGGCGATGCCGACGCGGAGCACGCGATCTACGCCGACGATGCCGTCTGTGACTATCCCCAGTCCGGCGAGCGCATCCTCGGCCGAAAGAACCTGCAGGCCCTGCGCAGCCATCACCCCGGCAAGCCCTCCGGCTTCAGCGTCAGGCGCATGCTGGGACAAGGCGATCTCTGGATCACGGAATACACCATCCTCTACCAGGAGCGATCCGCCTTCACCGTCAGCATGATGGAGTTCCACAACGGCAAGGTCGTGCACGAAACCCAATACTTCGCCGATCCCTTCGAAGCCCCCGCCTGGCGAGCCCAATGGGTTCAGCCGCTCGCGGCGCAAACCGGCCAATAAGAATCTGAAGCTCTGCCCGCTACCGGGTGCCGTCCGCCCTCACCGCGGCCCTGCACGCGCGCCCCCCCCAGCGCCACACCCCGGAAGAGGGATGGCTGGATCGCCAACCCCTGCGGTAGCCTCAATGCGCCGGACGACCGTGAAGGTCGACCGATCGGACTCGGCCAGCGTCTCTCCCCAGAGAGAACGACCGGAACAGAGCCCGACGGACCGGCGCACACTTTCCCTGACTGCCCCTGGTTCCGCGCGATCGTAGCCGCGGTGCTCCCCCATAGCGCCAACCTCATCCCCGGAGGATGCCATCGCCACGCGTCTGCAATTAGGAGATCTGCTCGTCCAGGCCAAACTCGCCACCCCGGAGGACATAGCCAAAGCGCTCGACCGTCAGACCACCGAAGGCGGCCGCCTCGGCGAGAACCTGGTCGCCATGGGTGTCCTCACCCAGAGCGCCCTCGATCGGTTTCTGCATCACTTCCCCAGCGACCCCGGCAATCTTGCCTCCACCGGCATCGACAGCGTCGAGCTGATGGGCATCATGATGAAGCTCATCTATTCCGCCCGCCTGCAGACCGTCCGCCAGATCATCGACGCCATCATGCTCCCCACCCGCATGGTCAACGAGCTGGTGCAGATGGCCGTCGATCGCAAGCTGCTCGTCTCCCTCGGCGTGCGCGGCGCCGACAGCTTTGGCAGCAGCAGCTACGCCATCACCGAAGATGGACGCCGCTGGACCCTCGACGCCCTCGCCCAGGTCGGCTATATCGGGCCCGCCCCCGTGCCTCTCGATCAGTTCAACGAACAGGTGCTCCACCAGAAGCTCACCAACGAAGTCATCAATTTCGAGCGCATCCGCAAATCCATCGGCTCCCTCACCTTCGACGACGCCCTCATCGAGAAGTGCGGGCCCGCCCTGAATTCCGGCCGCGCCATGCTCCTCTATGGCCCCCCGGGCAACGGAAAAACCTCCATCGCCCGCTGCCTCGCCAACGTCTTCACCGACATTATCTACATCCCCTGGGCCATCGCCGTCGAGGGCCAGATCATCCGCGTCTTCGACCCCGCCATTCACGTCGCCGTCGATCCCGCCGGCCTCATCGACGATGGCGGACTCCCCGCCGCCCGCCACGACATTCTCGATGCCCGCTGGGTTCCCTGCCGCCGCCCCTTCCTCGTTGCCGGCGGCGAGCTCACCCTCGAAATGCTCGACCTGCTCTACAACCAGGTCGGCCACTATTACGAGGCGCCCCTCCACATCAAGGCGCTGGGCGGCTGCTTCATCATCGACGACTTCGGCCGCCAGATCGTCAGCCCCACCGCCCTGCTCAACCGCTGGATCGTCCCCCTCGAAAACCGCATCGACTACCTCAAGCTCCATACCGGCAAAAGCTTCAATATTCCCTTTGAGGAGCTCGTCATCTTCTCCACCAATATCGAGCCGGAAGATCTGATGGACCCCGCCTTCCTCCGTCGCCTGCCCTACAAAATCGAAGTAGGCGCGCCCAGTGTGGACGCCTTCCGCCGCATCTTCGAAACGGAGTGCGCCAAAGCCGGCCTCGCTCTCTCCAGCGACGCCCTCGACAACATCGTCTACAGGATCGAAATCGAAAAAGGCCTCGAGCTGGCCGCCTACCAGCCGAAATTCATCGTCGATCAGGTCATCGCCACCTGTCGTTTCATGGAGCAGCCTCCGCACATGGAGCCCCGCTACCTCGACTACGCCCTCGACAACCTGCGAGTCCACCGCAACTCCACGCAGCAGCCAACGCATCCACCCCTCCCGCAACAGGCCTGACCCCAATCGATCCAGAGCCCCAGCGCCGCGTCCTGGTAAGTCGGAGACGTTGAGCCGAAGGTCCGGCAAACTTCCGAATTGCCGACCATCCCCATTCAGAGCCCCAACAAGAAACAGCTGTCATCCCGACCGAAGCGCCGGGTCAGATTTTTCCAGCGGTGCACAACGCATACCGGCGCGCAGCGGAGGGACCCCCGTAGCGGAACGGACGGCGTGCATCACCACCGCTCCAGGCGCGGAGGGATCGGTGGCGCAGCCGCCGAAAAGAGTCTCCAGCGTAGCCGCTCCGAAGCTCGAAACTTCCGCAATGTAGGGTCACGAGGCTGGACCGGCCCGCGATATGATTCGCCGGCCGAGATTTTAGTCGCTGTAATTGAGGACCTGGCATCTCGAAGGAGCATGTGGCTGTCATCCTGGATTACCTCGACGCAAAAGCAGCATCACCATCTCACCGGCTCTCGGCCGCCAAACAACCGACAATACGGCCCCCCGCCCCGACTTCGCACTTTTCCCCGCCAATGTGGAAATCCTGTCAACCCCTCCCCGCCCAACCCAAAGTACTCTCCGCCCCGCAACCCCTCCCGAATCAACTCACCATTCGTAACCGTCACAGGTCCAAAACCTGGCAGTAAACCCGTCCAAACTTGGTATTCTGAACTTATAGAGGTAAAGAAAGACAAAGCCGCCCCCAGGGCGGCTTTTTTCATGCGCATGAAACCCCGGATAAGAAGCCTTTTCGCCACGAACCCGGCACCATCCCGGGTGCCCCATCCTTCTCGCCCTCTTTGGGCGAGAGGGTGGGAGAGCCCAAGCCCAACCCGCCGTCCTAAACTCTAACCCCTAAACTCCAAACTCTGTTTTTCCGAAGGAAAGCCAATGACCCCCGAATGCACCCACATCCTGCCCAGCGGCCAAAAATGCCGCGGCCTCGCCGGACGCAACCAGCCCTTCTGCCGCCACCACCGCCCCAAAACGCTGGGGCAGCGTCCCATCCCGCATCGCGACCGCTACACGCCCCTCATGCGCTGGCGCGCCACCGGCCAGGAGCTCCCCTACCTCCGCACCGAAGAACTCCCCTCCCTCGTCTACGAGCTCCTCGACGCCCTCACCCAGCCCGGCCTGGCGCCCTCCGACCGCACCGTAGGACGATTCCTCCGCGCCGCCCTCACCCGCCTCGGCCAGGTTCCCTTCCCTTACCCCAACAGCGAACCCGAGCCGCAGAACGTTCCTGTCCCACCCATCCGCCCCGGCCAACATGCCCATGCATCGCCCGCGTCCCCGACTTCTGCATTCCCGTCCTCGAACCCAGCAGAACTCGCCCAACTCCAGCGCGAAATGGCCACCCTCTTCGCCACCCTCGCCGAAGCCCAACAACAATGACGAAGGCGCCGGCAACTGGGAACTGGCAACTGGGGACTTCCTCCCGGCTCCCGGCTCCCAGCTCGAGGCTCCCGTTGCTGTACTCCGGCCCCGAAACCATCTGCTCTCCGTTCAATCACGCAGCACCGTCCCGGCCTCGGGTGCAGCATTCACACCTGCCGCTGCTGCACTCCAGCCCCGAGACCAACTGCTCTCGCCTCAAAGAATTGCCGCATACCCCGCGCAGCGCCGCCGCGCAAACCCCGCAGAATCAAACACAGCGCGGCAAGAAGGGGGCAGGGGGGTACCCCTCACCTCTCCACAGTCACCAGATCCAGAGCATTCGGAGTCAGGATCAGCTTCAGATGCCCACCCGTCAGACGGGTTTGCGTTGGAGCTGGCACAGCGGTCTCCTGGTTCAGCTCCTCCACTTGCTTTGGAGTGGGATCGAGCGGCGAACCCATCGCCTTGTACTTGGGCAACACGTTGCCATGGTCCTTGTCCACGGTCGCAATGGTCACACGCGCGTCCGCCGGAACGCCGCGAAACTCGAGGTCAATGGTGCGCGTCGGCTCGGTTTTGCCCCAGTCTTTCGAACCAGGATCGACGAGGTTCCAGACGGCGACGCGCAGCGATCCGTCCTGGGCCTTCGTCGCGATGACGTCGTTGGACGATGCGGCCAGTCGCTCGTCGCCGAGATGATGCAGCAGGGCGAATCCGTAGAAGCTGGGCTTGTCGATGCCGCCCTTAGCGCGCAGGCCAAAGTTGCCTTCGAACGGTTTGGCAATCGGTCCGCCTTCCTGAAAGACATCGGAAAAGGTCCAGAACGACATCTGGTTCACCTTGCCGTCGCATTCGCGAATAGTGTTGGCCAGCGCCGGTCCAACGAAAATCGTGTCGCGCGACTGGTCCTGGCCCTGGACGTTCCACTCCGTCCAGAAAAGCGGGAGATGCGGCAGCGCCGAGGCGTCAATCTGGCCGCGCACCTTCTTCACGGCATCGCAGACACGATCGTCCATGGGCACGGGAATGTCGTTGTGGAAGAGGTTTTCCACCGTGTCATCGGCGTAGCCGTGGGTGGAGACGAAGTCGATAGGCACGTGATTCTGCGAAACGTACTGCAGGAACTCCGGAATCCACGAAGCCGCTGCCGTGGCCGGTCCACCGACGCGCAGGCGCGGGCTGACGCTCTTCAGCGCGCGCGCGGTGTGCGCGTAGAGCTCGAAATAGGACTGCTGGCGCGGAATGCCGCCCCAGAAATCAATGTTGGGCTCGTTCCAGACTTCGAAGTACCACTGCGAGACCTCGTCGATGCCGTAGCGGTTGACCATGTGCTGCGCGAAGGTGCGGATAAGCGCATCCCAGTCATCCAGGCTGCGCGGCGGAGAAACGTTCGGGTGATACCAGAAGACGTGCAGGTCGAGCGGGTTGAAGGCCATGGGAACGGGCATGAAACTGAGCTCGACCAGCGGATGGACGCCGTTGGCGAGCATGCCGTCGTAAATCTCGTCGGCGTAGGAGAAGTTGTAGATTGGGTTGCCGTGCTCGTCGCGGGTGAAGATGCCAACGTCGCCGTCGAGAATGCCGTGAAAGCGCACCCACTTGAAATCGGTGACGCCTTTCACCGCGCGCAGGTCGTTGCGCCACGACTCACGCAGAGCGAGGATGGCATGGCCGGAGCCGAACATCTGCTCCCAGAAATGCGGAAACGGCGTCGTCGGACCGTTCGCGTCGATGGAGACGGCTTCCCTCTGCTGCGCGCGCGCCGGAAGTGCGGCGAGCAGAGGCGTCAACAGCGCCACAACGAAGATGCGTGCAAGGTTCATCCTGCTGACTCCTGATGCAAACTCGGGTGGGCCCTCCGCTTTGGATTCCGCGACTGGCGAACGCGTTGTCGTGAGGCGCCGTTGCTATGCCCCGCAGAATCAGAATCGCACTGGCTGCCACATTACCTTCGTAAAGCGGAAAGACTCTCGTAATCTGTCGCCCGCCTCGTTCGTTGCCTATGCTCGATTCACCTGTACGCGGACCGTTCTCTTCGGAATTGCATGCGCCACTATCCTGCCAACGCGGATTGCCCTCTGGTTTCGGCGGTGATTCCCACGCGCGGACGGCCTGGCCTTCTCGCCGGCGCGGTGCGCAGCGTGCTGCGGCAGACGTGGCCCAGGATGGAAGTGGTGGTGGTGGTCGACGGCCCTGATGCGGCAACGGAAGCGCAGCTCGAGCTGGTTCACGACTCGCGGGTTCGCGCGGTTTTTCTCGAACGGCCCTGCGGCGGCTCCGATGCGCGCAACGCCGGAGTCCGTGCTGCCCGCGGCGACTGGATTGCGTTCCTTGACGATGACGATGAGTGGCTGCCGGAGAAAATCGAGCGCCAGATGCGCGCGGTCCGTTCCATGCAAGACTGGTTTCCGGTGGTTTCCTGTCGGGTGATTGCGCAGTCGCCTTCCGTCAGCCGAGTGCTGCCGCTGCGCACCTGGCAGGCGCCGGAGCCGATCGGCGATTACCTGTTCTGCCGCGAAGGACTGCGCGATCCGGGAGGCTTGCTGCAAACCTCCACGCTGCTGGCTTCGCGCGAGCTGCTCCTGGCCGTGCCGTTCCAGACGGGTCTGGCCATGCATCAGGACTGGGACTGGACGATTCGCGCGGCCGCGCACAAAGGCGTAGGCCTGAAAATGCTGTCGCAGCCGCTCACTGTGTGGCGGGTCGAGGACGGTCGCGAGACGGTCGGCCGATCGCCGGACTGGCGCGCATCGCTGGCCTGGATTCGGCGCATGCGGCCCTTCCTTTCTCCCCGCGCCTTTTCCTGGTTCATTGCCATCCAGTGCGCGTGGCGGGTGCAGGCCAGCCGCGGAGGCCTCAACGCCCGGCTCGCGCTGCTCTGGCTCTATCTGGTCCATGGACAGCCTGAGTTCCGCTCCGCTCTGCTCTTCCTTGTCTTCGGCTGCATTCCTGGCGGGATGCGGAAGCGGCTCAATTCGCTGATCAAAGCCCTGTCTCTTACCCCCGAACCCGCTCAGGGACTGCAACTCGCCTTTGTCCGCCAGCCTGCCTCAGCGGCGCTGCGCCGGACCTCCCGCTGAGCCGGAGGCTTGCCGCTCGTGAACGATTACACGCTGAATTACCTTACCGAGGTCGGCGCGATCGCTTCCTGCCTGGATGCGGGCGCCATCGACCGCATGCTCGACCTGCTGGTGGAGATTCGCGCCCAGGAGGGCAGGCTGTTTTTTCTGGGCGTGGGAGGCGGCGCGGGCCATGCCGGCCATGCGGTTAACGACTTTCGCAAGATCGCCGGCATTGAATCCTACGCGCCGACGGATAACGTTTCGGAGCTGACGGCGCGCATCAACGACGAAGGCTGGGACTCCTGTTACGCGCAATGGCTGCGGGGCAGCCATCTCAGTGGGCGCGATGCGGTGTTCGTCTTTTCGGTAGGGGGCGGGAATGCCGAACGCCGGGTCAGCCTGAATCTGGTGGCCAGCCTGGAATTCGCCCGAAGCGTGGGGGCGCGGATTCTCGGCGTGGTGGGACGCGATGGCGGCGCCACGGCGCAGCTTGCCGATGCCTGCCTGATCATCCCCACCCTCTCCGCCGATACGATTACGCCGCACACCGAGGAATTCCAGGCGGTGGTCTGGCATCTGCTGGTTTCCCATCCGCGGCTGCGCCGCCACGAGATGAAATGGGAATCGGCGCAGTAGCCCGTCCCGCGATCTTTCTCGATCGGGATGGGGTTCTCAATGCGCTGGTCCTGAACCCTGCTACGGGCCGGATGGAATCGCCGCTGATTCCGGAAGATTTTCGCCTGTTACCCGGAGTTATAACGGCGCTTCAGCGGTTGCAGGCTCATGGATATCCGCTGATTCTCGTCTCGAACCAGCCGAATTATGCGCTGGGTAAGTCGACATGGCTCAACTTAGGGCTGATACACCACAGGCTGGTGACGGAGTTAGCCGTGGCAGGCATCCACTTCATCCGCTTTTCTTACTGCCTTCATCATCCGAAAGGGGTGGTGGCGGGGTATTCGGGATCCTGTCGCTGCCGCAAGCCTTCGCCGTGGTTTCTGCTCCGCGCCCGCGATGACTTTCATCTCTCGCTGGCGGATTCCTGGATGATTGGCGACCAGCCCACCGACTCGGAATGCGGCCGCGCGGCGGGCGTGCGGTGCCTCCGCATCGATGCGGGCGCCGGATCGGAGGCCGGGGCGCGAAGCCTAAGCTTCGATCCCTGTGCCGACGCATGTGCGCGGGATCTGACCGAGGCCGCTGCGATCATCCTCGAAGGCTGAAGGGTTCCGCCCCGATCGGATCGCCACAGCGCGGGTATCGATGGTGTACGCCGCGGCGTGCGCGTCGCGATGGAACATCTCCACTGTCTCGCGTGAATAGGCGGCGAGGTCTTTGCCCACAAGGTCAAGCCTGCGCAGGATCTCGGGGGGGACGGTGATGATGTCGCACCCGGCCTGTTCGGCCTGGAAGATGTTCAGCACCTCCCGGGGGCTGGCCCACAGCAACTGTGCGCGCGGCCGCTCGCGGAGCAGCACCTTGGCCCAGGCCATCAGCGGTACGGGATCGATGCCGGTGTCGGCGATCCGGCCGGCAAAGACCGAGATGATCGCGGGAGCTTCGGGAGGCAGCGCCTCGGCAACATGCTCTACCTGATCGAGAGTCAGGATGGCAGTGACGTTCAGTGGCACACCGGCTTGCGCCAGCCGGCGAATGAGCGGGCCCAGAAAGACGCCGGCACGATTCGTGACGGGAATCTTGACGTTGATATTCGCGCCCCAGGACGCCAGGGTCATCGCCTGCCGTTCCATTTCGGCCTCGTCCTCGGCGAAAACTTCGAGCGAGATCGGCCGATCCGGCACGACCGCCACGAGGGTGCGCGCAAACGCTTCGTAGTCCTGCACCCCGGCCTTGCGCATGAGCGTGGGATTGGTCGTGAACCCCTGGATCCAGGGCTTCGCCGCCATTTCCAGAATGCTTGCCAGATCCGCTCCGTCGCTGAAGAGGCGGATACGCCAGTCTTCGATTCGTCTCATGGTCAGTCTCCGGCGGTTGGTTCGTGCGTGACGGTCGAGGGGTGCAGCCGCCGTTCCCATCGAGTGCGCTTGCCGCGCGCCCACTGCTGCAACACGAGAAAGATGAAGTACGTATTGCCGAACAGATACCGCCGCCACAGCCGGCGCGGCTCCATGATCAGGCGGAAGAGCCACTCCAGCGCGTTGCGCTGCATCCACTGGGGCGCGCGCCGCTGCAGGCCAGCCTGGGTATCGAAGGCCCCGCCCACCGGCAGAATCACACCCACGTTCAGCCGTCCGCGATGGCGCTGCATCCAGATCTCCTGTTTGGGCGCGCCAAAGGCGACGCAGAGCAGGTCGGGATGCGCCTCTTCGATGACTTTCTCGACCCAGAACAACTCCGCCGGATCGTTTTCAAATCCGAGCGGCGGACAATAAGTGCCGCAGATATCGAGGCCGGGATAGCGGCGGCGGAGGTTGAAGGCGGCCATCTCCGCCGCTCCGGGGAGTCCGCCGAGAAAGAAGACGCGGAAGCCATAGTGGGCGGCCTCCGAGCACATCCGTTCCATCAGGTCGCCGCCGGTCACGCGCTCCGGGATAGGCGCATCGAGGAGGCGCGACGCCATGACCACCGACACGCCATCCGGGACGGCGAGGTCCGCCTTGCGCAACGCCTCGGCAAAGAGCTCGTCTTTCCGGGCCAGCGTCACCAGCTGCGCGTTAGGGCCGACGACGGTCAGCGGGGGCATTTCTCCTCGATGCAGCAGCGCTTCCACCAGCAGGATGGCCGCGTAGTCCATCGAGATTCGGTCGACGGGGACGCCGGCGATCGTAAAGCGCGGCGGCAGCGGCAAACGCGCCGGGCCCTCCCTGGTGTCCGCGGGCTTCACGGTGTCCGCTGCGCTTGAAATCTCAAACACTGCATCCATTTTTGCCATCAGGCCCACAACATTTCCTTCCTTTCCCAAAAGAGCCGGGGGGCTACCCCGTTTGCAATCGCGGTTTTCCGCAGCTCATCCCGCACGCGGCGCGCCACGTATTGCGGCGAGGCGCAGAGCGATCGGCCCAGCGCGACGGTCCCGCGCAGATATTCCCGCCGCGCCAGATGCATATTGCAGCGGCGCAGCCAGTCCTTCGCGCGCACCGCCGCCGGATTCACGAAGCCGCTCAGCACCGGGGCCACGTCGCAAAGGGGCTGAGGGGGCAGACCCCACAAATCCGAGAGCAGAAGGTACTGCACGTAGAGGGCAGCCAGCTGCTGGCTCTCGAGGTGCCGCGAACTCACGCTGTGCTCGCTCTGGCGAAAGCCCACCAGCGCCTGGGGAATGCAGCGGACATCGTAGCGGCGGGCCATCCGCCACCACAGGTCGGCGTCTTCGGCATGCAGATCCATGCGATAGCCGCCCAGGGCTACCGCCTTCTCCACATTCAGAGCCACGGTGGAATGGCAGATGGAGAGCAGGTGTCCCCGCTCGACAATCGAGTGCAGCTCCTCGGCGGTGCCGCGGGAACAGCGAAACTGGCCCGCGCAGCGTTCACGCGGATGATAGTCGGCGAGGGAATAGATGAGGCCCGAATCCGGGAAGCGCGCGATGGCTTCGAGAAGCGTTTCCATGCGGGTGGGATAGGAGACGTCATCCGCATCCATGCGCACCAGCCAGGGCGTGCGCGCTTCGCGCAGGAGACGATTGAGGGTGGCGGTGACGCCGGCATGCGGCTGCTCGATGACCCGCAACTGAGGAAGGTGCAGGCTGCGCAGGTAGGCAGCGCTGGCATCGCTTCCGCCATCGACGATGGCCAGAATGGAGAAGCCGCGCACGCTCTGCGCGCGAAGGCTCTCCATGGCCTCGCGCAGCCAGGGCATGGCATCGCACACCGGCATACCTACGGTGATGGTGAGCTCAGGGTTCTGCATGATTCGAGAAAACCAAAGGCGAAAAACGGACGCGGTCTAACTATGCCGCTGACCTTTATTGTCAGCTTAAGGATGACTTATATCTGCCCGCGGGATGCCGCCTGGCAAAATATTTCTGCGGGCCGATCACCTCGGTAATTCCACTGACTGTAGTAACCGTTGATCAACCAGCAAATCCCTGCTATTCGACTCGATAACCTGACTTGGGTAACGAACCCGGAGACAGAAAGGATTGCCAATCCGGGACCCGAGAACCAAAGATAGACAGCGATGAGAGCGAACACGCTCCGGTCAATTCGGATTCGCCGTTGTCCCTGAACCGACTTTCTGTTTCGAAGGATCTTCTTGTGCTTCTGCCTGAGGCCAGTTATTTCATTGTGGGCGGCGCCGGTTTCATCGGCAGTCATTTCACCGACGCGCTTCTTGCGTCACCCAGAACACGCCGCGTCACCCTCTTCGACAACTTTTCCTCCGGTCGCGAGTGGCATTACGAGGCCCACAGCTCCGATCCGCGGCTGAACGTGGTGCGCGCGGGAGCGAGTGATATCAGCGCGCTTATGGCCACCATGGAAGGCCACGACTGGGTCATTCACCTGGCCTCCAATCCAGACATTGCGCGCGCCGCGGAGCAGCCGGAGATCGACTTTTATCGCGGCACCCTGCTCACGAACAACGTGGTGGAAGCGATGCGACGCACCGGACTGCATCGCCTGCTGTACGCCTCGGGCAGCGGCGTTTACGGCGATACCGGCGAGACCCGGGTGGGCGAGGACTACGCGCCTATGCTGCCGGTTTCCACCTATGGGGCCAGCAAGCTGGCGTGCGAGTCGCTGATCGCCAGCTACTGTTCGATGTTCGGCCTGCGCGCCTGCGCGTTCCGTTTTGGGAACGTGGTCGGGCCGCGGCAGACCCACGGGGTTGGATTCGATTTTCTGCGCAGCCTGCGCGCGCGGCCCAATCGGCTCCGCATCCTGGGCGACGGCCGGCAAAGCAAGCCTTACATCCACGTCAGCGACGTGGTCGAGGCCGTGCTGTGCGCCGCGGGCAAGGCCACCGCGCCGTTTTCGGTATTCAACGTCGCCACCGACGACGCCGTGACCGTGGATGAGATCGCCGACCTGGCGGTCGAGACCCTGGGTCTTGCCGCTCTGCCCGCCCGCGAATATACGGGCGGACGCCGCGGCTGGCGTGGCGACGTTCCCGTGGTTCGCCTCAATTCGACCCGTATCCGCTCCCTCGGCTGGTTCCCGAAATGGAACAGCCGCGAGGCCGTGCGGCACTCTCTCGAGGAGCTGAAGACCGATGAACGTGTCCTGCTCAACTGACTCGCCCCGTGGACTGCCGATGCCGACCTTCGCCGGTATTTTCGGAACGCCTCCCTCGTTTTCCGGGTCTCCGGATCTGAACTCCCGCTCGCGCTGCACCTGTGCGGCCCACTGGCCCCCGCGGCTGGCGCTGCTCGCCGGCGGTTTGGCCACGCGTCTTCGGCCGCTGACCACCACCACGCCGAAGTCGCTCATCCAGGTGGCCGGCGAACCGTTTCTCGCCCATCAGCTGCGGCTGCTGCGCGCCGGAGGCCTTCGCGAAGTGGTGGTGTGCTGCGGGTACCTGGGCTCGCAGATCGAGGAGTTTGCCGGGGACGGCAGCCGCTTCGGGCTCTCCATCGCCTACAGTTACGACGGCGAAACCCCGTTGGGCACCGGGGGCGCCGTGCGTGCCGCGCTGCCGCTGCTGGGACGGCAGTTTCTCGTGATGTATGGGGACAGCTGGCTCACCGAGCCGATCGAACCCATCTGGCGGAGCTTCTGCGAGGCCGGCAAGCCGGCTCTGATGACCGCGTTCCGTAACCGGAACCGCTGGGGCGCCAGCAACGTCGAGTACCGCGACGGGCTCGTCGTCCGCTATAACAAACGATTCCCGTCCACGGCGATGCACCACATCGACTACGGCTTCCAGGTACTGGACGCGAGCGTGCTCGAACGCTGGACCGTTCCTGTGTTCGATCTGGCCGATGTGCTCTCCGGGCTTGCCGATTATTCGCTCCTCGCAGGCTACGAGACGGCGGAACGCTTCTACGAGATCGGCTCGCTGCCCGGACTGCGCGAGACGGAAGCGGTGGTGGCGGCGGCTTCCTGCGCCCTCCCTGTCACCCGTGCCGGGTTGACGCCGCAGAGATTTGTCCCGAGGGTCTGCTGATGATCATGACGCGAACGCCCCTGCGTATCTCGATTGGCGGCGGGGGTACCGACCTTCCCTCGTACTATCGCGAGCACGGCGGGGGATTCGTCATCTCCGGCGCCATCAATAAGTACGTCTATATCACCGTCAATCGGAGTTTCCTGCCGGGTTATTTCCTCAAGTACTCGGAAACGGAGCATGCGGATACCTGCGAGGAGATTCGGCACCCGCTGATGCGCGAGGCGATCCGCATGCACCGCGCCGCGTCGCCGCTGGAAGTCGTCAGCGTGGCCGATGTTCCGGCGGGGACCGGGCTGGGCTCCTCGGGAACCTTCCTGGTCGGTCTGCTGCATGCGCTCTATGCGTGGCGGCGGGAGCCGGTGACGGCGGAAGTGCTGGCGCGAGAAGCGATCGAGATCGAGATGAACCGGCTGGGGGAGCCGGTGGGCAAGCAGGACCAGTACATCGCCGCGTATGGCGGCCTGCTCTGCCAGGAATATCGGCCGGACGGCGAAGTCCGGGTCACGCCTCTGCACATGACGGAGGAATCGCTGCGGGAACTGCGCGATTCGCTCATGCTTTTCTTCATTGGAGACACGCGCAGCGCGTCTTCGCTGCTGGGCGAGCAGAAGCGGCTGTCGGAAGCGCGCGATCCGGCCATGATCGACAGCCTGCACTTTGCCCGGTCGCTGGGCCGCGAGATCCGGGACGCGCTCGAAGGCGGGCAGGTCTCCGAATTCGGTCAGCTGATGCATCAGCACTGGCTGCGCAAGCGGACCCGCTGCTGCCGGATGTCCACCAGCCACATCGACGCCCTCTACGATCTCGCTCGCTCCGAGGGCGGCGCTACTGGTGGCAAGCTCGTGGGCGCCGGCGGCAGCGGTTTCCTTCTCCTCCATACCCAGGACCGCCGCCGGTTGCGCGACACGATGCTGCGCGCCGGCCTGAACGAAATGGACTTCGCCTTCGACTTCGATGGATCGGTGGTTCTGCTGCGCAATGCCTGATCGCAGGCGCAAATTCGAGGACCGCCGATGAGCCGCGCTGTGCTGGCTGCCGGCGAGCCGCCCGTCGAGTGGACCCTGCTCGATCTCGGCTCCGTGCTGTGGCGGCGGCGTCTCTGGATCATCGGGAGCCTGGCCTTCTTCTGTGCCCTCGCGCTGCTGGACTGGGCGCTGGCCACTCCGCGTTACCGCGCCACGGCCGTGCTGGAAATTCAGAAGGAGTCTCACGGCGCATTTGGACTGGAGAACAGCACTACCGATCGCTCCACGACCGCGGTCAGTGACTCTTTCGACGACAACCTGACGCTGCAGACGGAAGTCGGGATCCTGCAGTCGGACGCTCTGACCCTGGACGTCATCCGCCGTACCGGGCTCGAAGCCACGCCCGACTACTTTGGCCGGCGGCCGGGCGGCGTGGCGTTCCTGCAGCCTTTTGTCTTCTGGCGCAGGGCGCTCGAACCGCTTTCCACGCCGCTGGCGGATGCGCCGAATCGGCGGTACGTCGCCCTGAAGATCTTCGCCGCCCATTGCAAAATTGCACCGGAAGCCGGGACGCGCCTGATCACCCTCAGCTACTCCGATCCGGATCCGGCCCGGGCCGCGCGCGTCGTCCAGTCGCTGATGCAGGCGCTCGCCGATTACAGCTTCCAGTCCAGCTCTTCCGCCGCCGCTCAATCCGCGTCCTGGCTTTCGGCCCAGCTGGACGCGCTGAAACGGCAAACCGAGACCCTGGACGGACGGGCCGCCGCTCTGGACCGCGCCTCCGGCGATTACGGCGACGACTCTTCGCACAATCCTGTGCTCGCCCGCCTCGATTCTCTGAACAGCGCGCTCTCGACGGCGGAATCCAATCGCATTGTGCGGGAGGCCATCTGGCGGGCGGCGCAAAGCGGGAACGCCGAAGCGCTCTCCGGACTGGGCGGGAATCCGGCGGCGGGCGCGAATACGCAGAACTCCTTCGCGCTGCTGCAGTCGCTGCGCGCGCAGGAAGCGCAGGCCCAGGGGCAGCTCGCCGAGTCGGGCAAGCGGTATGGGGCGAACTGGCCGGCCGTGGCCGAGCAGCGGGCCCGCCTGGAAACCCTGGAGAAATCCATTCAGGATGAGGTCCACCGCCTGGGGGACCGCGCCCACACCGATTACAACGTCGCCGTTCAGGCCGAGAACACCGCCCGTGACGCTTTCATCCAGCAAAAGGATCTGGCTTCCCGGCTCACCGGCGATGCGGTGGCTCTGCGCCTGGCGCGCGAAGAGGCCGACCAAAGCCGCGCCCTGTACGCCAGCCTGCAGACACGCCTGGAGCAAACCGGCGTCCTCGAAGGCCTCCACTCCGGCAATTTTGCGGTTGTCAGCCCCGCTCTCGTCCCGCCACCGGACCACCCCACCAGCCCCAACCTGCCGTTGCTGGCCGCGCTGGCCATCGTCGCCGGACTTGCCGTGGGCAGCGCCGCCGCCATCGCGCGCGAACTCACGGACAATACCATTCACACCGCAGCCGATCTCGAAGCGCTCCTCGACACAACCGTCTTTGCCACCGTTCCCTGCGTGTTCGAAGGCCGGGCCTGGTATCGCCGCTTCCTCCCTGCTCCCGCCCCGGGGACCCTGGCGCTGGAGGCCGCGGCTGGCTCCGACTGCGCGCTGCCCGCTCCGCCATCTGCGTTGGCCGAGGCGCTCCACCGCCTGCGCGCCGCGTTACTCCTCTCCCACAGCGGCCGCGCCCCGCAGATCATCACCGTCGCCGCCGCGGCCACGGACGGGACCGCCGCTTCGCGCTCGCCAGGCCGGTTCATCGAAGAGAAAACTCCCTCGTTCGCTCTCAGCCTGGCTGCGGTGCTCGCGCAATACGGCTCGCCGGTGCTCTACATCGACGCCGATCTGCGCTCGGCGCCGGCCGCCGGGGTCTTGCCCGTGGCGCCGGGCCTGAGCGATCTGCTCGCCAGCGATCGGCCGCCCGCGTTTGCGAGTCCCCCCACAGCTCCCTCTTTGCTCTCCGTTCTTACTTCCGGCGCTCGTCCGCCGTGTCCCGCCGAACTCATCGCCTCATCGCGCATGCGGCAGCTGCTCTCGCAATGCCGGGAGGATTTCAGCTTCATCGTCGTGCAGAGTCCGCCTGCGCAATTTGCCGACGCGCTGGTCCTCGCGCAGCTATCCGATGCCGTGCTCGTCTCCGCCCGCGCCGGTGCAACCCGCAAAGAGCCGTTCCTCGCGCTGCACGACACCCTCAGCCGCCAGGTCCCCGACCATGCCGTCCTTGGCGTCGTTCTCGAGACCGCTTCCCATGGATTTCCCTATGCGCATGCCTGATTGTGCCCGCACCGTTGCTCTGGTCATGATCCTGACTGCGGCTCTGCTCGCCGCTCCTGTCACCGTGTCCGCACAGACGGACGCGGGACCCTCCGCCGGCTCAGCTGCCAATCTTCCCGCCGCTCCGGCTGCCGCCCTGCCGCCCTCCGCCCTTCCATCCGCGCCCGCCGTCGCCGAGGCCCCAACGACGGCTCCCGCCGCGGCTCCCGAATCTCTCCTCATCGGTCCCGGCGACCTGCTCCAGATCACCGTCCTGCGGGAATCGGAACTCGACCAGAAGGTGCGCGTTCTCGACTCCGGAGCAATCTCACTCGAACTCGCCGGCAACGTTGCCGTTCAGGGGCTTACGCCCGCCGAAGCCGCCGCCCGCATCGAAGCCAGGTATCGCGACGGCAAGTTCCTCCTCCACCCGGAGGTCTCGGTTCTGGTCGAGGAATACGCCACGCAAACCGTCACCGTGCTGGGCCAGGTGGCGCATCCCGGCACCGTGCGGCTCACGGCGCCGCGCACTCTTATCGACGTGCTGTCGCTCGCCGGCGGCCTCGACGAATTTGCCGACCGGCACATCGTGGTCGAGCGCAAGGCTCGCGACGGCCAACCCGCCGAGCGCATCCGCGCCTACCTGCCCAATCGCGCCGACGATGCTCTCAATGCCGACATCCTCGTTCATCCCGGCGATACGGTGATCGTCCCCAAAGCGGGCATTGTTTACGTGCTCGGCGATGTCGCCCATCCCGGCGGCTACGTCATGCAGAACGACTCAAAGCTGACGGTGCTGCAGGCGATCGCCCTCGCCGCCGGCACCTCGAAGACGGCCAGCGAACGGAAAGCACGGCTGGTGCGCACCATCGATGGCCGGCCGCTCTCGATCGAGCTGCCCCTGCATGACATGGAGCGGGGGCGGGAGCCCGACGTGCCGCTCCAGGCCAACGACATCGTGTATGTTCCGTTCAGCGTGCTGCGCAACCTGTCGCTGGGCCTCGCCAACATCACCGCCGCGGCCAGCTCGGCGCTCATCTACGCCACGCAATGAGCCTCCTGACTCGTCACCGGCGGCTTTCGCTGCGCGACCTGGCTCTGCCGCCGCTGGAAGACCTCGCCTGCGCCGCGCTCTTCGCGTTTTTCGCCATGCAGGGGTCGATTCCGGGAATCGCACCCGCCCAGGCCCTGGAAATGACGGCGACCGCGCCATCCGGCCTGACCACCGTCGGCGGCATTGCCGCGCAGGCCGTCGCCAACGGGTTGATCCTCTTCCTGCTCCTGCGCCGGCCCCGGCTCATCCTCGATCGCATCGCCGCTGTCCCCTGGCTTGCTCTGCTGGCGGCGCTGGCCATCGCATCGAGCCTATGGTCGATCGATCCCCTGCTGACCCTCCGCCGCTCCATCCCCTTCGCTCTCGCCGGACTCTTTGCGATTTACTTTGCGGCTCGATTTTCTCCGCCTCGACAGCTGGCGATTCTCCGCGTCGCCATGCTCCTTCTCGCCTTGGGCACGGTGGCCGTCGTCCTGCTCGCACCCTCCATCGGCCTCGACCACTCGCCCGGTCACACGGCTGACTGGCAAGGGGTCTTTACCCAGAAGAACGCTTGCGGACGCATGATGGTCCTCGCCAGCGCCGTCATCCTTTTTGGCGGACGCTTCACGTTGACCCGGCTCGCCAGCCTGGCTCTCTTCACCGTTGTGCTCATCGGGAGCGGCTCTCGCGGCGCCTGGATTATTGCAGCCGCGCTGCTCCTTCTCTGGCTTGCCGTTCGCGTCGGCCGTCGCTCCAGTCCGCGGGTCCGCACGGTTCTGGCCGTCGCTGCGCCGGCCGCGGGGTCCGGTCTCGCCGCCCTGACTCTGTTCGAAGCCACGAACCTCGCCGCCCTCTTCGGCCGCGATGCCACGCTCTCCGGACGCACGGCCATCTGGGCGCAGGTGGGCCGCGCGATTGCCCTGCATCCCTGGCTTGGATATGGATATGACGCCTTCTGGCACGGCCTGCAGGGACCGTCTCTGCAGATCTCCGCGGCCGTGCACTTTGTCGTCGTCCATGCCCACAATGGCTTTCTTGAGATCGCACTGGAACTCGGCGCCGCGGGGCTGGTCCTCTTCCTGCTCACCGGGGCCAGGGCCGCGCGCCAGCTGTGGTTTCTGTGGATCCGCGGACCCGTCGACCCCATCGCTTTCCCTTTGGCCGTCCTCTTTCTCATCGTCCTCTGCGACCTCGACGAAAATACCCTTCTCCTCTACAACGGCCTTTTCTGGATTCTGACCGTGGCGGCGCTGGTCACCCTCGATTCCGCCTTTCGTGACCAGCATCACACCCCGGCCGCCGATCCCCATGCAATCCTGAGCCTGGAGCGGCGCCCCCCGAGGAGATTCGCCGGTGCGGCCGCTCGGGAAAATCCGTGAATCCCACTGTTCTCATTTATCGATCCGAACTGCTCCCGCCTTCGGAGACCTTTGTCGCCGCCCAGGCACACGCCCTGCGCCGCTTTTCTCCGTGCTTTGCCGGATTGCGCAGCGTGCCGGCGGGCCTGCCCGTCGATCCCTGCGAATCCGCGCTGCTCACCGGGAGCGATACGCCCGCCGACAAGCTGCGCCGCCGGTTTTTTCTGGCAACGGGCATTGCGCCGAGCTTCGTGCGCACCCTCGAGCGCTTCCACCCGGTCCTCCTCCATGCGCATTTCGCTCTCGACGGAGCCGCCGCTCTTCCCCTTCAAAAGCAACTCCGTGTGCCCCTCCTGGTCACGCTGCACGGCTACGACGCGACGACTACCGACGCTGCCCTGCGCACCACCATCGCCGGCCGCGTCTATCTGCACCGGCGTCAGGAACTGCGCGAGCGGGCGCGCATCTTCATCTGCGTTTCGGAACACATCCACCAGCAGGCCCTGGAGCGCGGCGTGCCCGAGAGCAAGATCCGCACCATCCCCATCGGGGTGGACCTGAACCTGTTCGTGCCCGATCCGTTTCGATCCCGCTCCCGCGATCCTATCGTGCTGTTTGTCGGCCGCCTGGTGGAAAAGAAAGGATGCGAGTACCTCATCCGTGCGATGGCACAGGTCGAAGCCGGTCATCCGACCGCCAGACTGCTCATCATCGGCGATGGACCGCTGCTCGATCCTCTCCGCGAGCAGGCGCGCGCGGCGCTCCGCAACTGCACCTTTCTCGGATCGCAGCCTTCCAGCGTGGTGCGCGACCTGATGTATCGCGCCAGCCTGATCGCCGCGCCCAGCATCGTCGCATCCAACGGCGATACCGAAGGTCTGCCCATTACTCTGTGCGAGGCCCAGGCCATCGGACTGCCCATCGTCGCCTTCCAGGGCCCGGGCGTGGCGGAAGCGGTTGTCGAAAACGAAACTGCTCTGCTGGTGCCTTCGCGCAGCGAAGCGGCGCTGGCCGAAGCCATCTCCACTCTGCTCGGCGATGCCGATCTCACCGCGCGTTTCGCCGCCGCCGGGCGCCGCCGCGCCGAGGCTCTCTTTAGCCTCGAAAGGCAAACCGCCCGCCTCGAAGATCTCTACACAGAAACTCTGGGCTGATGCCGCCGCCGGAAGAAGAGCCGCTCCTGCACGGGTCGCTCTGGATGATCTCCGGCCAGGGCGTGGCCATGGCGGCGCAGGTCGTCTATTTCATTCTCATTGGGCGCGCCCTGGGCAGCCGCGAGTACGGCGCCTTTGTCGGCGTCGCGGCGCTGGTCGCCTCGCTCAGCCAGTTCAGCTCGCTCGGCATGGAGATGATTCTGGTTCGCAACGTCAGCCGCGATCGCGGCAGCTTCTCGCGCACCTGGGGCCAGGCGCTGCTGTTCACCTCGGCAGGATTCGTGGTGCTCCTCGCCGTCGCCATGCTGGTCGCGCGCTTCACCCTGCGCCCGGAGCTGCGTCCGCTCGTGCCCTGGATCGCTCTGGCCGATGGACTGCTGGGCAAAGTCGTTCAGCTCGCCGCCCGGGCGTTCCAGGGAGCCGGACGCCTTGGCTGGACCGCGCGCCTCACGGCCCTCACTTCCATCGGCCGCGTTCTTACCGCCGCCGGCTTGTGGATGTTCGCGCGCGCCTGGCGCCTGCGGCCCACGGCGCTGTTGTGGGCTCACCTGTACTGGATCGCGACGCTGGCGGTCGCTCTGTTCGCGGTCATCCTGGCCACACTGCGCCTGGGCCGCCCTCGCTTCGCCAGGATTCGCCGCGCCGATGTCAGCGAGGGCTTCAGCTTCTCTGTGTCCAGCAGCTCCATCTCCGTCTACAACGACATCGACAAGACCTTCCTGGTCAGTCTGGGCGAAACCCAGGCCGCCGGCATCTACTCCGCGGCGTATCGCGTGGTGGATGCGGCCAGCGCACCGATTTATGCGGTCTATGCGGCAGCCGCTCCCCGCTTCTTTCGGGAAGGCGCGCACAGCGTCCGCTCGGCTCGTGCTTTTGCGCGGACGACGCTGCTGCGCACGCTGCCGCTTGCCCTTGCCGCCACCGTATTGCTGGCGATGGCCGCGCCGCTGCTGCCCATCCTCTTCGGCCCGTCTTTTCGCGACTCCGTGCACGCGCTTCGCTGGCTTTGCCTGCTCCCCGTGCTGCGCGCGCTGCACTACTCCTGGGGATCGGCCATCACCGGCTCCGCTTCGCAATGGAACCGCACGGCGACCCAGTTCGGCGCTGCGGCCCTGAATTTGTGCCTGAACTGGATACTGATTCCGCGCTGGTCCTGGCAGGGAGCCGCTTTGGCCAGCCTGCTGACCGACGCCGCCCTCGCCGCCGCCAGCTATGGCGTGCTGGCGAGGCTCTCCCGGCGCGAAGAAAGAGTCGCTGCCGGGGCGGTCGTCGCCTGCGATTGATCTGCGTTGGACTGCGACGCCGGCCCTAAGCCCGAACCCCCAGTTCGCGCAGGAGAAACACGTAGTCCAGCGCGATCTCTTTCAGGTAGTCATAGCGTCCCGATGAGCCGCCGTGCCCGGCGCTCAGGTTGGTATGCAGCACCAGGACGCGGGGGCCGGTGCGCAGCGTTCGCATCTTCGCGACATATTTTGCCGGCTCCCAGTACATCACCTGGCTGTCGTGCAGCGAGGTCTTCACCAGCATGGCCGGATAGGCCTTCGCTTCCAGCTTGTCATAGGGCGAGTAGCTCAGCATGTACTCGAAGGCGGCTTTCTGATGCGGATCGCCCCACTCCTCGTACTCGGGAACCGTGAGCGGCAGGCTGGGATCGAGCATGGTGTTCATCACATCGACGAAGGGAACGTGCGCAATGATCAGGCGATAGAGATCGGGCCGCAGGTTCGCGATCGCGCCCATCAGCAGGCCGCCGGCACTGCCGCCCTCCGCGGCCACACGCTCCGGTGCGCCATAGCCCTGCGCCACCAGATGCTCCGTCACCGCGATGAAATCGGTGAAGGTATTCCGCTTCTGCATCAGCCGTCCGGCATCGTGCCACGCCTTACCCATGTCGCCGCCGCCGCGCACATGCGCGTACGCCAGCACCAGGCCGCGATCCAGCAGGCTCAGCCGACTGCTGTTGAAGCCTGTGGGCAGCGAATAGCCATACGCGCCGTAGCCATACACCCACAGCGGATTTTTTTCCGGTTCACGCTTGTCCTTCCGCCAAACCAGAGACACCGGAATCTCCACTCCATCCGGCGCCTTCGCAAAAATCCGCTCTGACGCATACTGCTCCCGATCGAAGCCGCCCGGGACCTCCATCTGCTTCAGCAGTTTCGACTCGCCGGTGCGCACGTCATACTCAAAAACGGATGCCGGGGTCACCAGCGACTGGTAGGCGTAGCGGTACTTCGCCGTGTCGTAGACGCGATTCGCGTGCGGATGCGTGCTGTACACCGGCTCCGGAAACGTAATCTCCCGGCCCTCCTCCATCCGCGGCCCCTTATCGACAAAGGGGCGCACGCGGAGGTGCTGCAGCCCGGCGCGCCGCTCCCACACGATCGCGTGGCCGGCAAACAAATCCACTTCCTCCAGCATGGCTTCCGGCCGCTCGGGGATCAGTTCGGTCCAGTGCTCGTGCCCGGGAGACTCCAGCGGCGCCGTCACCAGCCGGAAATTCCGCCCCGTGTCATTCACGCGAAGATACATCTGCCCGTTGCGATGATCGGCGTAGTACTCGATCTCGTCCCGACGCGGCTCGATCAGCCGCCATTCGCCCAGGGGATCGTCCGCCGCCAGCAGCCACTCTTCGGTCGTCGTGTGGCTGGCACTTTCGAGAACCAGATACAGATCGTCGCGCGTCCGGCCCACGCCGATGTTGAAGCGCTCGTCCTTCTCCTCATAAACCAGCACATCGTCGGTGTGCGGCGTGCCCAGCACGTGGCGGAAGAGCTGAAACTGCCGCTTCTGCTCCTCGTCTTCCACTGTGTAGAGCAGCGTTCGATTGTCGGCCGCCCAAACCACCGATCCCACCCGCTCCACTTTCTCGTTCAGCACCGCGCCTGTGCGCAGATCCTTGACATACATCGTGTACTGCCGGAAGCCTTTGTTGTCGCACGAGTACAACAGCAGATTCTCGTCGTCGGAAACCACCATGGTGCCCAGCGCCAGGAAGCTCTCGTTCTCCGCGAGCCGGTTTACATCCAGCAGGATCTCCTCGTCTCCCGTCGGCGCTTCCGCGGTCCCGCGCTTGCGGCAAAAGATTTCGTACTGCTGGCCCTGCTCGGTTCGCGAGTAGTACCAGTGCCGCCGGTCGCGGAACGGAACGGAAATGTCCGTCTCCTTAATGTGGCTCAGCATCTCCTCGTAGAGCTGCTTCTGGAGGTCTTCCGTGCCCGCCATCACTGCGCCGCAGTACGCGTTCTCCGCCTCCAGATACGCCAGCACCTCGGGATTCTCCTTCTCCCGAAGCCACGCGTAATCGTCTGTCAGCGTGTGCCCGTGCACCGTTCTTTCCGTGTGCCGCTGCGCCGCCACGGGCGGTTGCGCCTTCATTGTGTCCGTGCTCATCTCGCTGTCTCGATTCACTGATTCTCCTGTCACGAAAAAAGAAGCCTGCACCGCGTGCAGGCTCCCCATAATCTTCTAAAAACCTGACTCGTGGCCGCGGCCCTTTTACTTCGCCTCTGCCTCGGCCTCATCCAGCATGGAGTACAGCTTGGCAAAGTCCGTGACCTGCTTATAGCCGTGGTCGGTCACCACCCAGGCGGTCGGCGTCTCGTGCACGCCCATCCGGTTGCCCAGGGCCACATCGGCCCGCACCTCGGCCGCGAGCTTACCCTGCGGATCCATGACGAAGGGCAGCGCCGTGCCGTGCTGCTGGGCAAATTTCTGCGTGAAATTCTGCAGATCGCTCTTTGTCTCGATGCTCGCCTGGTTGGCAAAGACCGCATTGCGATAGTCGTCGCCCAGCTGCTTCGACCGCGTGTCGAACCAGCGCGCGTTCACCGCCGCCTCGAAACTCCAGTTATGCATCGGCAGGGGGAAGGAATGCCGCTCCCAGGCAACGTGGTACTTCTCCACCGCCTGCATGATGACAGGGTTCTCCATGGCGCACATGGGGCACTCGAGGTCCGCGAACTCGACGATCGCCACCCGGGCGCCGGGCGGCGGATGCAGCGCCGAAGTGTCCTTCGGATGCAGAATGTCCTGCGCCGACGCCGTCAGCGCAATCAGGAAACCGACTCCAAAAACAGTAAGCTTGCGCAATCCAACCATAGTTCGAGTTTACCGTTTCAGCCCGAAAAGCTGAAAGTCGGCGCCCTGGGGACAGAGGGCCGGATGTGCTGTCGTTCGAGTTCGCCGATGGACCGTCACGGCTGACGCCGCGCCCATGCAGGGCGGACCGTCTTTTCGCAAGCCGTGAGCCGTGCCCTGCTGCCGGCGGAGCACGAAGGGCTCCGTGGCGAATCGGCCGGGCACTAAATGTGCTTTTCTGCCCGCTTTGCCGCCCGCCATTTCACCGCCACGAAGCTCAGGTACACCAGGTGAATGACAAACGTCGCCGCATAGGCCAGGATCAGATGCCGTTGTCCAATGTCGCTCATCACCGTTATCTCCCTCCTGCCATCTGGGGCTGTTCGGGGACGACGTCCAGCGCCCGCAAAGCGGCTGCCTGTTCGGCCTTCTGCGTGCGGTACTCCGACACATACCGGAGGCTGACCACGAAAATGCCCCACATGAGCCATCCTGCCAGGTTCCACCACACGGCCGGCATCATGCTGGGATCGATGCCCGATCCGGGCGCGCCGCCAAAGACCGGCGCGGGATGCTGCGTCCGCCACCAGCGCGTGGACATGTACACCAGCGGCACATCCAGATACCCGAAGATGGCCATCACCGCGGCCAGCGTGCGCATCTGCGGACCGGCGGCAAAACGCCGCAGCAGCAAATAGGCCACGTAAATCAGCCACAGGACCAGGGTCGAGGTGAGACGGGCATCCCAGGTCCACCAGATCCCCCAGACCGCGCGACCCCACAGCGAGCCGGTGACCAGGCCGATCAGGCAGAACACCACGCCCATCTCCGCCGAGGTGACCGCCAGCGAGTCCGCCTTGATGGCCAGCTCATGGTTGCGGTTGCGCACCGCCAGATACACCAGCGAACAGATGAGGTTGATGGCAAAGAACAGACCCATCCCCGCCCAGGAGGGGATGTGATAGTAGAAGATCCTCTGCACATTACCCTGCGCCGCATCCGCCGGCACAACCCACAGCGCCACCCGGAAGCCTTCCGCCAGCACGCCCAGCGTCACCGCCAGCCATAACCATCGCCACAGTTTCATAATCCTTCTGCCTTTCCAGCTCCCGATCGGATCCGAAGATGCCGGCAAGAGCGCTTACAACTCGGCCGTTCGTCGATCCACCGGCTCACATCCCCGGCTTATTCGGTACTCCATCCACCATGGGCGTGACCACGGTTCCCCCGTTGTACGAAAACGTGAACCGCACCTTCACCTTAACGGTGCTGATGCCCGAGGGAAACGCATCGTAAGGCGCCGAGCGGGTAATGGCAGCCCAGGCCGCTCGATCCAGCGGCTCTTTCCCGGACCGCTGCTCCAGCATCAGGTTCGATACGCTGCCGTCGGTATGCACCACGGCCAGGATTCTGACCGTGCCGGGAAGCGATTGCGGCGGCTGTGCCTCGGCCGGCATCATGGCCAGCCAGGAATCCTTCGTCCGCTGCTCCAGGGTGGCCCAGTAGTCCTTTAAATTCGCCCGATCGTCGGAAAACAGGTGTCCCGCCACCTCCACCGTGAGCGAATTCTGATCGGCTTCCGGGGCCTGCGCGGCCGTTTGGTCCGCAGGGGCAGCCTGCTGCTGAGCCCGGCCCGGGGGCACCCCGAGGGCCATCGCCATTGCCAGCACAAGGGTTGTTCCATAGGCAAGCTTCATGCATTCACCTCCTGGGAACGGCGGCCCTTGCCGGCCGGGGTCCTGTCCCGGCCTTGTGGCCCTGGCCGGGGGCTCGCCGCATTTCCTCTTTCCGCATCCATCCTAAATAGGGTACAAAGGTACACCATGGCTTGGTTCACGCTCGCTCTCGGCGCACTTCTCATGGCCATCGGCATTGGCGGACAGATCTTTGGTGTCCACAAATCCACCCGGCTCGCCGCCCACGACCGCCCGGCCCGCAAATGGATCATCACCGTCGGCTCGCTGGTGGTCGGCCTCTGGATCGTCGCCTTTTCCGCCGCGCACGTCCTCCATCTGCACCACTCCGGCCACTGGTAGAACTGGCCCTCCGGGCGACCGCCTTCAGCACGCCCCTCCGGCGACCCGCGGCGCGTTGCGTCCTCACTCCGCATGCAGAACCACCTCAAACAGCAGCATGCAAATGGTGGTGAAGATCACATCGTAGGCCGCCAGCATCTTGATCCACAAAATCGAGTCGCCTTCGCCGGTGAGAATGGCCGTGGCTGACATCACCATGCCCAGCAGCGCGGGAATAAAGATCGGGAACAGGATCAGCGGGAGCAGCAGCTCGCGATTGCGCGTGCGCATGGACAGCGCCGCAAAGAAGACCCCGTTCACGATCAGCGACCACGTCCCCAGCGGCAGTACCACGGCCAGCAGCCACGCATTTCCCAGCGCATGCAGGTTATAGAAGACGATGAAAACCGGCGCCAGCGCAATCTCGACCGCGGTCACAAACAGGAAATTCGCCAGGGTTTTGCCCAGGAACAGCGAAGCTCCCGGGGCCGGCGTCATGCGCAGGGCGTCCAGCACCTGGTTGCGCAGCTCGCGCGCCCATGCCTGATTCAGCGCACTGACGGCGGCAAACATCGTCGCCACGCACAGGATGCCGCCTGCGATCTGCCGGCTGACGGCGCGCGTGGGATCGAAGGCCAGGCTGAACAGCACCACCACCAGCAGCGCGAAAAACAGCATGGAGTTGATGGCGTCTTTCGACCGCCACTCCAGCCGCAGGTCTTTGCTCAGATGGGTGAGAAAATACGCGGCTTTCATGCTGTCTTCTCCTGGCGCGCATCCTTTGTCAGATCCGCCACCGTTCCTTTCGACGCCCGCAGATAATCGGCCGGACTGAGCAGCACCTGCACGCCGCGCGTGCCGGCCGACACCGAGATCCCCTCGAACAACGCCAGCGTCTCGTCGACAAATACCGGGAAATCTTTTTTCGCTCCGAAGACCGTGACGCCGCCGCGCACGTAGCCGGTGAGTGGCTGCACGTCCTTCAGCGACACCAGCTCGGCCTTGCGGGCTCCGGCGGCGGCGGCCAGTTTCTTGAAGTCCAGCTCGGCATCGCCCGGCACGACGGCAAACACATGCTCCTTTTCGGAGGTCAGGCACAGCAGGGTCTTAAACACCTGCTGCGGCGGCAGGCCGACCTTCTCCGCCACAACGATCGCCGAGAGCTCCTCCGGATCGACCGAATACTCGCGAATCTCGTAGGCGATCCCCAGACTTTCCAGGTAGCGCACGGCGTTCGTCTTGTGGACGCTGCTCATCGCGAGGCTCCCGCCACGGCCGTCAGCCGCGCCGCGAGGCCGGCGGCTCCATCCCGCTGGTATGGCCCTTCTTCGAGCGAGGCCACCGCGCCGGCATGCAGGGTCAGGACAAAATCCGCCAGCGGCTCGGCCAGCTCTCGCTGATGGGTGGTCAGCAGAATCGTTCGCTGCTCGGTCCGGAATGTCTCCAGCAGCCGCAGCATCTGGTGCGCGCTCTGAATATCCATATTGGAGAAGGGCTCATCCAGCAGCAGCAGCTCCGGCCGCGAGATCAGCACCCGGGCCAGCGAGGCCCGCTGCTTCATCCCCTGGGAATACTGTCCCACGGGCCGTGGCAGCACCGGATCGAGGCCCACACTGCGCAGCGCCTCCGCGGGAGCGACGCACGCGCGTCCGCGATACAGCTTCGCGAAGTACTCCAGATTCTCCACGCCGGTGAACTCGTCATACAGCATGGTGGCGTGGCTCATGTAGCCGATCCGTTCCCGCGCCTCCATCGGATCCTCAGCCTGTCCGTCTGCCGTGTAGATCCTGACTTTGCCGTAGCTGGGCTTCTGCAGGCCGGCCAGCGTGCGCAGCAGCGTGGACTTGCCCGCGCCGTTCTCGCCCAGCACCAGATAGCAGCGCCCGCGCTCCAGCTGCACCGACACTTTGCGCAGCGCCGCAAACGTGCCGTACAGCTTCGAGACCTCGTCGAACTCCGCGATGATGCCGTTCATAGGCTGTTCCTGAGCCGTCCCCATCCGCTGGCGAGCACACGTCCCCCGCGGGCTGCAGAAATACGTCTCCTACACCCTAATCCCCTGTACCCTGCCTTGTTTTACTGTCCCTTGCCGGCGGCCGGTGCGGTCATTGCCGCCGTCTGGGTCGCGGCGCCTGGCTTCTGCTGCGACGGCGCATACTTTGACGCGCATTTCGCCTGCAGTCCCGTGGCGTGGAAGACTCCATCGCGGCCGAAGTGCCCAATGGCCAGCGCCTGGCTGTTGTCCTTAAAGGTATCCGGCGGCGGCTCCTCACCGGTATAGGCCACCGGCAGCTTGCGGTCGTTCTCCACGAGCACAAACTGCGCGTGCGCGCCGTCGCGCTTGATGGTGCCGGGCTCGACGCTCCCTGCCACGCGCAGGTTCCGCGTGTAGGCCTTGTTGCCCATCGTCTGCAGCTCCTGGATGGTGACGTAGTAGCTCTTGTTCGCTTCCACGCCGGTCACCGCGAGGTATGAGATCGCCCCCAGGATGATCACCACCGCCGCCACGATCCGCACTGTCTGGCTGTTGCCGCTCTTCATGGGTCTATTGTATGCAGGCTGCGGTCCCCTGCGCATGTGACATAGATCACGCACGGTTTTTCCCGCGATTCGCCGTATCTGCCTCATTCGGCGGGTCCTGCCGCTCCGCCGGACCCGCCCCGGGCCCGTTTTACTTCCCGAACGACCCCGCCGCCGCTTCGGCCACGGCCTGATCCTGCTTGCCCATGCCGCCGCTCACGCCCACCGCGCCTACGACTTCGTCGCCGCGCTTCAGCGGAATTCCGCCGGCAAACACCATCACGCGTCCGTGATTCGAGACATGGATCCCAAAAAACTGATCGCCGCTTTGCGAGTTCTCCCCAAGCGCCTTTGTCTCGATATCGAAGGCCCGCGCTGTAAAGGCCTTGTTGATGGCAATGTCGATGCTGCCCAGCCAGGCGCCCTCCTGCCGCTCAAACGCGACCAGGTTCGAGCCTGCATCCACCACCGCAATGTTCATCGGCTGACCGATCTCGTTCGCCTTCTCCTGTCCGGCGCGAATGACCCGCCGCGCTTCTTCCAGACTCACGCCCAAAGCTTTCCCCGCCATCGCTCTCTCCTGTTTGAAAAATGAGTTGCCGTCCTTCTACCACAGATGCACAAACTCGGTTTGCAGCCGACTCGGTCCGCCGCGCCGGCCCACGCCCCTCGTTCCCTGCGTTGCTCCCGGGCGCACGATTCCGAGATTTATAATCCAGAGAGATTCGCCGCATCTTCCCGCCGCAACCCGACTCTCACGCTGAATGAGGTGATCCGTGGCAGCATCCAACCCCGCTCTGGAAGTTCTGAAGCCCCGCACCGACTGGATCATCCGTCGCCAAGCCGAGGCCGCCCGCACCGGCGACACGAATATGTCGCAGATGCACTTCGCCCGCAAGGGCTTCGCGACTGAAGAGATGGCCTTCGTTGCCGAACGGGAAAAGCTGCCGCTGGAGCTGGTTCGCGACGAAATCGCCGCTGGCCGCCTCATCATTCCGGCCAACATCCATCACCCGGAGCTGGAGCCGATGGGCATCGGCATCGCCACGCGGTGCAAGGTCAACGCCAACATCGGCAACTCGGCCCTCACCTCCAATATTCAGGAAGAGCTGCGCAAACTCCACATGGCGGTGCAGCATGGCGCCGATACCGTGATGGACCTCTCCACCGGCGGCGAGATCCCCGAAATCCGCGACGCCATTCTGCGCCACTCGCCTGTGCCCATCGGCACTGTGCCCATTTACGAGGCGCTGGCGCGGGTGAAGCGGCTCGAAGACCTGAACATTGACGTCTACCTCGAGGTCATCGAGGAGCAGGCCCAGCAGGGTGTCGACTACTTCACCGTTCACGCCGGCGTGCTCATCCAGTACGTGCCCATGGTGGCCAAACGCATCACCGGCATCGTCAGCCGGGGCGGCGCCATCCTCGCCCAGTGGATGACCCACCACCACAAGCAGAATTTCCTCTACGAGAATTTCGACCGCATCGTGAAGGTCATGGCGAAGTACGACGTCAGCTTCTCGCTGGGCGACGGACTCCGCCCCGGCTCGGTCGCGGACGCCTCCGACGAAGCGCAATACTCCGAGCTGAAGACGCTGGGCGAACTCACCGCGATCGCCTGGAAGGACGATGTCCAGGTCATGATCGAAGGCCCCGGCCACGTCCCGCTCGACAAGATCAAGGAGCAGGTGGACAAAGAAGTCGAGTACTGTTTCGGCGCGCCCTTCTATACGCTCGGGCCGCTGGTCACCGACATCGCCCCCGGCTACGACCACATCACGTCCGCCATCGGAGCCGCGCTGATTGGCTGGCACGGCGCGTCGATGCTCTGCTATGTCACCCCGAAGGAGCACCTCGGCCTGCCCAACGAGAAGGACGTCCACGACGGGATGATCGCGTACAAGATTGCCGCCCATGCCGCCGACATCGCCCGCCACCGCCCCGGCGCGCGCGATCGCGACGATGCCATCAGCTACGCCCGCTACACCTTCGACTGGGAGAAGCAGTTCGAGCTCTCGCTCGACCCGGAAACCGCCCGTTCCATGCACGACGAGACGCTGCCCGACGACTATTACAAGGAAGCGGCTTTCTGCTCGATGTGCGGGCCGAAATTCTGCTCCATGAACTGGTCCAGCAAGGTAGACGAGTTCAACAAATCCGTGCACGGACTGGAAAAGAAGGACCTGAGCGAACTGGTCACGCTGCAGGCACAGCAGCTCGGCGCCAAAAAATAGTGCAGGAAGCACCCTTTCGTGCAGAGATCTGCACAGAAAAGCCGCCTCCGGGCGGCTTTTCTGTTTTCATCCTGGATACACAACCCGCAACATCTTCGTCGTATCGAACCAAAAGAGGGCAAAATCAGGGACAGGAGTAAGAAGATGAGCACCTGGAAATTTTGGGCAGCCTTTGGAGTCGGAGTCGCCGCCGGTGCGGCTCTCGCCCTCATCTATGCGCCGCAGACCGGCGCTCGCACCCGCCGCCAGATCCGCCGCAGCTTCGACGAGGCCAGCGACTATCTGAGCGACGCCGCCAATAATGTGGGCGAAACCGCCAACAAGTACATCAAGCGCGGCAAAGAAACGATGAACGATGTCGTGGACTCGGCGCAGAACGTCATGACCGCGGCCAAGAAGGTCGTCTCCTTCACCTAGCCTCGCCGCCTCCACCCATCCCCATGGCAGACCGGCTTCTCGCCCCGTGCGAGGAGCCGCCGGCCTGTGCATAATCCTTCCCCATTCCGCAGAATCCGTCCCCACGCCGCGCAAAATCTGAAAAAATGTCGGTATGACTACTGCTGCCACTGAAGTCTTCTCTGAACGCATCGGCCGCATTGAGATATCCGCCACCATGGCCGTCACCGCGGAGGCTGCCAAACTCCGCGCGCAGGGAGCGAAACTCGTCGACTTCGGAGCCGGCGAGCCGCACTTCGCCACGCCCCAGCACATCAAGGACGCGGCCGTCGCCGCCATCCAGGCCAACTTCACCCGCTACACCGTCGTCTCCGGCATCCCCGAGCTGCGCCAGGCTATTATCGAGCGGCATGCCGCCGACTTCGGCTCCAGCTATGCCCCCGACGAGGCCATCTTCACCACCGGCGGCAAGCTGGCGCTCTTCAATGCCGTCCAGGCCCTCGTCGATCACGGCGACGAAGTCATCCTGCCCGTCCCGTACTGGGTATCCTTCAAGGACATCGTGCAGTACGCCGGCGGCAAGGTCGTCTACCTCGAAACCCAGGAAGCCGAAAACTTCCGGGTCACCGCCGACGCCATCGAAGCGGCCATTACGCCGAAGACGAAGGCCATCATCCTCAACTCGCCTTCGAATCCGTCCGGAGCCGTGGTCGCGCCTGCCGACCTCGAGCGCATCGTTCGTCTCGCGCATGAGCGCGGTATCTGGCTGCTGCTCGATGAATGCTACGTCTACCTGCAGTACACCGGCGCGCTGGTCAGCGGCGGCTCCTTCACCGATTGCAAGGATCACCTTGTCGTCCTGGGCTCGCTCTCGAAAACCTACGCCATGACCGGCTGGCGCGCCGGCTTCGCGCTCGCGCCGAAACCGGTCGTCACCGCGATGACCAAGTTGCAGAGCCAGTCCACCTCTTCGACCGCCGCCTTCGTACAGAAGGCCGCCATCGCTGCCCTGCGCAGCTCGCAGGACTGCGTTGCCGAGATGCGCGCCGACTACCTGAAGCTGCGCGACAAAATCCTCGGCCGCCTCGCAGAAATTCCCGGCATCACTTGCACGAAGCCGGAAGGCGCCTTCTACGTCTACCCGAATGTCTCGCAATACCTCGGCAAATCCGGCGTGCCTTCGGCCATGGAGCTCTCGAAGCGCCTGCTCCACGAGGCCCATGTGGTGACGGTTCCCGGCGAGGCCTTCGGGACCGATCAGCACATCCGCCTCAGTTACGCCACCAGCCACGCGGACGTGGACGAAGGCCTCACCCGGATGAAGGACTTCTTCGCGAAGCTATAACCGTACGGAACCATGGAGGTCCAAGCGTAAGGGCCGGCGGCTCGCTGGCCCGTCATGGCCTTCCCACCCTGCAGGGCGGGAAGGCCCATGGGCGGGGCGTCATCCTGAATGGGGTGTACTCATCGCCAACGCCGTTGACTCGCGTTTCCGTTAGGGCTAGCCTCCCTCTTACAGCAATCGGCAAGAACCTGACCTTCAAACAGCCTGCCGGAACCATGCACGGGGCAAGCGAATGATAGCGGTGCGTCTCAAACAGGATCGGGTGAAGCAGGGCGCCGCGCCGCGGAACGCCTCGCGGGCATCGTCTGCAGCGTTTCCCTGCCAACAGACCCCAGGACTGAGGATCGGGAAGCTCCTCTGGCTGCTGCCCCTGCTGGTCCTCACCAGCTGCGGCTCCACAATCATGTCCCCGAGCGCAAACCTGACCGGCGCTTCATCGATTTATGCCGTTCGGCTGACGTGGACCCCACCGGGCGGCAGCGATCCCGCCGTCAGCTACAACGTCTACCGTGAGCTGTCAGGGGGCGCCATTGGTTTCGCGCAGATCAACAGCTCTCCGGTTGCAGCAGCGACTTACACCGACAAGGCCGTGGGACTCGGCGTGAGCTACACCTATGTCGTCCGCGCTATGGATGCCCAGGGGGAAGAGAGCGATCCCTCGAACACGGCAACCTTCACGATTCCCTCGAGCTGATCTCAATCACAGCGAGAGGGCGATCGCCGCGATCCTGCGAGGCCGCCCCTTCCGGCCTTCCGGTTCGGCTCCCTTTCGATCACGCTTCCGCGGTCAGCCCCTCATCCACTCGCACGACACCGCGCGCGGCGTCTTCCAGCTTCAGCACCAGCAGCGTCATATCGTCATGCTGCGGAGCGCCTGCCGTGAAGGCGTCGGCCGCCGTAAACACCGCCCGCAGCACCGCGTCCGCAGACTCGTTGCGGACTTTCAGTGCCGCCTCGATCATCCGCTCCTCACCCCACTCTTCGTCCTCATGGGTCATGGCCTCGCTGATGCCGTCGGTGTAGAGCACCAGCAAATCACCCGGCTCCAGCGTCAGGGACTGCTCGGTGTAGGGCGCAAACGGCAGCAGCCCCACCACCGGCCCATCGGCCTCCAGCCGGATCACCTGCCCCCTCCGCAACAATACGGGCGGATTATGCCCTGCATTGACGCAGTCCAGCTTCCGCGTCTCCGGATCGTAGGCGGCAAAAAAGAACGTCGCATACCGGTTCGACGCGGACGCCTCGTAGACCAGCAGGTTCACCTTGTGCATCAGCTTGGCGAAATCCCGGGGATTGTCCAGGGCCACGCCGCGCAGACTGGCGCGGAGGCTGGCCATCAGCAGCGCCGCGGAAATTCCCTTGCCTGAAACGTCGCCCACGGCCAGGCCGGTGCGCCCATCCTCCAGCTGGATCACGTCGTAGTAGTCGCCGCCGACGCCCAGCGCCGCCCGGCACGCGCCCGCCACCGACGCGCCCGTGAGTTGCGGCATCAGCTGCGGGAAGAGCCGTTCCTGCACCTCGCGTGCAATCTCTATCTCGCGATTCACCCGTTCGCGCTGGGCCGCTTCCGCTGCCAGCGAGTGGGCCAGCTCGCTCACCTCCAGCGCCAGCCCCGTCTGCCGCGCCACCGTCGTCAGCACCGCCAAATCGGTCCGCGACCAGGCTGCTTCCGAACGCTTCGGCCCCAGCGCCATCACGCCCATGAGCCGGTTGCGGCCCGGCAGGGGGAGCAGCAGCTCCGCGTTCAGCCCATCCAGGGCGCGCCGCTCCGCCGTTCCCGCCATCAGGTACCACGCGTCCGGATCTTCCCGGTAGAGCCGTGCCGGCTCGCTGGAGTTCGCCAGATACCGGATGGACGATGCCTGCGCCGGCAGCGTCAGGCTCCCATCCGCCGCCATGCCCACCGCCTCTTCCACATAGAACGAATCGCCGCGGCGCAGCAACATGGCAATCTGCCGGATGTGCAGCGTCTCGCAGATCCGTTTGGCCACCGTTTCCAGCAGCGGCTGGGTCTCCGTAAAGCGCCGCACTTCGTCCGACAGCTCGTTCAGCATCACCTCCGCGTTGTAGGCCTCGCGGAAGAAACGGCGGTCCAGCCACTGCTGCAGGCGGTTGCTCACCCCGAAGCGCAGCGCCAGGATCAGGCCCAGAAAAATCACGGCGGCCCATACATCCGAGGCCTGCGGCTGACGCCGCTCGATCATGGGCAGAAACAGCCGGATCCCGATCACCACCAGCAGCACAATCTGGAATACCCACAGCGATGCCCTGGCCAGTGCATAACGTGACCCGGTGCGCAGCAGAACTCGCACATCCATCGCCCGCTGCACCACGACCACATAGGCCAGCGTCAGGGGGGCCAGCATAAAGATCACCGCCCCCAGATAGCGCACCACGTACCAGCGCGGCTGGTCGCCGGAGCTGTTGGCACCGAAGTGCGGCAGCAGGACGAACACCAGCAGCAGCGAGCCCACCCCCACGCTCATGCCCGTCAGCAGCACCCGCAGCCGCCGGCGTGCATCCTGGGTGGACGCCGACCGCTGCTTATCCAGCGTCAGAACCAGGAAGAGCCCCACCCACAGCAGGTTCAGGAAATTCACGACCGCGCTCGCTGCTTCGCTGGCCCGGGTCAGCATCGGCCCGTCTCCGCCCCCGTAGTAGTCCATGTAGACGGCGGGGTACAGAATCGCGAGGCACACCCCGAAGACGCCCAGCAGCCCCCACTTCGCCCAGCGGGCCTTCATATCGATCCGCGAACGCTCCGGGAAATACACCCCGAACAGCAGCAGCGCGGGCGCCCCCGCCAGCTGAATCGTCTGATACCAGAATTCGCGCAGGAAGAGGCCGATCCCCGTGGCCAGCCCGCTGGTGATGAGCACGCAGCTGGGAAACGTGAGCAGCACCAGCAGCAGCCATGCGTTGCGATCCGCCGGCCGGGTGAACACCACCCAGTAGCCAATCAGCAGGCACACCAAAGTCAGCAGGCCGACGAGGAAAAAGTCGCGCCAGAATCCCAGAACCGGCGAAATCCTCCCGTGCAGCGCCTCATCGCGCACCAGCGTCAGGGTGGCCGTTCCCGTGCTGCCGTTCGGCCGCGTGAACCCCACATCGAGGATGTCCCCCGGATGGCTCTCCGACAGAATCGTGTCCCACTGCGCAGTCCCGGTGTAATCCGCCCCATTGAGCTGTTGAATGCGGTCTCCCGCCACCAGTCCCGCCGTCTTCGCCTCGGGCTGCAGGCCCCCCTTCTCGATCCTGCGCGAGTCCGATCCGTATTGGAAGGGGATGTCGACCCGCTGATCCCAGTGCACCTCGTCCTGCCACAGGTCCACCACTCCGGCCATCCAGTAGGTCAGACTCGCCAGTATCCAGAGCCCGATGAAAAATCGCAGCAGGCCCGGCGATGCCGATTGCTTTTTCCGTCGTTTCATCCGTGGGGACATAGTATCTCGCCCGGCTCCGCTCGACAGCGGGGAATTGTTCCCCGGCGCGGCTCTGGCGTTAGACTTGATACGCATTCCGGAGGGCTCCAGGTTCATGCGTCCGTTCATGCGTCTCTCGTCTCTTTCCGCCCTGGTCGTTGTTTTTCTGGTCGCCTCCTGCGCCGCCCAGTCCCGGCCGCCCATCCTCGGCGTCTCCCATATCGCCGTTTACACCGGCAATCCCGCCCAGGCCGAGCATTTTTACGTCCAGCAAATCGGCTTGAAGAAAGCCTCCGACCCGGAGAACCCCCGGGGCGTCCGCTACTACGTCAATCAGGAGCAGTTCGTTGAAGTCCTGCCCCTGCCCGCCAACGCCGGAACCGACCGTCTCGACCACATCGGATACATGACCGCCAATGCCGAGCAGCTCCGCAAGTACCTCGCCGGCAAAGGGGTCGCCGTCCCGGATCAAGTCGAGCATGCCTCCGACGGCAGCCTCTGGTTCGACGTCAAAGACCCCGAGGCCAACACCGTCCAGTTCCTCCAGCCCCCCGCCCGTCTCCTCCGCGACAAAGACACAGCTTCGCTCTATGCGCTGCCCGGCGCCGATCCCATCGGCCGTCGCATGATCCATGTCGGCATGCTGGTTCACTCCGCGGAAAAGGAGAACACCTTCTACCGCGCGATCCTCGGATTCCAGCCCTACTGGCATGGCGGCATGCACGCCGACAAGACCGACTGGATCTCCCAGCAGGTTCCCAACGGCCACGACTGGATCGAGTACATGCTCACCAGCGGGCCCTCCGGCAGCGGCGCCCCCCAGAGCATCTCCCGGAAAGAGCTTGGCGTGCTCGACCACTTCTCCCTGGGCGTGATCAATATGGAGAAGTCCGTCACCACTCTCGATTCCGAAGACCGCCTCGGCGGCGAAGCTCCGCGACCGCAGATCGGCCGCGACGGCAAGTGGCAATTCAATATGTACGACCCCGACGACACCCGGGTCGAGATGATGGAGTTCACGGCCGCCTCCAAACCCTGCTGCTCCGGGTTCACGGCCTCCAATCCCAGCCCCGCCGGCCAGCCATAAAGCTCCGGGCTCCCACTCAGACCTTCTTCTGAGTGGGGAGGAAAATCGTAAAGAGCCGGCCCCCATCCGCGGTCACTCCCCGTTTGGTAACTCGCGGAGGGCACCTTCGCGCGCCCACACAGTAATCGCGCTGCCCCTGTCCATTAACCTCTGTCGCCGTTACTCAATGGGAATAGCCGTCTCTGCGTCTTCCCTGCACAATCACTTCACAGAAGCGCGCACCAGAGCTTCCGCTCCCCTGGTCGCGTCACCCTCGGAGGAGACGCCATGAACCGAAAACCCCTGATGCTCAGCCATCTGCTGCACGACACGTGCGGCGCCGACCTGATCGAGTACAGCCTGATCGGCGTCGCTCTGCTTCTCACCGTGGCCGCGGCCGCCTCATCGGCCACCGCCCGTCTGGTCACCGAGGTCAACATTCTCGAGGTGCTGGCCGCCACCTGCTCCGTCACCGCCCTGGTCGGCTTCGTGCTGCCGCTTTCCGCGGCTGTCAAAGGACACTGATCCTGCGCGCGCCGGCCGGTTGACCGCCGGCGCTTCCCCGACCTTTCGTTGTCCGGGCCACGCGCGCGGGGCGCGGGGAGGGCGGCTCAATCCAGCGGTGCGCCAGCCGGGCGGCCGTCGGACAAGAGTGGGTTAGTTGGATTTTTGCTCGGTTTCGCAGCGGCTGAGCAGGGCGACGGCGCGCTTGCGGGCGCGGATCATCACCTGCTGGTCCTCGGCAATGGTCTGGAGCTGCTCGGCAATATTCGGCAAATCGGAGGCGCGCCGGTCTTTCACGGCGTCCTGCAGGGATTCGAGCTCGGCATCGAGGCCGAGGCGGTCGTGGCGTACCTCCACGTCGAGGCGGCGGCCGATTTCGATGGTCAGGGCGACGGCGCCGAGCTGATCGACGAGATGCTGGAGCACAGGATCGCCAGCCCAGATGAACGCGCAGGAACCTTGCCCGTCGGGTCCGGCGTAGGCGAGGGTGCGGTGACCGGTGAAGGCGAGATTGGACTGATGGCGGTTGCAGTCGGTGGCGAAATAGCTGTGGGTGCGCGCGTAGCGGAAGAGACCGTCGCGGAGGTCATTGTCGATGTGAATGGAGCGGTCGATGGGGGCGGGAAAGACGTCGTCGTCGCGCTGGGGCAGTCCGGGCTGGGAAATAAAGTGCGCGGTGCCATTCTCGTCGATGGTGATGGTGTAGCGCGAGGGCTGGAGCTGGGGATGCTCAAACGTATAAGCAATGTGGGCCGGGGCCTGGGCCGCAAGCGGGCCGGCGACCAAAACCAGGGCGACGAACGAGAGCAGGGCCGGATGAAGACGCATGACTAGCTGACGTGGGCCTCCTGAAGTGAACGAGTCTGTGCGTGGTGGATGTGACAGATGGCGATGGCCAGAGCGTCGGCGGCGTCGGCGGGTTCGGGGATCTGAGCGAGGGCGAGCAGACGCGCCACCATGAACTGGACCTGCTGCTTGGCGGCGAGTCCATAGCCGGTCACGGTGGCCTTGATGGTCAGGGGCGCATATTCCGCGACGGGGAGGCCGGCGGTGGCGGCGGCCAGCAGCACCACCCCGCGAACATGGCCCAGCTTAATTGCCGATTTGGCGTTGACGGAGTAAAAAACTTCCTCGACAGCGACAACGTCGGGGCGATGGCGCTCGAGCAGCGCCACGATCTGGCCGTAAATGAAAGCAAGACGGTCGGGCAAAGGCGCTTTGCGGGGCGGGCAGATCCCGCCTGCATCCAGCGAAAGCAGACGGGGAAGCTGGCTGACGGTGAGAGAGCGATCGTCGCATTCGACGATGCCGTAGCCCGTCGTTTCAGTGCCACAGTCGATACCACAGACGCGCATGGACAGCCCCCTCAGCAGAAAACAGCGGATTGCCCTGGAAGATTCCAGGGTCAGTTTAGCGCAGCCAGGGCGACAGGGGAACGGTTTGCTTTGAGGGTGGCCTGGACGCGGGTTGGCGCGACCGGAGCGCGACCGGACCGCAGGACAATCGGGGGGCGGAACGGGCGTGCCGGGCAGTGTCAGACACTTGTCAGCCAAATTCGAACCGCGGCGGACAGGCGCCGTTCCGCGGCGGACAGGCGTCGGACATCGGTCCGACCGGGGGCTCAGCGGGAGACGCCTTCCAGGGGCGAACTGGCCGTGGCGTACAGCTTGCGGGGCATGCGGCCCGCGAGCCAGGCTTCGCGTCCGGCCAGCACCGCGTGCTGCATGGCTTCCGCCATGAGGATGGGGTTGGCCGCCGCGGCGATGGCCGTGTTCATGAGAATGGCATCGGCGCCCATCTCCATGGCGAGAGCCGCGTCGGACGCGGTGCCGACTCCGGCGTCGACGATGAGGGGGACTTCGCTGATTTTTTCGCGGAGGATCTGCAGGGTGGCGCGGTTCTGGATGCCGAGACCGGAACCGATGGGTGCGGCCAAAGGCATAACGGCCGCGGCGCCCGCGTCGATCAGACGGCGGGCGAAGACGATGTCGTCCGAGGTGTAAGGCAGGACGGTGAAGCCCTCCTTCACGAGGACGCGGGTGGCTTCGAGCGTGGCCTGCACGTCGGGATACAGGGTGTCCTGGTCGCCGATGACTTCGATCTTGACCCAGTCGGAGATGCCCACTTCGCGGCCCAGACGGGCGGCGCGGATCGCTTCGTCGGCCGTATAGCAGCCGGCGGTGTTGGGGAGCAGGAAATAGCGCTGCGGGTCGATGAAGTCGAGCAGGGATTCCTTCGAGCGGTCGAGATTGACGCGGCGCACGGCGACAGTGACCATCTCGGCGCCGGAGGCTTCGATGGCGCCCTGGGTCTCAGAGCCGTCGCGGTATTTGCCGGTGCCGACGATGAGGCGCGACTGGAAGGCTTTGCCTGCGATGACGAGCGGTTCCATGAGGGTATTGTACGGCGGGGGCGCAGGGGGCGCCGTGCGACGGAAAATCGTCAATGTGAAAGGCCCGCTGCGAGATTGCGCGAGCGGGCCTTGATCACCGGTTGACTGTTGAGATTGACCTGAGGCGCCCCCGCTTTCGGAGTGGCCTCGGCGTTTGGGTTACGCCAGGACTTACTTCACTGGAGCCAGGAGCGGCTCTAAGCCTCAGTCACCTCACGCAGGGTCCTGCGGATGCTACAACTGCCATCGGAATTTGTCATTAGCTGGATCAACCTCCTTTCCCGTGTACGGATAAGTTAACCCGGGCGGCGTCAGGGCGCAAGGGGGGGCGCCTATGGAAAGGTACCGCGAACGGCGTCGGACATTGTCGGACACGCGTCCGATGCGCTCTCTACCAGGAGTGCCAAAAGCCGTCGCGTTCGAGGAGATGGACTTCGACGCCAAACAGCGCGCTGAGCTTTTCCGGGGTGAGGAGCTGCTGGCGGGAACCATCGGCAAAGATCCGGCCGTCCTTCATCATGATCACGCGGTCGATCTCGGGCAGGATGTCTGCCAGATGATGCGTGACCATCAGGACGCCGGTGCCCTGGAGGACGACGCGGCGCAGGGCCTCGCGAAGCTCGCGCTGGGCGGCAAGGTCGAGCGCGTTGGAGGGCTCGTCAAGGAGCAGCATTTCCGGCCGGTGGACCAGGGCGCGAGCGATCATGATGCGTCGCTGCTCGCCGGCAGACATTTGTCCGACAAGCTTGCTTTCGAGGTGCGCGGCCTGCATGAGGTGGAGTGCCTCGTGGGCGCGTTCGCGCATCTCGGGCAAGACACGCAGGTTGGGCCAGAGCGTGGAAGCGGAGAAGTATCCGGCGATCACGGCGTCGAGGCCGGAGGTGACCGGGGTACGCTCGCCGGGCAGTTCGGCGGAGACGACACCCAGGTGGGTGCGGAGCTGCGAGACGTCCCAGCGGGTGCGGCCGAGCAGGCGCAGCTCGGTGGTGGGCGTGACAATGGGATAGCACTGGCAGGTGATGGTTTTGATCAGCGTCGATTTGCCGCAGCCGTTGGGGCCGAGGATGGCGACGTGCTCGCCGCTTTCGATACGGAGAGAAATGTCATGGAGGACGACGTTGTCGCCGCGAGCGACGTTGACGTCGCGCATGAGGAGGAATTCGGAGGATGGATTCACGCGAGAAGGAAGACTCCAGAGTGATTATTGCAAAGCGAAGCTGAAGTGGAAGGAAAGCAGGAGCCAGGACGCCGCGATAGGATGGCGTGGATGCCGCCTGACCTCGCGAAGCAACTGAACCTGTGGAAGAAGCAACTGGGGCGCGTGCCGGATGACGTGTGGGAGCAGACGCAGCTGGAGTCGCTGGTCCTTGCGGACAACGGGCTGACAGAGGTTTCGGAGCGGATTGGGCAACTCCGGGCGCTGCGAATGCTCGACCTGGGGCACAACGCACTCGGGCGAGTGCCGGAGGCGATCGGGCGCCTTGAGAAGCTGAGCGATTTTCTCTACCTGCATGACAATCGTCTGATGAGCCTGCCGGAATCGCTGGGCGCCTTGAAGAAGCTGCGGTATCTGAACATCAGCGAAAACGGCTTCGCGGAGTTGCCGTCGGCTGTTTGTCAGATGTCGGGACTGGTGGAACTGCGCGCGTCGGACAATCGGATCACGGCGCTGCCGGAGCGCGTCGGACAAATGGCACAGCTGCGGGAGCTGCATCTGCGGAACAATCGGCTGACAGAGCTGCCGGACTCGATTGGCAAACTGCGTGAGTTGCGGCAGATCGATTTGCGGGGCAATCCGCTGACTTCTCTGCCGGAATGTCTGACACAACTGGAGAAACTGGACAAGATCGATCTGCGCTGGGTAACCACGCTTGAGGAGCCCCTGTGGATGGAGCGCCTGCGGGCAGGCGGATGTCTGATTTACTGGTAGAGATCCTTCGAGATCTTTTTCTTTGCGATGACTGACAAATCTTTGATCACAGCAGAAGCGCTGCCGCGCGGATTTCGGTTCGCGGCAGTCAAGGCAGGCATTAAACCCAGCGGTAAACCGGATTTTGCGGTGGCGGTGGCGGATCGGACAGCCGGTGCGGCGGCCATGTTCACGGCCAATCGGGTGCAGGCGGCGCCGATCATCGTGGGACGCCGGCATCTGGAGCGCAGCGCGGGCCTGATGCGCGTCGTGGCAGTGAATGCCGGGAACGCGAACTGCGCGACGGGCGAGGCTGGCCTGAAGGCAGCCGAGCAGGTGTGCGTCGCGGCGGCAAAGACCTTCGGCTGCGCGGGGCACGAGGTCTTCCCTTCCTCGACGGGGATTATCGGAGTGCCGCTGCCGGCGGAAAAGCTGGTGGCGGCGCTGCCCGCGGTCAGGAAAGAACTGGCGTCGGACACGGAGGGCTTTGCTGCCTTTGCGCAGGCGATTCTGACGACCGACACACGGGCCAAGGTGGCGCATGCGACGGTGCAGGCCGGCGACAGGACGGTGCGGATTGCGGGCGTTTGCAAGGGCGCGGGCATGATTCATCCGCAGCTGGTGCCGGGGAGCGCGACCGGCGGATCTCCGCTGCACGCAACCATGCTGGTGTATCTGTTCACGGATGCGGCGCTGCATCCGACGGCGCTGGAGCGCTATCTGCGTTCGGCGGTGGAGGTGAGCTTCAACCGCATCTCGATTGATGGCGACACGTCGACGAATGACACAGTGCTGCTGATGGCCTCGGGGGCGTCAGGCGCGGATGTGTGGGCGGAGGATGCGGGGTTTGCCCAGGCTCTGACCGAGGTCTGCACGTCGCTGGCGAAGCAGATCGTGTCCGACGGCGAGGGCGTCACGCATGTCGTTGAGCTGCAGATCGAGGGCGCGGCGTCGGACACGGACGCGGTAAAAATCGCGAAGGCCATTGCGCACTCGCCCCTGGTGAAGACAGCGTGGGCGGGCGCGGATCCCAACTGGGGACGGCTGATGGCCGCGCTGGGTTACTCCGGAGCGGAGGTCGATCCGGAGCAGGTCGCGATCTGGTTCGGCACGCTGCCGATTTGCGCGCAGGGCGGACGCGCCGCGCTGTACGACGAAAAGGCGGCGCACGCGTATCTCGAGCAGCGGGAGTATTCGATTCGCATTGTGGTGGGCACGGGCGAGGGGCAGTGCAGGTTCTGGACGTGCGATCTGACGGCGGAGTATGTGCACATCAACGCGGATTACTCCACGTAAGGGAGCCGGTAGCCTGTAGCCGGTGGCCTGTAGCGAGACAGCGTGTAGCGGATAGGGACAGCGTTGATGGGATGGCGATGTGCGCGGACATCGCTGGTACAAAAGCAACCTCGACCGTTAATCCGAGCGACTGAATGCGGTTCGCCGATGGTATATGCGGGCATCGGCGGACAGAATGATGACCTCAGGAATCGGGTAACGAGTCGTTGCATCGCAGGGAGTGCAGAACGCTCAGGGGCGCATCGTTTCTGTGTCCGACGCGGCGTCGGACAGGAAATGCACAAGGTTATGCACAAAACTGTTGAAAACCCGGAGAGCGTCGGACGCGGGCGGGCGCGTGTCCGACAACGGGAAGCGGGGCGCGCGGCTGCGCTACAATTTTAGGAGAACCGGTTCTGCTCGAACGCGATGCACACGACGAGCGCACCGGAGCGAACCCCGAGTCCGCCGAATCCGGCGGCCGCAAAGGAACATCTCAGAGACATATGAGCAATGAGGCGAGGAGCAGGGATGCGTCTGGCAAGCACGGTCACACCCTGATCAGCGACGCGAAGTTCCGGCGGCTGTATGCGCTGGCGCTGGAGCAGGCTCCGGACGCGAGCCGAGGCCTGAGCGCGGCGATGGCGGCCGTGGCGGCGGATCTGCGCGGCGACGATGTGGTGCTGGCACAGGCGCGTGCGGCAGCGCCCGATTTCAGAGACCGGGTGATTACGGCCTTGAGCGGGGCCACGGCCGATCGGCTGCGGAGAAACGGCCGTCTGACCGTAATTGTGTGCGCCGGTCCGGGCAACGATCCCATTCTGCTCGATGCGCACCAGGTGGCCGATGAGGCGAAGCTGCCGGTGCTGTTTGTGGAGGACTGGCGCAACGCGGGGAAGGGCAGCGCAACGAAGAAGAACGCGCAAGAGCCGGCGCCTGGAACAGCCCGGGAAATTGGGGCGATGCCGGCGATTCCAGTGGATGCCGAGGATGTGATCGCGGTCTACCGGGTAGCGCACGAGTCAATGACGCGGGCGCGTGAGGGCAGCGGTCCGACGCGAATCCTTTGCGTGCGATGGCCGGCGATGAACGCGTCAGACAAGAAGGCCGATGCTGTCGGACATCTCGAGCATTGGCTGGAGGCGCGGGGGCTGCCGGCGCAGGCGTGGCGGCGAGAGATTCTGGCGGAGCGGCAGGCAGCGCCGAGCGATACGGCCGATGAACCCGCAGAGGCCGCGGAGAAAATTCGGGAGTTGCGCTCCGCCTGAGGCGGGAAGACGCAGAAGAGAGAGATTATGGCGACGAAGGCAACGAGTCCGGTGCAGAGCGATTTCCAGCAGGAGCTTCGGGAGTGGATCGAAGCGTTCGATGACATGGTGGTGGCCGAGGGTCCGGAGCAGGGCGCGGAGCTGCTGGCGGTGCTGAAGCAGCGCGCGCGGGAAGCGGGCATTTCGCAGCCGAGCGACCTGACCACGCCGTACGTGAACACGATTCCGCAGCATGAGGAAGTGCCCTACCCCGGCGATCGCCCGCTGGAGCGGCGCATCGAAGCGCTGATCCGCTGGAACGCAATGGCGATGGTGCATGGGCAGAACAAAAAGGACCACGGCATCGGCGGCCACATCGCGACCTACTCATCGCTGGCGACGCTGCTGGAGGTGGGCTTCAATCACTTCTTCCATGCGAAGTACGGAGAACAGCCGGGCGATCTGATTTACTTCCAGGGGCACGCGAGCCCCGGCATTTATGCACGGGCGTTTCTGCTGGGGCGTCTGGATGAGCAGCGGGTGCTGAACTTCCGGCACGAGCTGCGGGAGACGCCCGGATTGTCGTCGTATCCGCACCCGTGGCTGATGCCGGACTTCTGGCGGTTCCCGACCGTGTCGATGGGGATTGGGCCGCTGAACGCCGTGTACCAGGCGCGGTTCATGCGTTATCTGGAAAATCGCGGGCTGATCGAAAAAACGCCGCGCAAAATTTGGGCGTTTATCGGCGACGGCGAGACGGACGAGGTCGACACGCTCGGGGCGCTCTCGATTGCGAAGCGCGAGAAGCTGGACAACCTGATCTTCGTGATCAACTGCAACCTGCAGCGGCTGGACGGGCCGGTGCGCGGCAACGGGCGGATTATCGACGAGCTGGAGGCGGTATTCAGAGGCGCGGGCTGGAACGTGCTGAAGGTGATCTGGGGCTCGGACTGGGACGCGCTGTTCGCGCGCGACCACACCGGGCTGCTGTTGAAGCGCATGGAAGAGTGCGTGGACGGCGAGTACCAGGCCTTCAAGGCGAAGGGCGGCGCGTACATCCGGAGCGAGTTTTTCGGGAAATATCCCGAGCTGCTGGAGCTGGTGAAGGACATGTCCGACGACGAAATCTTCCATCTGCACCGTGGCGGACACGACGCGAGGAAGATCTACAACGCCTACAAACGGGCCACCGAACACAAGGGCGGCCCCACGGTGATCCTGGCCAAGACGGTGAAGGGATATGGGCTGGGGAGCACCCAGGCGCGCAACGCGTCGCACCAGGAAAAGAAGGTGGCGGACGACGCGCTGGTGGACTTCATCCACCGCTTCGACCTTCCCATCCCGGAGAAGGACGCGCGGGCGGGCAAGCTGTATGTGCCGGCGAAAGACACGCCGGAGATGCAGTACATGCACGAGCGGCGGCTGAGTCTGGGCGGGTACATGCCGAAGCGGGATGTGCCGCCGATCGAGTTGAAGGCGCCGGAACTGAGTGAGCTTGCGGAGTGGACGGGCGGATCGCGGGGCCGCGCCGTGTCGACGACGATGGGGTTCGTGAGCATTCTGCGGCACCTGATGAAGGACGAGAAGATCGGCAAGCTGATCGTGCCGATCGTGCCGGACGAAGGCCGAACCTTTGGATTGGAGTCGGCGATCCGGCAGGTGGGCATTTACGCGAGCGAGGGACAGAAGTACAAGCCGCACGACGTGGACATGCTGCTGTATTACCGCGAGGAGAAGGACGGGCAGATTCTGGAGGAAGGCATCACCGAGGCCGGGTCGATGGCGTCGTTCACAGCGGCGGGCACCGGGTACGCGAATTATCTGGTGCCGACGATTCCCTTCTATATGTACTACTCGATGTTCGGTTTCCAGCGGGTGGGCGACATGATGTGGGCGTTCGCCGACGCGCGGGGCAAGGGCTTTCTGATGGCGGGCACCGCGGGCCGGACGACGATGACCGGCGAGGGGCTGCAGCACCAGGACGGGCACAGCCATCTGCTGATGAGCGTAATTCCGACGTGTGTGAGCTACGATCCGGCGTATGTCTACGAACTGGCGGTGATTCTGCAGGACGGGCTGAAGCGGATGTACGAGAAGAACGAGGATCTCTTCTACTACATCACCATGTACAACGAGGACTACGCCATGCCGGAGATGCCGCAGGGCGTTGAGGAAGGCATCCTGCGCGGCATTTACAAGCTGAAGGCGGCCGAGGGCGGCAAGGCGCTGGCACAGTTGTTCGGCAGCGGGCCGATTCTGAACGAGGTGCTGCGCGCGCAGACGATCCTGGCGGAGAAGTACGGCGTGGCCACCGATGTGTGGAGCGTGACCAGCTACAACGAGCTGCGCCGCGAGGCGTTGAGCGTGGATCGCTGGAACCGTCTGCATCCTGCAAAAGCGGAGAAGACGCCGTATATCGCGTCGGTGATGGGGAAGACGAAGGGTCCGATTATTGCCGCGACCGACTACATGAAGGCGGTGCCCGACCAGCTGGCGCCGTGGCTGACCACGCGTCTGGTAAGCCTGGGAACGGATGGCTTTGGGCGCAGCGACAACCGCGAGCATCTGCGGCGGCACTTCGAGGTGAACGCGGAGGCAGTGGTGGCGGCGACGCTGTCCAGGCTCGCACGCGAAGAGAAATTCGACGCGAAGAAGGCGCAGGCGGCGATGGCGGAGCTGGGCGTGGATCCGGAGCGCGGGGACCCGGCGCGGGCGTGATTCCTCGGCTCCCCGCTCAAGCCAACTGCGGGCTGGAATGGCGCACCCCCGCCGGTAGCGGGCAGCTGCGAATGAGGGCTCGGATGACAGAGTCTTCATGCTCGCCTGCGCCGCTTGACAGTGCAGGGCGCATCCTCCAGGCTGAAAGCACCGGCACGCCTGATTTCGATCCACCGCGCCGGAAAGGGTAGTCCCCCACCGAGGTCCGATTGAGACGATTTTGTATTCTGGCTGCCGGCTTGCTGGCCGGCGCAGGTTTGCTCCAGGCACAGGCACAAACCACCACCCAGCAGCCTTTTCCTCCGAATTACAAGCCGCCGGTTCCCATGATCGAGACCAGCTCGGAAGGGTCGAGCTATGTGCCGATGGACAGCTGGTTTTATCCCGCGCTCGACCGGCTGCATTCACTCGGCTATCTGGATACGGCGTTTCTGGGCCTGCGGCCGTGGACGCGGCTGAGCATCGCGCACATGCTGGAGCAGAGCGCGGACCGCATCGATACCAGCAACGACGATGAGGCACGATCGATTTATCTGGCGGCGCTCCACGAGGTCCAGCCGGATATCGATAACGCGACCGAGCTGAACCATCCCCACGGAACGATGGAGAGCGTGTATACGGATTTCCGCGGGATCCGCGGAACGCCGTTGCGGGACAGCTTCCATCTCGGGCAGACGATCATCAACGATTACGGGCGGCCCTACGCGGGCGGCTTCAACGACTATTCGGGCTTCAGCGGCTACGCGACGGCGGGGCGGTTTTCGCTGTATTTCCGCGGAGAGTACCAGCATTCTCCGAGTGCGGCGGGGTATTCGCCGGCTCTGGCGACTTTTCTCTCCGACTCGATCGACGGCATCCCGATCGCGACGAATCCGGTGCAGGATACGCTCCCGGAGGGGCCGATCGCCTCGGCGAACTTCGGGCGGATCCTCGAGGCGAATCTCTCCTATCACCTGCTGGGCCACGAGATCTCGTTTGGCAAGACCGACCACTGGATGGGGCCGGACAAGGGCGCCAGCATGCTGTGGAGCGATAACGCGGAAGACATCTACCAGTTCCAGGTCGATCGCGTGGAGCCGCTGCGGATTCCCCTGATTTCCCGGCTGACGGGGCCCTTCCGCTACGACTTTTTCGTGGGCAGCCTCAAGGGACATACCGATCCGAACGATCCCTGGGTGCACGTGGAGAAGGTTAGCTTCAAGCCCACCCGCGATCTGGAATTCGGCTTCAGCCGGATGGTCATCTGGGGTGGTAAGGGCCACGAGCCAATCACGCTGCACACGTTCCTGAAGAGCTTCTTCAGCTTCCAGAACGTCTCCGGGGCGGAAAAATTCTCGCGAGCCGATCCCGGAGCGCGGTTCGGCACCTTCGATTTCGACTGGCGGCTGCCGGGTTTGCAGAAGTGGGTGACGCTGTACACCGATTCGCTGGTGCACGACGACGTAAGCCCGATCAGCGCGCCGCGGCGGGCGGGAGTGCACCCGGGCATTTATCTGGCGCAGTTCCCCGGCCTGCACAAGATGGATTTTCGGGTGGAAGGCGCGAACACGCAACCGCCGAGTCACAGCAATCCCAACGGGTCACCCATCGATCAGGGGGGGTTTCTGTACATTGAAACAGTGCAGAGGCAGGGCCCCACGAACAAAGGCTTTCTGCCGGACTGGGTGGGGCGCGAGGGCAAGGGCGGCCAGGCCTGGCTGACCTATCACTTGTCGCCGGAGGAAGACATTCAGTTCATGGTTCGGAATGCGAAGGCGTCCGCGCAGTTCTTTCCGGGCGGAACGACGCAGAACGACTTCGCGGGCCAGGTGCGGAAGCGGATCGGCCAGGATCTGGAAGTCCTGGGGCTGGTGCAGTATGAGGGGTGGAAGGCCCCGATCTACATGACCGGGAAGCAGAGCGACACGACGGTGTCGGTGCGGCTCACGTGGTTCCCGAGGGACAAGTCGCAGTAGCTCCTGCCTTTTTCATGATTGTGCGCGGTGCAAGGTCGTTGCTCTTTGTCTGTCTGGCCGTCGCGGGGTTTTCCGCGGGGGCGCAGACCGTTCTCATTCCCCAGGAGCCACCCAATCTGGGCCGGCTCGAGACGAAGCTGCGGGCGTACCACGACTGCACAGGCGACCATGGCTGTTACACAACGGACCTGAACCGGGAAACCGCCGAAGCGACGGACGCGCTGGAGCGCCTGGTGCGGGCGAATCGGGCAAGCGCGCATCCGGCGCGGCTGGCGGTGGTGCTGGACATCGACGAGACCTCGCTGTCGAACTGGGCGGAGATTGACCAGGCGGACTTCGCCTATAACGCCGCGGTCTGGAACCGGTGGGTCGAGGAGGCGCAGGCGCCGGCGATTCCCGGAACGCTGCGCTTTTATCGCGAGGCGGAGCGTCTGCACGTGGCGGTGTTCTTCATTACCGGGCGGCCGGAGAGCCAGCGCGCTGCGACGGAGAAGAACCTGCGCGATCAGGGCTACAAGCAGTGGAACGGCCTCGTGCTGCGCTCAGCGGCGGAGCTGAAGCTGACCGCGGACGTCTACAAGGCAGCGGCGCGCGGGAGGATTGTCGCCTCCGGCTATCGCATCGCGGTGAACGTCGGGGACCAGAGGAGCGATCTGGCCGGCGCTCCGCGGGCGGAGGTATCGGTCAAGCTCTCCGATCCGTTCTATTTCATTCCGTAGATCCGCAACTCGGGGTCAGCTGCGCAGCCGGGCGAGCAGATCCTGCGGGTGAACGGGCTTGGCGAGGATCTCAAATTCATGCCCCTGAGCGCGCACGCGGTCGAGCAGATCGGCGGTCGCGGCCTGCCCGGAAAAGAGCAGGATTTTGCAGCCGGGCAGCATGGCGCGAATCTGAATGGCGGCGTCGATGCCGTTCAGGTCGGTCATGATGACGTCGCTGATGACCATGTCGGGCTTGAGAATCTCGGCCATTTCGACAGCCTTCTCGCCGCTGTAAACGGCGGTGGCCTCGAAGCCGGCCTGATTGAGAATGATGGCCAGGGTATCGGCGATGACGCGCTCGTCATCCGCCACCAGCACCCTGGGTTTTACCTGGTTCGTCGCCTGCGGTTCGGACATTCGTCTCTTTCCAGTTCCTTATCTTCAAAAAGAATCAGGGCAAAACGGGGCTGGCTGATCGCCAACGGCGTGCCGGGGCAAGCCATGCCGGAGGACATTCCCCTATGATGATACGCTGAAGGCGGGAGATGCTTCATCCTGGAGCAACGCTCTTACCTTACACTTTTTTGAACCTGAGAGCGGGCAGGAATCTGGCTCCGGGAAGAGTGTTCCCAGGCGGCAGGCGGGGCGGAAACCCCGGATATCCAAGGAGCGGCAGGCGGCATCGCGATGACGGATCCCATCATCGAGGCACGGCAGGTCGAGAAGTTCTACGCGCAGTCGCGGGATGCGCGCATCCAGGTGATCGCCCCCACCGACCTGCAGATTTGCGCGGGAGAGATCGTGGCGCTGCTGGGGCCCTCGGGGTCGGGGAAATCGACCCTGCTGCGGATGCTCTCCGGGCTGTCGCGGCCTTCGGAGGGCAGCGTGCTGTGGCACGGGCAGGACGTGCGCTCCGTCGAGGTAAACGTCTCGATCGTCTTCCAGAGCTTCGCGCTTTTCCCCTGGCTGACCGTGCGCGAAAACGTGGAGGCTCCCCTGCAGGCGCGGGGGATGGAAGCGTCGCAGCGGCACCGGCGAAGCCTGAAAATCCTGGATACGGTGGGCCTCGACGGATTCGAGGCGGCGTATCCCAAAGAGCTGTCGGGCGGGATGCGCCAGCGGGTGGGATTTGCGCGGGCGCTGGTGGTGGAGCCCGAGGTCCTGTTCATGGATGAGCCGTTCTCCGCTCTGGACGTGCTGACGGCCGATAACCTGCGCGGCGAGCTGCTGGAGCTGTGGCAGAAGAAGACGATCCCGACCCAGTCCATCTTCCTGGTCACCCACAATATCGACGAAGCGGTGCTGCTGGCGGACCGCATCATCGTGCTGGGGCGCAATCCCGGGCACGTGCGGACGGACTTCAAGGTGACCCTGCCGCATCCGCGGGAGCGGAAGAATCCCGCGTTTACCGCGCTGGTGGACTACATCTACAAGGTGCTGACGCGGCCGGATGTGCAGCCGGCGGAAGTGCCGGTGCTGGCCGATGGGCGGCGGATCCGGGATCAGCGGCAGATGCACTACGAAATGCTGCCCCATGCGCGGCCGGGCGGCATCGCCGGACTGCTCGAGCTGATCATCGACCTGGGCGGGCGGACGGACATTTACCGGCTGGCCGACGAACTCGCGTTTGAAATTGACGACCTCTTCCCGATCGTGGAAGCCGCGCAGTTGCTGGGATTTCTGAAGGTGGAAGAGGGCGACGCGGTCATTACGCCGGAGGGCCGGGCCTACGCCCAGGCGGAGATCCTCGAGCAAAAGGAGCTGTTCCGCAGGGCGGCGGTGGATCACGTTCTGCTGCTGCGGCAGATCAGCCGCGCGCTGCGCAACAAGAGCGACCATTCCGTGCCGGAGGACTTCTTCCTGGACATGCTGGACGAGCAGTTCAGCGACGATGAGTGCGAGCGGCAGCTGGCAACGGCCATTAACTGGGGCCGCTATGCGGAGCTGTTCGACTGGGATGACGGACGGCGGCGCTTTGTGCTGCACGAACACGAGGGCGAAGAAAACGGCAACGGCGCGACGCCCGACGGCGATGAAGAACCGCGCGAGCAAGAGAAAACCGGATGAGACCGCGCTTCACCCTCAGCCGCACGCTGGTGATGGAGCGGACATGGCCGTTCTTCATCGACGTGGGCGTGGCGGGCGCGTTGCTGGCGCTGTTCTACGCCATTCTGTGGATCGCGAAGTTCTGGTTCAGCTCGGCGATTCCGGAAGTGGCGATCCACCGCTCGCCGTCCCACCTGCCGCTCTACGCGCTCTATTCGGTGGTGCGGATTTTCGTCGCGTATGCGCTCAGCCTGGTGTTTGCCGTCGCCTACGGCTACGCGGCCGCCTACAACAAACGGGTCGAGGCGCTGCTGATCGCGACGCTGGACATCCTGCAGTCGATCCCGGTGCTGAGTTTTTTGCCCGGCGTGATGCTGGCCATGATGTCGCTCTTCCCTTCCCGGCAAATTGGGATTGAGCTCGGCGCCATCCTGCTGATTTTTACCGGCGAAGTGTGGAACATGGCGTTCAGTTTCTACACCTCCCTGAAGAGCATTCCCCGCGAGCTGATGGAGGCGTGCGCCATCAACCGCTTCTCGCGCTGGCAGCGGCTGTTTCAGCTGGAGCTGCCGTTTGCGGCGATCGGCCTGGTGTGGAACTCGATGGTGTCGGTGGCCAACGGCTGGTTTTTCCTGATGGTGTGCGAGATGTTTCCCGTGGGCCAGCGGGATTTTCGCCTGCCCGGCCTGGGCTCATACCTGCAGACGGCCGCGGCGCACGGCGACTGGATGGCCATGACATGGGGCCTGGCAACCATCGTGCTGATCATTGTGATTACCGATCAGCTGCTGTGGCGGCCGCTGATTGCGTGGTCGGACAAGTTCAAATTCGAAAACGTGGAGAGCGGAAACCGGATAACCTCGCCGGTGCTGGATGCGCTGCGGAGCTCGAGCCTGGTGCGCGTGATGAACCGCGCCACGGTCCGGCCCCTGATGGAGCGCTTCTACCTGGAAACGGCGGAGCGGCGAAGAAAGAAGCCGCGCGCGACGGCCGGTGAGCCGCAAAAGCGCTCGGCGGCGCTCTACTTCACGGTGGGCGCGGTGTTGCTCGCGGCCATTGGCTTTGCGGCTTTCCACGCGCTGCTGCTGCTGGAGGAGATCCACAGGACGGAGCTTTGGCGGCTGCTGGGTGGAGCGGCGCTGACCTTCCTGCGGGTCAATGCGGCGCTGGTGATCGGCTCGCTTTGGACGATTCCCGTGGGCGTGGCGATTGGTTTCAATCCGCGGGTGTCGCAGCTGCTGCAGCCGATTGCCCAGATTGCGGCTTCCTTCCCGGCCACGGCTTTGTTCCCCCTGATCCTGGTGGCGCTGGCGCGAGTGGGCGTCGGGCTGGGGCTGGGATCGGTGGTGCTGATGCTGCTGGCGGCGCAGTGGTACATCCTGTTTAACGTGATTGCCGGCGCGCAGGCCATCCCCTCGGAGTTGCGTGAGGTGGCGCGGCTGTTTCGATTCCGCGACGTGCAGCGGTGGAGAACGGTGATCCTGCCGGGGATTTTCCCGTTCCTCATCACCGGGCTGATTACCGCGTCGGGCGGAGCGTGGAACGCGTCGATTGTCGCGGAATATTTCCAGCTGAAGGGGAACACGCTCGCGACGCTGGGCCTGGGGGCGCAGATCAGCGCGGCCAGCGACAAGGGGAATTACCCGGTGCTGCTGGCCGCGACCATGATCATGGCGCTGATGGTGGTGACGATCAATCGGCTGGTGTGGCGCCCGCTCTACCGGCTGGCGGAGACGAAGTACCGGCTGGATTAGCAAGGCGTCAGGGTACAGGGGTCCGGAGTGGCACGAGACCGGGTTCCGGCTGGACCAGGCGGCGTTTCTTGCTCATTGCCAGTGGCTGTGGATTCCCTTAGAATCCCCGTGCTCTCCAATCGCCAATTCCCCTGCGCTGATTGTTGCGCTGTTGTCATCGACCCAACCGGGTAAACAGGCGCACTCGGCCTGCGGCCCGACCGAAGGGCCTTAAGGAGGCCGACGTGAAATATCTCGTTTCCTGGCGCGAGCGCCCGGCAGCATCTGCCAAAGACTACGAAGCCGCGCATGAGCGCATCCTGTCGATTTTCAAAGACTATAAGTTCCCGGCCAGTTTCTCCATCCAGCAGTTCGTGGTGCGCGTCGGCGATTACGGCGGCTACATGGTGGTCGAGACGGATAGTGCCGCGGACATCCAGTATGTGACCAGCGTGTTTGCCGCCTTCGAGTTCAAGGTCGAACCGGTGCTCGATGTGATGGACGCGGTCGCAGCGGAGATGAAGGCCATTGAATACCTGAAGAAAAACGTGTCTTAAGGGGTAAGCGCAATTGGGGCCGTGAAGAAGACGCCGCACTCAATCGCACCTGCCCCAATGGAATAGGCCTGAGCAGCGGCCTTGCAGGCTCTTGCGCTCGGGGATACCTACGTGCTGGATTCGGCCAGTAACCTTTTCCAGGTTTTTTGGTTGCGGCGCCAGCTTTTCTTCAGGTCTTCGAGGATGCGCTCGAAGTCGGCGTGCTCGCGCAGGCGATTCCAGGCCGGGTTCTTCGAAAACCAGGGGTAGTTTTCGTTGCCCAGATAGATGGCGCGGCGCAGCCAGTGCAGGGCTTCGCTCTCGTCGCCATCGACGGCAAAGTAGGTGGCCAGCCGGTAGGCCATCTCGCTGTCGGCCTCCGCTGCGGCAATCGACTCCTCGCCGACGAGCGATGCGCCGCGCTCCCGGTCGCCAATCTGCACGTAGCACATGGCCAGGGTGGGCACAGCGATGCGCATCGAGCTGTCGTCGCGGATGACCTCTTCGAGGATCTCGATGGCCTGGCGGAGGTCGCCCAGGCGCATGCGCTGGTAGGCGAGCGAGGTGCGCAGCAGCGGGTACCGCGGTTCGAGGGTCAGACCCTTCTGCAGCTCCTCCTCGGCCAGCTCCAGCTGGTTCTGGTACTGGTACACGCGCGCGCGATGGTTGTAGATAACCGCGGCATTGGAGGGGTTGAGGATGAGCGAGCGGTGGAACTGCTCGAGTGCCTCCTCGTACATGCCGTCGATGCGCAGGGTGATGCCGGCGACGAGATGGACGTTCCAGTCGTTGGCGGCGGTGCGCAGCAGGTTTTCGATGCCGTGGCGGGCGCTCTCTTTTTCGCCGCGCGAGAGCAGCATGTACACGCGGTAGAGATTGGCTTCAATGGAGCCGGCGTCGAGCTCGAGGGCGCGATCGAGCGCCTTGCGCGCGGCCATCACGTGCAGGTGCCCGCCAAAGCCGTAGCGGATGTACTGGAGCTGGGCAACGCCGAGGCCGCTCCACGCCGGCGCGAACGTCGGATCGCTCACCGTGACGGCTTCAAAGAGCTCGCGGGCGCGATCGAGATCGGCCCGGCTGCCGGTGCGCTGCATGAAGCCCGAGAGCAGAGCGCGAGCCTGCAGGTACTCCTCCGAAAGCTCCTCGCCGAGGTGACGGGTGCGGAGCGCGGCCTGATGGTTGGCCGCGGGCTGCAGCTGGCCCAGTCCCTGCAGGGAGGCGAAGACCTCGTTGCAGATTTCCGTCTGCACCGCAATCAGATCGAAGGAGGGCACGCTGATGGCCCCGCCGCCGCGCACGCTCTGCGTGCCGACCTCGAGGAGCTGCCAGTTGAGGTCGAAACCCTGTTCGGAGCGCATGAAGCTGCCGGTGAGAACCCAGGCGACGAGCAGCTTCTGCCCGATGGCAAGGGGGTCCATCTGGGCCAGAGGCAGGTGCATGAGCGCGCTGGACGGACGCACCACCAGGGACGACATGCGGGCGATGCGGGTGGCGATGGCGTCGGCCAGGGCGAACCCGTAGAGCGGCGCAACCTCGGCCGCGCCCAGATTCTGGAAGGGCAGCACGAGGATCGTATTCTGCGCGCCTTTTTCATCGGAGGACTCGCGGAAGCGCTCGGCCAGCATGGAGAGCAGCCCGGTGGCGCGCTTCTCCTGCTCGGCAGGCGTGGAGGGCGGCAGGATAGCGGCCGCGTCGCCTGGGATAATGCCGGTTTCCAGCTGCAGCGCCTTCATGATCGTCTTCAGCGCCTCGCGCACTTCCGCGGCGCTTCCGTAGCGGTCGGCCGGCGTCTTCTTCAGCAGGCAGAGGATGACGGAGTTCAGTTCGTTGGGGATCTTCTCGATGGGCGGCGGATCGAAGTACTGGATGGCGCGGATGCTTTGGAACTCGTCGCCATCGGGGCGCGCGAAGGGATGGCGGCCGCTGGCCAGCTCGTAGAGAATGACGCCCAGCGCCCACAGATCGCTCTGCACGCTGCTCTGGCCGGTGACGAACTGCTCGGGAGCCATGTAGGCGATGGTGCCGCCGCGCGCGGTGTAGGTGGCAATGGCCGCTCCGGGTTTGCGCCGCGACGCCTTCGCCGGGTCGAACTCGGCTTCTTCCGGCGGCAGGCGGCGGGCGAGACCGAAGTCGAGAATCTTGGCCAGACCGCCGTCGGTGAGCATCACGTTGGCCGGCTTCAGGTCGCGGTGGAAGATGCCCAGAGAGTGGGCGGCGCTCAGGCCGTCGGCGATCTGGATGCCGACCGAAAGGACGAGCTGCAGGCTGGCCGGGCCCCGGGCGATGAGCTTGTCGAGGGACTGCCCCGGCACGTATTGCATCACGATGAAGGCTTCCTCGCCCTCTTCCCCGACTTCGTAGATGGCGCAGACGTTGGGGTGCTCGATGGCCGAGGCCATGCGCGCTTCGCGCAGGATGGTGGTGCGCATCTGCTCCTGGGTGAGCGCGCCCCGCTTCAGGACTTTGAGCACGACGGGGCGCATCAGCTGGGTGTCGTTGGCCAGATAGACGATGCCGCTGCCGCCGGCCCCCAGCTTGCGAGCCAGCTCATAGTGGGTGATGGTGCGCTTCATCTGGTTTCAGTGTAGCGGACTGCAGAGCGGCAAGATGTGCTATTCTTACTTCTTGAATGGAGAGTAAAGATGCCCGGGAGCAGAATCAGTAGCAAAGGCCAAGTGACGATTCCTCAGGAGGTTAGGATTCGGCTGGGTCTTCGGCCCGGGGACCGCGTGGAGTTTGTTCACGAGGGGGGGAAGACCGTGATTCTTCCTGAACGCAGGCAGCTGCATTCCTTTCGGGAATACATTGGGGCCGCCCCCGGATTGCACACCCGTGAAGCGATCGATAGCTGGGTTCGTGAGATACGCGAGGATGACCGTCTCCCCGAATGAGAACCGCGATCGATACGAATGTCGTCTCAGCGGTGTGGGGGCGCGAGGCCGCGGCGGAAAAAATTTCCTTATGGCTCGACGATGCAGCCACCCAGGGAGACCTGGTCATCAGCCCGGCGGTTTATGTCGAGTTGAGAGCGAATCCATACGTCGCCGCAACTTTTGTGGATCGATTTCTCGACACGATGCGAATCACGGTGGACTGGATTGTGGAACAGGAGATCTGGCTGCTCACCGCGGAGCGCTTCGAAATATACGCGCATCGCCGCCGCCATCCCGGGACCATGGAGCCGAAGCGGTTCCCTGCTGATTTTCTGATCGCCGCGCATGCTCTGCTGCATGCGGACCGGCTGGTTACGCTGGACGAGTGGCGATACCGGACAGATTTCCCGGAACTGATCGTCGCCGAACTATAACGATCAGAGACCGAAGCTCAGTCGCTCGAGACAGCTTTGCGAAGCCGCACGCCCTGCTTGTTGAGCTCTTCCATGAAGTCCTCGATGCGGACGAGAAAGTCCTGGCTGGAGCGGAGCAGGCGGGGCACCTGATCCCAGAAGTCGCGGACCGCTTCGGGATTTTCGAGCAGCGCGACGGCGGCGCCGGCGGCAGCCACCGCGAGGGCCGATTTCCGGCGGCCGGTGATCAGCAGAATGGCGCCCACCAGCAACGAACCTGCCGCCACGCTGCGCGTCCAGGGCATTTCTTCCATCTGCCGAGCGATTTTCATAGGAGCGACTTCAATATCCATAAAATTTGAGATGCGCCGCGCTTAATCGAGATCGAATTCGCGGAGCGGTTTGCCGGTATCCGGCGTTTCTTTGGCCTTTTTGATCGCCTCAGCGAAGCGTTTGTTGAAGAGATCCTCGCGGTTCTTTTCCGCCTCGAGCGACTGGCGGAAGAGGCTTTCCTTGCGCTCTTCGGCTTCGCGCATGGCGCGAGTGGCCTGATCGAAATCCTCGAAGGTGCGCTTGCGCGGAGCCGGCGTGTGAGCGATGACGGCGCGGGTGGCCGCGTCCACCTTGAGCATAGCCCCACAGTCGGGGCAGGCAACTTCGAAGATCTCCTGCGTGGATTTGCCCTTTTGCGACATACAGCCCTTCCAGAGAGTGAGTGTACCGCAAGGAAGGGACGGGGGACAGGGGGCAGAGGGCCGGCAGGGAGAGAGTCATTACGCTGATCGGCATGACGCTGTTTAGCGTACTAACGCACCAGCACCAGCACCGGCCCCTCACAGCCAGATGGCTTTGTGCCCGGTGCAGTCCGGCGTGGCCTGCTCGACAAACGTCGAGAGCAGCGCCGTGCCATAGCGCGCCAGATACGCGACGCCGCCGATGGTCCGCTCCTGGGGATGCCGGTCGGGGAAGAGATTGAAGCAGAGCGTGTCCACGTGGCGGCGGATGCTCGCCTCGCGCTGCAGCTGGTAATTGGCGGCCAGGCGGCGGAGGCGGTTCATCTGGTAACGCATTTTCGACGCGGAGACGCGGGCGGCGCGGCCGAGGCTGGGGTCCAGCGACTCGGCCCAGGCCAGCAGGCCGTCCAGCTCTTCGTTGAGAGCATTGCCGGTCGCCGCCAGGTGGCGCTTCCCTTCCGGCGGCATGGAGCGCGCGCCGAGGCGGTGGGCCAGCTCGTCGGGGTGCGCCTGCAGGATGTCGGCGAGGCTCAGCTCGTGGCGGGCCATCACCTGGGCGATGGCGGGCTCGATGAGCGTAGCGCTGAGGCGCGGCAGCACCGGCGTCGCTCGGCCGAGGATGGCGTCAAAGAGAACCTGCGACTGGGCGAAGTAGGCGATCTCGGCAGGGCCGCCAACCGTGGCGAGGGTCGGCAGCAGGAAATCCTGAAAGACGGGGCGCAGCAGCGCGTTGGGGCTCAGGCGCTCGGGCGCGGTGTCGAGGATCGCGAGCAGGTCGGCGGTGGAGTACTGCGCTTTCCCGGCCAGCCAGCTTCCATTTTTGCGGCGGAGAGCTGTGCGGGCGCCGGTGGCCTCGTCCAGAAGAAAGAGCAGGCTGCTGCCTGGCGCGACGAGGACCTGCGAGTGGTAGCCGCGCTCGGCGAGGAGCTTGTCCCGCTCGTGCAGGGCCGCCTCCAGCGCCTCGGCATGCTCCAGAGCGTGACGCAGGACGGGCGCACCCAGCGCGTGAAAGCCGCGGGTGGAGGCGTCGATGACGACCAGACCGAAATCGGCGAACGCGGCGGCAAGAAAGCCCGCAAAGGCAGAGGTGAACGTGGCGTCCGGCGTGTAGCAGGCGGCGAGAAGGTCAAATTCGGGCGTGCCGCCGATCAACTCCGCGGCACGGTCCAGCGCGGTCCGGACCCCGGGGCCCAGGCGAAGCCCGCCCACAGGCTGGCCGTGCGACAGCGGATCGAGGTGAACGCGCAGGGTATGGAGCGCGTGCCGCGAGGGCAGCGTAACGTGGTCGGCTTCCGCGAAATCGTGGTCTTCGCTGGCCAGCCAGAAAATGGGCACGGCATTCGCTGCCTGGGCGCGCTGGATGACGGTAGCGGCCTTGAGGAGCGTGAAGAGCGGACCGGTGAAGAGGGCGACCTGCTGGCCGGTGAGGAAGGCGCCCGCTCCCTGGCGAAGGCGTTCGATATTGGCCAGCGTTTTCGGACCCGCATGCCAGTTTCGATTCTGCTCGAGGAGGATATCGGCGACGGCGCTGCGGTGGGCCTGGGTTTGCTCGGGCACTGCCGTGGGAACTTCCGACGGGCCCTGGCGGTAAAAGGGCGAAAGCCCCTCGCGGCTGGAGGCGTAGTCAAGAAACAGCCGGCTGAGCCGGGGGAGCAGCGAGATGGGATAACAGTCGACGTTCACAGCCGCAGGTCTGCACTCCAGTCTCTCACGCGCATCGGCTGCGTTCGGGATCCGAGGCCGCGGCATGTACGGCTCCGGGGGAGGGCCGCGACAATCGGATGCCGTAGCCGATGGAGAAGATGCAGAAACGGGGCCTCGCCGCGAGTGCACTCTGGAAACCCCTGGATGGTACCGTAGGAAGCATCGGAGGCAGCGCATGGCGAAGAAGGAACGGTCGAAGAAAACTCTGAAGAACGCGGTAGCCGACGCTGCGCCGGTGAAGCGGAAGCTGAAGATCGATTCGGGTGGTCCGGCGAAGGTGCTGTCGTCGAAGATTGCCTATGACGGGCCGCTGTTTCGCGTGCAGACGGACTTGATCCGCGAGCCGAATGGGAAGCAGGTCACCCGCGACGTGATCCGCCACGGCGGCTCGGCGGTGATTCTGGCCATCGACAGCTCGAAGAGCCGGAAGGATCCTCTCGTGCTGCTCGAACGGCAATTCCGTCACGCCGCGCAACAGTACTTATACGAGCTGCCGGCGGGCAAAATGGACCCAGGCGAGAACCACCTCGAGGCGGCGAAACGCGAGCTGCTGGAGGAAACCGGCTACCAGGCGCGCAAGTGGTCAAAGCTGGTGAAGTATTTCGCAAGTCCCGGATTCCTTGGCGAATGGCATCAGGTTTTTCTGGCGGAAGACCTTGTGCCCGGCCAGGCGCAACCCGAGGAGGACGAATCCATCGAGCTGCAATTTGTGCCTGTCTCGCGCCTCCTCCGGTTGATCGACAAGGGGCAAATCCTGGACGGCAAGACCGTCCTTGCGGTGATGTATTACGTTCGTAGCCAGGGGCGTCGGCAGAAGTAACCTCGCGCTTCCTGTTTTCCAGAAGAAAACCCAAAGGCCACAGCACAGCGTCTCTATTCGACAGCAGGTTGGATTCCCCAACCATAGTCTGCCTGAGAGGAAGGTTCGCGTTTGTGGCTCAATACAAAGGCAAGGTGAAGTGGTTCAACAATGCGAAGGGGTACGGATTTATCGGCCGCGACGATGGGCCGGATGTGTTCGTCCATTACAGTGCGATCCAGGTGGACGGATACAAGAGCCTGAAAGAGGGCGATGACGTCGAATTCGACATCGTTCAGGGCCAAAAGGGACCGCAGGCAGATCAGGTAATCCGGGCCCGGGAGGTCGCCTGAGGGCAGCGACCCGTCCGGATTTCCATCGAGATTAGGCAGAGCCCGCGTCGAAGCGGGCTTTTTGCCCTGAGACCGCGGCCTGTCTCCGGCCCACCGGCTCTCCCCTCTGCTTCTGGATTCCCTCTTCCGGAAAGTGGTGTAATCGTCTCCGATGGACAATCGCTCGATGGCGCAGCTGCTGGCGGAGACGGCCGACCTGCTGGAGATCGGCGCGGGTGATCCGTTTCGTATTCGCTCATACCGACGCGCCGCCGAAGCGGTGGAGTCCTCCACCCTCCAGCTCAGCACCATTGCCGCCGACCCGAAGAAGCTCCTGGAAATCCCCGGCATCGGCAAAGGGATGGCGGCGAATATCCAGGAGATCGAGCGCGCCGGCACGCTGCCGCTGCGCGAAGAGCTGCTCCTGAAGTACCGGCCCACCATGCTGGAGCTGCTGCGCCTGCCAGGCATGGGCCCTAAGACCGTGGCCCTGCTGTGGGACGCCCTGCAGGTCGGTTCCGTGGAAGAGCTGGAGCAGGCCATCGCCGCCGGACGCCTGGACGGGCTGCCGCGCTTTGGCGACAAGCTGATCCAGAAGCTGCGCAAAGGCATTGAGGATTACAAGCAAAGCAGCGGGCGCTTCCTGCTGGACGACGCAGAGATTGCCGCCGAGAAGCTGATCGACTATCTGCGCCGCTTCGAAGGGCTCACGACGATTCTCCCCGCCGGCTCCCTGCGCCGCGGACGCGACACGGTCGGCGATCTGGACATTCTGACCACCGGACCCGCCTGCGCCGAAGACTGCGTGAGCGCGGCGGTGGAGTATGTGGCCAGCTATCCCCCTCTGCACACCCTGCTGGCCAAAGGACAGAACAAGGTGAGCTTCCGCCTGCGCACCGGCCTGCAGATCGACGTGCGTCTGCTGCCGGAGGGCTCGTACGGAGCGGCGCTGCAGTACTTCACGGGGTCGAAGATGCACAACGTGTCGATCCGCCAGCGGGCGCTGAAGCGGGGCTACACGCTCAGCGAGTATGCCCTGGCGCGGGTGGAGGATGGCTCGTTTGTCGCGGGCGCCACGGAAGAAGAGATCTACGCCGCGCTCGGCCTCGACTGGATTCCCCCGGAGCTCCGCGAAAACAATGGGGAGATAGAAGCAGCCGAGCAGCATCGCCTGCCGAAGCTGATCGAACAGGCCGACATCCGCGGCGATGTGCACATGCACACCAGCGTCACCGACGGGAAGAACACGATCCGCGAGATGGCCGAGGCCGCCCTGCGCCACGGTCTCCAGTACATCGCCATCACCGACCACTCCAAAGCCCTGGCCATGACCATGGGCCTCGACGATCGGCGCGCCCTCGAGCACATGCGCCATATCCGGGAAGTGGATCGGGAGATGGAGGGAAAAATCCGCGTCTTTGCCGGAATCGAAGTGGATATTCTCGCCGACGGGGCGATGGATCTCTCCGATGAGGTGCTGGCCCAGCTCGATGTGGTGATCGCCAGTGTGCATTCCCTGTTCAATATGCCGGAGGCGCAGATGACGGACCGCATCCTGCGGGCCCTGGAGAACCCGTATGTGCGCATCCTCGGGCATCCCACCGGGCGGCTGCTGCTGCGTCGCGAGCCCTACCCGCTGGATCTGGCAGCCATCCTGCGGCGCGCCGCCGCACTCGGCGTCGCTGTGGAGCACAATGCCTATCCCGACCGGCTGGACCTCTGCGACCGCGATCTCCGCCTGGCCAAAGAGCTGGGCTGCCCGATCGTCATCAATACGGATTCGCATCATACGAGCCATCTGGACAAAATGCGGTACGGGATTCGCCAACTGCGGCGCGCCTGGCTGCGCAAAGAGGATGTGCTGAATACGCTGGAGCCGCAGGCTTTCCTGGACGCACTGCGGCAGCGGCCGCCTGAAGTCACTTCAGCTAGAATGCGAGAGCAAGATGTCTGAGAAGAACGGGTCCAGCATTCATCCGGTATTCGCGGTGGTCGCCGCGATCGTCGTCTCGGCGGGAATCGTCGGGGCCTACGTGTGGGCTACGTGGACTGGCCCCGTCCACGCCGGCCAGGTGACTTCGATCTACGCCTACCCCATTCACCGCGAGCTTTCCACCGGCTCGGGGCTGGGCGGCGTGAACGGCGGCCCTAACATCACCGACGAAGTGATCGTGATCGCCAACGTGCGGATCAAAAGCACCACGAAGCTGCCGTTGTTCCTGAATGAAATGTACGGCAACCTCACCCTGCCGGATGGCCAGGTGGAGCAGAGCCTGGCCGCCAGCGGATCGGATTATCGCAAGGTTTTCGTAGCGTATCCGGCATTGGACCCACAGCAGAAGTCGCCCCTGCCGCGCGACATTACCATGTCTCCGGGTCAGGTCATCGAAGGCCAGCTGGTCTTTCATTTCCCCATCACCGAGGCGCAGTGGAACGGGCGGCAGGGCTTCGACGTGGACATTCGCTTCATCCACCAGAACGATCTGGTGCTGCACACGGGGCCACCGCAGGGATCGGGCGCGAGCCATTAGTGCAATCCAGCCGCGAGCCGGGTGCTGGGAGTGATTCAGATACAGCCCGGGGCCGCGAGCGTGAGATCCGCTTCGAGCCGTGATCGGGCCGCCGCGTCTCCTGGTTTACCTTAGGTCTGGACTATGTTCGCCAAAGCGCAGCGCGTTCACTTCATCGGAATCGGCGGCATCGGCATGAGTGGCATTGCCGAAATCCTGCTCAACCTGAACTACCCGGTCAGCGGGTCGGATCTGCGCCGCTCCCAGGTGACGGAGCGTCTGGCGACGCTGGGCGCTACCGTCTTCGAGGGCCACGCCGCGGCCAACGTGGTCGGCGCCGGCGTCGTGGTGGTCAGCTCCGCGGTGAACGAGCGCAACCCGGAGGTCGCCGAGGCGCGGTCGCGGAAGATTCCCGTCATCCAGCGTGCTGAGATGCTGGCCGAGCTGATGCGTCTGAAGTACGGTATCGCCATCGCCGGCATGCACGGCAAGACGACGACGACCTCCATGGTGGCGGCGGTGCTGACCGCGGGCGGTCTGGACCCGACCGTGGTGGTGGGCGGCCGCGTGGACACCATGGGCTCCAACGCGCGCCTCGGGCAGTCGCAGTATCTGGTCGCGGAAGCGGACGAGAGCGATCGCTCGTTCCTGCGCCTGTCACCAATCCTGGCCGTAGTGACGAACCTCGATAAAGAGCACATGGATTGCTACCACGACATGGCCGACGTGGAGAGCGCCTTCATCGAGTTCATGGACAAGGTGCCGTTTTACGGCGCCTGCGTCGCGTGTGCGGACAATCCTCAGCTGGCGGCAATCCTGCCCCGGGTTCGGCGGCGGGTCTTCACCTATGGAGCATCGCCGAAGGCGGATTTCGTGCTGCGGCTGCTCCCGGCTGCGCCCGCGAGTGAGGCTGTCCAGGGTGCGCGCCAGTGCCGGTCGCGCTTCGAGGTCGCCGTGGGCGGCGAGGTCTACGGCCCTCTGGAGCTGCATGTTCCCGGACAGCACAACGTGCTGAACGCGACGGCTGCGGTGGCCATCGGGGCGCAGCTGGAGATCGCGCCGGACGCCATTGCGGCGGGGCTGCAATCCTTCCGCGGGGTCGATCGCCGCTTTCAGGTGAAGGGTTGCGAGCGCGGGATTACGGTCGTCGACGACTATGGTCACCACCCGACCGAGATTCGCGCCACGCTGCGAGCCGCGAAGGAGTGCGGCTACCCCGGAGTCCACGTGATCTTCCAGCCGCACCGCTACACGCGCACACGCGACCTCATGGACGAGTTCGTGCACGCCTTCGACGATGCTGCGTCAGTGCAGATGCTGGATATTTACGCCGCCAGCGAGGAGCCGATCCCCGGCGTCACCGCGCAGGCGCTGGTGTCGGCGATGCATGCCGGGCAGGTGCGCTATGCGGCATCGCCCGAAGCGGCTGTGGCGCAGGCGGTCGAGCAGGCGCGGGAGGGCGACGCCATCCTGACTCTGGGCGCGGGGAACGTTTCCCAGCTGGCGCCGCTGGTGGTGGAGCGCCTGCGGGGCGCTGGGACTCCTGCCACCAGATCCGTCGCGCGTTAGCCGCGCCAATTCTTATCTACGCCCTTAGGCGCGCATGGCGAACCTGCAGAGCGGCGCCACGGTCGTCTACGAACGCCGGGCGAGCAGAAGCAGGAGCGGCCGCGGACGCAGGATGGTCAGAGTCCCGGTGGGCGTGGGAATTGGCTGGTCCCTCCATTGGGCAAAATGCCCTTTGTCGCCCGTGATCAGGTAGTCGGCGCTGGCCTGCCGGGCCGCTGCCAGAATCGGCTGATCCGTCGCCGGCAGAACAATGCCTGGCGGAAGCCGCGCTTCGCTCGCGTCAGAGACCATATGCGTCTGTTCGGGAAGCGCTTCGAGCCTTTGGCGATGTTGATCGCCGACGCAGTTTCGCCTCGTCTCATCGGCCGCGTAGAAAGAGGTCAAACAGGCCACCGAGGGATCCCGCCAGAACGCGAGGAAGGGGTGCTCCGGCTGATAGGACGCGGAGAAGAGCACGTTGGCGTCAAAAAAGACGCGCAGGGGTTCAGGCACGACGCCGGGTCGCTGTTGTGCGTTTAGCCAGATTGCGGCGGATTGTGCCCATCATCCGGTCGAACTCAACATTCGTCGGCAGTTCCCCCCTCATCTGCGGGTCCGTGTGCGGAATCTTCGCCGGATCGAGCCCGAAGTCCTCGCGGATGATGCGGCAGGATTCGTCATAGTCTTCCTTCGTGACCGCATTGTTCAGCAGGAACTCCGCCTTGCGCTCCGGTGTGTAGATCTCGACGGGCACAGCCACGGCGGGACGCAGCAGAATGCCGTCCTCGCGCTCTTCGGTGACCACGAGATCGCCCTCGCGCAGTGCGAACCGCTGCCGCAGTTTGGCGGGGATGACGAGAGTGCCGCGTTTGCCGATACGTGCGGTTTCCATAGCAGAATCTCTGAACTTCAGAATATCAGACATTCTGTTGCATTTCGATGCGCGTTACGTCCGCACCGCTCGCCGATCCATGCCCTCCGCCCCAAACACCCGCCGATAGCGCTCGATCTCTTCCGGCGGCCCCAGCGCCTTGTCGAGATTGTCCGACAGCTTCACCGCTGGCCGCCCGTTCGCATCCTGCAGCTTGCACACCAGGCGCGGCGGATCGAAATTGCCACCCTGCGGGTTGCAGTCGCGAAAATCGTTGGTGAGCAGCGTACCCCAGCCGGCCGCAAAGCGAATGCGCCCCGAGAAAGCGTGGTGCAGCTCCAGAATGTCATCGACATCGAGCGAATCCGAAGCGATGAAAAGCTTCTCCCGCGGATTGCGCCCGCGCTGCTCCAGCCACGTGATGTATTCCTCGCCCGCGATGCGCGGATCCTTGCTGTCGGCGCGCTGGCCGGTCCAGTCGGCAACCCATTCCGGCGCCCCGCGCAGGAACTGCGTGGTGCCAAAAGTGTCCGGCAGCAGGATCAGCAGCTCGCCCTGATAGGTCTGCTGCCACATCTCCAGCACCCTGTACTGCGACCGCTTCAGCTCGGCATCGCTCTCCGCCATCGCCGCCAGCGCCATGGGGATCTCGTGCGCGTTGGTGCCGATCGCTTCGAGATCGTGCTTGTAAGCGAGATAAGTATTCGATGTGCCGGTGAAGCGGCGGCCGAGCACGTCGGCCATCGCGCCCACAACGTATTCCTGCCAGAGAAAGCTGTGCCGCCGTCGGGTGCCGAAGTCGCTCACGCGCAGATCGGGCACGCCGCGCAGCCGCTCCATCTTGTCCCACAGCTTCGATTTCGCGCGCGCGTACAGAATGTCCAGCTCCAGTTCGTTCAGCCGCTTCAGGCTGGCGCGCGTCCGCATCTCGCTGATGATGGCCAGCGCATAGATCTCCCACATGGTCGTCTCGGTCCACAGGCCGCGGAACGTCACGCACAGATGGCCGCCGTCGAAAGACATCTCATAATCCGAGAGATGGAAGCTCTGCTCCAGCCATTCGAGGAAAGCGGGCTCGAAGATGTCACGCGTCCCGTAGAACGTATTGCCGGCCAGCCAGATCAGCTCCGACTTGCGGAAGCGCAGCGTGCGGATGGCATCGAACTGCGCCCGCAGCTCCTCCTGATCGATGGCCTCGGCAAAGCTGGAATCGCCATCGCGATTTACCAGAGAGAAAGTTGCCGGCGTTCCGGCAAAGTTCTTCCAGATGAACTGCAGCATCAGCAGCTTGTAGAAATCCGTGTCCAGCAGCGAACGGACGATCGGGTCGAGTTCCCAGTTGTGATTGTGCGCGCGTCGAGCGAGATTAATGATCATGGGATTTGCCATCCAGGCAGTCGCGCTTCGCGCAAACCCCAAACCGCCTCGACTCCCTTCAGAATCACCCGGGATCGGGCCGGGTGTCCAGAAAGCGGGAACCTTTCGCCGCCAGCAGTCGTATGTTTCCTGCATGAGAAGGCGATGCGCCGCCGCGGCTGCCGCGATGCTGGTATGCGGGGCCGCTGCTTACTGCCAGACGACCGGCTCCTGCGCCCAGGCGCTGGAAACGCCGCTGCACGACCGCGCAGCCCTGGTAATCCAGTCGATCCCGGCGGGCATCACCGTGGCCGGGACCGACAGCAACAAGCTGAGAATCACCTGCACCAGCGCACGCGATCGCGACGAGGTTCACTTGCACCTGAGTGGAGACCCAGGCCGCGAGCGGCTGACCATCGACAGCGACCTGGAGCACGACAACAATCTGCAGATCCGCATCGAGGTCCCGCACCGCACCGGTCTGCGGCTCCACATGGGCGCCGGCCAGGTGACGGTGAACAATCTGGAGGGCGACAAAGATATCGACCTCTACGCGGGACAGATCGTCATCGCGGCCGGCGACACCGCCGACTACAGCTCCGTGGACGCCTCCGTGGACATTGGCGAGGTGAAAGCCTCCGCCTGGGGCGTGGACAAGGGCGGCTTCTTCCGCAGCTTCACGCGCACAACCGCCAACGGCGACTACCACCTCGTCGCGCACGTGCTGACCGGAGAAATTGATTTGCAGTGAGCGCAGAGGCTCAAGGCGCCTAATTCAAAAACATCGTCCGATACAGCGTGTCGCGCTGCACGGGCCTGAACCCCGCATCGCGGATGATCCGCCGCAGCTCTTCTTCCGTCGTGCAGTTCGACGTACCGGCGGCGCGAACAACATTCTCCTCCAGCATCACCGACCCAACATCGTTTCCGCCGAAGCGCAGCCCCATCTGCAGGACCTTGAGCCCCTGGGTCACCCAGCTCGACTGCACGTTCTCAATGTTGTCGAGGTAAAGCCGCGAGATGGCCAGCACCTTCAGATACTCGACCGCCGTGGCCTCGTCCCAGCCGCGTCCGCCCAGCGCGGTGTGCTTCGGCTGAAAGCTCCACGGGATAAACGCGGTAAACCCGCCCGTCTCCTCCTGCAGCCGCCGGATCACCTCGAAGTGATTCACGCGCTGCTCCAGCGTTTCGCTCACGCCGAACATCATGGTCGCGGTGGTCCGCATGCCCAGCTGATGCGCGGTGCGGTGGACCAGCATCCAGTCCTCAGTCCGGCATTTCAGCCGCGCAATGCGATGGCGGACCTCGTCGTCCAGGATTTCCGCGCCGCCGCCGGGGATCGAATCGAGGCCGGCGTCGCGCAGACGCGCGATGGTGTCGCGCACCGAGAGCTCGCTGTACTCGGCAATCGCCAGGATCTCCGAGGCGGAGAAGCAGTGCAGCCAAATCCGGGGGAAACGCTGCTTGATGCCGCGCAGCAGCCGCTCGAACCAGTCGATCTTCAGATCGGGATGCAGGCCGCCCTGCATCAGCACGCCGGTGCCGCCCATCTCCAGGGTTTCGGCGATCTTCTGATAAATCGTCTCGAAGTCGAGAATGTAGCCTTCGCTGGCCTGCTTGCCCTTTAACGGCCGGTAAAAAGCACAGAAGGTGCAATACTCCGTGCAGAAATTCGTATAGTTAATATTGCGGTCGATGATGTAGGTGACCACGCCTTCCGGATGCAGGCGTTTCCGTATCGCATCTGCTTCCATTCCCAGGCCGATCAGGTCGTCGGAGTGGAAGAAGTCCAGGGCCTGTTCACGGGTCAGCGTCATACATGCATTGTCGGGGAAAACCGGGCGGCGCGTCCAGCCACGCAACGCCGGGTCACGCCGGACGCATCGCACCTCCAGGTCGCCATCATCATGAATCGAAGATTCCCCCTTCCAAGGAGGACGGAAGTTATGTGTCGGTACCCCTGCCTCTCCCGCAGCGCCATGGTTCTGGCTCTGCTGCTGATCGCTCCCCCCATGCTGCTGCGCTGCGCCGCGCAGGACAAGAAACCCGCCCCCGCGCCGGACACTCTCGTGCTGAGCGACGGAACCATCCTGCACGGCAAGCTGGTGAAGGAAGCGGGCGGCACCATCACCTTCCACACCGACTCGCTCGGCGACGTTTCCGTCGCCTGGGACAAGATCAAAGAGCTGCACGCTACGGAAGATTTCGCCATACTGAGTACGGCGGCGAAGCATCGCGGGAGGAAGTCCGGCGGCAGGCTGCCCACCGGCCCCATCGATGCCACGAACGATTCCGTGACCGTGCATCCGGCGGCGCAGCAATCCGCGCCGCCGCCCACGCCCACCAAAGACGCCCAATACATCGTCGACACAGCTACGCTCGACAAGGAGCTCTACCACTCGCCGGGCTTCTTTACCGGGTGGAACGGCTCGGCCACGGCTGGCGCGACGCTGGTGAGCGCCACGCAAAATCAGTACACCGTCTCCGGCAGCGTGGCCCTGCTGCGGACGGTGCCCACCGTAAGCTGGCTCGATTCGCGCAACCGCACCTCGACGGACTTCAGCGAATCCTACGGCAAGATCACCCAGCCGGCTTACACCACGCCCACCGGCCCGGTCGCCGCCACCACCACCAAATCGTCCATTCTGCACTTCGACGCGGAGCGCGACGAGTACTTCGCGCCGCGCTTCTTCGGCCTGGCGCAGACCGCGTTAGACCACAACTTCAGCCAGGATCTGAATCTGCAGCAGATCTACGGCGCTGGCGTGGGCTGGACCACCATCAAAACGCCGAAGCAGATCGCCGACCTGAAAGCGACCCTCCAGTATGAGAAGCAGGACTTCATTTCGGGATCCGGCTCAGCCAATCAGAATCTCATCGGCTCCACCCTATCGGCAGACTACGCGCTGAAGCTGAAGCTGATCACCCTCGCGCAGACGGTCGGCTTCATCCCCGCGTTCAACAATCCGCGCGCCTACTCCGCGCAGGAAACCGACACGGTCACCTTCCCCACCTACAAGAATTTTGGCTTCTCAGTGGGGACGATGGACAGTTATCTCAACAATCCGCCCGCCACGCTGCCGCCCACGAAACGGAATTCGTTTCAGTTCACCATGGGCCTGACGTACGCGATCAAGTCGAGCTACTGACGCGCGCCCGCGGAGGCTGTTCCCGGGCAACCGGTGCTGCCTCCGCCCAGGCGGGGTCATTCACGGATTTGTCGATGCGCCGCAGCTGGTTCAGGTGGTGCCGGATGTGGATCACGTGAAAGCGCCGCCACTGGTCCGGACGCATCGGCCCCAGCAGGAAATGCGCGGCGACCCGCTGGATGCCGAAGCGCTGCCGGCACTGGCTGATGCGTTCGTCCATCCGCTCCATTTCGCGGCCCAGCACCTCGAGCAGCTCCGTGCCGCTCATCGCGCTCCAGTGCAGCTGGTCCGGACGGGTAAATACCGGGGCGGGGACGCCGTTGGGCATCTGGCCGAATGACAGCACGGCCAGTTGCAGCAGCCATTGCAGCGGCGTGCTGCGCGCGCGTGTGGGATGGCCGCGCTCCAGACGCTTCTCCAGCTCCCGAGTGGTGCTGCGGCAGGTGAGCACCAGATGCTCGATCAGTTCCTGCGCGCTCCACTGCCGCTCTTCCTGGCGAGGATGCCGCTGACACCACTCCGCCGGCCGGTCAGCCAGCGCCGGATGATACGCATCGAAAACCTGCCTGAGGACGGGATGCATGCCGGGGAATTGAATTCGGGAGAACTATAGCACCGGCTGCGGAAGCAGGGCTTCAGGGACCGGGATCGAGGCCCATGCCCTTGAGTTCCTTACGAATCTCTTTCGCGTGCGGCCCGTTGGGCAGCGCCGCCAGATAGAGACGGTAGTTCTTAATCGCCACATCGTTCATCTGCAGGCGGTGCGCCGAATCGGCCAGTCCCCACACCGCCTCGGCATTGCCCGGATCGGAGCGCGCCGCCTCGACAAAGCGGTCGTACGCGCCCTTGAAATCGCCGGTTTCCAGATAGAAGTCGCCGATCTGCGCGTCCTTCTTCGCCAGCTTTGGATCGTAGGGCAGCGGCGAGCTGGCCTGGATGGGGGCTTCGTCCGCACCTGCACTCGGCGCCAGCTCCGTGCCCTTCACGTGCACCTGGCTGGAGCTGTAACTCGGGTCGCCGCCCGAGCTGTCCGGCCCCGGTGACTGCTCCTGCTGCGCGGCTTTCTCCGACTCGGCCTCGGGAAACGGATTCTGATCCGCGGTCGACGGCTTCTTTGCCGGCGCTGCCTGATTTTTCTGCGCGGCGGGCTGCGGAGCCGAAGGAACACTCTGATCCTCAGGCTGACTCTGCCGATCCGCCGCCTTCTCCGACTGCGTCTCCGGAAAGGGATTGGCCTCGGCGCCGGATTTTTTCTTGTCCGGCTTCTTCTGTTGGTCCTTCGTGCCGCTCTGCTGCTGTTGCTGCGGCGGCGGCGCGGCATTGTCCTGCTGTTGCGCCGCCGCCGGCAAGGTCAGCAGCAGGGCGGTTCCGGCAATGGTCGCGAAGCGCAGCATTTCTTTTATTTTAGACGCGCCGGGGCCTCCCAGCGATCACGGCGTCTTGCTATTGTGAAGGCATATGGGTCTCGTGATCCGCTCCTCCGCCATCCACGCCGCCGGCTGCTATACCACCGTCCCCATTCGCAAAGGCGCGCGCGTGGTGGAGTACACCGGGCGGCGTATTCCCAAAGACGAAGCCGACGAGAAGTATGAGAACTCGCCGACGACCTATCTTTTCGGCGTGGGCGACGGCTCCCTGGTCATCGACGGGCACGGAACCGCCATGTTCATCAATCACTCCTGCGAGCCCAACTGCGAGACCGAGGAGATCGACGGGCGCGTGTGGATCATGGCCATCCGCGGCATTAAACCCGGCGAAGAGCTGACCTACGACTATTTCCTCTATGACGGCGACGATGACGAAGCCCTCTGCAATTGCGGCTCCCCGCGCTGCCGGAAAAGCATGTATTCGCCGGAAGAAATTCGCCGCCGGGCACGCAAGAAGAAGAAGGCGACCAGGAAATCAACCCGCGCCACGGCCCCCCGAGCGCGCAGGTAGTCGCCTCCGATCTCCCACCTCCCATCTCCCAGCTACACGCCACCGGCTACAGGCCACCGGCTACGTATCACCAGCTACAGGCCACCGGCTACAGGCTTCTTCCCATCTTCACAATTCCCAGCGTCTCACCGTTCGCCAGCGGGAGTTCCTGCCGCTCGCCTTCAACGTATCCGTGCCGCCGATACAGCGCTATCCCGGTCAGCGTGGCCCCCATCTCGCAGCGCGTAAAGCCTTCGGCGCGCGCTGCCTCTTCGCACAGCGCCAGCAGGCGGCTGCCGATTCCCTGCCGCGCCCACTCCGGATGCACAAAGAACGCCCGAATCTTCGCCGCATCGGTCTTCGGATCCAGCAGGGTATTGTCGCGTCCGGGCCGCGCATCCGCGCCAAAAGGCGTCTTCCGCCGCGACCACCCACCGCACGCCACCAGGCGTCCTGGCTCATCCTTCGGCTCGACCACGAAGTACGTCTGGTCGGCGACAAGCTGCGTGTCCAGCCCCAGCCACGTGCCCAGCGCCTGCTCGATCTGCGACGGCGAATAGGCCTGCGGCCCCAGGCCGCGCACCGACGCTTCGATCAGCGCCCGAATGCCGGCCAGATCGGCCGCGGTGCCGAGGCGATACGCCAGGCGCGCATCATTTTCACGATTGGATGTCATAAATGGTTGATTGACATCAGATTAGTTTCTGCAGCATCATCATAGTGGAATGCGCACCACGCTGGCCATCGACGACGACGTCCTCAAAGAGGTGAAGCAGTACGCCGCCCAGCGCGACATCTCGCTCGGCAAGGCGGCAACCGACCTGATCCGGAGGGGCATCTCCCAGCCGGCGCCCACTCACAGGAAAAATGGACTCCGGGTCTTCAGCCGCTCCGATGGGCGTCTTATCTCTCCGGATCTGGTTCGCAAGCTGGACAGCGAGCAGGATCTGCACAAGGTTCGCTGATGGCGGTCACGCTGCTCGATGTGAACGTGCTTTGCGCCCTCCTGTCGGAAAATTTTGCCGGACACGTTGAAGCCCAGGACTGGTTCGCGCGGAATTCGCGTCATGGTTGGGCGACCTGTCCCTTCACGCAGGCCGGGTTTGTGCGCCTCATGTCTCACCCGTCGGCGTCGGCCAACCCGGTTTCAGCGGCGCAGGCTCTGGAAATCCTTACGGAAAACCTGCAACACCCGCGCCACGAGTTCTGGCCTGACGATCTCAGCGTAACCACACTGGGTCGATGGCGCAGCCACCTGAGAGGGCACCAGCAGATTACGGATGCCTACCTGCTTGCTCTGACCCTGCACCACAAGGGCCGCCTCGTCACCTTCGATCAGGGACTCAGCGCGTTCGCGGCGGCGGTGGCACTGGCTCATCTGGTGAGCCCCATCGCGAAGTAAGTTGTCCGACGCCGTCCGGATTCCGGTCACTCCTGCGTCGCATCCGCAGGCACCACGGGCAGATCCACATACGTCGCGTCCCCGGCATCGTGATAGACCCGCATCGTCGCCTTCTTATAGTCCGAAGGCTTCGCAAAGAAAATGTTCGGCACAAAGGTCTGCGGATTGCGGTCGTAAAGCGGAAACCAGCTCGACTGCACCTGCACCATGATCCGATGCCCCGGCAGGAACACATGATTCGCCGCCGGCAGCGCGAACTGATACAGCAGCGGCTGGTTCGGCGTAATCGCCTCGGCATGCGCCAGGCTCTCGCGATACCGCCCGCGCAGGATATCCATCGAGATAGGCAGTTGGTATCCACCGAGTTCCGGCTCCCCCGCTACCTCGTCCGGATACACGTCGATCAGCTTCACCACCCAGTCCGCATCCGTTCCCGTAGTCGACGCCATCAGGTGCGCAATCGGCGCCCCGCTGATCTTCAGCGGCTTCGTCAGCGGCTCTGAGGTGAAGGTCACGACATCCGTTCGCCCGGAAAACGGCCGCTGATCGTCCACCAGCCACTGCACCCAGGTGAGCGGCGGCACATACCCAACGGGCTGGCTGGGCCGCACGCGATACGGAACGGGCTTTGCCGGATCGGACACATACTCGTCGTAGCCCTCCCCGCCGCTCGGCGCCGCGAACGACAGCCCGCTGTCCGCATGCAGATACAGCGGAGTCTCCTTCGGTGTGCACCCGTCCGCGCAGCCCGACGGCCACACCTCCAGGTTCTCCCACCGGTCCACGCCCGTCTCAAATGCGGTCACCGGCGACAGATGCATCGGCGGCGCATCGTCCTTCAGATAATGCGCCAGGAATGGCGCCAGAATGTGCTCCCGGAAATACAGCCCTGTGTCGCTGTTGAATGGAATCGCCCCCAGCGACGAGGCGTTCTCAATCTCCTGTCCGTGATGCCACGGCCCCACCACCAGATACAGCAGCTTGTGCTGCGGATCCTTCGGCGCCAGCGCCCGATACACCGCCATCGCCCCGTAAATGTCTTCCTGATCCCACAAGCTGTCCACCAGCATCGTTGGAACCGTGAGCGGCTGCGCAGCCAGCACCCGGTCCATCGCCTGGTCCTGCCAGAACTCGTCATACGCGGGATGCGCCACCAGCTTCCGCCAGAAGCCGATCTGATCCATCCCGCGCTCCTTGCCCAGCTCGCCCGCCGAACCCGCCTTCATGTAGGTGGCGTAATCGTCGAAGTCGCTCGTCAGCCAGTGCGCCGAGTTATCCCGCGTCGCCGTCTGCTCGTAGATATACGGCAGGTTCTGCTCGCGGAACGCCCCGTTATGGAACCAGTCGTCCCCGCGCCAGCCATCCACCATGGGATTCATCGGCACCACGACCTTCAGCGCCGGATGCGGATGCACCAGCGGCGTCAGCGACAGGAATCCGTCATAGGAAATGCCCAGGATGCCGACCTTCCCGTTGCTTTCCGGCAGATGTTTCACCAGCCAGTCAATCGTGTCGTACGTGTCGGTCGACTCGTCCACCGGCGTGGGATTCAGCGGCCCGTGCATCGGCCGATTCATCACATAATCGCCCTCGCTCCCATACTTGCCGCGGATATCCTGCACCACGCGAATGTAGCCCCCCTGGATAATCGTCTCGGTCGCGTTGTCATACCCCCACAGGCTGCTGGCCATGTGGACGCTCGGCGCATTCGAGGTGAGCGCCGTGGCGTTATACGGCGTCCGCGTCATCAGGATCGGCGCATCCTTCGCGCCGTTCGGGATCAGGATCACCGTGTGCAGCCGCACCCCGTCCCGCATCGGGATCATCACGTCCTGACGCGTGTAATCCATCCCGTACGTCGGCTGCTGGAACTGCGCCGGGGTTTCGCTGGGGTAATTCGGATACTGGGACTGCGTCTGGGCATCGCCGCCGCGCACCAGCAGCGCGGCCGACAGCAGGGTGACAATCAGGGCAAACGATCGGGCAGGCACGCGTGCGTTCAAAGGCCAACTCCCTGGAATCATTGAAGTGGCCGCATCGTAGCATGAGGATCCTTCGGGCGTCTCATAGCCCGGCTCTTCCACCCTCCTCACCGCGTTACAATCAGCATTCGATGGCTTACCAGGTGCTCGCCCGGAAATATCGTCCGCAGCGCTTTGCCGACGTGGCCGGGCAGGAGCACGTCACCCGCACGCTGCTCAACGCCCTCGAGCAGGGCCGCGTCGCCCACGGTTACATTTTTTCCGGCCACCGCGGCATCGGCAAAACCACCATCGCCCGCATCCTCGCCCAGGCGCTGAACTGCCGTACGCCCTCCGGCACCCCCGAGCGCCCCACGCTCGAGCCCTGCGGCGTCTGCGATTCCTGCCAGGAAATTCGCGCGGGCAACTCCGTCGATGTGCTGGAGATCGACGCCGCCACCAACCGCGGCATCGATGAAATCCGCGAGCTGCGCGAAGCCGCCCGCTATCGTCCCGCCCGCGACAAGTACAAGATCTGGATCCTCGACGAGGCCCACCAGATCACCGACGCCGCCTTCAATGCCCTGCTCAAAACCCTCGAGGAGCCCCCCGAGCACGTCATCTTCATGATGGCCACCACGCAGCCCGAGGACATTCCGCAGACCATCCGCTCCCGCTGCCAGCACTTCAGCTTTCACGCCGTCAAATTCGACGACATCCTCGCGCAACTCCAGACCATCGCCGTCCAGGAAGACATCGAGACCGACGACGCCGCACTCGCCCTGCTGGCCGAAGCCGGCGACGGCTCCATGCGCGATGCGCTCTCGATCATGGACCAGGCCATCGCCTCCGCCCCGCTCGTCAACGGCAAACCGCACCTCGTCGCCGATCAGATCCGCGAGCTGATGGGCTCCGTCCCCAACACCGTCTTCGAGCGCCTGCTGGAGGCCATCAGCGCCGGGCAAACCGCCGCCGTCATCACCGAGCTGAACACCCTGCTCAACGCCGGCAACAGCCCCGCCGCCCTCGCCCGCCAGTTCGTGCGCTACCTGCGCAACGCGCTCATGGCGCGCATCGGCGGCGAGAATACCGACCTCCTGCAGATTTCCGCCGACGAGCGCGCCCGCGCCAACCGATCCGCCCTGCTCTTCTCCGAAGAGGACCTCACCCGCTTCCTCCAGGTCATGCTCCGCACCTTCGACGATCTCAACTACCGCCAGGAGCAGCGCTTCCACCTGGAGCTCGGCCTCGTCAAGCTCGTCCACCTGCAGCGCCTGCTCCCCGTCGAAGAGCTGCTCAGTCAGCTTCCGGGCGGCAGCGCATCCGGCGTTCCCGGTTCCGGTTCAGGATCCCGCAGCCTGGCCCCGCGATCCGCGGCGCCGGCCCCGGCGCGGACCCAACCCGCACCCGAGCGCTCTGCCCCGGCACCCCGGCCCTCCCCTTTCGAGGCGGATCGCAGCCGCAAGATTGTCGGCAGCGCCGCTGAAGAATCGACTCCCGCTCCGCGCGCACTCTCCCCGTTTGAATCCGCCAGCCGCGCCGCCGAAGCCGCGCCGCCTTCTTTCGAGAGCAAGCCCGTCGCCGCCGTCGGCCTGGCCGAGCCTTTGCCGGGAGCAACCGACGGCTCGCTCGCTCTGGCAGACGCCGCGCCAGCCGAAGCGCCCAGCCTGGACAGCATCCGCGATGCCGTTTGCGCCGCGCTGGCCCACGCAGGACACGAGACCGCCGCCAACCTCATCCATCAGGGCAAGTGGATCGATCAGGGCAACACCCTTCAGGTCGAGCTGGCCGTCCGCAAAACCATGCTCTCCCTCACCGTCAACGCCGACGCGGAAGCCATCTGCCGAAAGGCCATGCGGGCATTGGGAGCCCCACAGAAGATTGCCTTTCTCCCCGGAGAAAACGGGAACGGGGCCGCCACGGGACCAGCCCGGGAAAGCGCGCCGCTCAGCGGAAGTGCGCAGGCGGCGGCGCTGGAAAATCCGCTGGTCCGCAGAACCCAGGAACTGTTTAAGGCCGACATTCGCAGCGTGCTCGACCTGCGGGACAATCACTAAAAGCAGAATGCTTCCCCCAGGAAGCGTCCAACAGAAAGAAGAATGAACGAAGGCATGATGCTGAACCCACTCAAACTCCAGGAAATGCTGGGCCAGGCCAGGCAGATGCAGGACCAGATCCAGCAGAAACTCGCAGCCACCGTCGTGGAGGCCTCCTCCGGCGGCGGCGCTGTCGCCGTCAAAATGAACGGCAAAAAGGAACTGCTCAAGATCACCATCGATCCCGCCGCGGTCTCCAGCCTCACCGGCGCCAGCGCCGATGTGGAAATGCTCGAAGACCTCATCGCCGCCGCCGTCAACGAAGCCGGCCGCCGCGCCGACGAGATCATGAAGTCCAGCGTCCAGGGCCTGCTCGGCGGCCTCAATCTTCCTCCCGGGATCCTCTAAGCTCATGCCATCGCGCCGCGATTTTCTCCTCCAGTCCGGCATGGCCACCGCCGGCGCCTGGCTGGCGCGCGCCGATTTGCAGGCGCAGACCGCCCCCGCCCAGAATCCCCGGACCGCCCCCGCCGGCCCTCCCGCGCAGTCGCCCGCCGGCCAGACTGTGCCGCCGGTGAACACCAACCCCGCCGTGCAGCCCGATCCAAACATCGTCCAGGAGCTGCGCACCGCCGCCGCCGCCGAGACCCTCAAAACCACCAGGCTCACCGACACCATCTTTATGCTCCAGGGCGTCGGCGGCAATGTCGTCTGCCAGATCGGTCCCGACGGCAAGCTCCTCATCGACTCCCAGATCTCTACCGGCACGCCCAGGCTCCTCGAAGCGCTCGGCAAGCTCGATACGCACAAGGTGAAGCTTCTCATCAACACGAACTGGCACTTCGACCACACCGACGGCAACGCCGCCCTGCACCTCGCCGGCGCCTTCATCGTCGCGCAGGAAAATACCCGCACCCGCCTGCTCCAGCCCCAGACCATGCAGTTGTACGACGCGCGCTTTCCCGCCGCCCCTGACGCCGGGCTGCCCCAGCAAACCTTCCCTGAATCGCAAACCCTGTGGGTCAATAATGACCAGGAGAATCTGGTCCACACGCCCGAGGCCTCAACCGACTCCGACATCTTCGTCCACTTTGTGAAGGGCAATGTCATCCACACCGGCGATTTGTGGTTCAACGGGATGTATCCGCTCATCGATCTGTCGAGCGGCGGTACCATCAACGGCATGATCCGCGGCGTCGATCAAATCCTCGCCCTCGCCGACGAGCGAACGAAGATCGTCCCCGGTCAGGGGCCGGTCGGCGACCAGGCGGCACTCCAGGCGTATCGCATGATGCTGGTGACGGTCGCCGACCGGGTGGAAAAGCTGAAGGCCGCCGGCGAGACCGTGGACGCGGTTGTCGCGGCCAAACCCACCGCCGACCTCGATGCCGCCTGGGGCAAAGGCCCCATCCAGCCCGGCACCTTCGCCGCCCTCGTCTACGACTCGCTGTAGCCCCTAAAACCAAAGTCATCTCCCCTGCGCGGGAGGATCGCTCCATCCACGCCGCACAGGCCTATACTGCAGTTAGTCAACGTTCTCTCCGCGTGTCCGCTATGGCCAACCGAGCCGATTTCCCGATTGGCCGGCCGTAGCGCTGCCGGACACCCACCTGCCCGGCAACTCCAGCGACCAGCGCCTCCGCGGCGGCCGCTGACCTGTTTCGGAGGACGTATGAACTACCCAATCCATTCATCCCTTCCCGCAACCCCCTCGATTCCCGGCGATGTCCTGCAATCGGACCATCACGCCCACTTCACCATCCAGGAGATTGCCAAAGCCGTCGAGCGCCACAAGCGCGAACATCCCAATGAGGTCATCGCTCATAGGCCGCGGAAACCCACGCCCAAGCGCTGAGTCCGGTCGATCGCGGGCGGCGGCGGCAAGCCGGCCGCCCGGCACTCCTGGCCTGGTTTTGCAAGGGGAGGTCCCAATGGCTCTCGCATGCGCACCTCGCGTGTCCATTCTGAACGTCGCCGTGGCAACTGACTTCAGTTCCTGCTCGGAACGCGCCGTCGAGCACGGCATGGCCGTCGCCCGCCATTTCGGAGCCACGCTGCACCTTCTCCACCTGCTCCGGCCTTCGCAGTACGCCTTTTCCCCGGAGATCATTCCCGCCCTCGCCGACGCGGCTGTCCGCGACTGCGACCAGGCCATCGATCGTCTGCTTCGGGCTCACCGCCTGGACGGCATCGACTGCCGCCGCTGGATCGAGCAGGGCGAAATCCCCTCCGTTGCCGGCGATTTCGTCGCCCGGCACCGGATCGATCTGCTCATGGTGGGAACCCATGGCCGCGGCGGACTGCCCCGCCTGCTCCTCGGCTCCGTCGCGCAGCAGATCTTCCATAACGTGAGCTGTCCGGTCCTGTGCGTCGGCCCGCGGGCTCCTGGAGCCGGCACGCACCTTCAGCTCCGCCGCGTGCTCTTCTCCACCGATCTCTCCCCGGAATCGCTCGCCGCCGTCCCCTCCCTGCTCACGGCCGTCAGCGAGTGGCATGCGGACCTGGATGTGCTGCATGTCTGCCAGTCCGGCAAGCCCGAGCACCGCGGGGCCATGGATGCCCTGGTCGCCCGCCTGGCCGCCGAGGGAGCCTCCTCCGTCCAGGGCCACACCCTCGCGGGCAAGCCGGCGCCCAGCGTCCTCGATTTCGCCGACAGCCATCACGCCGACCTGATTGTCCTCGGCCTCAAGCCGCACCGGACCCTTTACAGCGGCCCTCCCTGGTCGCACGCCTATGAAATTGTGCGCCAGGCTCCCTGTCCGGTGCTCAGCATCCGCGCGCCTCAGAGCTGACGGCCTCGCCGCCTGCTTTGCGGACTGCTATTCCCCGCGCAGCGCCCGGATCGGGTTCACCGCCGCTGCCCGGCGCGCCGGCATCGCGGCCGCCAGCAGCGCCAGCAGGAAAACCGCCACCGCCGCCAGCGTCATCACCAGCGGATCGAAGGGGCTGACCCCGTACAGGAACGACCGCAGCAGGCTGGAGGCCGCCGCGGCTCCGGCCAGCCCGAGCACGCACCCCAGGGCGGCCAGCTTCAGGCCCGAGTTCAGCACCAGCCTGACGATTCCGCCGCGTTCCGCCCCCAGCGCCAGGCGAATCGCCATCTCCTGCACCCGCGCCGCCACCGAGAACGCGATCACCCCGTAGATCCCCAGCACCGCCAGCACCACCGCCGAAAGCGCAAAGACGGAAACCAGCACCGTGTTGAATCGCCGCGGCGCCTCGCTCTCGGAAACCACCTCGGTCATGGTGGCCAGATGCGTGAGCGGCAGCTGCGGATCCATCTGGCGTACCGTCCTCCGCAGTCCGTCCTCCATCTGCGTGCCCGGCAGCTTCGACCGCACAGCAACGTAGAGATTGTTGCCGTTCACATCGCCGGGGGTGGCAAAGGAACCGATATCTTCTTCCCACTGCACGACCGGCACGTAGAACTGCGTCCCGGTTTTGCGATCGGGAGAGGCGTCCTTCGCATCCGCCACCTCGCCCACCACCGTGATCCACGGAGTCTTCATGCCGGAAGTCCCCAGCCGCAGTCGTTTGCCCAGAGGATTCTCCCCAGGCCAGTACTCCGTCGCCAGCTCGTGGTTCACGACCGCAACCGGGGCGCCCTGCGCATTGTCGGCTTCGGTGAAGTAGCGTCCTTCCAGCAGCGCGATGCCCATGGCGCGGAAGTAATTCCCCATCACCTGACTCGCATCGGCGGAAGGCGTCGGCACCCCGTCGGAGGCGCTGTAGCCCTCGGGTAAGAAACTAAACAGCCCGGCCATCTCCGAGGTGGGAATGGCGGTGGCCAGTCCTGCGTCCTCGGTCGCGGGCAACCGGTCCAGCCGCCGCAGCAGATCCTCGTTGAAGGCGTTAACCCGCGCCTGATCGCGGTATTCCGCGCTCGGCAGCGCATAGAAAGCCGTGGTCACGTGTTCCGGCTCGAATCCCAGATCGCCGGAGCTCATCTTCGAATAGCTGCGGAGCAGCAGCCCTGAAGCCGTGAGCAGCACCAGCGCCACGGCAATCTCCCCCACCACCAGCACCGACCGCAGCCGCGCGTTGGCGCCCCCCGCCGACCCCGTCCGCCCGCCTTCCTTCAGCACCGCATTCACGTTGGTGCGCAGGGCGGCAAACGAGGGAGCAACGCCGCACAGCACTCCGGTCAGCAGCGCCAGCCCCAGCGCGAAGCCGGCCACCGGCCAGTTCATCTGCACCGCATCGATCAGCGGCAGCGTCGACGGCAGCAGCTCCCGTCCCAGCGCCACCAGGGGCGCCGCCGCGCCCACCCCCAGCAATCCCCCCGCCAGGCTGAGCAGCGTGCTTTCCATCAACACCTGGCGCAGCAGCCGTTGCGTGGACGCCCCCAGCGCCAGCCGTACCGCAATCTCCCGCTGATACCGCACCGCCCGCACCAGCAGCAGGCTCGCCAGATTGGCGCACGCGATCAGCAGCACCACCGTCACCGCCAGCAGCAGGATCCGCAGCAGCGGCTTCGCGTTCCGCACCGTCACCGCCCGCAGCGGCCGCACCACCGCGCGAAATTCAAAAGTGGAAAGATCGGCCGGAAGCTGCCGGATGTCCTGCTGCGCCACTCGCTCCGCATCCGCGTGAGCCGGCTCCACGCCGACGCCCGGCTTCAGCCGCCCCACCATCGCGAAGGCCCAGTCCGCCGCCGCCTCCGGTGACCGCTCTTCCGTCGTGAAGCTCATGGGAACCCACAGCATGCAGCGGCCCAGGATCCCCTGCGCAATGGGAAACTCGAAGCTCCTCGGCATCACGCCGATCACCGTGTACGGCTTCCGGTTCAGCAGGATCTTCCTGCCCAGGATCCCCTTCTGCCCGCCGAACTGCTCTTTCCACGTCGCGTAGCTCAGCACCACCACCGGAACGTCCTGCACGTCCTCCTGTTCCGTGAAGACGCGCCCCATCAGCGGCGCGACCCCCAGAGCCGCAAACACGCTCGGCGTCATCCGCCCCGCTTCCAGCCGCAGCGGCTGCCCGTTCCCGGAAAGCTCCAGATCTTCCGAGGTATAGCCCCCCAGCGCCGAAAAGGAGTGCGTCTCCTCGATGTAGCTGCGGACCTCCGGAGGCGAAACCGGGCCGTCGGCTGTGGAGTTCCAGTTCATTCCGCGGATCTGATCGCCCACCGTCACCAGTTGCCCCGGATCCGGAAACGGCAGCGGACGCAGCAGGATTCCATCCACCAGAGAGAAAATCGCCGTCACGGAGCCAATGCCGAATGCCAGCATCAGGACGGCGGTGGCGGTAAATCCCGGCGATTTTCGCAACTGGCGAAACACCAGTTTCAAATCGAAAATCAGGTTCTCCATGGCTCGTCTACCGGGTGGCTCGCTGCACAGCGGAATGCGGCGCTCAACTGCAGGATCGTCTCGGCCGCCCCGCATCCAGCTTCTCCGAAAGCAGGAAAGCCTTCCGCGGGAAGTCAGTTCGTAAGTGGCCGTATCTTACCAGACAAGGGCAAAGCCAGGACCAGGTGTCAGGACCAGGTGTCAGGACCAGGAGTCAGGACCGATCCAGTTCGGGCTCCGCTTCAGCCACCGCGCACCGAAGCTGTCGCCCCGGTGGCGTTCCGCCCAGGACGCACCGCCCAGCACCCGCGTGCGCTACTCGGCCGCCTTCTCCCCGCCGCACTGCGGGACCGCCTGCCTCGTCCCGCCCTGGCGCAGAGACTCCAGCAGGCCATCGACACGCGCGCGAATGAGCCCGAAGGTCCGCTCGACCTTGTCCGGAATCTCCTCCGCGGCCATCGGTCCGATGTCCTCGATCCCCCACACTTCAATCCTTTGCCGGCTGGGATCGACCCACTCTCTGCAGAACCCGTGATGCTCCGATTCCATGCAGACAATCACATCGCTGCTCTCCACAAGGGAGCGCGTGGTTCGCTGCCAGTGCTTTGCCGCGAAAGCGTCAAGACCGCGCCGTGCCAGAGCCTCGGCCGCCCAGGGAGAGATGGGCTCGGGGCTCTCTCGCCCCGCGGCAATACCGCTGGAGGATACCTCGATGCCGGGAACCCGCCGCGAAACGCACCAGGCTTCCGCGAGACGGCTGCGGTAGACGTTTCCGGTGCAGATGAAGTGGACTTTCATGCAGGCCGGCAGCGCCTATGGCTCCTCGTCGGCCGCAATGGCCGCGCCGCCGGACCCCTCGCCGGACCCCTTCACCCGCACCACCGTGATCTTCGAGAACCCTTCCTTGAAGTCCGGCGCGCGCAGCCGCTCGGCCATCTTCCCCATCACGTCCTCGCTCACCGTGCGCTCGCGTTTGCGATTCCGCTCCAGGCACACTTCCAGCGGCACGTCGAAAAACACCGCCTGCACGTCATAGCCGAAGCTCTTCGCCATCTTGATCCACTGCCGGCGCTCGTGCGGCGACAGATTCGTCGCGTCCACATAGTTCCACGGCATCTTCGCGATCAGCCGCGCCCGCAGCAGCGACCGCAGCGTGGAGAAGACCAGCCCCTGCCAGCGCTGCTCCGTGATGTCGTCGAACAGCAGCGTCCGCAGCAGATCGCTCGACAGCGGCACCACCCCGCGGCGCTTGAACCACGTCGTCTTGCCCGACCCGGGCAGGCCAATGGTCAGCACCACGTAGCCGCGCGCGCCTTTGCCGCTGCCTGTCGCCGGGGCCTCCGGCGGAGGCGTCGCCACCGACTCCGGCTGCGTCTCCACCACCAGTTTCGGGGCCGGCGGCTTCTTCTCAGGCGGAGCCGCCCGCGCCGCGGCTGGCTCGGCCGCGGCCGTCTCCGCCTCGTCCCTCAACCCTTCGGTTTCCGGCTCAACGTCGTCCCCGCCTGCCGGCGCCCCGCCATGGTACGAGGGCTGCAAAGGCGCTGGTTGGTTCGGGGGCAGTTCCTGTCCAATTTTTCCCGTGGACTCCGAAGTATTCGGTCCACGCTTCGAGCGTCGTCTCATCCGATCGCGCATCCACAAGCGCATATCCAGGATGTAACACACTCGCCCCCCTCCCGCAAACCAACTTCCGTGCTTTGTACCATTTCCCGCACTGTCAGTAATCCCACCACCGCAATGACGTTCGTGCGAAATCTTCCCATTGAGCCCATTGGAGATGGACTTTTCCCTTGACTATGGTGCTAGCATCGGTAATTGAGTGGTTCCGGGCGTTTTGGACTGTTATGGACTGGCGTGATTCGGACCCCCGAGAGTCCTCGGACACACGTACGATTTTTTACGCAAGGAGACGATTTTCATGGCCGTCAAGGTTGGAATCAACGGGTTTGGGCGCATCGGACGCAACGTGTTCCGCGCCTCCCTCGGTAATCCGGATCTCGAATTTGTCGCCGTCAACGACCTCACCAGCCCCGCAACCCTCGCCCACCTCCTCAAGTACGACTCCATCCTGGGCAACCTGAAGAACGACATCGTCGCCGGCGACGACTTCATCTCCGTCGACGGCAAAAAACTGAAGGTCTTCGCCCAGCGCGATCCCGCCCTGCTGGACTGGGAGTCCGTCGGCGCGCAGATCGTCGTCGAGTCCACCGGCCACTTCACCGACGGCGCCAAAGCCAAAGCTCACCTGCGCGGCCCCGTGAAGAAGGTCATCATCTCCGCCCCCGCCAGCAATGAGGACCTCACCGTCGTCCTCGGCGTGAACGAGAAAAAGTACGACCCGGCGAAGCACAACATTATCTCCAACGCCTCCTGCACCACGAACTGTCTCGCGCCCGTGGTCAAGGTCCTGGTCGAGAACTTCGGCATCGTCTCCGGCATCATGACGACCATCCACAGCTACACCAACGACCAGGTCATCCTCGACTTCCCCCACAAAGACCTGCGTCGCGCCCGCGCCGCCGCTCTCTCGATGATTCCTACCTCGACCGGCGCCGCCAAGGCCCTCAAGCTGGTCATCCCCGAGGTCGAAGGTAAGCTCGACGGATTCGCCATCCGCGTGCCCACTCCCAACGTCTCGGTCGTCGACCTCACCTTCGTCGCCGAAAAGCCCATCACCAAGGACGCGATCAACGCCGCACTCAAAAAGGCCTCCGAAGGCGAGCTGAAGGGCATCCTCGGCTACGACACCAACGAGCTGGTCTCCAGCGACTTCAAAGGCGACCCTCGCTCCTCCATCGTCGACGCGCCCCTGACCAAAGTGGTCGGCAACATGGCCAAGGTCATCAGCTGGTACGACAACGAGTGGGGCTACTCCAACCGCGTCCGCGACCTCATCCTCTTCCTCGCGAAGAAGGGTCTGTAGGGTTGTTTCTCTGAAGTCCGGCCGTGAGTTGTTTTGGTTTTGTATCAGGGCACGACTTCAGAGCCTGCCCTGAGCGGAGCACCCAAGGTGCGAAGTCGAATGGGTGCCGCAAAGCCTCACAAAAAGAGGGGCTTTAGCCCCTGAGCTTGGTTGTTTGGATTCCCACCTCGCCGCCGGAATTAAGGCGGCCGGGTGGGATGATCCGACAGGATAAGAGGCACAGAATGTCCACCCGGCAGAACATCCCAGGCACATCCCCCTACGAGCCGGTCATCGGCTTTTCCCGCGCCGTCCGCGCCGGACAATCCGTTTACGTCGCCGGCACCGGCCCGGTCGGCGCCGATCTTGCCGATCCCGCCACCCAGACCCGTCACATCCTCGAAATCATCCGCGGCGTGCTCGAGCAGGCCGGCGCCCGCCTCGAAGACGTCGTCCGCACCCGCATCTACCTCACCAGTGCCGACGACTGGGAAGCCGTCGGCAAGGCTCATGGCGAGTTCTTCGGCGCCATCCGTCCGGCCGCTACCATGGTCGTCGTCGCCGGGCTCCTGCAGCCTACCTGGCGCGTCGAGATCGAAGCGGACGCCGTGATCGGCACCCAGTAAAATCCCTGCTTGCTTTGAAGGGGCACGGCTTCAGCCGTGCCGTAACGGCCTGCAAAACTGACGGGGCTTTAGCCCCTGAGGGATCAACGGAGACTCTATGGCTAAACTCTCGATTCGCGACCTCGACCTCGCCCACAAACATGTCTTCATGCGCGTCGACTTCAACGTCCCCCTCACCGAGGACGGCTCCGAGATCACCGACGACACCCGCATCCAGGAGACTCTGCCCACCATCGAGTACGCGCTGCGCCACAAGGCCAAGCTGATCCTCGCCTCCCACCTCGGCCGCCCCAAAGGCAAAGTCAACCTCAAATACAGCCTCCGTCCCGTCGTGGACCGCCTGCGCACCCTGCTCGATCATCGCCTCGGCGGAAAAACCAACGTCGCCTTCGCCCCCGACTGCGTCGGCGACATCGCCAAAGAGCTCGCCCGTCAGCTTGAATCCGGCCAGGTCCTTCTGCTGGAAAACCTCCGCTTCCACGCCGAAGAAGAAGCCAACGATCCCGGCTTCGCGAAGCAGCTCGCCGCCCTCTGCGATGTCTACGTCAACGACGCCTTCGGCAGCGCCCATCGCGCCCATGCCTCCACCGAAGGCATCACCCACTTCGTGAAGCAGTCGGCCGCCGGCCTCCTCATGGAGAAAGAGCTGAATTACCTCGGCAAAGCTCTCGAATCCCCCGCGCGTCCCTTTGTCGCCATCATCGGCGGCTCCAAAATCTCCGGCAAAATCGACGTCATCAATAACCTCCTCGACAAAGTGGATACCCTCGTCATCGTCGGCGGCATGGCCTACACCTTCGCCCGCGCCAAAGGCGTCACCACCGGCAAATCGCTCGTCGAAGAGGACAAGATCGGCATCGCCGCCGAAGCTCTGAAGAAGGCCGAAGCCAGAGGCGTCCGGATCCTTCTCCCCGCCGACAACATCCTCGCCGACAGCTTCTCCGCCGACGCAAAAACCCAGCCGTGGGACACCTCTAAAAACTTCCCCGCCGACTGGCAGGGCCTCGACATCGGCCCCCAATCCGTCAAGGCGATTGAAGAGATCGTCGCCGGCGCCCGCACCATCGTCTGGAACGGCCCCGCCGGCGTCTTCGAGTTTCCCCGCTTCGCCGTCGGCACCAACGCCATCGCCCAGGCGGTCGCCGCCAACAAGGACGCCATCTCCATCATCGGCGGCGGCGACTCGGTCGCAGCCATCAAACAGGCCGGCGTCGCCGACCAGATCACCCACATTTCCACCGGCGGCGGAGCCAGCCTCGAATTTCTCGAAGGCAAAAAGCTCCCCGGCGTCGAAGCCCTGTCGGAAAAATAGATCGAGGGGTCTCTTCCGAAGTGAATCGTCCTGGCGCCTCCGAATCGGGCGGGTTCCCGTTCCGGAATCGCCCTTACCTTCGTACTGTCCGGCCCTCCCATTTCTCTTGCCCCTGCCCTCTGCCGTCGTTACGCTCAGACTAAGACAGCTCCATCCGCACAAAGCGTATGGAGCTTTTCTTTTGCGGCCCAGGCCGCGCCCGTCTTTCGGTCCAGGTTCTTTGAGAACTCGTCGCTTCCTCCGCGGGTGCAGCATTCCCGTCCTCGGGTCATCTGCGTCGCCTGTAATCACAAAGCGGCTTCGAGATCGCGAGTGCTGCATTCCGTCCGCGCATGCAGCACTGCGGCCCCGAATGCATCTGCTCTCGATGCAGCGACATGCCGCATACCCCAGTCCGGGTGTTCAGCTAAACCCAGCAGAATCAAACACCACGCCACCAGGGGGGTGGGGGGTGGGCTGCCAATGCCCTATTCGTAAGCCAGCGCGTCGATCGGATCCTTGCTCGCTGCCTTCCATGCCGGATAAAGCGCACCCAGCACCGATCCAATCAAGGCGATCCCTGTGCCGTAAGCAAGCCAGGAGTCGCTCAGATAAAACGGCAGCGTCGGAAACTGGATGGACATGAACCACCGTATGCCCCAGGTGGCAAGCATGCCGACGATAATCCCAGCCACGGCCACCAGCCCAGCCTCACGCAGCACCAGGTTGACGATCGTGGTCTTCGATGCTCCCAGCGACTTCAGGATCCCGATTTCCCGAGTCCGCTCCATGACAGCCGTGTACATCGACTGGAAAATCACCAGGAACCCGACAATGACCGCAATGCCAATCACCACCCGCAGCGCGATATTGAAGCCAGGAAAATGCTCAGGCGTCATCATCGCCATGTAGTCCGCCATCGGCTGAACTTCATAGTTCTGCAGTCCGGGTGTTGCGTGGATCTCTTCCGCGATCGCTTTTTGATTGTTCGGCGAATCCCAGCGAACATAAAACAGCGACGCGTTGTTCGGCGTGCCCAGCAGCGTGCCCAGCGTCCCGATCGGCACAAAGATGCGACCGCCTTTCCCGTGCTCCACAATGCCCGAGACATGGAAAGAATGGTGCAGCAGCTCGATCGTCTGGCCGACTACCGCATGGTTGCTCTTCGCGTAGAGGTCGTCCACGATCACGTCATTGGGCCCGTGAAAAGGGCCTCCCTCCACAAACTGGAAGGGACGCAGCGCGTTATAACTCTCGAAGTCGATGCCCCAGATGGTCTGCAGCGCATTGCCCATGCTCAGATTTGCAATCACCGGCGAAGCCACCGCCACATGCGGCAACTTCGCCAGCACACCGGCCACCTTTGCCGGTACCGGCGCGCCGCCCACCGCGCTCAGAAAGCTCGCATTCGGCGGCCGCACGATGATGTCCGCGCCCACCCCGCCGGTCTGACTCGCCGCTCCCTGGACCTGGCCCACCATAATGGCCACGATGCAGAGGATCATGATCACTTCAATGGCCACCGCGAGGACGCTGATCGCGGAGCGGACCGGACGATACAGAATGTTGCCGATAACAAGCTTGTTCATGGAAATGGATTGGATGAGCCTTGGAAGATTGGTGCCCAGATTTCCAGAGTAGCAAACCGGGGACCAAACCGGGACCCATCGAAGGTAGAGGGGGTGATCACTTTGACATGGCCCGAGGTAATCATGGCCTGGCCCATTCGAGGGATTTCCCGACATGGTTACCCTCGTACTATGATCTTCGCGAGAAGAATAAAGCACTTGCCCGAATAATTCTTTGACCGGCCAGAACTTTCAGTCGTATTGTTTTGAATGTTGAAGGTTTTGGTTCCCCGGGGAAGGAAGATGAGTGTGGGGCAGTTCGGCGACGAATTACGGAAGGAACGCGAAGCCCGCGGGGTCGCGCTGGAAACCATCAGCGAGAAGACTAAGGTAATCGCCCGTTACCTGTCCGCGCTGGAAACCGAGCACTTTGAAGTGCTGCCCGGCGGCATTCTCAGTAAGGGCATTGTCCGCGGATACGTCCGGACCATCGGCCTCGACGAAACTGCGTGGATGGAACGCTTCCTCATTGCCAGCCGCGAACATGGCACCCCGATCGAGGACGGCTGGACGTCCTTTGCCGAGAACGTCGGACGGGCCCGCCGCGCCTCGGCCGCCCGGACCCGGCGCTTCCGCTGGACCGGCCTCGGAGTTCTGCTGCTCCTGTTAACCGGCTTAGGGTTCTTCGTCTTCCAGTACCTGAGCGGCCACGTCATGGCCGATGAGACGCAGCGGCACCCGGCGACCTCCGCCTCGTATGTGGCGCCCCCTCCGGACGCCCCCACCCGCTAAGGGTACTTCTGTGACCTGTCGCTTCGGCCCCTTCCCTGCTTAAGCTGCCGGTATGACCTTCAGCAAAACGGCTCTGCTTCCAGCGCTGTTCCTCGTTGCCTGCACTGCGCCAGGGTTGGGCGCGGCGGCCAGGTCCCATGCAGTCGCCCTGGGCGCTGCGCGCCGTGAACCTTATTCGGTCGAGGGCGATCCGGCCGGAGCGAAGGCCGGAGAGACGGAACTGAAGGTCCGTCCCCTGGTGGTCGACGGCAAGGTCAGGGAATGGACCACCGGCGAGGCGCATGACGTGACCGAACGCAGCTTTGCAGTGCGCCGGGCCGTCCGCCTGAATGATGCCCTGCCCACGGACAAGGGGCCGCGCTGGATTTGGCAGCGTGGCCCGTGGCTGCTGGTGGATCGCATAAGCGGGAAAATCGCCGCCCTGCACCTGCCGGACTTCGATCCGGCGGTTTCCGACGTGGTGTGGTTCCGGGACTACGCGGCGTATTGCGGCGTGAACGCGAGCGGCAAACAGCTGCTGGCGATGGTGGCTCAGGTAGAAGCGCGGCGACCTCTGCTGGCGAAGAAGCTGGGCGCCTGGGATCCGGCCGATCATCCCGCGCCGGCCTGCGCTGCGGCGGTGTGGCAGCGCGATCCGCTCAAGGTGACCTTCCAGCCGAGCGGGACGGCGGCGGTGAGCTATGACCTGGTCGGCGCCTCAGCGGTGCTGGTGGAAGACGGCGACGACAGCGACTGACCCACTCAGCGCAATCTGGCGTTCGGCGCACCGGCCTCAAGTGGCATAGCATGACTGCATGGAATCCATGGATGAGCTGCTGCGTCAGGCGGAGATTGCCCACGGGCATCTGTGCGCCGGCCAGGTGCTGGGTGTGCGGATGGCCATGCTGGGCTGCCGGCGCCTGGGCCTGACGGAACCTCGCGGCCGGGACCGCAAACGGCTGGTGACCTTTATTGAAATCGATCGCTGCGCCACCGACGCCATTGGCGTGGTGACCGGATGCCGGCTGGGCAAGCGCGCGCTGAAGTTCCGCGACTGGGGCAAGATGGCGGCGACCTTTCTCGATCTGGAGACAGGCCGGGCTCTCCGGATCGTGGCGCTGGATTCGTCGAAGCAGCGGGCGCGGGAGTTGTATCCGGAGATTGCCAACAAGAATCAGCAGCAGATGAAGGCCTATCGTGAGCTGGACGATGCCGAGTTGTTCGCAGAGCACTGGGTAGCCGTGGAGGTGGGGCCGAACGAAATGCCAGGCTATAAAGGCGCCCGCGTCCTGTGCGACCTCTGCGGAGAAGGCATCAACTACGACCGGTTCGTGGAGCGGGAGGGACAAACGGTCTGCCTGCCGTGCGCATATCCGGAGCAGCGGTACTATCGTGCTGCTGCAGGGCCGGTTTCTGCGGCTGCTCGGCCCGATGCGCATTGTGAGTGCGCGTAGACTGACCGCCTGTTGCCGGCAGTGGCGCACCGGCGATTTACAATTGGGTGCCGGCCGTATCCTGCCTGCCGGCGATTTCTCTTTTCCGGAGCTGACAACGCATGCTGAATCTGGAAGGCCGCGTGGCGGCTGTGTTTGGGCTGGCGAACAAGCGCAGCATCGCCTGGGGCATTGTGCAGAAGCTGCACGAAGCGGGCGCGAAGCTGGCCATCGGCTATCAGAACGAGCGCATGAAAGCCGAAGCGGAGGGCCTGATTCTGGACCTGCCCGGCGCCGAGCCCTTCCAGTGCGATGTATCCAGCGACGCGGAGATCGAACAGGTATTCGCGCAGCTCAAAGACCGCTATGGGAAGCTCGACGTGTTGGTGCACTGCATCGCCTTTGCGCCGGCGGAAGATCTGAAGAACGATTTTCTGCAGACCACGCGGGAAGGATTCCGTATCGCCCATGACGTGAGCGTCTATTCGCTCATCGCGCTCAGCCGCGGGGCTGCTCCACTGATGACCGACGGCGGCTCGATTCTGACGCTGACCTACTACGGTGCGGAGAAAGTAGTCCCCCATTACAAGGTGATGGGCGTAGCCAAGGCGTCTCTGGAAGCAACAGTACGGTATCTGGCGTGGGACCTGGGCAAACAGAACATTCGGGTGAACGCGATATCGGCGGGTCCGATTAAGACACTGGCCGCACGCGGCATCGGCTCGCTGGGCGACATGCTGAAGTACCACGCCGAACGCGCTCCACTCCATCGCAACACCGAGCAGGAAGAAGTGGGCAAGACGGCCGTCTATCTGGCATCGGACCTGGCCAGCGGCGTGACCGGGGAGGTGATCTATGTCGATAGTGGGTACAACATCATGGGCTTTTGATCAGCAATGACTCCAGGCTCACAGGAAGGCTCTCCGCGCGTTGAGGTGGTGCATGCCACTCCGGAGCAGGAACCGATTGTGGCCAACCTCCTTGAGCTGTACGCTTACGACTTCAGTGAATTCCATCCCATGCAGCCGGGCCCCGACGGCCGCTTCGGCTATAAAGGTCTTTCCCGCTATTGGTTGGAAACGGACCGGCTCCCCCTTCTCCTGAAAGCGGATGGGCGCCTGGCGGGTGTGGTGCTGGTGAAGCGCGAGCGCGGCGTGCTGGGAACGGAAACCGTCTGGGACGTGGCGGAGTTCTTTGTACTGCGCATGTTCCGGCGGCAGGGCGTGGGCAAAGCCGCGGCGCACGAGATCTGGCGGCGCTACCCGGGAAAATGGCAGGTGCGGGTGATGGAGTCCAATTACTCCGGCTATCGCTTTTGGGAGCACACGATCCGCGAATTTGTCGGCGATGAATTGCGCATGGCTCGGTTTGAGAAAGGCGGCCAGCCCTGGAATCTGATCACATTTCAGGCTCTGCGCGCCGGCGAACGCCGAAAGGCCGGACCGGCCGGCCGCTAATCGAATTCTGCATCGTCGGGAGAGAACAGCGACCTGGTCCGGACACGATTCCTGTGGCAGACTGAGAGAAAACAATGCCCACCATTCAGCAAGCCCGGAGCGAGAGCTTCCGGACGGAGCGTGAGCCCACTCGCCGGTCTGCGGGGTTGTCCTGGTCCGCCTGCGGCCTTCTGGCGGCGAGCTGGATCAGCGCGGCGGCCTTCGGTCTTTATATTGTCGGGTTTTATCTTGGCGCTTTGCGTGCGGGCGACCCGGCTCGCTGGAACGACAACCTGACCGGCTTGTACAACAGCCACCATCCCGCGGCTTTGATGGCGATTGCCTCCCATATGGCGGCCGGCGCCATCATCCTGGTCCTGGGACCGGTCCAGCTGATCGATGGCGTGCGGCAACGATGGCCGGCCCTCCATCGCTGGATCGGACGGCTCTACGTCTTCACAGGATTTGTGGCAGGGCTGGGCGGCCTTGGGTTCATTCTGATCCAGGGCACGATCGGCGGAGCGGTCATGAATCTCGGCTTCGGACTGTACGGCGCGCTGATGGTGCTGGCTGCCGTCGAAACCTGGCGCCATGCGCGCGCGCTGCGATTCGAAACCCATCGCGCCTGGGCCCTGCGCCTGTTCGCTCTGGCCATCGGCTCCTGGCTTTATCGCATGGATTATGGCTTCTGGCTGCTCGCCGTGCATGGGCTTGGGCATCTGGAAACCTTCCGCGGCCCATTCGATCGCGTCATGTCGTTCGCTTTTTATCTGCCGAACCTGGCGGTGGTGGAGTTGTATCTGCGGGGCCGGATGCTGCCGGGGCACCGCCTCGCGCGCGTGGCTGCCGCCGTGCTCATGAACCTCGCGACGCTGATCGTGGGGATTGGAACCTATTATTTCCTGCGCTATTACTGGGGACCGGGCATTCTGCACGGACTGCTGGGGCTCAAAGGCTGATTGCGACTCAAGGGTGATTTGCCTGACTACCGAGCGCCCGCAGCACGAGAGTCCACAGGGAAAAAGAACGGCGCAGCCGGCCTCAGGAACCGGCTGCGCCTGGAATAAGGCTGACGTTCAGCCCTGGTTCGGATGCATGACCACGAACGTGCTGCCTCCATCCGACCAGATCAGCACCAGCGCATCCTGTCCCTGGGGAATGCTGGAGAGCTGCTGCGCGACGTCCGCGGCATTGGGCGTCGGCTTGCGATCGATCGAGACGATCACATCGCCGCGCTGAAGACCGGCGTCGTCGGCCGGGCTCCCGGGTCGCACCTGCTCCACGACCGCTCCCTGCACGCTGGGAGGCGCCTGGATCTGCTGGCGCACATCCGGCGTCAGGGTGGCCAGGCCCATCCCCCAGCGACCCTTGCCATTGCCGTTCTGGGCAATTTCCTGGGTCTTGCTGTTGGGCATCGAGTCCAGAGTGACGGGAAGGTTCTGCGTCTTGCCGTCGCGCGTCACCGTGAGATGGATCGTGGTGCCAGGCTGCGTCTCACTGGTTTTCATCTGCAACTCGCCGGCATCGGTCACCGGATTGCCGTTGAGCTGGGTAATGACATCTCCGGATTTCAGGCCCGCCTTGCTGCCGGGAGAGTCAGGCGTAACGTCGGCGACCACGGCGCCCGTCGTTTTTTGCACGCCGAAGAATTTCGCGTTGCTCGGCGTGACATTTTCAATCGAGATGCCGATGTAGCCGTGGTCGACGTGCCCGTCTTTAATCAGCTCATTGGCGATGGGCTCGGCAATCTCGCTGGGAATGGCAAAGCCCATCCCGGAGAACGCGCCCGTCGGCGAGATCAGAAAGGTGTTGATGCCGATTACCTGGCCGCGGGCGTCGACCAGCGCTCCGCCGGAGTTGCCAGGATTGATGGCGGCGTCGGTCTGGATGAATTCACCGGGTTTGTAGCGATTGGCTTCCGGATTGGGCCGGTTGAGCGCGCTGATGATGCCGCGCGTCACGCTGAACTGGAATCCATACGGATTGCCGAAGGCCAGCACCATCTCGCCCGGATGCAGATCGGCGGAATTGCCCCACGGAATGCTGGGCAGATCGTGACCATTGATCTTAATGACGGCAAGATCCGTCAGGGGATCGGTGCCGATCAGTTTCGCGGGGTAGATGTCGCGATTGCTCAGCGTCACGCTGATGTTCACGGCGCCACGCACCACGTGATTGTTGGTGACGATGTATCCGTCCGGCGAAATGATCACGCCGCTGCCTTCGCCTTTTTCGATGGAAGGCTGCTGTTGCTGCTGCTGCATCGGTCCCTGCCCGAAGGGGAGGCCGAAGAACTGCTGCATTTGCTGCTGTTCCTGCTCCTCCTGCTGGTCCTGCTGACCGCCGCCCTCATCTTCGGCGAGTTCCTGGGCACTCAGTTTCGAGGTGACGTTCACGTTGACGACGGCCGGGGTCACGTGCGCGGTCAGCGCTTCCATGGCCTGATCCAGTGAGAGCAGCGGGGCCACGCTGTTCTGGTTAATGGCAGGGGCGGCCGGAGCCGGAGTCGGAGCCGCGGAGGCGGGACCCGCAAGAGCCCAGGCACCCACTGCCAGAAAAGCGCCGACCGCAACGGCCGGGATGGCCAGGCGCCGGGTGAGCGATGCTTTGATTGTCGTGAGGTTCATCTGCTGCTTCTCCTTAAAACTAATGAATTAGTTGGCTAGAGCAAAAATTTTTAACCTAGATCGATCGCGCTGTGCCCTCCATCGCCATCGCCGCAGGCACGCGCATCACGAGCCGAAATACCTGCACCTGGATTCCATTTGCGTCCTGACGAACCACCTGGAACATCTGCACCTGCAGAACGGATTTTTCCCCTGCGGCGGACGCTCCCGCACGCGAATCCTGGGCCGGGGCGGCCGTGTACTCCGCCGACTGAATAATGAGATAAGTCGAAGACAGGAGAGGCTGCACCTGCGGCGCATGCTTCAGACTTGCCATAACAACCGGAAGCCGACTCGGCTTACGAGTCATATTGCGAATCACGGCCAGGCGCGGTCTGGGGGTTTGCACCGGCTGTTGCCGGTCGATGCGCGCGCTGCGCAACGCCACTCGCCGCGCAGAAACGTGGGAAGCTGCGGGGCGGTAGACAGCCGGTACGATCTTGGGAGCCGGGAACCGGGGAGCCTCCAGGCCGCGGGCAGCGAGGGCGCGATCAGAACTATGCGCGTGAACCGGCGCAAAACTCACCAGACCCGGACTGCACAGAACCACGCCTGAGCATGCCAGCGAGACGCTCGCGGCCAAACCCAAAGCAACGCGGCCCACCCGCGTGCCGGCTGGCCGGCTCTGCTGCAGGATGCGGGCGATGCGGACGGAAGCGTCCCGAGCGCGCGCGACAGCCGCCTGGGCCATCGTCCACCCGCGACGCGCGCAGCCCCGCTCCAGCAGATCGATCAGGCAGCCAGCATAAGCATGGGCATTGCCGGTTGCGGCCAGGACGGCTTCATCGCAGGCCATTTCCCGCTCCAGAGAAAGGCGCGCATCGATCCACCAGACTGCCGGATGAAAGAAGAGAACCGCGCGCGCGACCTTCTGAGCCAGGTTGGTCCAGGGGTCGTGCCGCCGGATGTGCGCCAGTTCATGAACCAAAATCTGCCGCAGCTGGTCTGCGGGAAGGTCAATGAGGCTCCACGCCGGCAGCACCACCGCGGGATGCCGGAACCCCATGGCGGCCGGGACGCAGGCCTGGTCGGAGACCAGCAGCCGCACCGGCCTTTTCAGATCGACAAAGAGCTCCCGCAGCATGGGATCGAGATCGTCGACCGGAACCTGGCTGCAGCCCCTGCGGATGCGCCGCACCTGCCAGATTCCTGCCGCCACACGAGCCAGCGCCAGCAGGCTGATCGGAGCCCACACGAACAGAAAGGCGGCGGCCCAGAAAGGCGGCAGCATGATCTCCGGATGCGTCTGGGGCAAAACGGAGGCGCCGCCGTGGATAGCGCTCAGAAAGGGCAGGCCCGTAACGCCGGCCAGCGCCACCAGCCAGATGGCGAATCGGGTACCGGAATTCTGGCGGGGGAGCAGCCGCAACAGCAGCCATGCGCCTGCCGCCAGCAGCAACCCTTCAGGCAGCGTATTCAGCACGTGCTCCACAGCGATTTGCGTGAAGGGATTCATCCGTTCTCACCCCGCGGTGGATTCCTGTCCGTCCCTTCTTCAGCTCCTGTGCGTTCCAGCATGCGGCGCAGGCGCTCCAGCTCCTCGGGGGCCATCCCGCGATCTTCCAGGACGTTGAGCACCAGGTCCTCGTGGGAGTTGCGGAAGAACCGGCTCACCAGCTGCCGAACCGCGGAGCGGGTGGCGTCTTCCTGCGCGACTCGAGGGGTGTAGACGTGGGCGCGGCCGTCTTTGGCGTGCTCCACGTACCCCTTACGCTCGAGGATGCGAATGGTGGTGAGGATGGTGTTGTAGGCCAGGGCGATCTGGCCGGGAAGCGCGTCGAGAATCTGCTGCACGGTGGCCGGGCCTTTTTGCCACAGCACCTGCATGATGCGGAGCTCAGCCTCCGTCAGGGTCTCGGATGGTTTACGCGGCACGGGCCCACTTCCCTCCTTATCCTTCGACGCGGGAAGGCAGAGAAAAGTAACTAATAATTTAGTTTGATCGTGTGGGTCGTGATTTTCGGGGACGATAAACGCCTTTTTTCAGCAGTTTAGCTAAAAAGAGGCGAGTGCGGTCGGCTCGTCCTTGTAGAGCCCCGCATACTTGGCGATGCCCACCATGGTGAAGACCTTCTGGAAGTGCGGCGTCAGCCCGAAAGCGGCCACCTTGCGGCCGGTTTTGTCGGCCTCCATGAGCATCTGGATGATCAGCGCGATGCCGCTGGAATTGATGTAATCGACCTTGGTGAAATCGAGCAGGACCGGGCCGCTGCTGACGTTCTGCCACGCACCGAGCACCGGCTCCCTGGAATTGCTGGAGATATCGCCGCTGAAGCGGAGCACGGTGACGGACTGGTCGCCTGGAGTGGAAGTATGGTCGATCGTGGTCCGGGTCTCGGTCTGCACCTAATCACTCTCCTTATCGAGGCGGATGACCAGCCTGACATAGCTGCCCTTGCCCTTGCTGTCGCGAACCCACTCGGCCTCGTCGACCAGCGCCTGCATGAGGAACATGCCCATACCGCGCGCGTCTTCTTCTCCGTGGATCTTGCGGTCGATGTCCGGTCGCGGCGGCTGTTTCGCAATCCCGGAGCCGTTGTCGATGACCTTGACTTCCAGCTCGTCGGTGGTGGCGGAGAGAATCACGCCGACCGAGAGCTGTTCATTGAGCTGGTTTCCGTGTTCGATGGCATTGATGCAGGCTTCGGCCACCGCGGTCTTCAGGTCCTCGATCCGCTCGCTGGGGAAGCCCATCAGCGCAGCCACGCTGGCCGCCGTACCCATGGCCACCTTCTCGAACCCAAGACGCGATGGCAGCCGCACTTCCACCGACGTCCCCGCGGTTTCGATCATTGGATTTCTCCCTTACGCATGGGTCCGCATCAGAGCCAGCGCGGTCATGTCGTCCTGCTGCTGCAGCATCTCTTCACCGGAAAAGCGATGCAGGTCCTGCCACAGCGTATCGAGGATAGCAGTACATTCCGGCGCGTTGCACCCAAGAAATGAAGCCAGCAGCCGCTCGGTGCCAAACTCCTCATCCCCGCGAAAGACCTCGGTCAGGCCGTCGGTGTAGAAGAGGAGCCGCGATCCGGGCGGGAAATCGAGGATTTCGGAGCTGTACTCCGCGAACGGCACAATGCCCACGGGTGTCGCGCTGGCCCCGAGTTGCTGCACGGAACCGTCCGGCCTGGCCAGAAATCCGGGATTATGCCCGGCGTTGACCACTTCCAGCCGATGCGCCGCGGGGTCCAGTTTGAGAAAGATTCCCGTCACGTAGCGACTGCGGGCCTCATCGCCTTCTGCGCAGTGCTGTTGGTTGAGCCGGGAAACGAGTTCAGCCAGAGGCACGCCGCCCGCCACGCTGGCGCGAAACGCCGAGCGAAAGGCGGTGCTCACAATGGCGGAAGCCAGTCCCTTACCGGCGACGTCGGCGACGGCCATCACCTGCACGCCGTCGGGCAGCGCCACGATATCCACGCAGTCACCCCCCACCTCATAACAGGCGCTGTAGCGCACCGCGACCGAATAGCCTTCGATCTGCGGCATTTTCTGCGGCACCAGGCTGCGCTGGATGGCGCGCGCCGCATTCAGATCCTGTTCGACCCGCGCCCACTCCAGGCTACGCTCGTAATAGCGGGCGTTTTCGACGGCAACCCCGGCCTGCAGCGCCAGGCGCTCGAGAAAGTCCTCTTCGTAGATGGTGAGCGGCCTGCAATCGGGCGTGGTCACGATCAGTTCAGTCAGGTGGCGTCCGTCTTTGTCGTGGAGAGGAAAGCGGACGCAGCCTTCCCACGGAGCGCACGGCACTTCTCCGTAGCTCATGGGCGGGTCGGTAATCAGCGCGCCGGGAAGCTCCAGTTCGCGCACGACGATGCGCAGAACCGTGGACAGCACATCTTCCTGGCGGATGGCGGAATGTACCTGGCGCGAGGTTTCCAGCAGGGCCTGCAGGCGCACAATCTCCTGCTGCAGGTCGATGGTGTCCACGCCATGCGTCGATTCAGAAGGGCTGATCATGTCACAGGGCCATCATCCGCGGCCCTTTGGGAGCCGGACACTGGGGAGGACCGCGGCGGAGTTGGTTCACTGTAGCACACGACAACGGTGGACAGGACGATGCCGCCTCAATCGGAGGCGCGGCTATGCATGTGCCGGGGAGCCTGACTGTGGCCCGCCCGCCTGGCCGATCACGAAGTTGCGGGTGTACCCGCTCGGCTCGGCGGAGATTTTGACACGCAGATTTCCGCTGGCGTCGCAGGTGTAGCGCTCGCGCACCAGCAGGTTCTGATGGTCGCTTACGCGCGCAACCGGGTACACGCTGAGATCGAGATCCGTCTGCAGGCGTGGGTCGAAGGGGAAGCGAATCTGTTCCCAGTTGGTGATCTCGCCGGTGGGCTGCCCGTCCTCGTTCAGCCGGGAGCACTCCAGGTAGCGGAAATGACCGACATTGTGGGCCGGGTGATACGCGCGCTCGATCGCCAGCGGCGATTCGTCAGGCCGAGGCAGCCGTGCACCGCGGGGAAAAATGAGGTCGAAGACGATGGTCCCGCCGGAATCGGCCTCGCGCCAGATGCCGAAGTTCTGGTTGAACTGCTCGCGGAGGCCATCGGCCTGGGATGCGGCGCGAATTGCCAGCCCCACCGCGCTTGCCGAGCGCATATAGGCCGAGCGCTTGACCTTGCGGCCGAAAGTCTCACGCAGAATGCGGGCCACCGGCGGCAGCTCCGATCCGCCGCCGGTGACGTAGAGCGTGTCGAGCGGAACGCCCGACTGCGCCGCCAGCAGGCTCTCCACGACGGTGCGCGTCGACTCGATGAGCGGCCGGCAGCGTTCGTAGTACTCGTCGGTGGGAATCGTGACCGACGTCCAGCCGGCGCGCACCCTCTCCAGATCCATGGTTAGTCTGCGGGTGTTCGGATTCAGCGATTCCTTTTTCTCGCGGCACTCCTCCAGCAGCCGATGGCGCTCGGCGGTTGTCAGTTCTTCGGAGATCTCCGCCGTTTCCAGCGCCAGCTCGGCAAGGATCGCGTCGAAATCATCGCCGCCCAGGTTGGCAATCCCGTCGGACGCCTCGACGGAGTGCTCTTCTTCCCCCAGCATCACCAGGGAAACGTCGAAGGTGCCGCCGCCCATGTCGTAGACCAGCAGGCCGCTGCCCACGCGGGTGCGCCGCTCGGCACTGTTGCGATAGGCGTACTCGATCGCGGCCGCGGAAGGCTCGTTCATGAGGCCCAGCACGGTGAAGCCGGCGCTCTGGGCGGCTTCCTCGGTAAGGAAACGCTGATTGCTGTTGGCGTTGGCCGGAACCCCGAGAACCACCTCCAGCGGCTCGTTCGGCGCCGCGCCCAGATTCGAATGCTCCAGCAACTGCGTTCGCAGCGCGGCCATCATCTCGGTGAGCAGGTGCCGCAGAGGCAGATTCCGGCCGCCGACCCGCAGTTCCGTCTCAGGGCCCGCATTGCGCAGCGCGCGCTTCAGCGAGCGCAGGATCGTCCAGCCCTCCTCGTCCTGCACGGCCAGGGCCTGCCATCCGTAGAGGCGCTCATCCGCGCGGACAGCAACGACTGGCGGATACCAGTCGCAGGCCTGTCCATCGGGCGTTTCAAAGTGCACCAGCGGGAAGTTGCCGCGATCGGCTGCCGCCACGACAATCCGCGTCGTTCCGAAGTCGATACCGAGTCTCATGAACCTAAGTTTACGATGAAGGTACTTTGCGGGAACCCGTGGAAATCCGGGGCAAAATAGCGAGTTTGGAAGTACCCGGCTGCTTCGCGCACATGGTAGCGTTTCTATCGGAATGATCCCTCTTTCTCGCTCGCTCCGGATTCTCTGCGGCAGCGTGATTTTTCTCGGCGCCTTTCTGCTGTTCGCCGTGGAGCCCATGGCAGCCAAACGGCTGCTGCCCGCGCTGGGCGGGTCGTCGGCCGTGTGGATCACCTGCCTCGTCTTCTTCCAGACGGCGCTGCTGCTGGGCTACCTGTACGCGCACTGGCTGGGACGCCGCGCCTCCGCCCGGCGCACCGAGGCGCTGCACATCGCTCTGCTCGCGGTCGCCGCGGTTCTCCTGCTGATCGCCGTCCACCCGGACCTGAGCCGGGCATCGGATCATCCGCTCAGGGCCATCTTCCAGGCGCTCACCCTGACTATTGGTCTGCCCTTCCTCCTGCTCGCCGCCACCAGTCCCCTGCTGCAACTGTGGCTGGCGCGGCAGCAGGGCGCGGGCATTCCGTGGCGGCTCTTTGCCCTTTCGAACGCGGGATCGTTGCTGGCCCTGCTTCTTTACCCGGCAGTTATCGAGCCGCATTTCTCCCTGAGCACACAGCGCGCCGCATGGGCGTTTGGCTTTGGGCTCTATGCCATTCTTTCGGCGCTCCTTGCGTGGCGCCTGCGCGGAGGCATCCCGCGCGCGTCAGTCGAGACTTCGGCGACGGAGAATGCGCCGAGAGCTTCGCGCCGCGCCCGGCTCCTCTGGTTCCTGCTGCCTGCCGGCGCGGCGATGCAGTTGTGCGCCGTCACCAGCCACCTCAGTCAAAACATCGCTGCGATTCCTCTGCTCTGGGTTCTGCCTCTGGCGGTCTACCTGCTCACGTTCATCGTGGCCTTTGACGCGCCCTGGCTCTATCGGCGCTGGATCGTTGTGCGGCTGCTCGTGGTCTTTCTGGCGGCGCTCGGTTACATGTTGTCGAAGACCGACGTGAGCCTGCCCATTCAGGTGAGCATCGGGTTCTTCCTGACGGAGCTCTTCTTTGCCTGCCTGTTCTGTCATGCCGAGACGTATGCGCTGCGGCCGGCGAACCCTTCTGAATCCACGCTGTTCTATTTGCTCATCGCCGCGGGAGGCGCGGCGGGCGCCATCTTCATCGGCATCGGCTGCCCGCTGCTGTTCGATGCTAACTATGACGTTGCCCTGGCCTTCCTGGCCACGGCGGTCCTCACCCTCCTGGTCACCTGGAACAGCGGCTGGGGACAGCGCTTGCTGTGGTCCGCGGCCACAGCGCTGCTGCTGGCGCTCGCGATCATGCTGCACATCGTCTATGGCCGTAACACGCTGGTGGCCGTGCGCAATTTCTACGGATGCCTGCGCGTGCGGCAGTCCTATGTGCCGGCGCAGGCGGGAACCATTCGCACCCTGACGCATGGCACCATCGAACACGGCACGCAGTGGTTCGCGCCGGACTTTCGCCGCGTGCCCACCACTTACTATGCTCCCGACTCCGGCGTGGGCCTGGCGCTGCGCGACTGCTGTGGAGACCGTCCACGGACGATCGGCGTGGTCGGACTCGGCGCCGGCACACTCGCCGCCTACGGCAAACCCGGCGACCGTCTCCGCTTTTATGAGATCAATCCCGCGGTGCTGCCCATCGCGGAGAATCTGTTCACTTATCTCCGCGAATCCGGCGCGCAAATCTCTTTCGCCATGGGCGACGCTCGCCTGTCGTTGACGCGTGAGGCTCCGCAGCACTTTGACGTGTTGGCCATTGATGCCTTTTCCGGAGATGCGGTCCCGGTTCATCTGCTCACCACTCAGGCAATGGCCGTCTATCGGCGGCAGCTCGCGCCTGAGGGCATCCTGGCCTTTCACGTTTCCAATCAGTATCTCGATCTCGTGCCGGTGGTGAACGAAATCGCGGAAGCTGCAGGCATGCAGTCCCGCGTCGTCGAGACGCCGTCGAATGCGTCGCGTGGCGAATATCGCGCAACCTGGGTGCTCGTCACCAACAATGGCGCCTTTCTCGCGCAGCCAGTGGTCGCCGCAATGGCCCGGCCGATCCCCCGCCGGCCCGATCTGCGGGTCTGGACCGATGACTACTCGAGCCTGCTGCCCATCCTGCAGTGGAGGCGCCCGGACCAACAGTAACTGTGGCGATTTTCCGCAGCGGCGCGCGGATTTCCTGGCTGACAAGGCTGTTCCGGTAGGATGCTCTTGGATGCAGCTTGAAATTTGTATCGATTCGGTAGAGTCGGCCGTCGCGGCAGAGCGGGGAGGAGCCGATCGCGTCGAACTCTGCAGCGATCTGCTGGAGGGCGGCGTTACCCCTTCCGCCGGCCTGATCGCTGGCGTACGCCGGAGTATCGGCATCGGCGTTTTCGTGATGATTCGACCACGTGGCGGCGACTTCTGTTACACCGAGGCGGAGTTCGCCGTGATGCAGGACGACATCGGCCGGGCGCGCGACCTGGGTGCCGACGGCCTGGTTCTCGGCGTGCTCTGCGAAGACGCTACGGTGGACGCAGATCGCACCGCTGCGCTGGTACGTCTGGCGCAGCCTCTCCCGGTCACCTTTCACCGCGCCATCGATATGACGCCGGATCCGGTCCGTGCGCTGGAAGCCGTTATCCAGACCGGCGCGCGTCGTGTCCTTACCTCCGGCGGCGCCGCGAAGGCGAAGGAAGGGCTCGATGTCATCGCCGGCATGGTCGCAGCCGCGGGCGAACGCCTGACCGTGATGGCCGGCAGCGGCATCGCTGTGGAGACGATCGCGGCGGTCGTCGCGGCCACGGGGGCCTCCGAATTTCACGCTGCTCTGCGCACCTCCTTTGCCAGTCCGGTCCGCTACCGGAAAGAGGGCGTGAAGATGGGAGCGATCCTCAATCGCGAATACCTGCGCTTTGGGGTGCAGGAGACCCGGGTTCGTGCGTTGCGCGCGGCGCTGGAAAGCCTGGCCGGGAGCCGGGCGCGATGAGCAACCGACCCGCCTCACGGGAGAATTGAGCGCATGGCGTATTTTCTGGGCGTGGATTCCGGCGGCACCAAGGCTGAATTTGTGCTGGGCGATGAGACCCGGGAGCTGGCGCGCGTCCGCACCGGCACCATCAAACGCCTGAAGGTGGACGCTGCCACCGCTGAGTCGAGTCTGATGGAGGGCTTGCAGCAACTGCAATCGGCGACCGGCGTCTCAGCGCGCCAGGTGCGCCGCTGCTGCATCGGAACGGCGGGCGAGACGGTTCCGCTGGTGGTCGAGTGGCTGCGAGAGGCATTCGGCCGCCATGTCGCGGGCGAACTGACCATCACGGGCGACGTCGATATTGCCCTCGACTCTGTCTTCTTTGGCGGGCGCGGGGTGCTGGTCCTGGCCGGCACCGGATCGAATGTCGCCGGCCGTGCGGCAACCGGCGCCATCGTCACCGCAGGCGGATGGGGACCGGCGCTGGCCGATCAGGGCTCCGGCCATTTCATCGGACTGGAGGGATTGCGCCGCGCATTTCTCGCGCTCGATCAGCGTCGCCCTACTTCTCTGTTGGATCGCGCACGCACATTCTGGAAGCTCCCCTCGCTCGAGGACCTGGTGGAGTTCGCCAATATGAATCCCGCCCCGGATTTTTCGCGACTGGCGCCTCTCGTGGTGGAAGCAGCGGAACAGAGCGATGTTGTCGCGCAGGAAGTTCTGGAGCAGGGCGGGGCGGATCTGGCCATGCTCGCCGGCCTGGTGATCGAGCACGTTCGCTCCATCGAAACCGACGGCGCTCCCTTCGTGGTTCCTGCCGTGGCCATCGCGAGCAGCGTCCTCGAGCACATTGCGCCGGTACGCGAGGCTCTCATCCGCCACCTGCGGCGCGCCTACGCGGAAATCGAGGTGCATTCGAAGCCTGCGGATGCTCCCGCCGGCGCGCTGTGGGCTGCTCGTCAGGGAATCGCTTCGACGACTGGCTAACGGTGCTTTTCATTCTTTCGCCGGGCCATGACCGTCACCTCCCCCCTGGTCTTTCTCCCTGACTCGGTCATCGCCCCTGCCCATCCGCAAATGGTTCTCCGCACTCAAGCGGCATCGCAACGATGCCCGGCTCAGCTATCTTTAGGTGGACGAATCGAGACCCGCCATCCCTATGCAGATTCCGCGCCTTGTCGCTCTCCTGGCTTTCGCCCTGCCGCTCGCTGCCCAATCCCATCCCATCTATCCGACCCGCGATCCGCACACCTCTGGCTACGTCCACGCAACGCAGCTTCCCGACGGCACCGTCCCGCCTTCGAACCAGGACGGCAACTTCATCCTTGGACCCACCCACACGTCCGCACCTGCAATGTCCGTCCACCCCGGCGTTCTTCAGGGCCATGTCATCGAATTCACCCTCACCTCCGCCGGCGACCCGTACTACCCGGGCATTGCCCGCGACCCAGGCACATTCGGCACGCCCGACCCGCACAATCCCGCAAAGCTGGACGTCGCCACCAGTCACGTGCATCCCTGGACGCGCACCGTCGCCGTCTACATCCCCGCGCAATACAAGCCCGGCACCGCGGCTCCCTTCATCGTTGGCGCTGACGGGCCCGACCGCTCCCTCTTCACCGCTCTCGACAACCTCATCGCCGAACGCAAAGTCCCCGTCCAGATCGCCATCTCCATCGCCAATGGCGGCGGGGACGCTCAGGGCTCCGAGCGCGGCCTCGAATACGACACCCTGTCCGGCAAGTACGCCGAGTGGGTCGAGCACGTCGTTCTGCCGCAGGTCGAATCGCGGTGCCATGTCCGCCTTACTCACGACCCCAACGGCCGGGCCGCCATGGGCGGCAGCTCCGGAGCCGCCGCGGCCTTCATCATGGCCTGGTATCACCCCGAGTGGTACCACCGCGTCCTCAGCTATTCAGGCACCTTCATCAACCAGCAGTGGCCGTGGAACCCCGCCACCCCGCAGGGCGCCTGGGGTTTCCCCACCACCATCATCGCCAGCAGTCCTCGCAAACCCATCCGCATCTGGATGGAGGTTGGCGACCGCGACCTCTACAACCCCAACGACATGCGCGACGGCATGCACGACTGGGTGCTGGCCAACGAGCAAATGGCAAAGGTCCTTGCCGCAAAGCACTATCACTATCAATTTGTGTTTTCCGAAAACGCCGGCCACGTCGACCACGCCACGAAGCTCCAGACTCTCCCGGAAGCCCTCGAATATATATGGCATGGTTACAAATCCCGCTGACCCGGCCCTGCCACCTCGGCAAACAAATCACCTGCTCGGCCGCGCGATTCTCCACACCGCCGGGCAGGTGATTCGGACCGGAGTTCTCTTACGGCTTCTTGTACACCGCCAGTCCCCCCGGGCTGTTCGCATTGGATCCCGGCGTAATCGGCGTGCTCGACACCTGTGTCAGATCGCCCGTCGCCGCATCGATGGAGAACTGGGTCAGGCCGCCCACGCTTCCGTTGTAGTCGGCGCTGCTCACATACAGGTAGTCTCCCGATGGATCCACCACGATCTGGTTCGGCGATGTCGTTCCATTTGTAATCGCCACCGGCGAGCTGCCCAGCTGCGTCAGCGCCCCGCTCGTCGAGTTCAGTGTGTACGCCGATATCGTGTTGTCCGTGTTATTCAGCACGTAGAAGTATTTTCCTGTCGCCACCGCGCCGGTCGGCGTCCCACCCGCGTCGAACGGTGATCCGGCGATCGGCGTCAGCGGCTCTGCGGTATCGCCCGTCGTCACCTGGTATCCGTTCACCGCAGCTCCGCAGGCATCGGTTACGTAGACATAACTTCCCGTGGTGTCGAGGCTCACCGAGCTCGGCCCGCAATTCACCTCAGTCGCGTTGTTCACCCACGTCAGAACCCCGCTTCCGGAGTTCACGGTGAACGTCGCCACATACCACGAGTAGTTCATGTTCACATAGAGGGTCCCCGCCGGCGCGTCGTACACCACCGCGTCGGCCGTGTTCTCGCAGAACGCCCCGCAGTTCGTCGCCGGAACCGCGAAGGGCGATCCGCTGACCTCGGTGAGCGCGCCGTTGGTCGCAATCGAATACGCCATCACCGTGCTGCTGGCGTGGCTGGTCACGTAGAGAACCTTGCCCGACGGCCCGATCGCCAGCGAAGTGGGGATATCCGGCGGCGTCGTGGTCGTCATTGAAGAAAGAGCTCCCGTCGTGGGATTGATCGCATACGCCACGATCTCCCCCGTTGGCTGCCCCGATCCCGATCCTCCGATCGCAAACAGCAGGTTCATCGGCTGGTCCACGGCGACCGCATACGGCGTCGCCAGCCCCGTATTGTAGGGCGAGCCCGAGAGCAGCGTCAGCGTCCCGTCCGTTGCCGATTCGCTAAAGGCAGAGATATTTCCTGCTCCGTTCGTGTTGAGAGGTGAGTTGATCGTGTACACGAACGCCTGGCTCGCCGGCGCATTCACCGTCAGTGTTGCTGACTCCGTGTTGTTGCCCCCCGCTCCCGTGCAGGCCAGCGTGTAGGTGTCCGTTCCCGCCTGCGCCGGGCTTACCGACTGCGTGCCGCTGGTCGCCTGCGTCCCGCTCCACGCCCCGCTGGCCGTACACCCCGTCGCATTCGTCGCCGACCACGTCAGCGTCGCGTTTCCGCCCAGCGTGATCGTCGCCGGCGAGACACCGATCGTCACCACCACCGGCGCCACTGCCGCCGCGTTCACCGTCAGCGTCGCAGCATTGCTGGCCGAACCTCCCGCTCCCGTGCACGTAAGCGTGTACGTCGCCGTCCCGGTACTGGCCGGTGTTTCCGTAGCCGTGCCGCTGGTCGCCTGCGTCCCGCTCCACGCCCCGCTCGCCGTGCACGAGGTCGCGTTTGTCGACGACCACGTCAGCGTCGCGTTTCCGCCCAGGGTGATCGTCGCCGGTGAGACACCGATCGTCACCACCGGCGCCACTGCCGCCGCATTCACGGTCAGCGTCGCGGCACTGCTGCCCGAACCTCCCGCTCCCGTGCACGTAAGCGTATAGGTCTTCGTCCCGGTGCTGGCCGGCGTCTCCGCAGCCGTGCCGCTGGTCGGTTCCGCGCCGCTCCACGCCCCGCTTGCTGTGCACGAGGTCGCATTCGTCGACGACCACGTCAGCGTCGTGCTCCCTCCCAGCGTAATGCTGGTCGGACTCGCCGTGATCGTCACGGCTGGAGAGCTGTGGTCACCGTGCGACCCACAGGCCAGTGGGATACCGCAGAGAATCCCCACCGCAATGGCCGGCACGATGTGTTGGACTAAATTGCAGAGCATTCCATAGGAGCGGCTTCCAGTCGCCCGAGCAGACATGAATGTGCTTCCTCCTGATCTTGATTGGGGAATTCACTTTCATGTGACAAAAAGGGCCGGGATGTTCCTGAGACTGCGGACGAACCCGAACCTCCGTGCGGCCCAGCGTCGGAATTCACATCAGGGAGTCGGCGATTCCCGGTGCCATCGTGTTTCTGCGCAGCGCAGAAAGGAGAGCCCATTCCTATCGCCAGGTAAAGATGCCTCTCGACTCGGCATCGGCCGGCCGGTACCTTCGTACCCCCATCGCGTACGATTTCTCCTTGCCTTTGGGAACACGGCCAGCCACACCAAAAAGCGAAAAGCCCTGTCCGAGTCCCGAACAGGGCTTTTCCCTTTGCCCTCCACTCAGGTGGAGGTTCTCCGCTCCAGGAGACGCTGCCCCTGGAAAACGGGCGATTTCTTCCGTGCGGCCCTACTTCCGGCGCGCCACTTTCTTTGCTGTCCTGGCTGGTTTCGCTGCCTTCCCAGCCTTCTTCGCTGGCTTCTCGCCGTCGCTGCCGCCCGCGCCGTCCACCCGATCCCCCAGCACATGCAGCCGCAGGAAATTCGTCGATCCGGATCGCGACCGCGTTCCGGCAACAATGCCCACAATCTCCCTCGGCTTGGCAAAGCCCAGGGCTTCCAGTGTGGTTTCCGCGTGATCCACCATCTGCTCCGCCGTGAGCAGTTTGGGGCATCGGATGGGATGGACGCCCCACAACAGCGCCATCCGATGAATCACCGCATCGATGCTGGACAGGGCATAAATCGGCGGCTTCGGCCGATACTTCGACAGCTGCCGCGCCGTCGTTCCCGACTCGGTAAAGACGGCAATCGCGCTCACGTCCAGATCTTCCGCGGCGTGCGCCGCCGACTCGCAGATGGTTTCCGCAATCGACAGCCGCACCCGGTTGTGGTGCAGCTCCGGTGACGCGCTGTCGCGAATGTTGGACTCTGTTTCGCTGACGATCTTGGCCATCATTTTGACCGCCTCGACCGGATATTTTCCCGCCGCGGTCTCCGCCGACAGCATCACCGCATCGGTTCCGTCGTAGATCGCGTTGGCCACGTCGCTGGCTTCGGCCCGCGTCGGCCGCGGGTTCTCGATCATCGACTCCAGCATCTGCGTCGCCGTGATCACCGGCTTCCGATACTCCGCCGCGCGCCGGATGACGTGCTTCTGGATTGCCGGCACCTTCTCCGGCGGCATTTCCACTCCCAGATCGCCGCGCGCCACCATCACGCCGTCGGCGTTCTCCAGAATCGCTTCCAGGTTCTCGATGGCCTGCGGCTTCTCCAGCTTGGCGATCACCCAGGTTTCGAGCCCCAGCGCCGCCACGCGGAATTTCACGTGCCGGATATCCTCCGCCGTGCGCACGAACGACACCGCGATCGCGTCGATCCCGTGCTTCATCCCGAACTCCAGATCTTCCTCGTCTTTGTCGGTCAGCGACGGCACGCGTACCGGAATTCCCGGCAGATTGATGCCCTTGTGTTCGCCGAGCATGCCGCCGTTGATGACTTCGCATTCCACGTCTTCGCCGGGAATCTCCAGCACCCGCAGCTCGATCAGGCCGTCCGACAGCAAAATGCGCGCGCCCGGCTCCAGATTCTCGGCCAGCGTGGGAAACGTCGTGGCAATCACACTGGAGCTTCCCAGAATGTCGCGCGGCGTGATCCTCAGCCCCTGCCCGGCCTTTAGCTGTACCGGAATCCGGTTCTTCAGCCGTCCCGTGCGGATCTTCGGCCCCTGCAGATCGCCGAGGATGCAGATGCTGCGTCCCTCTTCCCGCTCCACCTTGCGCACCATTTCGATGAGCTTGAGTTTTTCCGGGTGCGTTCCGTGCGAAAAGTTCAGGCGCGCTACGTCCAGACCGGCACGCAGCAGTTCGCGAAACACGGTTTCATTCGACGAAGCGGGACCGAGCGTGGCCACAATCTTGGCGCGCCGCGGATTTTCCGACAGGAGGCCAGGCCCTGACAGCGAAAAGTTCATCCATCCCCCAAAAAACGTTGTAAGGATTCAAATCGAAAACGACCACGTGGAGACTCTGGGTTGTCCCACCCTGATTTTACCGTGCGCGCCGCCCCTCTTCATACCGCCCGGGGTGGAATCAGTCCTTCGCCGGCCTCCAGCGCCGTGAATTGCCCCGGGATCACCGCCTCTCCCGAGAGTGAGGGCCTGCTCGCCAGACCTGAACGCGGGAACACCTGAGCATTAATCTCCGCACCCATCAAAATGCTGAGCGAGACCATGTACAGCCACACCAGTGTGGCGATTCCGGCTCCCAGCGAGCCATAGACCAGCGAATAATGCCCAAAGCGGATTACGTACCACCCATACAGCAGCGTGGAGAGAAACCAGGTCGCCGTGGCGATGGCTGCCCCCGGCAAAGTCTCCCGCCACTGCACGCGCCTTTCCGCCCAGCGTTCGCGGCCAGGCGGCAGTTCTTCCCTTGGCACGCCAAAGTGATACACCACCATCAGCGACAGCACGCTGGCCAGCGCGGCGATGACCCACCGCACCAAACGCCAGCCCACCACGACGTAGTTGTGCAGGTCGTGGCCGGAATTCTCGATCATCCACCGCTCAATCACATGACCGAAGGCCAGAAACACTGTCGCGGTCGCCATGGGCACCATCGTTCCCGGCACCAGCAGCAAGGCCACCACCCGCTCGCGCCAGAATCCCCACACGCCGCGGGGCAAACGGTAGGCTCGCCGGAAACCCTCCATGAGCGAGAGCAGAACACCCATCGCGGCAAACAGGCTGATGAAGGCCGAGGCCCACACGATCCGCACCGAGCGCGCGTGGTTGATCACGAAATACATCTGGACCAGCTGCATGGTGTCGGGCGGCAGAATGCGTTCAAATCCGCCGCGCAACAGGCCCCGGACGTCGCCCTGGGACGGCATCATGGCAAAGATTGTGGTTACCACCAGCAGGGCGGGAAAGATGCTGAGAATGGCCGAATAGGCGGCCGCTTTGGCCATCGAAAACACGCTGTGGCCAAAGGCCGACCAGATCGCCCTCCGCACATGGTGAAAAAGGCGCAGCATCCGTTCCACAGTATCCGTCACTTGTGACGAGGGCGAAGACGAAAAAGTCACTGCAGAATTAATTTCGCAGCCAGTTAGCTACTAATCTTCCATTGTTGCAGCAGCGCCGTCACCGCAGCCGGATCGACCCGGCCCATGGACGAGAACTCACCGCCATTCTGGCTGTAAAGGACGTGCCCCTGCGCGTCCACGATGGCCAGCGCGGGCACGCCGTGGCGCAGCGTCACGCCATACTGGTTCGCCAGCGCCACATTGTGGTCCAGATGGCCGACATCGATGTCCACGACGATGTAGCTCTGGTCGATCAACCCGGCATTGGGCGGCTGGTGAAAGTAGTAGTCCAGGATCTGGCAGTCGCCGCACCAGTTCCCGCCGAAATCCAGCAGGACCCGCTTGTGCTGCCGCCCCGCTTCGGCCAGCGCGTCGCGCACCTGCGCCGCCGCGTCGGCAGCGGGATTGAAAATCGCGTGCACCTGAAAGGGAGAGGCCGTGGTCGCCGGCACTTCCGATGAGTTGCAGGCGATCAGCGTCAGCGCCGGTGCCCCGAGAAGGGCCAGAGCGAGAACGCGACTCGTCAGGTAAAGCAGCTTTCGTTCAGTCGTCTGTGTCATGCCAGGAAAGGGTGTGGACGGCTTTCGCCTACAACAGGATGCCAGAAGGACGTCCGCGGTCGCACATTATGAGCGTGCCTCCGATCAGGTCAACCGCGCCTGGATCAGCTCTTCCAGCACTCGGAGGGGCGAAATCTCCGGCCTCACCATGGCTTCCATCGGCACCAGAAAGGTCTGTTCCAGCGCATACTGCCCGGCCAGCACCGCGTGTGGAACCGTATCCGTGTAAACCATCCAGCTCGATCCCGGGGGGAACTGGAACGGGTATTTGGGGCATTCGGCCTGCCAGCGCGGATTCTCTTTCAGGAAGTTGTGAAACCGCATCATGAATTCGTCGTAGGGTGAGCGCTTCAGCGAGGGAATCGCGGCACCGAGGCCAAGCGTGCACGCGGCCGACTTGCCCAGCCGTGCAAGGGCAGAATCCGGACCGGGAGCGATCTGGCTGGGAACGAACTGCCGAACCGTCTCCGCAAACGGATCGCTCACCACCCAGTCGCGTGTGCGCGCCGGATGAATATTGTTGAAGAAGCGCAGAATGCGCGCGCCGTGTGTCGGCCGCGTCGGAAATGCGTCGGTATGCAGCAGGTCGTTCCGCCGCCGCAGGGGCAGGTCGCGGCCCTGTTCCTCCTGGGGACGAAAGCTGGCATAGTCCAGCTTCCAGTGTTCCGGGTACGGCGAGAGAAATCCGCCCAGAAACTGCACCACCGAGGCGGAATAGCGCCGCATGATTGCCTGCAGGCGCTCCACCGCGGCCGAGCTGGCGGTCTTCGTATCCACGCCGCTCAGGCGATCGATCTTTGGTTTATAAGCGATGTTTTTGTGCAGCGAACTATCCGTCTGCTGCTGCCCCAGCAGGAAGCCCGCGTCGTCGGGCATCAGAGGAACCGGCGTCTGCGGAAAATAGAGGATGTCTCCCGCTTCGAGGCGGGCGCACCACGCGCGCGCTTCTTCCGGCGACGGATGGATGCGGTCAGCCGGAATCGGAACCACCGCCATCAGGCCGCCCCCGCGAATCTGCGACGAACCCAGACGGAGGTAAAGAACGCGAATCCGAACACCATGACCACGACGCCGATGGGGAAGGCAATGTAGCGATACGAGTCCGCGTAGTTGATCTGCTGGTGCGCCAGAGTGTTCCAGAAAAGCAGTCCCATAATCGCCAGGAAACAGGTGCCGAAGAAGGCGAAGAACCCGGCGGCGATCGAGAGCAGGACGCACGAAAAGAGGCCGAAGTCGCCCAGCGGAATGCCCAGAAGCCGCGTGGGCTGCGGATTGGCCGTCATACCCAAACTCCTCGTCAGCTAGAATACAGACTTATGGCCGGAGCCGCCCAGATTCCCCTGTATGCCGCGACAAAAGTTGCCCAGGAAGCCGCGGTCCGCCAGGCGGACAACGGCATGTGCTATGCCGTTTTCGGCGAGGTGCATACCGCCCAGACTGAGCTGGAGCGGATCGTGCAGGCGGTGCCGGCGGTGGTTGCCGGAGCGCTCCGCCAGCGCGCCTGGTATTTCGTTCCGCTGGCTATCGGCGAAAACGACGACACGGTCGTGGCCCCGGATTATTCGGTCGATCTCGGCGATCGTGCCATCTGCCACCGCAATGTGCGTTTTGGCGGCTCGGAGTGCATCTTTATCTCCACCCGCCTCATGCAGGACCGCTTTGCCCTGGCTTTCGAATTTCTGATCAATGTCGGCCACCATTTCGTGGACGTGGTCGGCGTCCCGCAGAGCTTTGCCGATCTCATCTGGTCGCAGGCCATGGCCGATGTTCGGGGAGAAACCAGCCACGATGCCTGGGAGAGCCGCCGACGGGCTCTGGACGGCAGCCGTGGCGGGGCTGTCGACGAGAAGGCGAAGACCAGCTTCTTCGAATCCGCTTTCGCCGACACGCTGGCCATCTATATGCTGTCGCTCACCCTCGACTTCGATTACGCCGATCTGCGCGAACGCGAGTATCCCCTGCTGGCCGCGCCGGCGCTGGCCGAACGCCTGCGCCACGCTGCCGAGTTGTTCCCTCCCAATCAGGGCTACGAATTCGAAATTCGGTACCGGCGGCGTTCGTAAAAGCCGCGGCGGCGGGGCGCATTTGTACTAGGCTGATCGCATGCGCTCTCGCAACCGCAAGCCGGCCATTCTGGAGGAGCCCGCGCTCTACGAGTATGCCGTGCGCCTCCTCGGCCAGCAGATGCGCACGATTGCCGAGGTGAAGCGCCTGCTGCGGCGCCGCGTGGAGCTCGGCGAGCCGGGGGAAGCAAAAATGAGCGCCGTGATCGCCCGCCTGAAAGAACACCGCTATCTCGACGATGCCGCCTATGCCCAGGATTATGCGAGGCTGCGCCAGGAAAACGCGAGTCTGGGCCGGCGCCGCGTCCAGCAGGACCTGATGCGCAAAGGCGTGCAGAGTCCGTTGATTGCCATTACTCTCGAAGCCACCTACGAAAATGTCGACGAGGAGGAACTGGCCCGCCGGCATCTGGAGCGGAAGCGCGTGGCAAAGCCGCAGAACGACAAAGAAGCGGCACGGGTGATGCGGATGCTGGCGCGGGCGGGCTTCTCAACCGGCATCATTTATCGAATTCTGCGACGATGGGAAGTCCCGGAGGAAGCGCTCACACCTCTGGAGTCAATGGACAGCGGCGGCGGCGAGAGCGAATCCGAAAGCTGAAAGCTCCGCCGCCAGGCTCAATCTGAACGGCGGATGCGGGAAATCCTGAGTTGCCCCTGCTCCCCCGCCGATCCGCCCATCGGAAGCAGAAGGGCCTCCGCAAAATTCCAGTTCGGGAACGTTTCGACTGTGCCGATCTTCGCTCTTCTCAGCACGCTTGTTTGTCTCGCCGCGGCATTCACCTTCGTGAGCCGGCGATACCTCCGCCTGCCGGCGACCGTCGGAGTCATGCTGCTGTCGCTGGGAATGTCCGCAGTGGTCGCCGTGGCCGGCCACGCCGTTCCCGGTCTGCACGAGCGCGCCGCTGGATTCATCAATCACATCAATTTCTCCGCCGTGGTCCTTCACGGAATGCTTGCATTCCTGCTCTTCGCCGGCGCGCTGAACCTCAACCTCAGCGACCTGGCAAAGCAGAAGGCCGCCGTTGCCGCCCTTGCCACCTTCGGCACGCTGTTCTCGGCGGTCCTCGTCGCCTTGTCCACGAAGGGCATTCTCAGCCTCACCGGTTTCACCGCGTCTTTTGTCGCCTGCCTTCTTTTCGGCGCTCTCATATCACCCACCGACCCCATCGCGGTGCTGGAGATGCTGCGGCGCGTCGGCGCCCCTGCGCAACTGGAAGCCCAACTAACCGGCGAATCGCTCTTCAACGACGGCGTAGGCGCGGTGCTCTTCCTCACGCTCCTGGAATCGTTTAACCAGGGGAAACAGCTTTCCGTCGGATCATTTACCTGGCACCTGCTCATCGAGTCCGGCGGTGGCGTCGGCCTGGGACTCGGACTGGGCTACATCGTCTACAGGCTCCTGCGCTCGCTCGACAGCTATCGCACGGAGGTCCTGCTGACGCTGGCCCTCGCCATGGGCGGTTATGCAATCGCTGACGCGCTCCATCTCTCCGCTCCGCTGGAAGCGGTGGCCTCGGGACTGGTGGTAGGGGGACGCGCCCGGGCCCTGGCCATGTCGCCCACCACCCGCGATCACGTGGACGATTTCTGGGACCTGGTGGATACCATCATGAACGTGATCCTCTTCCTGCTCCTGGGTCTGGAGCTGCTCGCCATGCCCTGGAAGGCGACGTATGTCTACGCAGGACTGCTGGCGATTCCGGTCGTGCTCGGCGCTCGCTGGCTCAGCGTCGTCACGTCGCTGGGCATGGTTCGTGCGTTTCACAAACCGGCGCGCGGGGCCATTTCGGTGCTCACCTGGGGCGGGCTGCGCGGAGGGCTGGCGGTGGCCCTGGCTTTGGCTCTGCCGGCGGGAACTCTTCACAATCAACTGCTGGCCATTACCTATGTGATCGTGGTCTTTTCCGTGGTGGTCCAGGGGCTCACCATGACCTCGCTCCTGCGCCGATTAGGGCTTTCCTCGCCGGCCGAACGGTTCTCCCATTCCTGAACGAGTGTGCTATTCTTCAGCGTTCCTATGTCTGACCGCACTACGCCCATTCGCGTTTTGGTGGCCAAACCTGGCCTCGACGGCCACGACCGTGGCGCTAAAGTCATTGCCCGGGCGCTGCGCGACGCCGGCATGGAGGTCATCTACACCGGCCTGCGCCAGACGCCGGAGATGATCGTCAATGCGGCGCTCCAGGAAGATGTGGACTGCGTCGGCCTCAGCATCCTCTCCGGCGCGCACAACGCCATCGTCCCCCGCATCACGGCCATGCTGAAAGAAAAGGGCGCTACCGACATTCTGGTCGTGCTGGGCGGAACCATCCCCGAGCAGGATCTTGGTTTTCTGCGCGAAAAAGGTGTCTCTGCGGTCTTCGGCCCCGGCACTTCGCTGGATACCGTCGTGCGCTTCATCCGGGACAACGTGCAGGCGAAAGGCGTCGAGATTCGGGATCATCCGTTGCAGTGATGCTGAGCCTCTCGCTCAGGAAATCACGGTCGCCTGGGCCGCGATGACCTGCCACCGCTCTCCCGATGAGGCTGCCCACACTCGCGTAAATCGAAAGTCGCCGTTCGCGGGATGACCGGCCCAGGTCCCTGCAATCTGCGTTCGCACCGTCACGATCGCGAGGTTTTCACGGACGACCATGCGCTGCTCGGAACGCTGCAGACTCTCGATCCTGAGCAGGCCCGAGCGATGCGCCGACAGATCTTCTTCTCTACGCAGCACCTGGCCCAGGTGATTCGTAAAGACGAGATGAGGGGAGAGCAGGCTGCCGAGAGCCTTTGTATCCGAGGCCAGCATCGCCGCGCATAACCGGTCCTCCAGCCCGAGAATCAGAGCCTCAATCGTCTGCGACATATCCCGTTGTATCGCAATCAGCTTTGGCTTCTCCACCCCGCCGCCATCCGCTCCTTCAGAATGCAGCGGTCCATCACCACCTTGATGCCGGCGGCCTCCGCCCAGGAGGCGGCTTCGTCATGGACCACGCCTTCCTGCAGCCAGAGGTAAGGGACTTTCAGCCGGATCGCGTCTTTCACAACCTCCGGCACGTGCTCCGGCGCGCGAAAGACGTTGACCAGCTCGACCGCGCCTCCGGCTGACGCTACCGCTTCGTCCAGATCCGGAAACGCCTTCTCGCTCAGCGCGCTGTCAATCTGCGGATTCACCGGGATGATTCGATAACCCTGGCTCTGCATATAGCGGGAGACGCCCAGCGAGGCACGTCCCTCGCGGTTGGTCAGGCCGACAACGGCGATGGTTCGGGTGCGGTCGAGAATCTCGCGGATCGTGGCAGGCTCGTTCATCGTTGATGAGATGCGGACCGGCTGCATGGGTCGCAAAAGAGCCGGCCTTCAGGACGGGAAGAAGCTCGCTCTAGTAATTCACAATCTTCGCAAACGACTGCGCGTCCAGGCTCGCTCCACCCACCAGGCCTCCATCGATTTCCGCTTCGGACATCAGCGCCGTTGCGTTCTCCGGCTTCACGCTGCCGCCGTACAGGATACGCACCGCTTCCGCGACGTTGGCTCCCAGAATCTGCGCCACTTCGCCACGGATGACCGTGTGCGCCTCCGAGGCGATCTGCGGTGTGGCCGTCTTGCCGGTCCCAATCGCCCATACCGGCTCGTAAGCGATCACGATGGGGGCTGCCTCGGCCGCCTGGATGCCCGCCAACACCCCGCGAGTCTGGCGCAGCAGGACCTCCTCGGTCTTCCCCGCCTCTCTTTCAGCCAGGACCTCGCCCACGCAAACAATCGGCACCAGGCCGTGTTGCAGGGCGGTCTTCAGCTTCTTATTGATGATCTCGTCGGTTTCCCCGAAATACTGCCGCCGCTCGGAATGCCCCAGAATCACATGCGTGGCGCCAATAGCCTTCAGCATCAGCGGCGAAGTCTCTCCCGTGTACGCGCCCTCGTCGGCAAAATGCATGTTCTGCGCGCCTACGGCCACGCCCGACCCGGTCGCCGCCGCAATCACCACGGACAGCGAGGTAAACGAAGGACACAGGACAATTTCGTCCCGGGTGTGGTTTGCCACCAGGGGCAGAAAGTTCTTTGTGAATTCCTGAGCCTGGGCGGGCGTTTTGTACATCTTCCAGTTGGCAGCAATCAGCGGTTTCCGCGGCATTTTCAGTAGTCCCTCACAGGCATTGTAGAAGACCGCCGATGATGCGAAGGTGATGTCCAATACAAGGTTGAGTACCCTCGTGTATCGTGATTCTGGCCGTACTTACCCACGAACGATGACCGAGAACCCCAGACTGCCGAAGGCGGTCGCTCGAACCAGCACCGGCAGGGTGCGCACCGGCAATGAAGATGCCTTCGGCTTTCTGCCCGACCACGGCATTTACGTGGTTTGCGACGGAATGGGCGGAGCCGCGGGTGGCGAAGTCGCCAGCCGGCTCGCCGTGGACACGGTTCTCCACCGCATCGCCGCCGAGAATGGCGCCGGCAGCGCGCGCGACCGGATCCACGAGGCCATCACCGAGGCCAACCGCACGGTCCTGCAGCGGGCCGATCGCGAACCTGGCCTCTACGGCATGGGAACCACCCTGGTGGCGCTGATGGTCGGCCAGCAGCCTGATCCCGGCAAGGCCCTCATCGCGCATGCCGGGGACAGCCGCTGCTATCTTTTCCGCCGTGGCCAGCTATCGCTCTGCACGCACGATCACTCCCTCGTCGATGAGCAGATGCGTCTGGGCACGATGACCCGCGAGGAAGCGGAGCGCTCGCCTTTCCGCAGCGTCATTACCCGCGCCATCGGCACCCAGGAAACCGTCTCCGAAGAAATCCTCGAAATGGACACCGAGGCGGGCGACCTTTTCCTGCTCTGTACCGACGGTCTCACCCGCGAGATATCCGAAGAAAGCATTGCCCGGGTCCTCGGCTCAGAAAACGACTTCCAGCGTGCCGCGGAACGTCTGGTGGACGAAGCGAACGAGGCGGGCGGACGCGATAACGTCACCTGCCTGCTGGTCCACATGCCCGGCTCCGCGTGAGCCACAGCCCAACAAGAGGAAAGCGTATGGCAGAAATCAGGAAAGTGGGCGTCCTGGGCGCCGGCACCATGGGCAACGGTATTGCTCACGTCTTCGCGCGCAGCGGATTCCCGGTGGTGCTCTGCGAAGTCGAGCAGCGCTTCCTGGATCGCGGACTGGAGGCGATCCGGAAGAACTTGAGCCGCGAGGCGGAGAAAGGGAAACTCTCCCAGGACGATGCTCAGTCGGCGCTGCAGCGAATCCAGGGCACTCTGGACCGCTCGTCTCTCACTTCGTGCGACGTCGTTGTGGAAGCCGCTACCGAGCGCTTCGAGATCAAACGCTCCCTTTTCCAGGACCTCGATGCCCTGCTGCCGGCCGAGGCCATTCTCGCCTCCAATACCTCCTCCATCTCCATCACGAAGCTCGCGGCGCAGACCGGCCGACCCGATCGCGTCATCGGCATGCACTTCTTCAACCCGGTCCCGGTCATGAAGCTGGTCGAAGTGATTCGCGGACTGGCGACCTCGCAGGAAACCTTCGACAGCGTTCAGGCCCTTGCACAGAAGCTGGGCAAAACCCCTGTCGAAGTGAACGACGCGCCCGGGTTCGTCTCCAACCGCGTGCTCATGCCCCTGCTCAACGAGGCAATGTACACGGTTATGGAGGGCGTGGCCACGCCGGAAGCCGTGGATGAAGTTTTTAAGCTGGGCATGGCTCATCCCATGGGCCCGCTTACGCTCGCCGACTTCATCGGCCTCGATGTCTGCCTGGACATCATGCGCGTGCTGCACGACGGGCTTGGCGATCCCAAGTACCGCCCGTGCCCGCTCCTGATCCGTATGGTGGACGCCGGCTGGCTGGGTCGCAAAAGCGGACGCGGTTTCTACACTTACGAGTAGCCTCTCGAGGTTCGCCCCTCGGGAAACCCGCTTCCTCCACACCGTTTCGTCGTATGCTCCTCAATATGGTGCGGATGACGGTGCTGGCCAGCGGTTCGCGGGGCAACAGCACTCTTGTCGCCAGCTCCACCACGCGCATCCTGGTGGATGCCGGCCTCTCCTGCCGCGAGCTGATGAAGCGGCTGCAGATCGCCGGCGAAGATCCTTCCGCCCTGGACGCCATCCTCATCACCCACGAACATCAGGACCACGTGCAGGGCCTCGCCGTGACCGCCCGCCGGCTCGGCATTCCTGTTTACTGGACCGAACCGACGCATCGCGCCTGGGTGCGCTGGATGACCCCGCAGAAGCGCATCACCTATGCCGAATGGCTGGAGCGGCGCCGGGCCCGGGCCAATGCTTGTCCGGAACCCGGTCCACAGGAAATGGCCGCCGCCGAGGAACCTCTCAGCGAACCGCAAAAGGATCCAACCGCTCTGCCCGCTGTGCAGTACTTTCAATCCGGCAGCGGCTTCCGCATCGGCGACATCGCTGTCGTGCCCTTTACCATCCCCCATGACGCCGTTGATCCCGTTGGATTTCTCTTCGAAACCGAGGGGGTTCGCATAGGATTGGCGACCGACCTGGGCTATATGCCATCCAATGTAAGTGTGCAGCTACGGGGATGCGATGTGCTGATGCTGGAATCCAATCACGATCTGGATATGCTGCGTGACGGCCCGTATCCCTGGGCGGTGAAACAGAGAGTGATGTCTCGGGTGGGTCACTTGTCCAACGATGCCGCGGCGGACTTCCTGGCCAGGGGCTACGATGGCCAGGCGGCATGGGTTGTTCTGGCTCATCTGTCCGAAAACAACAACCTTCCAGAGCTGGCGCGCATTGCCGCTGAACACGCATTGCGCGATCGTATGAGTCTGCTGGCGAATCATCTTGTTCTCGCCGAACAGGATCGTCCCATGGACGCTATTGTTCTGAAATGACAAGGGGTTATATAATTAGAGATAGTCGCCCTTGCATTGGATTCTCACCTTCCGGGCTATTGCGGCTGCCGACGGGGGTGAGGGGAAAATGAGGACCTGAACGATGAGCACATGCACCGATTCGGTCATCGGGGACATTCTTTCGAGCTGGCGCTACGATATTTCCGGCATTTCGCCCGAGATGCGCACCGACTACGAGGAACACCTGAACAGTTGTGCCTGCTGCCGTTCCCGCCAGCGGTTGCACCGCTCCGTGGACGTGGCCCTGATCAGTCTGAGCACCCTCTGCATCATTGCGTTTTTATTGGCTCTCGCTGTCATCCATCATGTCGAGCCGCTGCGCACTGCCGCGGTTGTGATGCACCTCGACCATACGGCGGTGGTTCTCACGCTGCAGGCAGCCGCGATCGTCGGCCTGCTGGCTTCGCTGGCCGCCTGGATTCTTGTGGCCATCGCTACGCCGGCGCCTGTTTACCTCACGGGCGTTGCCATGGAACAGGCCCGCGTTCTCCAGGAACGTATCCCTGAAGAACTGCGCAGCCGCCTTCGCGCCTGACATCCGGGGAATGGCTGCGATGGCAACCAGATTGTCAACTTAGTAACCACTGTCTATTCAGCAGCTTTTCCGAATCCTCTCGCCCCCTTCGCAACCTGAGTGACATTTGTCACATCGTATGAATGTGGCCATTTGTGACCATTTGCCTGTCCTGCTGAATGGACGGGAGAAGGGAGCTGACAACCATGATGCCCATCGATGCTGTTCGATTTCATTCTGCTTTTGGAGAGGCCGACTATTGGCCTCGCGCTGAGGTTCGCTATCGTCCGTCCACAGAAATCGGTGAAGAGGAGCACCTGGCTCCCTCCCGGGGCGCCATTCTCGGCCTCGTTCTCGGCGGCCTCATGTGGGTGGGTCTGATTGCCGGATTTCGTGCCATTTTCGGGCTTTGAGCGTACGGCCGCGGGTGTGAGTCCGCTTCGGCGTCCGGCAGATCTGCTCGCCGTCAGGGCGTGAGAGATCTCCGCTCGGTTTGTACCCCTGCCACCGAAGCTCCGGAAAATCGAATCGATTATTGAAGAGATTGAAGTTTTCACTGCGCGTCCGGCGGGCGCGGGCCTGCGTACAATTCATGTCGGCAGGACTCTCTGCCGGCACAACGTGGACAGCAGGCGCGGTCGTGCTCCGTCCCCGCCCAAAGGGAGTAGCATGGGGACCATTCGCCGCAGGCGAGCCCATCCGGTTGAACGGGATCGCGGGCACGGCGGAGCCGCAGGGCCATTGAGGATGCAGGACCTGATCGGGTGAACGGTCGCAGCCGAAGGTCTTTCTCGCGGAGTGTAAACGTGGCGAAGCTGTTTCGGACATGCGTGGCAGTGGGGCTGCTGCTGGCTGCCGGTTGCGCAGTGACTGGAAGGGCGCATGCTCAGGATCTGGCTCCCGGGCCCTCCGCCATGCAGGAGCTGCCTCCCAGATCCGCGGAACCGCCAGCCGATCTATTCAGTGAATACAAGAACGACCCAATGATGTTGCACGCTCTTCGCGAGCAGGCGCGGCTGCGCGGCGAGGAGCGCCAGAAGCAGATCGTTGACGCCACCAATCTGCTGCTCCAGCTGGCTCAAGATCTGCGAACAGAGATCGCGAGTCCGTCGGCGGCCGACTCCACCAACAGCGAAAAACTGCGGCTGGAGCAGATCCAAAAGCTGGCACATCTCATTCAGAACCGGGAAAAAACCGAGGACAACGTTTCCTCGGACCTCGCCAAAGCGGGAGTGTGGTGATGCGCCTGAGATGGCTGTTAGCGTCCTCGCTGCTGGCGACGTGCTGGATGGCTGCCGCACAGAATTCTCCGGCTTCCGCGGAATCTCCTGCCGCGCCGCAGCCGCCGCCGGTCTTCGCTCACGTGCCTGCAGCGGATGCGGGCAAAACGTCCGCCCCGGTCCTTCCTGTGGCGTCCTTGTCTCCGCAGCAGCAGCGGCTCCTCGACCAGGCCAGTCAGTTGCTTACTCTGGCGCAGAAGCTCAAGGCGGAAGTGGACAAAACCAATCAGTACACACTCTCGCTCACGACCCTGCGGCGAGCCGATGACATCGAGAAGCTGGCGAACACCCTCCAGAAGCAGATCGAACGGGAAAATCGCTGACGGCCAGCGTTCGGGGATATGCACTCTCCCTCGGCTTTCGACGGTACTTGTGCCTCGCAAATCTGCTCACATTCCTTTGTTGGCCAGAATCGATTCGGCGCGGGCTTCTCCCTCTCTCTCCCACCTCTATATAGGTATAGGCGAGCAGCCGCTAATGCGACTCATTCCTTGCCTCGTGTCCTGATTAACTCAGCCTCGTAAGACCCTTTCGCTCCAAAAGAAAAGGCGCAGTGGAGATTGCTCCCCACTGCGCCCGTTGATGCAGTTTTCGATCAGAACAGGAATTTCCCTCCGAACTGGAGCGTCCGCGGATCGTTGGCGCTGGTCACCTGGCCGAAGTTGCCGTCGGTGAATCCCGCGTCGATACCGTTGAACTCCGTATGGTTGAAGGTGTTATACGACTCCACGCGGAGCTCGAACTTTGTGTTCTCGCTCTCGTTCAGGGCAAACGACTTGAACAGGCTCAGGTTCCAGTTGATCAGCCCGGGGGCGCGGATATCATCCTTGCCGGCCGTGCCGAAGCCGTTGTTCCCGCCGCCGTTCCATGGCGCCGTCGGAGCCGCAAACGCGGAAGTGTTGAACCACTCCTGCCGGGTCTTCGGTCCGCTTGCCTTGCCGACCAGGTCCGGGCGATTGGTCGTTCCACCGCCGAGACCCAGCGTGTCTGTTCCATACGTCACGTTCTGAGGCAATCCGGTTTCCGCCGATGTCACGCCGGAAAAGACCCAGCCGCCCAGCACGCTCCGTTCCAGCATGCTGTTGCCACGGTTGAACAACGGGATGTTGTAAACGTAGTTGGCTTCGAAGTTGTGACGGCGGTCGTAGGTCCCCGACCCCCGGTCGTACCTGACGTTGAAAGGATCCGAGAGTGAGGTCAGATCGCCGCCCTCGATATCGATCTCATGGGAATAGGTATAGGCGAACTGCGTCGTCAACCCATGTTTGTGCTCCATGCGCAGCGCGGCCTGGAGGCTGTTGTAGTTGCCGTTGGTGGCGTTCTCATCCTCCGTGATTCCCGCGAACCCCGGGAACATGCGGTAGAGGTTGGCATTCGCCCCTTTCGAAACTGCCTCGCGATCGGTGATATCGCCCAGCGGCAGCGTATTGATGGCCCGCTCATCGTCCTGGTTCCAGGCTCCCGATCCTACGTACTGCACCAGGGCCACGATTCCTGGTCCCACTTCGTGCTGCACTCCCAGGCTGTACTGCAGCGTGCCCGGGCTCGGGTAGTAGTAGCCCAGCGTTCCCATGCTCGCGGGGAACACCGGCGTGGTCGCCGCCTGGTTATTCAGCACGCTCACATTGGGAGTGCTGAAATATACCGAGCTCGCCGTAGGCTTGTACGCATAAGGCGGGTTGGTATCCGTTCCATAGATATCGTTCCCCTGGATGCGCTCGTAGAAGAAGCCCGCGCCGCCCCGGAGCACCCATTTTCCAGTGCCGAAGACGTCATAGGCGAAACCCAGACGAGGCTGCCAGGTGAAGTAGTCATTCTGCACCAGCCCTTTCGGGAAGCCGTTCACCCCCGGACGCCCGATGCCGTTCAGGTAGAACGGAGCCGGAGCGTTGGTCGGATTGCCAAGGCCCGGGCTCGCTCCCGTGCAGCCCGTTTGCGCGGTGGACTGGCAGATCGCTCCGCTCGCGTCGAACGTCGCCGCGTCATTCGCGTTGTAAAGAGCGGGAACGAAGTTCGCCGTCCGGTCGAATTTCTCGTAGACATGCGGCAGTGCGTCGTAGCGTATCCCCAGGTTCAGGGTCAGCCGCGGCGTCACATGCCAGTTATCCATTCCATAGAAGGAATAGGTGTTGTTGATCCAGTGGAACATGTCGATAGCCTGCAGCTGGCTGAAGCTGTCCGACAAGCCCAGCAGGAAGTTGACGTAGGAATCGCCGGAGAAGTCCGTCCCAAAGCTGTAATCCCCCTGCGTATCCGCCTGCTGCTGCTGATTCTTGTCGACCCGCATATACGAGAAGCCAAACTTCAGCGAGTGCCTGCCTCGCGTCCACGAGAAGTCGTCGCGCGGCTGATAGTCCAGGAAGGCGTTCTTCCACGGCCAGTAGTTGATCGTCCAGTTCGTGCCCACCGGTCCGCTCAGATCCACCGATGGCATGCGGTTCAATGCGTTGTTCGCTGCCGGGAAATAGCCCGCCTGCGACCATCCGGAAGGCTGCGCATAAATGCCAACCGGCGTGATGCTGATGCTGTTGCCGTTCACGTTCAGCGCTGTTTCGTTCAGCATGGTCGGCGAGATCGTTTGCGTCAGCTTGATCACCGATCCCCACGACGGATTGCCGAACACGTTGCCGGTGGTGGGATAGCTGTCGTTGCTCCACATGTCCGGGTAGTACGTCTGCGACATCTGGTCGTGAATGTAATCGCCCATCAGATGCAGTTTGTTCGTGATGTCATGATCGATGCGCACCACGTCTTCCCGCACGAAGGTCGGCTGCTTTGGCGACGCCACATACTGCGGCGAGCCGTTAGCCGAGGTGGAATTCGCCGCCGGAATCGCTCCCGTATGCATGAACAGCACCGCATTGGCATCGATCATGCTCGCCGGAATCACGCCACCGGGGAACGAATCTCCCGGAGTTAGTCCCGCCGCCGTCTCTTTAGCGGTTAATGCCGCGTTCATGGGCAGGTTCGGCACGCAGGGCGCCGTCTGGAGTGCGTTGCAGATGCCGCTGTTCGGCTTTTCCTTCCAGCCGCTCGGCACCACATAGTTCAGATTGGCGCCGGCGGTCGGAATGTCATCCCCAGGGATGGTATTGATGCCCGAAGGAGTCGCCCCCGCAATATAGCGGCGCCATTCCTCACTGTAGAAAAAGAAGGTTCGGCTCCTGCTCTTGGGATACAGCCCGGGAATAAACAGCGGGCCGCCAATGTTGCCGCCAAAAATGTTCAGGCGCAGCTCCGGGGTCGGCTGTTTGTTCAGCTTCGAAAAATAGTTCGCTGCATCGAAGTCGTCGTTACGGTTGAATTCCCACACTCCACCGTGGAAATTCCGGCTGCCCGACTTGAGAGCCATGATGATGGTCCCGCCCGAGCCGATCCCATAATCCGGCGAGTAATTACTCTCCAGCGACTGGAATTCCGCCAGATCGTCCGGCGACGGCATCACATCCGGCTTTCCGCCGCTGCCGCGGTCGTAAATTTCGCCGCCATCGATCAGCCACACGTTGTGATCGGGGCGCATGCCGTTGAAGCTGATGGTTGCCGTGGCTCCCTGA
>DATASQ010000058.1:0-1919 GCA_036269135.1 Acidobacteriaceae bacterium
GTGAGCGCGCCATTGAAGGCTTGGAATGGTGCACCCGGCTCAGCGCTGATCGCGACCGGCGCACCAGTAATCGCCGCATGCTTCGCGGGATCAATGTACATCGCGAAGAGACGTTCGGCCGGGGCCGGCAGGACGACCGACTGGGAAATGATGCTTCGCATGGGACACTCGCCTAGTCTTCAGAATCCGGAGACACCGGTCAGCGCACGCCGCCCAAGGCCAGCGGTCGCCTGGGGCCCCTTCACTGATAAATAGCGTCCCATAAGGTCTTGTGGGAGTCGCTTCCGGTACCCAAACTCGCGACGAGCTATCCTGGTTCCCGAGACTGCCGCTTTTGCGGTTCGGAACGCCGCATCGTTGCCGATATCGGAAATGGGTGGAGACTACACGGGGCGACAGACGCGCTTCGCCGTGCCGCTGAACAGCTCGTCTTTTTGAATGCCGAGTATCCGGCTGGCGTCCGCATCTTAGCCGGTCCACCATGGCCGGATAATGTGGATTACAAAAAAAGGTTTTCTCCTGCTTCTTTCAGGATCGAGCACGGCGGCGTCTCAAAGGGGCTCGCCTTACGACTTATCCAGCCAGATCGTGTCCAGTCTGACGACGTCGTATACACCAAAATATTTAGCAGGATTGTGGCCCTTAGGAGCCGCTAAGCGCCCGTCACGAGATAAACGCGCGATTTGGGCGATGAAGACCTGGTGAGATGGTGTAGTTCCACTCGCCGTGGAACCCAGCACGTTTGATGTTGAGAGCGGCCATCTCGGCGTCGGAGACAACAATGCCGCTGGGGTATTGGTCAGTGTCGAGTTCGCAGCGCACAGTGAGGCCGGTTTTGGTGTTAGTTGCCGAGATCAGCTCGACGATGACGCGATAACTGACGAGTGGCTTGGTTTAGTGAATTCTTCTCGGTTTTCCCGCCGTGCTGGAACGTCTCTCCGACCGCGACCGTCCGGACGACCTGGCGCGCTGGCCCGGGCTGCTGGAGTGAGCCGAAAGCGATGACTGGGGTCGCCATCGTCATCCCCATGCTGAACGAGGCGGCGGGACTGCCGCAGCTATTGCGCTCGCTCGCCGCGCTCGAGCCACCGCCGGCAGAGGTGCTGGCGGTGGATGGCGGCAGCGCCGACGCCTCCGTCGCCATCGCGGAGGCGGCCGGGCTGCTTGTCGTCTGGCACGAGACCCGTGGCCGGGCGGCGGCGATCAACCGTGGCGTGCAGGAAGCCACGGCACCGATCATCTGCGTGCTGCACGCCGACACCTTGCTGCCCGATGACGCGGTTGCCGTGATGCGCAGGGTGCTCGCGGATCCTGGGACCGCCCTGGCCGGCTTCACCCCCCTGCTCAGCGGGCCGGACCAGGTTCGTTGGGGGACCAGCTTCCACAACTGGATCAAGACTTGGTACGCGCCGCTGCTGTTCCGGCCGCAACTCTTCCTGCGCGGCGTGCGGCTGCTATTCGGCGACCACGCCATGTTCTTCCGCCGCGCCGATTTCCTGGCCGTCGGCGGCTGCGACCCCACGCTGCTGGTCATGGAGGAGGCGGATTTGTGCATCCGCTTCCACCGGCTCGGCCGAACCCGCCTCGTCAACCGCGTGGTGATCACCTCCGATCGCCGGGTCGCCGCCTGGGGCGCGCTGCGGGCGAACTGGATCTACCTCAAGGTCGGAGCACGCTGGGGGCTCGGCTTTCGCAAAGGGCTGGAGCGGCACTACCCCGACGTGCGCTGAACCGTTCGCCCGCGCAGATAGCCTGTGGCGATGCCGTAGTCGATCAGCCGTTGCAGCAGCCTGAAGGATGCGGGTGTCCCTTGGGTGTCCCTTGCCGCTGAGCCGCCTAGCCCTAGCCCAACTTCGCCGATTCGAGTACTTTAGGACCCCTAAGTGGTTGAGATGCTTAGGCCAACCCCCAAAGGTCGG